>NZ_JAUJUH010000001.1:0-954570 GCF_030484085.1 Erwinia wuhanensis
CCAGGATGCTGACTACGCAACTGAAGTTTCTAACATGTCGAAGGCGCAGATCCTTCAGCAGGCTGGTACCTCCGTGCTGTCAAAAGCCAACCAGGTTCCACAGGGCGTTCTGTCTCTGCTGCAGTAATCTCGCACGACACGTTTCGTCGACCCGGCTACGGCCGGGTTTTTTCTGTCTTGCCCACATAAGATGGCGCGGAGAAAAAGTATGAATCGTCTTTTAATTACTATTGATCAACTTAACCGGTTAACTGATACAGAAACGACCCTGATGGATGTGGTCGAGCATTTTCACGCGCAGGGCTGGCAGATTGACCTGGTCACGCGGCTGGTGGAAGGCACCTATTTACGGCGGCTGAAGGCGTTGCAGCGAAGCGGCAACGTGCAGTGCTTTATGGAAGATGAGCATCCGCTGGCGGCCCACTACGATTTGATCTGGATTTGCCAGGGCTACATGAGTCTGAAAATGATCTCGGCTCTGCAGAAAGGCGAAATATCTGGCGTTTGCGTTTTTCAGCACTACTACGCCTATGCGGACCAGGACCTGCCCTATGGCGCGGCGCTGGAAAACAAACTGGCGGCCTACAGCCTGGCCGTTTCCGCCATCTCCTATGCGAAACTCGCGCTGAAAGGCATCGATCAACGCAAACTCCATATATTTCCTCTTTCCGTTAGCGACAGCTTCGCTCAGGTACAACCGCAGGCTATGCCGCCGCTGTCGCGCATTTTGCTGATCTCTGAAGAACAAAATGACGCCATTGGCGAGCTGCGGACGCTGCTGGCCGCGAAGGGCATCAGCCTTGACCATATCAACGCCCGACGTCGTGAGGTTGAGCTGACGCCTGAATTCCTTTCCACCTATCAGCTGGTGATGGCACAGACTCGTCCGGTGGTCCAGGCGCTGGCTGCCGGTGTCCCTGTTTATCTTACCGATACGGTTTCCGGCGCGGGCTATGTAAACGGCGAAACGCTGGAAGCGGGGCTGGATTCGCATTTCCTTGCCGATTACGGCAGTGCACCGCATCAAAGCCCTGAAGAGTGGGTACAGGATATCGTTGAGCCTTATGCCGATGCCTGGCAGTGGACGCAGGACTTCCGCGAAGAAGCTTTCCGGCAGTGGTCGCTCAGCGCGCAGATCGAGGCCGTGCTGGCCCGCTTGCCGAAAGCGGACAGGCTGCAGGTTACCGAAGCCGAAGCCGCCAGCCTGACGCTGCACCGCAAGGTGATTGCCGACGACGCCGAAAAATCCCGCGTGCTGGAAAGCTGGCTGAAAACGCGCCAGCCTTCCGAAGCGCGCATCAGCGTGCTGCTCTCCTTTATTAACCAGATGCCGGAAACCGGCAATATCGGCCTGGCGATCCTCGATCCGCACGGCGACAGCGCCGCCGTTGAGAAGACGCTTGCCTCGCTGGAGGCTCAGTATCTACAGCCGGCCCTGGTGGAAAAAGTGCGCGACAGCCAGCAGCTGGCCGGGCTGTTCAGCCAGACGCAGGCCGATTCCTTGCTGCTGGTCACCGCCGGCAGCGAGCTGATGCCGTGGGCGCTGCTGGTCTTTGCCGAGCACCGTCTGCGCCAGCCTGACGCCGCGCTCTGGTACTGCGACAGCGTCACGGGCGAAACCCTGCTGGCCGCCGAAAGCCTGTTTAAACCCGATCTGAATATCGATCTACTGCGCAGCCAGCCCTATATTGGCGAACAGATGCTGATTAACGTCGCGGCCGCGCGTGAGGCGGGCGGTTTCGACGCTGGTTTTACGCGCCTGGGCGGCATCGATCTGGCGTGGAAATTTATTGAAACCCGCGGCGCGCAGTCCATCGGCCATATCGCCGACGCGCTGATGCTGGTGCCGGAAACGGCGGAAAGCTGGCTACAGCTGCCGGAAATCGTGGCGGAAAGCGCGGCCGTGACCGCTGCGCATCTGGCGCGCTGCAATCTGCCCGCCGTGGTCGAGCCGGGCCTGCTACCGGGGCTGCATCGCGTACGCTTTACTCATCAGCAGCAGCCGCTGGTCTCCATCGTCATCCCGACGCGCGATCGCCTGCCGCTGCTGCGCCGCTGCATCGAAAGCCTGATGGAAAAAACGCAGTGGCCACATTATGAACTGCTGATCGTGGACAACAATTCTCAGGACGAGGCAACCTGTGACTATCTGGCGCAGCTTGAGGCGCTGAATATCGCTCAGCTGCGCGTGCTGCGCTGGCCGCAGGCGTTCAGCTTCTCCGCGATCAATAATTTTGCCGCCGAGCAGGCGCGCGGCGATCTGCTGCTGTTTTTAAATAACGATACCGAAATCGTCGAGGGCGAGTGGCTGTCGGCGATGGTCGAACACGCCACGCGTCCCGAAGTGGGCATTGTGGGCGCGCGGCTGGAATACCACGACGGGCGCATCCAGCATGCCGGCATCGTCGCGGGCGTGGGCCTCGGCGTCTCGCCGGTTTACGACGGCGTCAGCGTGGATAACACCGGCTATATGCAGCGCCTGCAATCGATCCTGAACGTGACCGCCGTCAGCGCGGCCTGCATGATGGTGCCGAAAGAGGTCTTTGTCGAGCTGGGCGGCTTCAGCGTCGATGAGTTCCCGGTCTACCTGGGCGACGTGGATTTTGCGCTGAAGGCGCGTGCCAGCGGCTATCTCACCGTATGGACGCCTTATGCGCGTCTGCTGCATATGGGCGGCGCAACCCGCGTGCTGGGCGAAGAAGTCGGCATTGCGTCCCATGTCGGGCCGGAGATGTTTGATACGCTGCGTGAAAAATGGCGCGGGCAGCTCAGCGTGGATGTCAGCTATAACCGTCAACTCACCAAGGTTGGCGGCAACTTCCAGCTGGGCACGCGTCAGTCGCGCTATCATCAGCCGCTGCCGGGCCGACCGCTGCCGGTAATGATGGCCTGTCATAAAAACCTGACCGGCTGCGGCAACTATCGCGTGATCAAGCCGTTCAAGGCGCTGGAAGGCAATCTGATACTGGAAGGCGGCCTGACGCACGGCCTGCCTGCGGTGATGGAGGTGGCGGAAATACAACCCGATACGCTGCTGCTGGAGCTGGTGACCGACGTCTCCATCCCCGAGCGCGTGAAGCAGTATCGTCAGGTCAGCAATACCAAAATCATTATGGAATACGATGACTACATTCCAAACCTGCCGCTGAAAAGCGTCTTCCGCAAGCAGCTGCCGAAGGATATCGTGCGCCAGCTGCGCCGTTCGGTAGAGCAGGCGGACTGGCTGGTGGTCTCCACCGTGCCGCTGGCCGAAGCCTATGCGCCGTTCCATCACGACATTCGCGTGGCGCAGAACCGCCTGGACGATCAGTGGGCCGCGCTTAACAGCCTGCGTCGTCAGGGGAAAAAGCCGCGCGTCGGCTGGGCGGGCGGCAGCAGCCATACCGGCGACCTGGAAATCCTTCTGCCCTTTATGAAAGAGCTGGAGAACGAGGTCGAGTGGGTCTTTATGGGCATGAAGCCGCAGAACGTGAAGTGCGAATTCCACTACGGCGTGCCGTTCGAGTTTTATCCCGAAAAGCTGGCGACGCTGAACCTGGATTTGGCGCTGGTGCCGCTGGAGATGAACTTCTTTAACGAGTGTAAAAGTAACCTGCGTCTGCTGGAGCTTGGCGCCTGCGGTGTGCCGGTGATCTGTACCGATATTGAGCCTTACCGCTGCGATCTGCCGGTCACCCGCGTAACCAACCGCTACAAAGACTGGATGAACGCCATTCGCGAACATCTGGCCGATATGGACGCGCTGGCGGCCAGGGGCGACGCGCTGCGCGCCGGCGTATTCCGCGACTGGATGCTGCGTGACGAAGGCCTGACGGACTGGCAGAACGCCTGGCTGCCGCGAGGCTAGTTTCAGGTGATTTTTATGGCTGACCGGGAGCGCCTGGTCAGCCCGCTCTAATTAAAAAGTACGGCTCGCAAGGGGGCAGGATGATTGGCGGAAAAAAAATTGGCGTAGGCATCGTGACCTATAATCGCAAAGCCGGACTGATAAAACTTTATCAGTCGCTGCCTCGCGATATTATCGACGCGTTAGTCGTGGTTAACGACGGCGCTTATTATCCCGAACTCGGCGAGCTGGATTGCCATCTTCACCATAACGAAGTGAATCAGGGCGTTGGCCGCAGCAAAAATATTGCGCTGCGCTATCTTCAGGCTCAGGAAGTCGACCATTTCTTTCTGATCGAAGATGATATTTTCGTTAAGGATCCGTCCGTTTTTGCCCGTTATATCGAATTATCTGCCCGCACCGGCATTCAACATTTTAATTTTAGCCAGCATGGCGATAAAAATGTGCAGCCGGACGGTACGCCGCGTCCTTGCTATATTATGGATTACGGCGATTTTGTTATGCCGCTGTATCCGGCCTGCGTGGGCGCATTCTGCTATTACTCCAGAGCCTGCCTGGAAAAAGTCGGGCTGATGGATGAAATTTACTATAACGCCGTGGAGCATCTCGACCACACCTATGCCGTTATTAAAGCGGGACTGCATCCGTCCTATCACTATTTCCCGGATTTGGATAATTCAGGCCAGTATCTGGGCGATGAAGGCTGGAGCCCGCAGCAGTCAACGATTTCCGGCAAGCTCTCTTCCCGGGCCATAAGCCTGGTCGCCGCAACGTACTTCCAGGAAAAGCATGGCTGCCTGCCGCCGAAAATTCCTGCGGTATCGACCGAGGCATTGAAAAAAGAGCTGGCTACGCTGAAAAAGCGTTATGCCATTAGCGCCAGCCTGGTTAGCTAACCGTTTTCTGCTTTATTCACTTCTGCTTCTCTGACAAGCTTCGCTTTTCTGGCGAAGCGTGTCTTTTTATCTCGCCTGTTTTTTTTGCCTGAAACTTGCCGTCTGGCCCGTATCCAAAAGCCGCTTATTTTGTTATCACACTCAGGTTTTGCCCTTGCGGCACTGGAGAAAAAATGCGCCAGGCCGATAACTCTTTTTTATAACAATTCATTTTGATCCTCTTGCGGAGTGTGACATGCGCTTCAATTACGACCTGCTGCCTGGCGAACTGTTGCCGTTCGATGAAATTGCCGAACGCTATGGCCAGAAATACCCTGAGGATAAATCGCTAACCCCTCATGGATTACTCAGTCCTTCTACCTCCAGCAAGAACTGGATTATCCGGGCGATTTTCGCCAGCAGGGATATCCACGGCGCGCTGGAGGATGTGCTTTTTATCTCTAACGATAACGAACGTAAAAATTATTTGCAGCGCTTTGAGCACTACCTGCAAAAACAGGAGAGCTTTCTCTATTTTCGTCGCCCGCCCGCACCCGCGCCGTGGAACGTCTGGAAGGTGATGGGCGAGAGCAAGGTGGTGGCGATGCTGGATCCGGCCTCGATTATGGCGCAAAGCCTGATGGCACAGCGTGGTTTTACGCTTAGCCTGCTGCGCACCGATGAGGAAGACGAGTACTGGCAGCTGTACGACAGCCAGACGCGGCCCTGTTTTGAATATGCGAGACAGCTCCAGTTCCTGGTGGTGCTCAGCTCGCCGCTGCTGCCGCCTACGGCAGGCGTAATGCCCGGCACGCAGGTAGGGCGCCGCGTCAAAGCGCGTCTCTGGCAGCGCATCAGCCAGCAGTCTTTCAGCACGGCGGTGCGTGAACGCTACGGCGCCTGCGTGATCACCGGCACCAAAGTGCATGAAAATGCCAGCTACCCGTGGGTAGAGGCCTGCCATATTGTGACGGAAGAGAACGAAAGCGGTTTTCTGAAAGACAATAACGTGGATAACGGGCTTTTTCTGCGTAGCGACCTGCAACGGCTGTTCGCCAGCCATCTGCTGTTGATTGATGGCGAGACGGGCAGGATCTCTTTTCGACACAGCCTGCCAGCCGATGAAGAGTTAAGCTCTGCTTATCAGGATCTTGCCGGTAAAACCTGTGCATTATGGGAGCAGGTGCCCACAGCGACACGGCAGAGACTGCTAAGGTTGCGTTAGCTTTCCGTAAAAAGCGGTGCCCGACGCCGCTTTTTTCCACAAAAATGAAATAACCCGCCTTTTTTACCGCTATTCCTCCAATCAATCCGCACTACAGAAACAGATAATCATGCCGATAACTTAACTAACGCAGGATAGTCATAGTGAACGATCTATATACCGTCGGTGGCGTGATGGATAAAAACTCGCTGTGGCAGCGCTATGTGCCGCTGGTGCGTCATGAGGCGCTGCGCTTACAGGTCAGGTTGCCAGCCAGTGTTGAACTGGACGACCTCCTGCAGGCGGGTGGCATTGGGCTGCTGAATGCCGTCGAACGTTACGATGCGCTGCAGGGCACGGCATTTACTACCTATGCCGTACAGCGCATACGTGGCGCGATGCTGGATGAATTACGTAGCCGTGACTGGGCGCCTCGCAGCGTGCGTCGTAACGCGCGCGAAGTTGCCACCGCCATGCATCGCGTCGAACAAAGTCTTGGAAGGCCGGCCAGCGAGCAGGAAGTCGCGGCACAGCTTGACGTGTCATTAGAAGAGTACCGGCAGATCCTGCTGGATACCAATAATAGCCAGCTGTTCTCTTACGACGAATATCGTGAGGAACATGGCGACAGCGCGGAGCTGGTGACGGAAGGCCACGAAGAGGCTAACCCGCTACACCAGTTAATGGAAGGGAATCTGCGCGAACGCGTCATTGAAGCGATCGAGGCGCTGCCCGAACGCGAAAAAATGGTGCTGACGCTTTATTACCAGGAAGAGCTGAATCTGAAAGAGATTGGCGCAGTGCTGGAGGTCGGGGAATCCCGTGTCAGCCAGCTGCACAGTCAGGCGATAAAACGCCTGCGCGCCCGGTTAACGGGAGCGCGCTGACGGAGTCAGTTTTGCACTCTCAACACCAACCGGGGACTCCAAATGGGATCCAAAATTAAAATGAGGCCGCTGAGCCGCTATTTGAAAGATTTTAAGCACAGCCAGACTAACTGTTCACACTGTAGTAAAGTTCTCGATCGTATGGCGTTGGTTTTCCGCGGGCAGATCATCAATAAAGAGGCGATCGCCCGCATGGACCAGCCGATTGACGACCAGGTCTGGTCAAAGCTCCAGCTTGAGCTGACCGCGCTGTGTCGTTTTTGCAGTGATATTTACTGCAATACGAATCCTACCTATTTTGACATCATGGCGTTTAAACAGTATCTGTTTGAGCAGACCGAGATGAGCCACAGCACGATCCGCGAATATGTTGTTCGCCTGCGTCGCCTTGACGGGATGCTGTCGGCCCGTAATTTTCCGGCGGAAAGACTGGCCGGCAACAGCTGGCACGAATGTCTGGAAAACGATCTTCCCGATGCGGGCAACAATAATTACCGCATCGCCCTGCGCAAATACGATCAGTTTTTAGGCTGGCAGCGCAATTAGATTGGGACGACAGCCTCTTTTACGTTACCTTTTAGCTATGTTTTGTAAAACTGTAATAACTTTTCCTGCGTTGTTAAGGGATTGGTTAAGTAAAGGCTTACAAGATAAACTTATAAAAAATATACCTCTGAAAAAGTTACAGCGGTTTGTAACGGTTTCTGACATGTCTGAATGTGGGCATGACGTGGACATCAGGGCAGCGCAATATCGCTGCCCTGAATTTACAGTATCAGCAGTCCTGAACTGTTAACCTGCCAGCCAACGGCCCCAGCGCGATGGTATTTTCCCGATCTCAAAGCTATATGCGCATAACTTATCGTCAGCGCTATGCTTGCGAGCCCACACATTTGCTGTAAAACATGATATTTCCCTCGTTCATCATGACGTGACCAGTAAATATATGCCGCAATATGTGGAGTGATTGGCCTGGCGGCATGGCATTACAGCATCACTACTATCCCGCAGACAAAATCGGCGCTACACCGCACCCGCCCGCACGATTCAGCTCGAAAAAACTTCCCAGTTTGGATTTTCTTCAATCGGTATCAGCAGCCCGCGCCGCTGGCGGATCCCCCAGGCAAACAGCCAAAGCAAATTTCATTTTTCAGAAAAAGGATCGGGTAAAGATTGTTTAAAGACATAACACGTGGATAAAAAAGGGATTATTTTCATTTTTTGCAAACTATCCGGGATGAACTGGCATCAGGTTATAAGCTAATGCTGAAGTAAGTTATTAAAAATTAAAAAATTATTTTTTGGGTGTTCTGGCTAAATTAAATACCTTACGGATAGAAATAGCTATCCCTATTAGTTATTCTTGACACGGTTTATTGGACGAAAGGGAAAATGTATGGATGCAAAATCTATTGCCCGTGGGGTGGTTGACGGTATCTCGTCAGTACCTTCTGGGATGTATGACGGCGTAATCAGAACCTGGCAAGGGAGTGGTTTGGCTGGCGAGCGGTTAAAAGATCGAAACCAAAGGGAGACGGAAAGATTTTTTAGGGTGGTTAAATCGCTGGGAAACAAGGAGGAACCATTGCGCCGCCTGATCACCATCGTTATGACAGACTTTTATGAAAAGCTGGACGATAACGGGCAAGGCGCTGTGAATAAAAAACTAAATTATGGCGCTGGGCGGCTGGCAGGCAAAACGGCAACGCAATTTATAGTTGCCCATGCGGCCGCAAATCTTATATTGCGCAAATCAACGTCAACGTATATCTGGAAAAAATTTATCCGCTACGGTACGTCATTCTCATTAAACATGCTGATGACGCAAGGATTAATAGAGGAGGCGGCTAAAGCTTCGCGGTGCCTGCGACGCGATTACCCGCAAACGTACTATAAAATTTCTGATGAAAATCTTGATATGGTTTATTTTTTGGTCGAGCCTGCGCTTGAACCTTATCTGAAATATATCAACAGTAGCCCAATGATTTGTAAGGCGGTTCAGCATGAACTCTGCAAAATCCTCGCTAAGTAAATTGGGCAAAATTGCCAGCTGGGGCGCTTCTCATTTTCTTGAGGCCATGATTACCGGACTTTGCTCAATAGCTGCTTTTTTGTCGTTGTTTCTGCTGGAGGGTGGTGTAATGAAAACAGTTGGCTTTGTCGGCTTCTTTGTTTTGGGATACCTGCTTTCACTTGGACTCGGACTGCTGAGAGGAGAGCGTTAGCGCTTTGCTTTCACCTGGACCTGGACTGTTGAGAGGAGAGCGTTAGCGCTTTGCGATCCCTGATAGCTTATAATATACAAGCCCGCCTGGAAGCGGGTTTTTTTTATATAGTCAGTGTGTGGTATTGGCTTAAAACCATTTTTTTCAATATGTTATCCTTGCCTTCGCAACAGTAAGGATGACTTTTTGCTGCTGTGGAGGCTACGTTGTCCTTACATCTTTTACACTCATTTCCCCGGCTGGAACTGCTTGGCGCGCCGACGCCGCTTGAGCATCTGCCTCGTCTTTCCGACTATCTGGGGCGCGATATTTTTATCAAACGCGACGACTTCACGCCCGTAGCCCTGGGCGGCAACAAACTGCGCAAGCTTGAGTTCCTGGCGGCGGATGCGCTGCGCCAGGGCGCGGACGTGCTGCTGACCGCCGGCGCTATCCAGTCTAACCATGTCCGTCAAACCGCCGCCGTGGCCGCAAAGCTGGGCCTGAAGTGCGTGGCGCTGCTGGAAAATCCGGGCATTACCCATCTTGAAAATTACGCCACTAACGGCAATCGCCTGCTGCTGGATCTGATGGATGTGGAAGTGGTGATGGTCGATGCGCTGCACGATCCCGCCGCGCAGCTGGCTGAACAATGCACGCGGCTGGAAGCGCAGGGCTTTCGGCCTTATGTAGTGCCGGTTGGCGGCTCCAACGCGCTGGGCGCGCTGGGATACGTAGAATGTGCTCAGGAAATTGCTCATCAGAGCGAAGGCGTGGTAGATTTTGCCGCTGTCGTTGTTGCCTCCGGCAGTGCCGGAACCCATGCCGGTCTCGCCGTAGGACTGGAGCAGCTGCTGCCGGACACCGAGCTGGTTGGCGTAACCGTTTCGCGCAGCGTTGCTGAACAGCAGCCTAAAGTGGTCGCTATTCAACAGGCGCTCGCCGCGCAGCTTGAGCTAACAGCGCAGGCGCCCGTGACGCTCTGGGACGACTATTTCGCGCCGGGCTACGGGATGCCGAGCGAAGAGGGCACGGAGGCGATCAAACTGTTGGCCAGGCTTGAAGGGATATTTCTGGACCCGGTCTATACTGGCAAGGTAATGGCCGGATTGATTGACGGCATCGCACAAAAGCGTTTTCGCCGCGAAGGCCCGCTACTGTTCGTTCACACGGGTGGTTCGCCGGCGCTGTTTGCTTATCATCCTCTGCGGTGATCCGCAGGCCTTCGGAAAGAAAGCTGACTACACACTATTAATCTGCATCTCAACATGGAGCGCTTATGAATTTTTCTCTGGTTCGTCGCCAACTGGTAACGGGAATGATGTCGCTGGCGCTGGTGGCTGGCGTTGCCACCAAGGCTACTGCTGCCCCGGAAAACCTGCTGAATAAAGTAAAAGAACGCGGCACGCTGCTGGTGGGCCTGGAAGGAACCTATCCGCCATTCAGCTTCCAGGACGAAAACGGCAAACTGGCCGGTTTTGAGGTCGATTTCGCCAACGCCCTGGCACAGCATCTGGGCGTCAAGGCCAGCCTGAAACCGACCAAGTGGGACGGCATGTTGGCCTCGCTGGACTCAAAGCGCATCGATGTGGTGATCAACCAGGTCACCATCTCCGACGAGCGCAAAAAGAAGTATGACTTCTCTACGCCTTATACCGTTTCCGGTATCCAGGCGCTGACCAAAGCCGATAAGGCCGACAGCATCACTAAGCCTGCCGATCTCAGCGGCAAAAAAGTGGGGCTGGGACTGGGCACCAACTACGAGCAGTGGCTGCGTGAAAACGTGAAGAACGTCGATATCCGTACTTATGACGACGATCCAACTAAATATCAGGATCTGCGCGTTGGCCGAATTGATGCGATCCTGGTTGACCGTCTGGCCGCGCTGGATCTGGTGAAGAAAACCGGTAAAACGCTGGCGGTAGCCGGCCCGGCCTTCTCTCGTCAGGAAGCGGGCGTGGCGCTGCGCAAAGACAACCCGGAAATGCTGGCGGCGGTCGATAAAGCCATTGCGGACATGCAGAAAGACGGTTCGCTGGCTAAGATTTCCGACAAATGGTTTGGCGTGGACGTAACTAAATAATGCAGGAAAGTTTACAACTGGTGCTGGATTCAGCACCATTTTTACTGAAAGGCGCGCTTTTCACCCTCCAGCTCAGCATCGGCGGCATGTTCTTCGGGCTGCTGCTGGGCTTCGTGCTGGCGATGATGCGTCTTTCCCACTTCTGGCCCATAGCCTGGCTGTCGCGTTTCTACGTGTCGATATTTCGCGGCACGCCGCTGATCGCCCAGCTGTTTATGATCTACTACGGCCTGCCGCAGTTCGGCATTGAGCTGGATCCAATCCCTTCCGCCATGATTGGCCTGTCGCTGAATACGGCGGCCTACGCTTCCGAATCGCTGCGCGGTGCTATCGCCGCCATCGAGCGCGGCCAGTGGGAAGCGGCGGCCAGTATCGGCATGACGCGCTGGCAGACGCTGCGCCGGGTTATTCTGCCGCAGGCCGCCCGTACCGCGCTGCCGCCGTTAGGCAACAGCTTTATCAGCCTCGTGAAAGATACCTCGCTGGCCGCCACCATTCAGGTGCCGGAGCTGTTCCGCCAGGCGCAGCTGATCACCTCGCGCACGCTGGAAGTTTTTACCATGTATCTGGCGGCTTCGCTGATTTACTGGGTGATGGCGACTTTACTCTCCATGCTGCAAAGCAGGCTGGAAAACCACGTTAACCGCCAGGATCGGGAGGCAAAATGAGCGCCATTGAAGTCAGCGGGCTGGTGAAGAAATTTAACGGCCACACGGTGCTGCACGATATCGATCTGGAGGTCGCTTCGGGCGAAGTGGTGGCGATAATCGGCCCAAGCGGCTCGGGCAAAACCACGCTGCTGCGCAGCATCAATCTGCTGGAAACCCCGGACAGCGGCACCATTAAAGTGGGCAATATCCGTATTGATGCCGCCGCCGGCATGAACCGTCAGAAAGAGCAGGTACGCCGTCTGCGCCAGCAGGTAGGCTTTGTTTTCCAGAACTTTAATCTGTTTCCCCATCGTTCGGTGCTGGAAAACATCATTGAAGGGCCAACCATCGTGAAAGGCGAACCAAAAGCCGAAGCGGTGGCGCGTGCGCGTCAGCTGCTGGAGAAGGTTGGGCTGGCGGGCAGGGAAGAGAGCTATCCGCGTCGGCTTTCCGGCGGCCAGCAGCAGCGCGTGGCTATCGCCCGTGCGCTGGCGATGCGCCCGGAGGTGATCCTGTTCGATGAGCCGACCTCCGCGCTGGATCCCGAGCTGGTAGGCGAAGTGCTCAATACCATCAGGGCGCTGGCGCAGGAGAAGCGCACTATGGTTATCGTCACGCATGAGATGAGCTTTGCGCGTGACGTTGCCGATCGCGCCATCTTTATGGATCAGGGTCGCATCGTGGAGCAGGGCAGCGCAAAAGCACTGTTCAGCCATCCCGAACACCCGCGCACCCGTCAGTTCCTGGAAAAGTTTCTTTCGCAATAACCCTGTAAAATTGCCGGTTAATTCCGGCAATTTTCAGCGCGCCAGCTGAATAAGCTTTTTCTTAAATATCTTTCATGCCGCTTCGTTATAAAATAGCCGTTCTTCCTGCGTAAACAGCTCTCCCGCCTGTGCTTTCCCTTACCCGCCTTCGTTTTGGAGAAGTTGCTTAAGACGTCAGTCTCTTAAAAGAGGAATAATTTATTAACTTATTGCAAATTTCCAGGGTAAGGTAAATTCGCTTCGCGAGAAGAGGAATGTTCTGAATATGCATGATGCCGGGCATGACTAAGTATTCAGGGCCAGCAGCAGCCACATTGTATATATTTGTCAGCGTACGGTCAGGGCCAGATAATATTAAATATCTCGGCTACGGGGAGGTATCGCTACCTCATGTTATCCCAGTTTATGACGGTCGGAGTAATATAATGAATACGACTCAAAAGCAGGATATTGCCTGGATAAACAGTTTAAAAGGCCTCTGCATTTTACTCGTGGTTTTATATCATGTTGTCCTGCCAGGCTATGCCGAAATGATTGGCCATCTGGTTGCTGGCTTTATGCCTGCTAAATTATGGCTGGCCTTTAATAATTATCTTTCGCCGCTGAGGATGCCCGCCTTTTTCTTTGTCTCTGGCCTGCTGGCGACCAACGGCATTATTAACCGTCCATGGAAGCAGGTTTTTACCAGTCGCGTTACCAATCTTTTCTATCTCTATTTCCTTTGGGGCGTGATCCAATGGCTGATGATCCGGGGCGTCTCCAATGAGGTGATGGGCGAACAGCTCTCCAAAAACACCAACGCGGCCTGGGCGGCCACGCCGGTGGAGTCGGTTAAATTAATGCTGCTGGCGATGAGCTCCTCCTGGTATCTTTATGCGCTTGGCCTGTTTTTTGTGTTCGCCAAACTGTTCCGCGAGCAGCGGCTTGCGATGATGACCATTGCGGTTTTGCTGAATTACGCCGCCGTCATGAAAATCATCCCAGGCTGGGGACCGGAAAGCGTCGCGCAGTATCTGATCTTCTTCCTGCTGGGTACCTTTTACAGCAGCACTTTGCTGCGCTGGAGCGAATGGCGTCGCAGCAATCTGGTGCCCTGGGCCGCGCTGATAGCGCTGTCGCTGATCCACGCTAAGCTCGGTATTCCCCATAGCCTGTTCCTGTGTGCGCTCGCTGTTTTAATCTCCGTCGCCGCCTGCCGGACGCTGAATCGCTACTTTACGCTGGGCTGGCTAAACTGGCTGGGCAGAAACACGCTGCAAATTTACGTGCTGCACCGCATCTTTATCGAATTCTTTGGCATGTCCGCCATTTTGTTCGCGGAACATCATCAGCTGTTCGCTAACAAAGCGTTCTCCATGCTGTGGGCGACAGCTTTCCCGGTGGTAATGGTGGCGCTGTGCGCGGGCTGTTCGGTAGGCGTGTGGACGTTGCTTAATCGGGGCATCGGCAAAAATCTGTTTATCTATCCACGGCTGCTGCGCGTCAAAGTTGATGCCTGACAGAAAACACCAGGCGTAAGAAGGCCGCTTATTAGCGGCCTTTTTCTTATGACTTTAAACGCATCAGGTGGCTACTTTTTCCGGTCAGCCGCGCGGCTAAACCAAAAAAGGGGCGAACTGCTTCGCCCCTTGTACGGAATCCGCTGCTTTAAGCCTGTCGGGCAGGCCGACGGGCGCGTTAGCCGATGGTCATCAGGCTGGCGTTGCCGCCTGCCGCTGCGGTATTGACGCTCAGCGAGCGCTCAATCAGCAGGCGTTCCAGCAGCAGATTGGTTTCGCCGCGGGCAAAGCCCTGGACGGAAACAATCGCGCCTTCACGAGCGGCCACCGTTTCGCAAACTGTTCTGAGCTGATCGGCATCGCCGTGGTAAATCACCGCCTCAAACTCGTTATGCTGCGCCAGCGGTTCGACCGCAAAGTCGATACGGCTCTGCACGGCTGTGGGCAGTTTCTTCGCCAGCGCGCGATGCAGTTCATCATCCTGCCACAGCGCGCGGCTGCCCACGGCGGTGACCGCCGCCAGCTGCACCAGCGCATCCTGCTCGTTATCCGCCAGGCAGACCACGCGCTCGCGCGGCAGCAGGGTAAAGGTGTTGCGTTCGCCCGTCGGGCCGGGCAGCAGGCGAACGGTGCCGCTCTGGCCCAGCTCGGCAAACTGTTTGCAGACCGCAGCCAGCTCCGGCTTGTCTTTCGCCCACTCCGTCAGCGCCTGATGAGTGGTCAGCAGCACCGGACGCAGCGCCGCATCAACCGGACGCTCGACGTCCTGGCGATCCAGCGTAACCTTCAGCGCGCCTTCCGGGCGATGCGAGAGCAGACGATAGAGATAGAGCGGGCCGCCCGCTTTCGGACCGGTGCCGGACAGGCCTTCGCCACCGAACGGCTGGACGCCTACGACGGCCCCTACCATATTGCGGTTGACGTACAGGTTGCCGACTTTGGCGCGGCTGGTGACCTGATTGATGGTTTCATCAATACGGGTATGCACGCCCAGCGTCAGGCCGTAGCCGGAAGCGTTGATCTGCTCAATAATTTTCGGCAGCGTGCTGCGGTTGTAGCGCACCACGTGCAGCACCGGCCCGAAAATTTCCTTATCCAGATCGGCGACGTTTTCCAGCTCAATCAGCGTTGGCGGAATAAAGGTGCCGGTCTGCCACTCTTTGCTGTCGTGCTTATCGTTAAACGCCGCCTGATACACTTTCATGCCTTTGCTGCGCATCGCCTGAATATGGCGTTCGATATTTTCTTTCGCTTCGCTGTCGATCACCGGCCCGATATCGGTAGACAGGCGCTCCGGGTTGCCCATACGGCATTCGGCCATCGCGCCGCGCAGCATTTGCAGCGTGTGGTCGGCAACATCATCCTGAATACAGAGCAGACGCAGGGCAGAGCAGCGTTGACCGGCGCTGTCAAAGGCAGAAGCCACGATATCGACCACGACCTGTTCCGTCAGCGCGGAGGAGTCCACGATCATGGTGTTCATGCCGCCGGTTTCCGCAATCAGCGGCGTCGGTCTGCCTTGCGGATCCAGACGACCGGCCAGATTACGTTGCAGTAGCGTTGCTACGGCAGTCGAACCGGTAAACATCACGCCGCGTACGCGGTCGTCGCCGGTCAGCTGAGCGCCGACGGTTTCACCCAGGCCCGGCAGCAGCTGTAGGGCACCAACCGGCACGCCCGCTTCATGCAGAATAGCGACGGCGGCAGCGGCCACCAGCGGCGTCTGCTCGGCAGGCTTGGCCAGCACGCTGTTGCCTGCTGCCAGCGCTGCGGCAATTTGACCGGTGAAGATTGCCAGCGGGAAGTTCCACGGGCTGATGCAAACCACCGGGCCAAGCGGACGGTGCGTTTCGTTATCGAAATCGTCGCGAACCTGGCCTGCATAGTAGTGCAGGAAGTCGACCGCTTCGCGTACCTCGGCGATAGCGTTGTTAAAGGTCTTTCCGGCCTCACGCACCAGGATCCCCAACAGGCGCTGTAGCTGAGCTTCCATCAGCTCGGCGGCACGGGTCAGGATCTCCGCACGGGCGGCAGGCGGCGTGGCGAACCAAATCGGGCCGGCATTGACGGCGGCGTCCAGCGCGGTCGAAACATCTTTCCCGGTAGCGTGGCGCACATAGCCCACGATATCGGCAGGCTCCGCCGGATTGAGCACCGGCAGCTGTTCGCTGGCTTCCGTTTCGCCATCGATAACCGGCGCGGCGTACCACGGCTGGATAGCGCTGTTCAGCAGGGCGCTGGAGAGCGAAGCCAGGCGGTGTTCGTTAGCCAGATCCAGACCGGCGGAGTTCTGACGCGTTGCGCCATAGAGATCGCGCGGCAGCGGGATCTTCGGATGCGGCAGACCAATCGCCCCTTCGGTGCGGGCCAGTTTTTCCACTTCATCGACCGGATCGGCGACCAGATCTTCAATCTGGAGCGTGTTATCGGCAATGCGGTTCACAAACGACGTGTTGGCACCGTTTTCCAGCAGGCGGCGCACCAGGTAGGCCAGCAGCGTTTCGTGCGTGCCGACCGGTGCATAGATCCGGCACGGGCGGTTAAGCTTGCCATCCGCCACTTTGCCGACCACCTGCTCGTACAGCGGTTCGCCCATGCCGTGCAGGCACTGGAACTCGTACTGACCAGGGTAGTAGTTATTGCCCGCCATCTGATAGATAACCGCCAGCGTATGCGCGTTGTGCGTCGCGAACTGCGGATAGATCAGGTTCGGTACGGCCAGCAGTTTACGGGCGCAGGCCAGATAAGAGATGTCGGTGTAAACCTTACGGGTGAACACCGGATAGCCTTCCAGGCCGTCCATCTGGGCGCGCTTGATCTCGCTGTCCCAGTAGGCACCTTTCACCAGGCGGATCATCAGGCGGCGACGGCTGCGCTGGGCCATGTCGATCAGCGCGTCGATCACAAACGGGCAGCGCTTCTGATAGGCCTGGATAACAAAGCCGATGCCGTTCCAGCCTTCCAGCTCCGGCTCAAAGCAGAGTTTTTCCAGCAGATCCAGCGACAGCTCCAGGCGATCCGCTTCTTCCGCATCGATGTTGATGCCAATGTCGTAAGAGCGTGCCAGCAGCGTCAGCGATTTCAAAATGGGGTAAAGTTCGTTCATCACGCGCTCGTACTGCGCGCGGCTGTAGCGCGGATGCAGCGCGGAAAGCTTGATGGAAATGCCCGGCCCTTCATAGATGCCGCGACCGTTGGAGGCTTTACCGATAGCGTGGATCGCCTGCTGATAGGAAACCAGATAGGCTTCAGCGTCTTTTGCCGTCAGCGCGGCCTCGCCCAGCATATCGTAAGAGTAGCGGAAGCCTTTCTCTTCCAGCTTGCGGGCGTTCGCCAGCGCTTCCGCGATGGTTTCGCCAGTGACAAACTGCTCGCCCATCAGGCGCATCGCCATATCCACGCCTTTGCGGATCAGCGGCTCGCCGCTTTTACCGATGATGCGGTTCAGCGAGCGCGACAAATTCGCCTCGTTGTGCGTGGCGACCAGGCGGCCGGTAAACAGCAGGCCCCAGGTGGCGGCGTTAACAAACATCGAAGGGCTGCGGCCCAGATGCGACTGCCAGTTGCCGTTGCTGATTTTATCGCGGATCAGCGCGTCACGGGTTGGCTTATCTGGAATACGCAGCAGCGCTTCCGCCAGGCACATCAGCGCAACGCCTTCCTGTGAAGAAAGTGAAAACTCCTGAAGCAGCGATTGCACCATACCGGCGCGGCCGCCTGCCCCTTTTTGGTGCCTGAGCGCCGAAGCCAGCTTGTGGGCAAGACGTTGGGTTTGCTGCGCCAGCGGCTGCGGCAGACGTGCCTGTTCAAGGAGCATCGGCACTGCTTCCGTCTCCGGGCGACGCCACGCGGCGGTAATGGCGGAGCGGGTTACCGATTGCGGCAGAATATGTTCGGCAAACTCCAGAAAAGGCTGATGCAGCTCCTCGACCGGCGCGTCTTCGCTCTCCTGAGCCGTAGCCTGCAAGGGGAATTCCGGCAGGGCGTCGCCTCTCTCCAGCTGTTCCAGATAGTTAAAAATAGCCTGTTTGATCAGCCAGTGAGGTGTGCGATCGATCTGGCCCGCAGCCTGACGAATGCGGTCACGCGTGGCCTCGTCCAGCTTAACGCCCATAGTGGTTGTGCCCATGCCTTAAAACTCCTTGCAAATAGTCAAAACAGATCTGGCAAGCAATATCACTTAAGTTGCAACTTTGTGCAACCTTGTTAAATGTGAGGCTGATTGCAGAGTGTAAAAACGCTTTTTTAAAAAGCGGCATGGATATTGCTGCAAAAATCCGGCCAGCTTTACAGATTGCAGTAAAACTGGGTTCTGAAAAGGTTTTTTGAGAGGTGTAACCGGTGACACTGTGATCCAGTGCAACCTGTCGAATCTTCTTTCCAGATGCAAGGTGAAATTAATGTAACGATTGTGTTAAACCATTGGCGAGTATTGTGCCCGTCAGTGCTTTGCGGCAGGATACCCCGCCCTGGGTGGTTAAAAGTGGCGCCGCAACGTTCCGGCGGCGGGGCAGGGTTGCGCATTAACAATAATAAGTGGAGAACCTGAATGACAGTAAGCACACCTATGATGGTGACCTTTTGCGTTTACATTCTTGGCATGGTGTTTATCGGCTTTTTGGCCTGGCGCTCAACCAAAAATTTTGATGACTATATCCTGGGAGGACGCAGTCTGGGCAGCGTGGTCACCGCGCTTTCCGCCGGTGCATCTGATATGAGCGGCTGGCTGCTGATGGGCCTGCCGGGCGCCATTTTCATCTCCGGCATCTCCGAAAGCTGGATTGCTATCGGCCTGACGCTGGGCGCTTACCTTAACTGGAAAATCGTCGCCGGACGCCTGCGCGTGCAGACTGAACACCATGATAATGCGCTGACGCTGCCCGATTTTTTCGCCAGCCGTTTTGAAGACAGAAGCAAAATCCTGCGCGTTATCTCTGCGGTCGTCATCCTGGTTTTCTTCACTATCTATTGCGCTTCCGGCATCGTAGCCGGCGCCCGCCTGTTTGAAAGCACCTTCGGCATGAGCTACGAAACGGCGCTGTGGGCTGGCGCAGCCGCCACTATTATCTATACCTTTGTCGGCGGTTTTCTGGCCGTAAGCTGGACCGATACCGTGCAGGCGAGCCTGATGATCTTCGCTCTGATCCTGACGCCGGTGATGGTTATTATTGCAGTAGGCGGCCTGAGCGATTCCCTGGCGGTTATCCAGGCGAAGAGCATTGAAAATATGGATATGCTGAAAAACCTGAACTTTGTCGCGGTGATCTCGCTGCTCGGCTGGGGACTGGGCTACTTTGGTCAGCCGCATATCCTGGCGCGTTTTATGGCGGCGGATTCGCACCATTCTATCCGCAGCGCGCGCCGTATCGGCATGACGTGGATGATCCTGTGCCTGGGCGGTGCGGTAGCGGTCGGCTTCTTTGGTATCGCCTACTTCCAGAACCATCCCGAGCAGGCAACAGGCGTCACCGACAACAGCGAACGTATTTTTATCGAGCTGGCTCGTATTCTGTTTAATCCGTGGATCGCCGGTATCCTGCTTTCTGCTATCCTGGCGGCGGTGATGTCGACGCTGAGCTGCCAGCTGCTGGTTTGCTCCAGCGCGCTGACGGAAGATCTCTATAAAAACTTCCTGCGTAAAGGTGCCAGCCAACGTGAGCTGGTATGGGTAGGGCGTCTGATGGTGTTGCTGGTGGCGGTCGTAGCTATCGCGCTGGCTTCCGATCCGAACAACCGCGTACTGGGGCTGGTAAGCTACGCCTGGGCCGGCTTTGGTGCGGCGTTCGGGCCTGTAGTGATCTTCTCGCTGGTGTGGAAGCGTATGACCCGTAACGGCGCGCTGGCCGGGATTATCGTAGGCGCGGCTACCGTGCTGATCTGGAAACAGTACGCCTGGCTGGATCTGTATGAAATTATTCCGGGCTTCCTGTTTGCCAGCATCGCCATCGTGCTGTTCAGCCTGGTGGGCAGCAAGCCTTCCACTGCGGCCGTAAAACGATTTGAGGCAGCCGAAGCCGAGTTCCATTCGCGTTAATCACGCTGATAACTACGACAGGCTCGCTTCGGCGGGCCTTTTTTTTAAGAACGGAAAACCTGGTCAGGGAGGACGGCATAAAGCCATCATGGCTTGTCATCCTCTTGCGATAAGGTTATGATCTGCTCATAAATCAAGGATGAGTTAAATGGATTATGGATTAGCGACCCTGCTGAGCCTGCACGGCACCCGCTATATTTATGCCTGCGGCTACTGGTATGAAATTATGGATCATTTTTTCACCGCGGTAGATAAAATCGTGGCTGAAGCAACCAGATAAAAAGGGATGATGATGAAAGCACTGATCGGCGTAATGCCAGAAAATGAGTTTCGCCAGCGGGTCATGGCGATTGTCAGCAATGAGTACCTTCCTGAAGAAAACGAACCCAAAATCTGGTTCTCCTCGCTAAACGCGGTCGCGCAGATTTTAAGTCCTGAAAATCTGGCGCTGCTGGATATGATGGATCGGGAGAAACCGGAAAGCATCTCTCAGCTGGCCCGGCTGGCCGGGCGGGCGGTGAGCAATCTTTCCGCCACGCTGTCGACGCTGGAAAAACACGGCTTCGTGAAAAAAGTAAAAGGGAAAAACTGTATGAAACCGGTGGCGCTTTACACCGAGTTCGTTATCCACACCGCACATTTCCCGGCCAAAAAAGCCAGCGACGCTGCCTGAGTTGGCCCCGGTACAACGGCGCGCATATTTGGTTATCTTAAATTTTCTGCTGTTCGATTCGTGGCAATTACTGTCCCCACGGCAAACAAACCGCAACAGGAATAAAAACGGGACGTGAGTTGCTACCAGTGGCGATAAGGCGGATCTGAGCGCACCGCCTGGGCCCTGGGACGATACGCTGGCTGAGCCGTTGCAATAAACGTGTTACGCATCAATGGGAGGCGAACGTCCTGACATGCGGCACGCATCAGTTTCGGGGCCGGACGAACGTCCAGACAGGCGATCGGACAATTGGTTTTAGTTGGTGATTGAGCCCCAAACTGTCTGTCGTCATCGGCCAATAACGTGATTACAAATAATCTTCTCGATGACTTCATAAATTGACTTCGAAAACCAGGGTTAATAAAATGACTTCATAGAGTGAAGCTATGGCAGGGATAAAGCTATGGTTGCATTAAGGAAGAAGCATAAACTCATACTGACTAAAATTTTTGCGCTGCCTGTTCCTGCCAACATTAAGTGGGCAGAAATCGAGTCGCTTATCCGGGCTTTAGGTGGTGAAGTTACCGAAGGTAGCGGATCCCGGTGCCGATTCAAACTAAATGGCAGTATCGCAAGATTCCACCGCCCACATCCTGCCCCTGATACCGACAAAGGCGCAGTTAACAGCGTTAAAGAATGGTTAGAAAGTATAGGGATTGAACCATGAGCAAAGCAAAACCCAACAAATATGAGATAGCCGGGCAGCCGGTTGTTGTCAGCTTCGTACCTGAACTGAACGCGTTTCGCGGCAAATTCCTGGGGCTCAGTGGTTATTGTGATTTTGTTGCTGACAGCGTAGAAGGGCTGCGGAGAGAAGGCGAAATTTCCTTAAAGGAATATCTGAAAGATTGTCGGGAAGAGGGGATAGATCCTTATGCCCGACAGGAAAAAACGAAGACATTTACTTTACGCTATAACGAGACGCTTGCTGAAAAATTAAGTCATGTGGCAGCTGAAAACGATATGTCAGTAAATACTTTCATCATTGAAACGCTGGAAGAGCGAATCAGACACGCATAATAAAAGCCCCGTCCAGGCGGGGCTTTCTGCCAAAACCAGCTCCTTTCCTTTCGGATAGTCTTCGGGTACAGAAATAAACAGGTAGGGAAGTTTCCGACGCCCTTTGATAGCGCATTTTCCTTTAATCCCTTGCCACGCCCGATGAAAATAACCGTCCAGCCTCTTGTATTTCTTCTGGCGATAATGATAATCGGTATCGTTTAGATTTACACTTCTTTACCCGCGTGAAAACGCCTTATATGTCTGAAGGTGCCTATGTTTGTGCCGTTCCTGATTATGTTACGCGAAGGACTGGAAGCCGCGCTGATCGTCAGCCTGATTGCCAGCTATTTACAGCGCACGCAGCGCAGCGAGTGGTTCGGCGCAATGTGGCTTGGCGTCTTCATCGCCGCCGCGCTCTGCCTGGTGCTGGGCTATGTGATTAATGAAACCACCGGCGAATTCCCGCAAAGAGAGCAGGAGCTGTTCGAAGGCATGGTGGCGGTGGTGGCCGTTTGTATTCTGACCTGGATGGTGTTCTGGATGCGCAAAGTCTCGCGCAATATTAAAGCGCAGCTGGAAGGCGCGGTGGATAACGCGCTGCAGCGCGGCAAAGGCGGCGGCTGGGCGCTGATTTTTATGGTCTTCCTGGCCGTCGCGCGGGAAGGGCTGGAGTCCGTGTTCTTCCTGCTGGCGGCCTTCCAGCAGGACGTGGGCATTGCGCCGCCGGTCGGCGCCATCCTGGGCCTCGCTACCGCTATCGTGCTGGGTATGCTGATCTACTGGGGCGGCGTGCGGCTGAATATGGCGCTCTTCTTCCGTTGGACCAGCCTGTTTATTCTGCTGGTCGCAGCGGGCCTGGCGGCTGGCGCCATCCGTGCTTTCCATGAGGCCGGACTGTGGAACGCCTTCCAGAGCCAGGCGTTCGATTTCAGCGAGGTGCTCTCCACCAGCACGCTGATGGGCACGCTGCTGGAAGGCCTTTTCGGCTATCAGGAAGCGCCCAGCGTCAGTGAAGTGGTGGTCTGGTTCTGCTATCTCATTCCTGCGCTGATCCTGTTTTTCCTGCCCGGACGCCCGCCAACGACGGCAGTCCGTCTTTAACGCTTTTCCGCTTTCTTATTTAAGGGATTTATCATGATTCGTGGTTTTTCAATGTTACCGCTGGCGGCGGCGTTACTGGCCAGCTTTTCTGCCGTGCAGGCTGCCGACGTGCCGCAGGTAAAAATTGTCGTTAACGACAAACAGTGCGAGCCGATGAGCGTTACCGTTAAAGCCGGTAAAACGCAGTTTGTGATCCAGAACCACAGCCAGAAAGGGCTGGAGTGGGAGATCCTGAAAGGGGTGATGGTAGTGGAGGAGCGCGAAAATATCGCGCCGGGCTTCACGCAAAAGCTGACGGCCAGTCTGCAACCGGGCGAGTATGAGATGACCTGCGGCCTGTTGAGCAATCCCAAAGGTAAGCTGATTGTGCAGGGCGCAGAGGATGCAGCAAGCGCGCAGCCAACGCTGATGCAGCTGACCGGCCCTGTTACCGACTACAAAGCTTACGTGATGCAGGAAGTCGCCGCGCTGGTTACCAGCACGCAAGCCTTTACCGGGGCGGTAAAAGCGGGCGATATCGATAAGGCGAAAGCCCTCTATGCGCCGACGCGCGCTCACTATGAGCGTATCGAACCGATAGCGGAACTGTTCTCCGATCTGGACGGCAGCATTGACGCTCGCGAAGATGATTATGAGCAGAAAGCCGCCGATCCTAAGTTCACCGGCTTCCATCGTCTGGAAAAAGCGCTGTGGGGCGACGGCTCGACCAAAGGTGTGGAAACCTATGCCGACAGGCTTTATGCAGACGTGCAGGCGCTGCAAAAGCGGGTCAGCGAACTGGCATTTCCACCGGGTAAAGTGGTCGGCGGCGCGGCCGGTCTGATTGAAGAAGTGGCTTCCAGCAAAATCTCCGGCGAAGAAGACCGCTACAGCCGCACCGATTTGTGGGATTTTCAGGCCAACGTTGATGGCGCGCAGAAGATCGTGAATTTGCTGCGTCCGATGCTGCAACAGGCCGATCCGGCGCTGCTGGCAAAAATCGACCGTAATTTCAGAAAGGTAGACGCTATCCTGAAGAAATACCGCAGCGGCGACGGCTTTGCCTCCTATGACAAGCTTACCGATGCCGATCGCACTGCGATGAAAGGCCCGATCACGGCGCTGGCGGAAGATCTCGCTCTGCTGCGCGGAACGCTGGGGCTGGATTGAGTTATGAAGCAAGCTGATGACGAGGCGGCTCAGCCTTCACGCCGCCGTCTGCTGAAGGGGATGGGCCTCCTTGGCGGCGCGCTGGCGTTAGCAGGAGGCTGTCCGGCGCATGGCGCGCCGGCGGCCTTTTCGCCCGGCGCGCTGTCGCCCAATGCCCGCCAGCAGAGACAGCCTTTTTACGGGCCGCACCAGGCGGGGATCGTCACGCCACAGCAGGCGTCGATGATGCTGGTGGCTTTTGACGTACTGGCAACGGACAAGGCCGATCTGGAGCGGTTATTTCGTTTGCTGACCGACCGTATCGCTTTTCTGACCAGGGGAGGAGAAGCGCCGCAAACGGTTAATCCGCGTCTGCCGCCGATGGATTCCGGCATTCTGGGCGGTCATATCTACCCGGATAATCTGACCATTACGGTATCGGTCGGCCGCGCCTTGTTTGACGATCGCTACGGATTGCAGGCGCAAAAGCCGCGCAGGCTGCAAACCATGACGCGCTTTCCCAATGATGCGCTGGATGCCGGGCTGTGCCACGGCGATCTGCTGCTGCAAATCTGCGCCAATACCAACGATACGGTGATCCACGCGCTGCGCGATATCATCAAGCATTCGCCGGATTTGCTGAGCGTGCGCTGGCGGCGGGAAGGCTTTATCTCCGATCATGCAGCGCGCAGTCAGGGCAGGGAGACGCCAGTCAATCTGTTGGGCTTTAAGGACGGCACGGCCAATCCCGATACGGCCGACGCGGCGATGATGGATAAAATCCTGTGGGTCACGGCGGATCAGGATGAACCTGCCTGGGCGATCGGCGGCAGCTATCAGGCCGCGCGCATCATTCAGTTCCACGTAGAGTTTTGGGACAGAACGCCACTGCGCGAGCAGGAAACGATCTTTGGCCGGGTGAAGCAGAGCGGCGCGCCGCTGGGAATGACGCACGAACATGATGTACCGGACTATGCCAGCGATCCCGATGGCCTCGTTACGCCGTTAGACGCGCATATTCGCCTGGCTAACCCGCGCACGTCGCAAACGCAGGACAGCCTGATGCTCCGCCGTGGCTACAGCTACTCGCTGGGCGTATCCAATGCCGGTCAGCTGGAGATGGGCCTGTTATTTGTCTGCTATCAGCACGACCTGGAAAAGGGTTTTCTTACCGTACAAAAAAGACTCAACGGCGAGGCGCTGGAGGAATATATCAAACCCGTCGGCGGCGGATATTTCTTTGTGCTGCCTGGCGTCATTGACGAAAAACATTATCTCGGGCAGGCTTTACTTCAGGCCTGAGCCTTTCTTCAGCCTCCCGCCCGCGCCTCGTGCGGGAGGTTGTTTTTTAACCAGAGGCGTTCAGCCGGCTGTTAAACATTTCAGATTACCGCACTCAGCATAAAATAAATTGTTATCTCTTTGATCCTGTTAGGATCCTAATTAACCTGCCGCGTACGCGTTCGCTTATTTGGTACTTTTCGCTTGCCGTCAGGTAAAATTAATGTTGCATTATTCCAGGAATCTGTTGAAATTTAATTATCAGGCGTCAGTTGTTTCCAGTGTGCAACACGGAGATCGCGAATGGACAAGTCCTTTTACGGACATAAGCGTCAGACAAATAGCGTGACAGCTTCCCGGCGCGAGGGCTTTATCGCCCCAATGACTTCCTCTTCCCTTTGCCATTTCAGCCAGTTTATTAACACCCTCCGGTGCCCGGCATCGTCACTCCGCGTACCATTTCTACGGCCAGACAAGGCTTACAAGGAAGCCAGCAAAACCTCTAAAGCGTTCACGTAATCGCACTGCCGTTCCAGGTGCGGGAAATGAAACCAACTGTAAGGTGCCACTATGGGAAGACAGAAAGCAGTGATCAAAGCTCGTCGTGAAGCCAAGCGCGTGCTTCGTAGCGATTCACGCAGTCATCGTCAGCGTGAAGAAGAATCGGTCACCTCGCTGGTGCAGATGGGTGGGCTGGACGCAATCGGCATGGCGCGCGATACCCGCGACCATTCGCCCATTGAGGCCCGTAATGAAGCTCAGGCGCACTATCTTAAAGCCATAGAGAGTAAACAGCTGATTTTCGCTACCGGCGAAGCGGGCTGCGGAAAAACCTGGATTAGCGCCGCCAAAGCGGCCGAAGCCCTGATCAATAAGGATGTCGACAGGATCATCGTCACCAGGCCGGTACTACAGGCAGATGAAGATCTGGGCTTTTTACCCGGTAATATCGCAGAAAAGTTCGCTCCTTATTTTCGACCCGTCTATGACGTTCTGGTTAAACGTCTTGGTTCTTCCTTTATGCAGTACTGCCTGCGTCCCGAAATCGGCAAGGTGGAGATTGCGCCTTTCGCCTATATGCGCGGACGTACCTTTGAAAACGCCGTGGTGATCCTTGATGAGGCGCAAAACGTCACCGCCGCCCAGATGAAAATGTTTCTGACCCGCCTCGGGGAAAACGTCACCGTCATCGTCAATGGCGATATCACGCAATGTGATTTGCCATCGCATGTTCAGTCCGGCCTTAGCGACGCGCTGGCCCGTTTTAAAGAGGACGAGATGATTGGGGTGGTGCGTTTTGGTAAACAACACTGCGTGCGCTCGGAGCTGTGCCAGCATACGCTGATGGCCTACGGCTAAAACGGGTGCATGTAAATATCGTCTGAAGACAACGCAGTTAATTAACCGCTCATTTTGATAATAAAAAACCGGCCTCCTGCGAGGCCGGTTTTTCCCTTTTCAGAGGGATCTCCCGGGCGAAAAACGCCTGAGTATCATGCCTTATTCCACCTTATCCCAGGCTTGCTGCCAGTGCAGGCCCGTGCCCGGCGCATAGGCCCAGGCCGCGCCCGCACACCAGCCGGTGTAAGGTGCCGATTTACAGGCATAGATGCCGCCCGCTGCGCTTACCCGTTCGCCTGCTTTATAGGCTGTGCCTTCCACATAGGCCGGATAGACTGGCGGTGCTGGCGGTGCTGGCGGTGCTGGCGGTGCTGGCGGTGCTGGCGGTGCTGGCGGTGCCGGCGGCGGCGTAACGGAAATAATTTCCAGAGCATGAGTGCTGATGGCTGAACGCATTCCGTCCGCGCTGGCTGCTTCCAGGTCGACCTGGTAATGACCGCCTGCATAATTTTGCGCCGCGATTGTAAACTCGCGCGCCGTGCTCTGCGCCAGCGTTTTGCCGTTCTGCTTCAGGCTCCACTGCCAGTGGCTGGCGGTAAAGTTGCTCTGGCTCGTCAACGTGATGCTTTCACCTTGTTTAACGCTGGCCGCGCCCTGGATCTGCGCGTGCGGGGCGCTCACGGTTACGGTGACGGTTTTTCTGTCCACAACGCCGCCTGTACCGGTAGCCAGAAGCTCATAGGTCACTTTTCCTGAGGCATTACGAGGGAAAGCGGCCCTGACTATCTTCTGCTGGTGCACTTCTCTCACGATCGGGCCTGACGCCACTTCCTGCAGGCCGGAAGGGCCGTCGCTGGTTACCCGCCAGATAAAGCCTTTACCGGTGCTGCTGCTGCCGTCCAGCTGGTGAATAGTGGCGGTTGTGGAGCGGGACACGAGGCTGAAGTCTTCAGGCACCACGGCTACCGGCACAACGACAGGCTCGGGAGCGATAATCTCTAAAGCATGGGTGCTGGTTGCCGTACGCAGGCCGTCTGCGCTGGTGGCTTCAAGCACCACCTGATAGTGACCGGCGGCATGGTTATTTGTCGCAAGGACAAACTCGCGCGCATTGCTTTCCGCCACGGTTTTTTCACCCTGCTTCAGGCTCCACTGCCAGTGTGTGGCGGTAAAGTTGTCCTGGCCTGTCAGCGTTACGCTGTCGCCATGCTTAACGCTGGCCGGGCCCTGGATCTGCGCGTGCGGCGCAGTAACGGTGACGGTCACGGTTTTTTTATCCACCGAGCCGTCTGAACCGGTTGCCGTCAGCTCGTAGGTGACGATGCCTGAGGTGTTGCGGGGAAAAGCGGCGCGGGCCACGGCACCCTGTACTTCTTTTACGATCGGCCCTGACGCCACTTCCTGCAAACCGGCAGCGCCGTCGCTGGTCACCCGCCAGACAAAACTTTTCCCGGTACTTCCGCTGCCGTCCAGTATATGGATGGTGGCGGTAGTAGAACGAGATACGAAGCTGAAGTCTTCAGGCACCACGGCTACCGGCACAACGGCAGGCTCGGGAGCGATAATCTCTAAAGCATGGGTGCTGGTTGCCGTACGCAGGCCGTCTGCGCTGGTGGCTTCAAGCACCACCTGATAGTGACCGGCGGCATGGTTATTTGTCGCAAGGACAAACTCGCGCGCATTGCTTTCCGCCACGGTTTTTTCACCCTGCTTCAGGCTCCACTGCCAGTGTGTGGCGGTAAAGTTGTCCTGGCCTGTCAGCGTTACGCTGTCGCCATGCTTAACGCTGGCCGGGCCCTGGATCTGCGCGTGCGGCGCAGTTACGGTGACGGTCACGGTTTTTTTATCCACCGAGCCGTCTGAACCGGTTGCCGTCAGCTCATAGGTGACTATGCCTGAGGTATTGCGAGGAAAAGCGGCGCGGGCCACGGCACCCTGTACTTCTCTTACGATCGGGCCTGACGCCACTTCCTGCAGGCCGGAAGGGCCGTCGCTGGTCACCCGCCAGACAAAACTTTTACCTGTGCTCCTGCTGCCGTCCAGCTGGTGGATGGCGGCGGTGGTGGAACGGGAGATAAGGCTGAAATCGTCAGGTACTACGGCAACCGGCTTCACGACTGGTGTGGTAGAGGTGATCTCTAACACATGGGTGCTTCTGCCGGTATGCATACCGTCTGCGCTGGTCGCTTCCAGCTCGACCGCATAGTTCCCAGGCGCATAGCCCCGTGTATTCAGAGTAAACTGGCGCGATGTACTTTGAGCAATCGTCTGGCTGCCGTTTATCAGGCGCCACTGCCAGCGGGTAGCGGTAAAGTTTACCTGACCGTTCAGGGTAACGGTATCGCCCTGTTTAACGCTGGCCGCACCCTGAATTTGCGCACGTGGAGCGGTAACGGTAACGGTAACAATTTTTTTATCCACCCGGCCGTTGGAGCCATGCACCGTCAGTTCATAAACAGCCTGGCCGGAAGAGTTGGCAGGGAAGGCGGCTCTGACGTTCGCGACGTTGTGGATTTCTCTGACGACAGGACCAGAAGGGACTTCCTGCAAGCCCATGGGGCCGTCGCTTAATACTTTCCAGACGTGGCCGTAACCGTCACTGGATCTGCCGTCCAGCTCGCGGATTAACGTAGTATTGCTACGCGAAAGGATGCTGAAATTACCCGGCACCACGGCTTTCGGCGTTACGTTGCTGTAAAACCTTGAGATCATTCCACGCCGTTCATTGAGCCGACGAGCGTTGTCCTCATACTGTGCAGTTCCGGTAGGCGTATTGCGGAAGAGAACGCGCGGGTTGGAAAACATATTGACCTGGCTACAGTTAGGGGAGCAGTTGTAGGCCATGATGGTGCGCCATCTGTCCATCCCTGTGCCCAGACGCCGGTAGCCATGTTGATAGCAAGGGGAACCATAAGGGTTACCGCCATTCTGGGCTCTGTCGTGTTGCAGCCCGATATTGTGACCCATTTCATGGGCAAACGTATTGGTTTCGGTGAAGGCAAGATAGTTGACTACGGCATGAGCGCTTTCTCTGGTCGCATTGACCCAGGCTATGCCGTTGAGATCTCTACGAACTGCCAACAGAACTACCAGATCGGCCTCGTGCTGTTGTCTGAAGGCAAGGATAGCGTTGCGCAATTCGCCATTCATATCTCGCAGCATTTGGCTCTGGGTACTTTTCTCGTTGTAATCAGGATTCAGTACGCCAGCGTTAACAAAAGTGATGCGAACGTTACTGTTTAAGGCACCCTGATTTACTTTTTCAAAAGCAAGTTTGGCCAGCGCATCAAAATCTAATGAAGAGAAAGCCGCACGGGACTGATTGGTGGTCACCAGACCCACCCGGATAACCACCTGTTGCGAAGGGGCCGGATCCTCATAATTTCCCGGTGCCGGGCAGTTAACCCTGGTTTCCGGGGCGCTGAAGACCTCGTCATGCTTTTCTTTTTCAGCGACTTTATTTGCATCCACTTTAATAATAACCAGTGAATTTTTTTCCTGAGCCAGCGGCAGGATCTGAAAGGTGTCACCTTTGAACGTTAGCGAACCATAGATTTTGCCCTGTTTGATAATCAGGATCGCCGTATTTTCCGGATCGGGATTGCCGTTGGATAACCGATTGGTAATAGGGGCGGCAATTTCACCTGTCCAGGTGAGGCTGCCGTCTTCGTCTTTCTTTTCAGACCAGCGTTGAAAAGTGACGTGCCCGCCATCCGGCAGCGTCAGGCTGACGCTGTCAATATCCTGCGGGGGGATATTGTCCGTACTCTTAAGCAGCGCCATTTTTTCCGTAATGGGGGAGGCGGATAAATTACGTAAATAACGGTTGTGCGATACAATCGATTTTTCGTTGGTGTTATGTAAGACAGCAAGCTTAAGCACTGCTGCATGCGAGGCGCTGCCGCACATAAATAATATAAGAGTGATGCACCTGACAAGGTGCGATAAAATTCGCTTCATGTTTTCCTGCTATTAGTCAAAGGAGTTATTATTGGATTTATATACGGATGGTCTTATTTATTAGTCGTTTAGAACCTTTATAAGGTGGTCGTTATTTATTGTCAGCTGAAAATTTCCATGGTAGTACGCCAGAATATTTCCGGGTTATCTTATGGTCAGCGGAATTTAAATTTAAACTATTAAGATGACTGTTTTATAGTGTTACAGGTGACGTATTTCTTCAAGGTTAAAAATTGACATGCGGATGGCAGAATTTGCCGGGTAAAAATCGAGTTAATATTTTGTGTCAGGTCTGCTGTTTTTAAAATAAAGATACCGGGCGGAAAACTCCGCCGCGACTTTTATTATATAGCCTGTTGGATTTGGCTTATCGCCAACTGTAAAATTTTATTAACGTACAGGCAGGCTGCTGCTTTGCTGATGACGGCATCGGGTTTTATCCCTGGAAGCAGTCGATCGCAGGCAGCACCACGCTGGCGGAGTGGTGCTGCCTGCGATCGACTGCATGACCATGGTTAAGCGACAGTCTTACTGAAGGGTAAAAGCTAAGGTCGGGATACAGCCTTATCAGCCGGGTCCTTTTTGTTTTATATCCTTATGGTTGATGCTTTTTTCAAAATTCCTGCAAATACCTTAGCGTGGCTCAAGCTTTTCACCTTGCACCGGAAACGGTTTTTTTATGAATTAAATCGCTATCATCATAATTAAAAAGGGTTTTTTGCTTTCTTTTTTTCTGTTTTTAACGGCCTTCTTGTTTTTTAACTGTTTTATTAATCACTTATATGAATGTCTGCGTGTTCAACAGCAAAAAAATAAGCAGATTTACTAAAGCTTACGAAAGGCAGGCCGATAAAGCACGGGTATAACAGAAACGATGTTTGCACCTTTAATCTTCTGAGAGCGTGGAAAAGATGTTTAAAAACTTTTCGGTCAGTACGAAATTTATAGCGGCTTTTGGCGTCGTGGCGGCCTTATTACTGCTGCTGTGCGGCACTTTTTACGTTAACTTTTCGCGCATTGTAAACTCCAATAACTGGAACGTGCATACCTGGCGTGTCATCGATGAAAGCCGATCGCTGACCCAAAGCCTGGTGAATATGGAAACCGGGCTGCGCGGCTATGCAGTAAACGGTAAAGAAGAGATGCTGGCGCCGTGGCAGGAAGGTCAGAAAGCCTTTTCTCAGCACGTGCAGAAGGCGCGCTCTTTGACGTCGGATAATGAAAGACAGCAGGATAGGCTGAGCAAACTGACCGCGCAGGAACAGGCGTGGGAAGCCTCTTTTGTTACGCCGCTGATGAAAAATCGCCAGGCGCTGAACACCGGCGCGCTCTCTTATGAAACGTTTCTGGCGGCTTTTAATGCCAACACGGGCAAAGCGCAGATGGACGGAATGCGGAAGATCATCGATGAACTTGCTGCCGAAGAGAAGGGCTTACTGGCGGAAAGGCAACTCACCGTTGATGCTACCGAAGCGCAAACCAAGCTGACCCTGATCGTTGGCGCGCTTGCCGGGCTGGCTATCGCCTCTCTGCTGGGCTATCTGCTGTCGCGTGCGATTACCGTCCCTCTGCGCCAGGCTGTTAAAGCGGCGCGCTCTATCGCGGATGGCGATTTAACATCGGTACTGATCCCGCAGTCAAAAGATGAAACCGGCGTGCTGATTGCTACTTTTGCAGAGATGCAGGAGCAGCTAAGAAAAGTCGTTTCGGAGATCCAGAACGCCGCCGCTTCTATCGATAGCGCCGCAAAAGAGGTTTCTATGGGCAATACCGATCTGTCCAGCCGAACTGAACAGCAGGCCGCGTCGCTTGAAGAAACGTCAGCCAGTATGGAACAGCTGACCGCCACAGTGCGCCAGAACTCTTCTAACGCACAACATGCCAGCAGCCTCGCTTCTGACGCGTCACGCGTGGCGGAGCATGGTGGCGCAGTGGTAGGAAAAGTCGTGTCCACCATGTCCGCTATTCATGACAGCTCGAACAGCGTGGCTGAAATCATCAGCACGATAGAAAGCATCGCGTTCCAGACGAACATTCTGGCGCTTAATGCCGCGGTGGAAGCTGCTCGCGCTGGTGAACAGGGCCGGGGCTTTGCCGTCGTGGCTTCGGAAGTCAGGGCGCTGGCCCAGCGAAGCGCGGTAGCCGCTAAAGAAATTAAAACGCTGATCGAAACATCAAGCCTGCGTATTACAGAAGGTAGCCAGCTGGTGGCCAATGCCGGAAAAACTATGGATGACATCGTTGCTTCCATCGGCAATGTTTCCGGCATTATGTCGGAGATTTTTTCAGCGTCGGGCGAGCAGGTCAACGGTATTGAGCACGTAAGCATTGCGGTCAGCCAGATGGACGAAGTGACCCAGCAGAACGCCGCGCTGGTGCAGGAAGCCGCCGCTGCGGCCGCTTCGCTGGAAGATCAGGCTGCGCAGCTGACTCGTGCTATTGCCGTATTTAAAGTTGCCTGATGCCATATGGCCAGGCGGTAAAAAAGAGATTGGCCATAAAAAAAGCCTGAACGTGAGTTCAGGCTTTTTCTTTGAATATGGCGGTGAGGAAGGGATTGACTCGCTTTGCTCGCCCTGCGGGCAGTTCGGCCGCGGGACGTCCGATCTGTCCAACCGGCTGAAGCCGGTTGTCGAACCCGGTCAAGGGTTCTCACCCTTCCTCGTGGGGAATATGCATAAAAAAAAGCCTGAACGTGAGTTCAGGCTTTTTCTTTGAATATGGCGGTGAGGAAGGGATTGACTCGCTTTGCTCGCCCTGCGGGCAGTTCGGCCGCGGGACGTCCGAACTGTCCAACCGGCTGAAGCCGGTTGTCGAACCCGGTCAAGGGTTCTCACCCTTCCTCGTGGGGAACATGCATAAAAAAAAGCCTGAACGTGAGTTCAGGCTTTTTCTTTGAATATGGCGGTGAGGAAGGGATTCGAACCCTTGATACGTTGCCGTATACACACTTTCCAGGCGTGCTCCTTCAGCCACTCGGACACCTCACCATATTGTAAACTTCATCCCCCTCTCGGGCGACGGGGCGCTACTATAGGGAGTCCGGGCCGAACGGTCAAGGGAATTTTCTCTTTTTATTCTGGCAGGTTAAGCGGTAAGCAGGCCGCGCTCGCTGTCGATTGAGAAACGCACAGGTGTAGTCATCAAGTTGCCATGCGGCCGACACAAAAGCGTCACGATTGTGTCGCAAACTAAACGCCTGAAATTTTTAGAAACGTTTTCTCATGGAGCCGTCTGATGAAAAAAAGCCTGTTTACGCTTTCCTTTACCGCCACGCTGTTATCCATCACGCTTTGCGCCCAGGCCGCCGATTATCAGCGTGCCGCACAGGGAGATATTACACAGCCCGGCGGGGCTCGCCGTTTAAGCGAGGATCAGACCGAAGCGCTGAAAGCTTCACTGAGCAGTAAAACAGCTAAAAACGTTATCCTGCTGATCGGTGACGGTATGGGCGACTCCGAAATTACCGCCGCGCGTAACTATGCTGAAGGCGCAGGTGGCTTTTTCAAAGGCATCGATGCGCTGCCGCTGACCGGTCAGTATACGCATTACTCGCTGGACAAAAAAACGCATAAGCCCGATTACGTTACGGATTCCGCCGCTTCGGCAACGGCGTGGAGCACCGGCGTAAAATCTTATAACGGGGCGATCGGCGTGGATGTGAACGGTAAAGATCATCAGACGATTATGGAAAGGGCAAAGGCAGCAGGTAAAGCGACCGGCAACGTCTCTACCGCAGAGCTGGAAGACGCTACGCCCGCCGCGCAGATGGCGCATGTGACCTCCCGTAAATGCTATGGCCCGGAGAAAACCAGCGAGCTGTGCGCAGGCAACGCGCTGGAAAAGGGCGGCAAAGGATCTATTGCCGAACAATTGTTGAACGCCCGTGTTGACGTCACTTTCGGCGGCGGCGGCAAAACCTTTGCCGAAAGCGCTAAGGCAGGCGAGTGGCAGGGCAAGACGCTGAGCGAGCAGGCGAAGCTGCGCGGCTACCAGCTGATTGATAACCTTGACGGCATGAACGCTATTACCGAAGCCACGCAGGATAAACCCGTGCTGGGCCTGTTCGCGGATGGCAATATGTCGGTGCGCTGGAAAGGGCCGAAAGCGACCCTGCACGGTAATCTGGAAGGCAACCCCATCAGCTGCGAGGTAAACAGCGATCGTTCTGCTTCCACGCCAACGCTGGCGCAGATGACCGATAAGGCTATCCAGCTGCTGAGCAAAAATCAGAACGGTTTCTTCTTACAGGTGGAAGGCGCGTCGATCGATAAGCAGGATCATGCAGCAAACCCCTGCGGCCAGATTGGCGAAACGGTAGATTTGGATGAGGCAGTACAGAAAGCGCTGGAGTTTGCCCGTAAAGACGGCAACACGCTGGTTATTGTCACGGCGGACCATGCGCATTCCAGCCAGATTATCCCTAATGACAGTAAGGCTCCCGGCCTGACGCAAAAGCTGGCAACTAAAGAGGGCGGCCTGATGACTATCAGCTACGGTAACTCGGAAGAGGACTCGCAGGAGCATACCGGCACGCAGCTGCGCATCGCCGCTTATGGGCCACACGCCGCTAACGTGGTCGGGCTGACCGATCAGACCGATCTGTTTTATACCATGAAGGCCGCGATGGAAATTAAGTAGTCTTTATAAAAACTGATTGATTATATAAAAGCACTGTTGCTGAAAGGTAACGGTGCTTTTTTATTTGCCTTGTTTACTTAGGGTTTATTTCTTCCTGGCGTAATAATGACCAGGCTGGCTCCATTATTCCTGTATCAGGACAGGTTGTTAATAAGGGGCCGGGGAAGTGTATTTATTTAAGAAGATTGAGCATCAGGGTAAAATTTTTCGTCACCTTTTACAGAAAGAAGAAAAATATTTGCTAACGACCTACCGCAAAAGACACTGTGGAGCAGATGTTTTCCGCAATCCTGAGTCGTTGAATGAAAAAATTATCCACCGTATGCTCTACACCAGCAACGATCTTTATACCCAACTGGCTGATAAATACCTGGCCCGTGACTACGTTGCAAAGAAAATCGGCGAAAACTATTTGATCCCATTGCTGGGCGTGTGGCGGCGCACGGCGGATATTGACTATGCTGCATTACCCGATAAATTTGTACTCAAATGCAACCATGATAGCGGCAGCTGCCAGATGGTGTTTGCCAAAGATGCGGCAGCAATAGCGCGCTATAATAAAAAGCTCGATTTTTTTCTTAATCGTAACTTTTACTATGTCTCGCTGGAATGGCAATACAAAAACATCCCACCCTTTATCCTGGCCGAGCAGTATATAGATATTTTTGCGAACGCCAATCCGGATATTACACCGGAACTTTACCGCGTTCACTGCTTTCATCAAAAAGCGAAATTTACAGAGGCGGATTTTACGGATGCCGCCGGAAATAAGCTGACCAATATTTATGATGAAGGCTGGCGCCTGCAGCCGTTTACTATGGGGCAGAGCAATAATCCGCGCGACATTCCCCGGCCCGCTGGCTATGCCAGGCTGCTTGAACTGGCGGAAACGCTCGCAGAGGGTATTGATTACTGCCGGGTGGATTTCTTTATGCATAAAGAAAATATCTGGTTTAGTGAAATGACCTTTACGCCAGAGAGAGGCAAGATAAAGTTTTCGCCAAGAATATGGGATTACCGGCTTGGCGAGCTGTGGCAACTGCCGTCAGACATCAATAAATAAGTTGGGCATAAAAAAAGCCTGCAGGTGAGTTCAGGCTCTTTCTTTAAATATGGCGGTGAGGAAGGGATTGACTCGCTTTGCTCGCCCTGCGGGCAGTTCGGCCGCGGGACGTCCGAACTGTCCAACCGGCTGAAGCCGGTTGTCGAACCCGGTCAAGGGTTCTCACCCTTCCTCGTGGGGAACATGCATAAAAAAAAGCCTGAACGTGAGTTCAGGCTCTTTCTTTAAATATGGCGGTGAGGAAGGGATTGACTCGCTTTGCTCGCCCTGCGGGCAGTTCGGCCGCGGGACGTCCGAACTGTCCAACCGGCTGAAGCCGGTTGTCGAACCCGGTCAAGGGTTCTCACCCTTCCTCGTGGGGAACATGCATAAAAAAAAGCCTGAACGTGAGTTCAGGCTTTTTCTTTGAATATGGCGGTGAGGAAGGGATTGACTCGCTTTGCTCGCCCTGCGGGCAGTTCGGCCGCGGGACGTCCGAACTGTCCAACCGGCTGAAGCCGGTTGTCGAACCCGGTCAAGGGTTCTCACCCTTCCTCGTGGGGAACATGCATAAAAAAAGCCTGAACGTGAGTTCAGGCTTTTTCTTTAAATATGGCGGTGAGGAAGGGATTCGAACCCTTGATACGTTGCCGTATACACACTTTCCAGGCGTGCTCCTTCAGCCACTCGGACACCTCACCATATTGTTACGCAAGCTTGCTGCGTGGCCGGTAATGTAGGGAAAAGTCGTGCGCGGGTCAACACCCTTTCTGCACTTTTCCGCTCGTTTACTCATTTTTGCAGCAGGCTGCTGCTAAATTCGGCAAAAGAACCCTTTACTTAAGTAAAACGCAACGGTATCAGCGCAATTGGCCGAACAATGTGCATAATGATTCGCTTTATCAGGCTAAAAAATCACGAGGCCACAGTGACTATCCAGACTAAAAACGGTGGAGCGACAGGGCAGGAAGGTACGCGCGCGCTTTTCTTTATCCAGATTTTCGCCACCCTTGGCTTTGCCGTGCTCTATTCCACCCTGGTGCTTTATGCCACCAAACGACTCGGCTTCAGCGAGGCGCAGGCCAACGCCATGATGGGCGTGTTCGGCGCTTTCAACTACGGGCTGCATCTGTTTGGCGGCTACCTCGGCGGACGCTACCTCAGCAACCGTAACCTGTTTGTGCTGGGTATGGTGTTGCAGGTCATTGGTTGTTGGATCCTCTCCGGGCAAAGCGCGGACGGGCTGTACTGGGGGCTGGCGATGTTCCTCACCGGCAGCGGCCTGAACGTAACCTGTATCAATATGATGCTGACCCAGCGTTTTACGCCGGAAGACAGCCGTCGCGAAAGCGCCTTCCTGTGGAACTATGCCGGGATGAACCTGGGCTTCTTTATCGGCTTCACTGGCGCGGGCTATTTCCAGCTACAGGAGCATTACCAGGCGCTGTTCCTGTTCGCCACGCTGGGCAACGCCGTCGCCATCGTTATTTCTCTGCTGCGCTGGAAAACGCTGGCGGATATCGATACGCCGCTGCTGCACGTCAACAAATCGCAGCTGCGGCTGCGGATGCTGGCGGGCCTGCTGATCCTGGTGGTGCTGGTGCCGATTATCCGCCTGATGCTGACCCATGCTGATTTTACCGGCACTTTTGTCCTGATCCTTGGCGCGGTTGTTTTCCTGTTGCTTGCCGCCACTACGCTGCGACATCGCCCACGGGAAGAACAGCGCCGAATGGCCGCCTACTTGATCCTGGCATTGGGCGCGCTGGTGTTCTGGACGCTTTACCAGCTGGCGCCGATGGGGCTGATGCTGTTTACCGAACACAATATTATGCTGAACGTTTGGGGCATCCGGGTTGCGCCGCAGTGGGTGCAAAACATCAATACGCTGGTGATTGTTTTCGGCGGGCCGCTGTTGGCAATGGGCTTTCGTAACATGCGCGAGCGTGGCTGGCGCATCGATATTCCTTTGCAGTTCGCTTCTTCGCTGTTCTGTATCGGGCTGGGGATGCTGGTCTTGCCCGTGGGTATTATGCTGGCCGGCGGCGACGGCATGGTGGCGTTCAAATGGATCGCGATCAGCTACATTCTGCAAAGCCTGGCCGAGCTGCTGATTTCGCCGGTTGGCTACGCGATGATCGGCAGACTGGCGCCGCTACGTTATCAGGGCGTGATGATGGGCTGCTGGATGATGGTAACAGGCGTCGCGTCGGTGCTGGCCGGTCACGTTTCCGGCATGATGCCGGAGAACAGCGGCAGTTCGCCTGCGCTAACCAACCCTGGCTACAGCCATATCTTCATGCTGCTGGGCTGCGGCAGCGTCGCCACAGGTCTGATCCTGCTGCTGTTGATGCCGCTGCTGCGCAGGCTTATCCAGACGACACGCTAGCCAGGGGGGCCATAACGGCCCCCTTATTTTTTGCTTGCCACGGGCTGCATTTTCCCTGAGCCTGAAGGAAAAACAGGAGAAGCCGCGTGGATATCATTTTTTATCATCCTTCCTTTAATGCAAAAAAATGGCAGGCCGGATTAGAGCAGCGTTTGCCGCAGGCCCGCGTGCGTGAATGGACGCCGGGCGATCGGGCTCCTGCGGATTACGCGCTGGTGCGCCAGCCGCCGGTAGCGATGCTGCAGGGCCGTACGGATTTAAAAGGCGTTTTTGCGCTGGGCGCGGGCGTTGATGATATTCTCAACCAGCTGCGCGAACATCCGCAGATGCTGGCGGCTGGCGTGCCGCTGTTTCGTCTGGAGGATACCGGCATGGGTCGCCAGATGCAGGAATATGCGGTCTGGCACGTGCTGGGCTGGTTCCGCCGCTTTAACGACTACCAGCAGCAGAAAAGCCAGGCGCTGTGGCAGCCGCTGCGCAACCCTGGCCGGGACGCCTTTACCATCGGCATTCTGGGCGCGGGCGTGTTGGGGCGCAGCGTGGCGGAAAGCCTGCGCTACTGGGGTTTTCCGGTGCGCTGCTGGAGCCGTACGCCGAAAACGCTGCCGGGCGTCACCAGTTTCCACGGCGAAGCGCAGCTGAGCGAGTTTCTTTCCGGCACCCGCGTGCTGATTAACCTGTTGCCGAACACGCCGCAAACCGTCGGCATTCTGAACCGTGGTTTACTGAGTCAGCTTCAGCCGGAGGCTTATCTGATTAATCTGGCGCGCGGCGCGCATCTGGTGGAAGAAGATCTGCTGGCGGCGCTGGCGGCGGGCGAAATCAAGGCGGCGGCGCTGGACGTTTTTGCGCAGGAGCCGCTGGCGCAGGATCATCCTTTCTGGACGCATCCGGCTATCGCCATCACGCCGCATAATGCGGCTGTCACCTTGCCGGAGGAAGCTATGGACTACATTGCTGACGCCATCCGCCAGCGTGAAGCGGGTGATATGCCCGCCGGTCAGGTCGATCTGGCGCGAGGCTACTAACTCGTCCGGGCCGAGTGCCCGTCAACAAGGAGAAATTATGTACCCTGTCGATCTTCATATGCACACCGTTGCCAGCACCCATGCCTATAGCACGCTGCGTGACTACGTCCAGCAGGCGCAAACCTGCGGCGTCAAACTGCTGGCGATCACCGATCACGGCCCCGATATGGCCGATGCGCCGCACCACTGGCATTTTATCAATATGCGGGTCTGGCCGCGCGTGGTGGACGGCATTGGCATCCTGCGCGGTATTGAAGCCAATATTAAAAACCTGGCGGGCGATATCGACTGTACCGGGCCGATGATGGAGGCCATGGATATCGTGGTGGCAGGCTTTCACGAGCCGGTTTTCGCACCGCGCGACAAGGCGACCAATACCGAAGCGATGATCGCTGCTATGGCCAGCGGCAACGTGCATATCATCAGCCATCCGGGCAACCCGAAATACCCTGTTGATATTCCTGCTATTGCCAAGGCCGCCGCAAAATATGAGGTGGCACTGGAGCTGAACAACTCCTCTTTTACCCACTCGCGCAAGGGCAGCGAGCCTAACTGTCGTGCTATTGCAGCCGCAGTACGCGATGCCGGCGGCTGGATTGCCTGCGGCTCGGATTCCCATACTGCCTTTACGCTGGGCAATTTTGAGCATTGTCTGCGGATCATGAAGGAAGTGGATTTTCCTGAAGAACGCGTATTAAATGTCACGCCGCGCCGCCTGCTGGATTTTTTACAGCGCAGAACCGGCACGACCATTACAGAATTTGCTGACCTGTGACGTTGTCACGCTTAACGCTATGGACCCATCCCGATGAATGAATTTTCGATTATCTGCCGCATCCTTGGCTCGCTCTATAACCGCCAGCCGCAGGATCCGCTGCTGGTGCCGCTGTTTACGCTGTTGCGCGAGGGTAAGCTGCAGCAGCAGTGGCCGCTGGAGCAGGACGAGTTGCTGACGCGTTTGCAGCAGAACAGCGATCCGCAGGCGCTGGCCGCTGACTATAACGCGCTGTTTGTCGGCAGCGACTGCAAGGTGTCGCCGGAGGGTTCAAAGTGGGAAAACGGCCCGCAGGAGAGCGAAGTGCGGGCGTTTTTGCAGAGCCGTGGCATGCCGCTTGGCGAAGGCCCGGCCGATCGGTTTGGCTCGCTGCTGCTGGCCGCTTCCTGGCTGGAGGATCAGTCGCAGGAGGATGAGGTACAGGCGCAAATTACGCTGTTCGACGACTATCTGCTGCCGTGGTGCGGTCAGTTCCTGGGCAAGGTGGAAGCCTGGGCCGATACGCCGTTTTACCGTACGCTGGCCGCGCTAAGTCGCGAAGCGATTCAGGCGATGCGCGACGAGCTGGCGGAAGAAGACGAAGCGTAAAGCTGCGGACAATCCGGCTGGCCTGCCGGTAGTCACTGAGTAAAGCCAGTACCGCGCCCGGCGATACTGGCTTTACTTTATCAGTTAACAGGTGCGCAAAGCGGGCCGATCGTCTTGCTGTACTTTGTCAGTTAACAGGTGCGCGAAACGGCCCGGTCATCTGGCTTTACTTTATTAGCTAACAGGCGCGTAGCCAGCGGGTTAATCCCGCCACGCTGCGCGCGCAGAACCCAACGGCGAGGCGGAAGCAGACCAAACCAGCGGCGTGCCGGGCAGCTCCACCGGCGGTTTAAGGCGCAGGCCGATCCCCCAGGCGTTTATCTCCGTTTCGACATTGTTATCATGCGGTTGTGCGCTAACCAGCCTTTTGGGCTGCATCGCCTCGGGATAAGGATTATCGGTCAGCAGGCAGGCAGTGCGGGCCAGCGACAGCCTGGCGCTGAAGCCCGTGCCGTTTTGCAGCCTGAGCCGCATGCCTTCCAGCGCGGCGGCGGCCATCAGATAGCCGGTAGCATGGTCGAGCGCCTGTACCGGCAGCGGCACCGGTTTCTCGCTGTGCTGCCACTGACTGCCGGTTTCCGCTATGCCGCAGCCCATCTGCACCAGGCTGTCAAAACCGCGCCGGTTGCGCCACGGCCCCGTCCAGCCCCAGGCGTTCAGGCTGACGTCGATCAGGCCAGGAGAAAGCTTTTGTCGTGCCTCCGTATCATACCCCAGCGCGCTCAGCGCATCGGCACGATAGCCGTGGATCAGAATATCCGCCTGGCCCAGCAGCTGTGCAAAAATCTGCCTGCCTGCCGCCGACTTTAAATCGAGGCGCGCGCAGCGTTTGCCCAGCGTGACTTCCTCCTCCAGCGTCGGCTCCTGCCAGCCCGGCGGATCGAGCCGCAGCACGTCGGCGCCCAGCCCGGCCAGAAAGCGCGTGGCGACCGGCCCGGCGATAATTCGGGTCAGATCCAGCACCCTGACGCCTTGCAGCGGCCGCAGCCCTGGCAGCGCCCAGCCCGGCGCGGCGGCCTGCGGCTGTACGCTTTGCGCTATCAGCGGCTCGTGCCGTACGCTTTGCCCCTGTGGGTGCTGCCGCCAGGCTTCCACGCTGCGCATCTCTGCCGCACAGCCGCCCGCGTCAATCACCGCCTGTTCAAGCGCGGTTTTGTCCCAGCGGCTGACGGCCTGCGCCAAATCGGCGCGGCTGGCGTGCGTGCCCAGCACGTTTTCCATCGCCGCCCGGTGATGCGGCGCGTTGGTGTGCAGGCGGATCCAGCCGTTTGCGGCGGCGTAGTCTCCGGCAAAGGCATCCCACAGCGAGGGCGCAGAGCGGTTTACGGGCTGAAAGCTGTGTTGAAACCAGCGGGACGCCAGGCGCATATCGACGCGCTGACGGGCGGGATTGCCGGTCAGGGCTGCGGCCGCCTGCATCGCCAGCGCCATGCTGGTGGCCGCCAGCTCGGTGACCGGAAAGGCGGAAGGGAGACGCTGCTCGCCGATAAAATGGACATCGGGCGCGTCGTCATTGCGTAATGCCTGCCAGAGCTGTTGCCAGCATTGTGCGGTTAACCGGGTCGTCATTGCTTCCTCCTTTAATTTAACCATAGCAATGAAGATCGGCGGTCGCTAGCGCAGCCGCTTCAGCTTTGGCAGGCGGGCGTGCATCCTCAGGTTGCGCAGGTTGATCACCGCAATCGCCGTGCCGGCCACCACCAGCAGCGAGCCGAAAACCTTAAAGATATTCATGCTGTCGCCCAGCACCAGCACGCCCATAATCACCGACAGCACCGGCGTCAGCAGCGAATAGGGCATAATCAGATTGACGTTATAGGTGCGCAGCAGGCCATACCACAGCGAATAGGCGACGATGGAAGAGCAGATTGCGCTGTACAAAATCGCGAACCAGCCTCGCCATGAAGCGTTAACCAGGCTGGTCAGCTGACCGCTTTCCATAAAGAAGGACGAGAGGCCCACGATGGGGATCGCCAGAAAAGAGAGCCAGCCGGTCATGGTAAGCGGCTTGATCGACGGGGATTTCTTCACAATAAGGTTGCTGACGGCCCAGCCCACCGCGCTGCAAAGCAGCAGGCACAGCACCCACCATGTTGGAATGGTCGGGCTGCCCGCCAGTACCACCACGCCGCTCAGCGAAATGGCGATGCCCAACATCTGTACCAGCGACAGTTTTTCCTGCAAAAAAATCATCGCCAGGATCATCGCGAAAGGCGTACCCAGCTGCACCACGATGGCGCCTGTGCCCGCGTCGGTATATTTCAGGCCGAGAAACAGCAGCGAGAAGTGCATAAAGCCAAAGGTAAAGGCCAGCGGCACCAGATAGCGCAGCTGTTCACGCGTAACGCGGGTAAAAGGAACCAGGATCAGCGCCACCACCACAAAGCGCATCAGCGTCAGAAACAGCGGCGGCACCTCGCCAAGCCCCCATTTTACCGCAACGTTATTGAAAGCCCAGGTGGTGACCACCAGCAAAATCAGGAAAAAATGACGTACAGCCACAACGCAATCCTTTAGTGTGTTTAATCATTAGCCTATGATGGCACGAATCGCCATGATGTTAAGCGTGAAGGCTCTTTTTTCTTGTAAGATTCCGAATCAGCCGCATAAGGAGATTGCCAGACAATGAACGCGCTTCCTTTCGCTATTATCCAGTTTGAAACGCCGCCTGCGGGCGTCATGGCGCAGGTGGGCGAGCAGCAGCACTGGTTTATCGCCGCTGCGGGTTTACAGCCGGATGCCTGGCTAATCGTGCGTCCCGATCTGGGCGAAGCGCTGCCCGATCCCGCTTTGCTGTCGGGGGCCATTCTCTCCGGCTCCTGGGCGATGGTCACCGATCATGCGGAGTGGAGCGAGCGTACGGCCGCCTGGATACGCAGCGCTATGGATCATCAGCTGCCGCTGCTGGGCGTCTGCTATGGTCATCAGCTTATGGCTTATGCGCTGGGCGGCAAGGTGGGCGATAATCCGCGTGGCTGGGAAGGGGGAGTGCAGCAGATCACCCGTCACGAAGAGGGCGCTGAAGATGTATTGCTGGGCGCGCTGCCGGGGCAGTTTTCCGCGTGGCTTTCCCATCGTCAGTCGGTGCTGCGACCGCCGACCGGTGCGCGGGTGCTGGCCTCTTCCGTGATGGATCCGTGTCAGATCGTTCGCTACAGCCCACAGGCGCTCTCGGTGCAGTTCCATCCCGAGTTTACGTCGGCGATTATGGCGGTCTGTCAGCAAAACAGCTCAAGGCCCGAAGCCGCTGGCGAAGCGCTCCCCGAACCCAGCTGGCCGCTGCGGCTTTTGCAGAATTTTTGTCAGCAGCCGCGCGCGATAGCGCGCCTCGCCTGACGCAACGGGGCGGCTTTGCCGTCCTCTTTCCTCGCTTTAGCGCTTTCCTTTCGGCGCGGTCACACTTTCCGCCCGGCCCGGCTGTCAATTTCTCCTGTTCTGTTAATGTTAATTTCAAGTTGTTTAATTGTTAATTATCGCGGAGAGACGATCATGCGCTACGCATATCCGGGCAGTCAGGATTCCTTAATCGTGCTGAAATCGCACTACGGCAATTTTATCAACGGCGAGTTTGTTGCGCCGGTAAACGGTAATTACTTTACCAATACGTCACCGGTTAACGGCTCGACCATCGGCGAGTTCCCACGTTCAGATAAGGTGGATGTTGAAAACGCCATCGATGCGGCGCACGCGGCGGCGGAAGCCTGGGGCAAAACTTCCGTCCAGTCGCGTTCGCTGACGCTGCTGAAAATCGCCGATCGGCTGGAAGAGAAGCTGGAATATCTGGCCGTCAACGAAAGCTGGGACAATGGCAAACCGGTACGCGAGACGCTGGCGGCGGATCTGCCGTTGGCGGTCGATCATTTTCGCTATTTCGCGGGCTGCCTGCGCGCGCAGGAAGGCACGGCGGCGGAAATCGACGAGTTTACCGCCGCCTACCATTTTCACGAACCGCTGGGCGTGGTCGGCCAGATTATCCCGTGGAACTTTCCACTGCTGATGGCGGCCTGGAAGCTGGCACCGGCGCTTGGCGCGGGCAACTGTGTGGTGCTGAAACCGGCGGAGCAGACGCCGCTGTCAATCACGCTGTTTGTCGAGCTGATCGCCGACCTGCTGCCGAAAGGCGTGCTGAACGTAGTGCATGGCTTTGGTCGTGAAGCGGGCGAGGCGCTGGCGGGCAATCCGCGCATCGCCAAAATCGCCTTTACCGGCTCTACCGCTACCGGCGGCCATATCCTGGAGCTGGCGGCGAAAAACCTTATTCCTTCAACGGTTGAGCTGGGCGGCAAGTCACCGAACATCTTCTTTGAGGACATCATGCAGGCCGAGCCTTCTTTTATAGAGAAAGCGGCGGAAGGCGTGGTGCTGGGCTTTCTGAATCAGGGCGAGGTATGCACCTGTCCTTCGCGCGCGCTGGTGCAGGAATCCATTTATGCGCCCTTTATGGAAGCGGTATTAAAAAGAATTAAAACCATCAGGCGCGGCGATCCTATGGATACCGACACCATGATCGGCGCGCAGGCTTCGCAGCAGCAGTTTGATAAAATTCTCTCTTATCTGGACATTGCGCGGCAGGAAGGCGCAGAGGTGCTGACCGGCGGCGGCGTGGAGAAGCTGGACGATGATCTGGCCGGCGGCTATTACATTCAGCCCACGCTGCTCAAGGGCAACAACAGTATGCGCGTGTTCCAGGAGGAGATTTTCGGGCCTGTTGTAGGCGTCACGACCTTTAAAGATGAGGCGGAAGCTATCGCCATTGCCAACGACTCGATCTATGGGCTGGGCGCGGGCGTCTGGACGCGCGATATCAACCGCGCTTATCGGGTTGGCAGGGCGATTAGGGCAGGGCGCGTCTGGACCAACTGCTATCATCTGTATCCGGCACACGCGGCGTTTGGCGGCTACAAAAAGTCCGGCATCGGGCGGGAAACGCATAAAATGATGCTCGATCACTATCAGCAAACCAAAAACCTGCTGGTCAGCTACAGCACCGAACCGCTGGGTTTCTTTTAACATCCTGCGCCGCGCGTCGTTAATGAACGGGCGCGGCGTCAATAAGAAGGTGACGTTGTCACGCTGCGTTAGCTGGCTTTATCTGGAGCCAGCAGCGCAGCAATTTCCTGTTCCGATACGGCCTGCGAAAAAAGGTAGCCCTGTAGCTCATTACAACCCGCCTCCGCCAGCGCCGCCATCTGGCTGTTGGTTTCCACGCCTTCTGCGGTTACGGTCAGCCCCATTGCCTGGCCCAGTCTTACCACCGATTCGATGATGGCGGTTGAGTTCTCCGTCACGCCCAGCGACTGGGTAAAGGAGCGGTCGATTTTGATTTTATCCACCGAGAAATGGCTCAGGTAATTCAGACTGGAGTAGCCCGTGCCGAAATCATCCAGCGCGATACGGAAACCCGCTTCACGCAGCGCGCGCATAATCTCCTGCGCGCCTTTCTCATCCTCAATCAGCACGCCTTCGGTAATTTCCAGCTCAATACGGGAAGGCAGCGTTTTTTCCTGCTGGACGATGGCTTTAAACCGCTCCACAAAGCCCGCTGAACGAAACTGTAAAGGGGAGACATTAATGGCCATGGAGATATCGGGCCACGCCAGCGACACGCGGCAGGCTTCACGCAGCACCCATTCGCCAATCTGGATAATCAGGCCCATTTCCTCCGCCAGCGGAATAAATTCGCCGGGCGAAATCACGCCGCGCTGCGGATGATGCCAGCGCATCAGCGCTTCCAGACCCACGACTTGCTGCCCGGAAATATCCATCAGCGGCTGATAGTAAACGGCCAGATCGCGCTTGTTTTGCAGCGCGGCGCGTAAATCAGCCGCAATCAGCTGGCGCGTTTTGACCTGTTCATCCATCGAGTTATCAAACACGCGATACTGACCGCGCCCCTGGCTTTTGGCCTCGTACAGCGCGATATCCGCTTTACGCATCATTTCCAGCCGATCGCTCGCATCCTGAGGCGCCATCGCCACGCCAATACTGACGCCTATCCAGGTTTCACTGCCCAGCAGCGTAAAAGGCCGCGCCAGCGAGGCAATGATCCGCTCGCACAGCTTCTGAATATCGCTGAACGCGGTGATCCCTTCCACGATAACCACAAATTCGTCGCCGCCAAGCCGGCCTACGGTATCGGCTTCTCTGACCTCCTGACTAAGGCGATGCCCCACGTCGATAATCAGCTCGTCTCCCGCATGGTGCCCATAGGTGTCATTAACCTGTTTAAAACGGTCGAGATCCAGCAGCAGCAGCGCGACATGTTCAGGACTGCGGTTCAGCTTGCCCAGCGCCTGCGTCAGCCGTTCCTCAACCAGCGCGCGATTAGGGAGGCCGGTCAGCACGTCGTGGAAAGCCAGATGGTGCGCCTGCGCCTCGCTGGCGCTCAGCTGAAGCAGCGACTGTGAGAGTTTGAGCGAGGACAGCCACAGGCGGCGGATCATCACTCCGCAGATCAGCGTGATAATCAGCACCATTGCCAGCCCGACCGGGCCGATAACCTGAAACATTTGCGTGCCGGGCGCGGCCGGGCGCCAGCTGATATAGCCCAGCGCGTCGCCGAGGCGATTTTTTAACAAATAGTTAGCGCCCGTTTTCATCGGCTTGCCGTCGGCGTAGTGCAGATCGTGCAGCAGGCTGCGTTGAGAGAGGGAATTGAGATAGCTGGCGTCCAGATATTTTACGCTCACCAGCCGAAAACGCCCGCTGCCGCCGTAGCCGTCGTCAATAACGCTGATGGCGAGCGCAGCGGGCCGTTTATCGATCAGGGTAAAGTCGATCGCTTCGGCGTGTCCGCCGCTGGCAAAAGGGGTTTTAAGCCGGGCCGATAGCTCATTGATCGGCTGACGCAGATGTTCGAACTGCGCCACAGGGACGTTTTTATCCCACTCCCAGCGATACACCGGCCGATCTTCCTCATCAAGAATATAGATAAGCTGGTGGCCGAACATGGTCGACAGCCAGGTGCCGACGTTCTGGTTCAGCCAGGGCGTATCCTGTAGCGCGCGATCCAGACGACGGCCAAGCGGCTGCCACAGCGCCAGGCTGCGATTCTGTTTGATCATTTCCGTCAGGCTTTGCGTCAGCGAAGTCTCGATAATCTGCTGCTGCTGGTGAGCGGCGTCGCGATTGGTTTTCGCCGTGGCCCACCAGACCGTAAACGTTGCCGCAGTAAAAATAATTAATAACACCAGCACCAAAGGTATAAGCACTTCGCGGATAAAATGGCTGCGAAAACTCTCTGATATTTTCATGTTTTTTATCAACCCACTCTCAGGACGGCAACACTCCCTCTACTTTGAGGCTAGCATAAATCCCGGCCGCGGTTGGCTGAGGTGGCAGAGGCGGAATTATGCGTCAGAAAATTGAATGTGATCTCTGTCACGTTAGTCGTGGCAGCCTGCCTCTCTGTGGCAGAAACAGCGGAAAAAGAGACGGCCGACCGCGCTTTTTATGCGCCCCATCACGGTTGCGCCAGGCCAGCTCCTGGCAGGGATAAAACCGTTATTTTGATAAAATCACAGTAAAAACAGTAGGTTGAGAATTTCCGCGTGGCGAGAAAAAAACCTCGGGAACGGCAGGGAAAAGCACGGATACGGTGCTTAAATTAAAAGGATCGTGATTTTTATTGTCGCCATCTTACAACAAGCTGATTCACATTTTTATTTTCTTATTCAGGTCATTTTTATTTTATGCGGGTAAAATAGTAAAGAAGATGATATTTATTTTTATCTTTAATCGTATTGGTGTGTTTTTTTATCACGGTCGTCCAGGTTTTTTTAAACTAATTAATAAAACGAGGCATAAAAAATAACGATTGAGTTAGCATCGGTTTTTCTGTGCCTTAAAGCGCTCAGCATTCATTGGTCCGAATAGAAAATAAGCCGGTGGAATAGTGAGCTGAAAACGGGTTAACTGTCCGCGCTTATGACAGGGCAGGATCCCCATCAGGGCCGATTGGGGGGATTTTTCGCCAGAGGCTGAATTTGCGCGCGCTGCCGGTTGGCTTCAGGCTTCACTCCGCGCAGCTTTTCGCTATCCATAAGCCGCCTTTTTCTGTTGGCGGACGAGGCTGCCGCGTCGGGCAGCCGGCAAGGGCCAGAAGAAACTAAAAGCCTGTCTCAGCATCAGGGCCACCCGCTAAACCTTGTCGGCCATGACTTTCGCCATGCTCACGACATCGCTCCAGATAAAAATGGCCCGGCAGAATGTAAAAAGCGGATAATGATTGTTCAGCCTTTTTTATCTCAGACTTACTATTTTTTTAATAGCCTGTATTGGACGTTAAAGATACAAACTTGCCGCATTCTTTTATAACAACCTGTTGCCGGGCGGTACTATTCAGGCGTGGCTTCGGGCACCGCGCATCGCGCTTTTAAGACTATTTCCCGGATGTAGTTCGGGCAGCGATTTGTTAGTCTGCGTTATTGATAAATGATAAACCGAGCACGATAGAAGAGATTATGTCGATTAAGCGTAATGCGGTTGCGAATTATGTCGGTCAGATTTATATCACGCTTGCCGGGATACTGGTCGTACCCTTATATATTCATCAACTGGGCATGGAGATTTACGGCCTTATCGGCTTTTTCTCGATCCTGTTGACCTGGCTACAGCTGCTGGACGTGGGGATTTCCACCACGCTGCTGCGTGAGGCGGCCCGCTATCGCGCCGATCGGGAGCAAAACCCGTGGTTTCCCTCGCTGTTCGCTACGCTGGGTAAGTTCTTTCTGATCTCTTCCGCCGTGCTGGTGGTGATGGGCTGGTTCGCCTCGCCTTATGTCGCCTCGCACTGGCTGCATGCGAAAACTATCCCGCATCAGGATTTGGTGATTGCCGTCGGCATCATGGTGCTGACCGCCGCTATCCGCTGGCGTATCGGGCCTTATCGCAGCGTAATTGTCGGCTATGAACATCAGGTCTGGCTGAACGCGCTGAACCTGGTCGTGATTACGCTGCGCACCTTTGGCGCGGTGTTCGTTATTCGTTTCGCGTCGAACCCGGTCATCTTCTTCTTCTGCTGGCAGCTGTTGATTTCACTGGGCGAGGCCTTCTTCTGCATTCGCAAATCCTACCAGCTGGTGCCTAAAAGCGATCGCAACACCAGGGTGGATAACCTGAAAGGCGTGCTGAAGCCTTTCCTGCGCTTTGCCGTCGGCGCGGCTTTTTCCAGCGCCATCTGGACGTTTATCTCGCAGATTGACCGTCTGGTGCTGTCCAAAACGCTGCCGCTGGCGACCTACGGTTCCTTTACCGTGGTGGCGACGGCGGCAACCGGCATCGTGATGCTCAGCAGCCCGATTATGCAGGCGATTGTGCCGCGCATGACGGGGATGCGTACCAAAAGCGAGAACGGCGAGCAGGAAACGCTGAAGCTGTATCGCTGGACAACCCAGGCGGTAAGCATCTTTATGGCGCCGCTCAGCCTCACCATCGCTTTCTATCCAACCCAGCTGATTTGGGCCTGGACGCAGAACGCGCAGATTGGCGAGCAGATGTCGCTGGTAATGACGCTGTATGCGCTGGGCAGCGGCGTGCAGGCGATTGTCGGCCTGCTTTATAATTTGCAGTATGTGAACGGCAACCTGTCGCTGCATATGAAAGGCTTTACGCTGTTTGCCATTATCCTGATCCCGCTGAATATCTTTGCGGCCATCCACTATGGCGCGCTGGGTACCGGTATCGTGTGGGTTGCGCAAAACATTTTCTACCTGCTGGTCTGGTCATGGATTGTGCACAGGAAGTTTGCGCCGACGATCCATATGCAGTGGCTGACCCGCGATGTGCTGCTGATCTGGGCCGTTTCCGCCTGCGTGACCTTCCTTACGCTGTCGATCCCTTTCGAGTGGAACGATAACCGCTGGCTGAACCTGCTCTACCTGGGGCTGATTGGTTTTGTGAACCTGGTTATCTGCTGCCTGCTGCACAGTAAAGTAGGCGACTACCTTAAAAACGTAACTTTCCGTCGGCTGAACCTGCGAGGTGAAAGATGAGTAACCAGGACGATCTGGCGCAGCCTACGCTGTCCGTGATTATGCCCGTCTATAATGGCCGGGCCGATCTGAGCGAGGCTGTTGATTCGCTGCTGCAACAAACGGTAGTGCCGCAGCAGATTATTATTATCGACGATGGCTCGACCGACGGTACCGATCGGCTGATTGAAGAGTATTGCCAGCGCGATCCGCGCATTCAGCTGGTGCGTAACGCGCACGGCGGCGTCAGCGCCGCCAGGAATAAAGGGCTGGAGCTGGCCACCGGCGACTTCATCTACTTTATGGATGCCGACGATCTCACCGGCCCGACGCTGTTTGCCGACTTCCTGCGTGAAAAGCGCGCCTGTCCGGAGCTGGAGATGTTCTGCTTCGCCGCCAAAATGTTTATGGACGTGCCGGTGGCAGAGCGCAAGCCTGAGATCACGCACGCCCGTAACCTGAAAGGGGTGTACAGCGGCGGCACGGCCTTTATTCAGCAGTTGAACAGCAGCGGCTCCGCGCATCGCGTGCTCTGGTCCAGCATTATCTCTCGCGAGCTGATTGTCCGGACCAAAAGCCGCTTTCTGCCGATCCAGAATCACGAAGACGCGCCTTTTATGTTTACCCTCTATTTGCAGGCAAAACAGGTTTTCGTGACGCCAGAAGCCTACTACTTTAAGCGCTATACCACGACGTCGCTTTCCGTCCGTACGCGCGATTTTTCCTGGGTGAAGAACTACTTTATCGCTCGTGAAGGTACCGAAGAGGCTATCCGCGCCGCCAACGTGCCGGTGGAACGTTCGCTGGTGGATGATTACTATTTTCCGGTGATGAGCGGCTGCCTGAAAATGTTGCGCGAGCATGATATGACCGTGCCGAAGGAGTACCAGCCCAGGGTAAACGCGCTGGTACGCCAACTGACGCGAAACAATATCAAACTGATGGTTATCTGGTATCTGAACCCGCTTTACAGCAGCCTGGTCTACTGTAAGAAAAAACTCTCCAGCGCGTTATAACGCTTATTCGTCCTGCTCTTTGGCGGCGGCTATTTTGGCCTGCCGCCAGTTGAGCAGCGGCGTGACCGAAATCCCATGCACGATGACGCTGGCAACGATTAACGTAAAGGCGATATTCGCCATGCGCGTCATCTCTTCGCCCGCCACGCCGTGCGTATAGGCCCAGGCAATATAGTTGATACTGCCAATCCCCCTGATCCCCAGCCAGCCGATAATCATCTTCTGCTGCCACGGCACTTTAATGCCTGTCGTGCCGAGCCATACTGCCGCAGGGCGGATAAATACAAACAGCACCAGCGCCATCAGCAGCCCGTCCGGATCCCAGTGATGCGCCAGCGTCACGCCCAGCACGATAATAATGCCGGCCGCAAACAGGCGTTCCACGGTATCACCGAACGACAGCGCATCGCCGACGACCAGGCCTACCGAGCGCGCCGGATCCGGATCAAGAGATTCATGACGGATATGCGGATTGACCAGCACCTCCGCCGGTGGGCGATGGTCGCTGTCGTCAAACGCATCGGCAGGCTGGCGGCGGATAACGTTGACTTCCGCCCGACGCAGACCCACGCCAGCGGCAAAAGCGGCCAGGAAGCCGGAGGCGTCCAGCGCCTGAGCCGCCGCATAGCTCAGCGCAATCAGCGCCAGCGCCAGGAAATCATTCGGGGCGACATCTTTATGCGCGTAGCGCAGGTGCGTGACGTACTGGCCGACAAAGCGGCCAAACACAAAGCCGATGCCCAGCCCGCCGGTGATCCCCCAGAGCACGTCCTTTAACGCCCAGTGGCGGAAAAGATCCAGCGTCATTTCCTGCTGCGTGGTCAGCAGCGTCACCGCCAGCATCAGCAGCGGCAGGGCGGTGCCGTCGTTCATCCCGGCCTCGCTGGAGAGCGACACGCGCAGGTTGTCGTCATCGCGGGCGTCGTTGACGGAAATCAGGCTGGCCAGTACGGGATCGGTCGGCGCGACGATGGCGCTAAAGGCGATGGCAAACGGCCAGGAAAGGCCGACCAGATAGTGTGCCGCCAGCGACATACCCAGCACGGTCAGCAGCATGCCGGGGAAAGCCAGCCGCATCCCTAGCCGCCAGCCCTGATGCCGGAACGGCAGCCTGAGTTTCAGCCCGGTGATAAACAGCGAGGCCGCCATTGCGATCTCGGTAAGGTGAGCGGTCAGTTCGGCATGAGCGGCAATATCGATATGCAGCAGATCCAGCACCCAGGGGCCACAAATTACGCCGGCAATCAGGTAGAGAGAAAACGTGGTGATCGGGCCGCGATTGATCCAGCCTGATGCCAGCGACATCAGTAATAAAAGCCCGCCCGTTGCGGCTGTCCAGCCAAGAAAATCCATCGATACGCCTCCATAGTCGTCAGGGGTGATATGGACGCTGACTTAACATGCAAAGCGCCACAGAAAAAAATACAACAAAAACAAGCATATATATTATAAATTTAAGGTTTCCCTTTTCCCGGTGACAGCAAATTGTCTACTTAAATCATATACCTGGCTCACTGAGTATAGACCTAAAAAAAGGGGCGCTTGCGCAAATGGGCCGTCAGGCGGAAACCCGTCCGTGGCGAAACGTCTTTAGCGCCAGTTCTGCGCAACGTCCGTCTGGAACTGCAATTTCCGGGATGAGCGTTACGGCTCAGGGCTGGGGCTGCTTTTTGTCCGCCTTCATTTGCCGTGCCTGAACTGATAAGCCCACAAAATGACTGAGTGCTGAACCACACCCGAAAAACGATTAGCGTTAGCGGCCAGAGGCTTTACAAGGCCGGGCAAAATTTCAGGATGTCATGGCGTCCGATCATGAAAATTCTCACCAGGATTACCGCCTGTCTGTTACTTATTTCAGCGCGGCCAACAGAGGCGGCGTCGCGGATAACAACCCAGGCATTCTGTGCCGTTCGCCAGTGAAGAAAAGCGACAGACATTGTCAGAAAGCGCCTGTGGGTATACTGTTAACGGACTTTCTTTTTATCCCTGCGGCGCCTCTCTGCCGCTGACTATCTGCTAAACCGAGGTTGTTTTGTCGACTCTATCCCCAATTCTTCGTCCACGACGCCTGCGTCAAACGCCTTCCTTCCGCTCGCTGTTTCAGGAAACATCGCTCAGCATTAACGATCTGGCGCTGCCGATCTTTGTTGAAGAGGGTCTGGACGACTATAAAGCGATTCAGGCCATGCCTGGCGTGATGCGTATTCCGGAAAAACGTCTGGCCTATGAGATCGAGCGCATCGCGAAAGCGGGCATCCGTTCGGTAATGACCTTCGGCATCTCTCATCATACCGACGCCGACGGCAGCGATACCTGGCAGGAAAACGGGCTGGTTTCGCGCATGTCCCGTATCTGTAAAGAGACCGTCCCGGAAATGATCGTTATGTCCGATACCTGTTTTTGCGAATACACCTCGCACGGGCACTGCGGCGTGCTGCACGATCATGGCGTGGACAACGACGCCACGCTGATTAACCTGGGCAAGCAGGCGGTTGCCGCCGCGCGCGCGGGTGCCGACTTTATCGCGCCTTCCGCCGCGATGGATGGTCAGGTCGCGGCTATCCGCCACGCGCTGGATGAAGCGGGCTTTACCGATACGGCTATCATGTCCTACTCCACCAAGTTCGCCTCTTCCTTCTATGGCCCGTTCCGTGAAGCGGCAGGCACCTCGCTGAAGGGCGATCGCAAAACCTATCAGATGAACCCGATGAACCGCCGCGAAGCGATCCGCGAGTCGTTAATCGACCAGGCCGAAGGCGCGGACGCGCTGATGGTAAAACCAGCGGGTGCCTATCTGGATATCATCCGTGACGTGCGCGAACGTACCGAGCTGCCGCTGGCGGCCTACCAGGTCAGCGGCGAGTACGCAATGCTGAAGTTCGCCGCGCAGGCGGGGGCGATCAACGAGCGCGAAGTGGTGCTGGAAAGCCTGGGCGCCATCAAGCGTGCGGGCGCCGATCTGATCTTCAGCTACTTTGCGCTGGATCTGGCCGAGAAAAACCTGCTGTAACCGTAGCGCTTCATTTTAGCCACCAGGGTTAATCACCGGGCAGGACGGGTTTTGCCTGTTCTGCCCGGATAACCGCATCTCAGCGCGGCCCGCGATACCTGACCGCTTCCACAAAGGCGGAAAACGCCGAAGAAGTGTTGCGACGGTTGGGATAATAAAGATGAAATCCTTCAAACGTCGGGCACCAGTCCGCCAGTACCTCTACCAGCCGACCCGCCTCAATATGGGGTTTCGCCATAAAATCCGGGATGCAGGCCAGGCCGATACCGTCCAGCGCGCCGTTCAGGATATGAATATTGCTGTTGCACAACAGCGGGCCGTTGGCCTTGATATTCAGTTTTTTCCCGTCTTTTTCAAATTCCCAGGCGTAAATACTGCCGCCGACCGAATGCCGGATATTAATACAGCGATGGGCGGTCAGATCCTGCGGAACGACAGGGTGTGGATTGCGGCGGAAATAGTCCGGCGCGCCGACCACGGACAGACGCCAGTCCGGCCCGAGGCGCACGGCGATCATATCCCGGCTGATCGATTCGCCTAAACGAATACCGGCATCAAAACGCTCGCTGACAATATTGGTAAAGCCGTAATCAATGCAGATCTCTACGCTGATATCAGGATAGGTGTTGAAAAACGCGGGCAGTATCGGCCGCAGCAAATTTTCCGCCGCGTCGTCTGAGCAGGTGATGCGAATATTACCGGCAGGCGTATGGCGCAGCTCGCCAATGCTGTCAATTTCGCTGTTAATCTGATCGAAAAGCGGCCCAACCGACTGCAACAGACGCTCGCCGGCTTCGGTAGGCGCAACGTTGCGCGTGGTGCGCGCCAGCAGGCGCACGCCCAGCCGTTCTTCCAGATTGCGAATGGTATGGCTCAGCGCCGAAGGGCTGACGCCAAGACCGGCGGCGGCTTTGGTAAAGCTTTGCGCCCGGGCAACGGCCAGAAAGGCCACGATATCGTTCATAGTATCCACGCAGAATTGCTGATTAAATTTCACAAGCGCGTAAAAATTACCCCATCCGATCGCATTACTCTATCTCTTTTACCGCTTCGCCTGCCTGCGGCGCACAAAACTCCAAAGCCCTGCAGTGCCGCTCTTTATGCGTGCTCACGGGGCTCTGAGGCTTTGCGTTCGTTGATTGATGCAAAAAATTCACAATTACATGCGATTACGCCCGTCTAATCATTAACCCGGCCAGCGTGCAAAATAGCGCAAGTGTTAATAATATCGGAATCGTTCATGAATAGTGCTGTAGCGGAACAATCTCGTCATCACCCTGCCTGGGGCGCCGTCTTTTCGATGGCGCTTGGCGTAGTGGTGCTGATCGCCTCAGAATTTATGCCGGTCAGCCTGCTGACGCCCATCGCGCAGGGGTTAGGGATCAGTCAGGGCCATGCCGGACAGGCAATTTCCGTCAGCGGTTTTTTTGCCGTGCTCACCAGCCTGCTTAACACGCCGCTGACCGGGCGTTTCGATCGTAAAAAAGTGCTGATCGCCTTTACGCTGCTGCTGACGCTTTCCGGGCTGACGGTAACCTTTTCGACCAATGGCCTGATGTTTATGGTCGGCAGGGCGCTGTTGGGGATCGCCATTGGCGGCTTCTGGTCGATGTCGACGGCGACGGTGATGCGCCTTGTGCCTGCTCACGCGGTAGCGAAGGGCCTGGCGCTGATCAACGGCGGTAACGCGCTGGCCGCTACCGTCGCCGCGCCGTTGGGCAGTTTTCTTGGGCAGTATATTGGCTGGCGCGGGGCGTTCTTTATGGTGGTGCCGCTGGCCGTTATCGCCTTTATCTGGCAATGGCGCAGCATTCCATCATTGCCCGGCAACGGCCGCAACAAAGCCGCCAACCCGCTGCGCCTGCTTGTTCGGCCGCCCGTGGCGCTGGGCATGGCGGGCATTATGTTTCTGTTTATGGGACAGTTTGGCATTTTTACCTATCTGCGCCCGTTTATGGAAACCGTCACCGGCGCCAACGTCAACCAGCTCTCTTTGCTGCTGCTGTTGCTGGGCGGGGCGGGACTCATCGGCACCTGGCTTATCGGTACGCTGCTTGAGCGCCGCCTCTACGCTTATCTGATCGCCATTCCGCTCGGCATGGCGCTGCTGGCCGCCTTGCTGATCGCGCTGGGGCATTCTCTGCTGCTGACCGGCGTGCTGCTGGCGCTTTGGGGGCTGGTAGCGACGCCTGCGCCGGTGGCGTGGGGGCTGTGGCTAAGCCGCGCGCTGCCCGACGATGCCGAAGCGGGCGGCGGCCTGATGGTGGCGGTGATCCAGATGGCGATCACGCTTGGCGCGGGGCTGGGCGGCCTGCTGTTTGACGCGGCCGGCTGGTGGAGTCCGTTCGCCTTCGGCCTGGCGCTGCTGGTGCTGTCGGCGCTGTTTGCCGGGCTGGCCCGTCGCTCGGTTTACTTCGCCGTCGGCAAATCGCTGTAGCGCGTGGTCCAGGCGGGAGAGAGCATCTCCCGCTTCATCGACCAGCTTTTCTCAATGCCCTGGCCGGCAAACCAGACTTTCCCCTTGCCGGAGCGGTTCAGCGTATCAATGGCGGTCATTAACGCCGCGCTGTTGGCCTTCGGCTGCGTTTCGGCAAACAGATCCAGCTGCGCCACGCCTTCGCTGTAAAAATCGCTCAGCATCACGCCCGCTTTGATATAGCGTTCGCCTTCGCGCCAGATACGGTCCAGCGCCTCGGTCGACACCCGAATAATATCGCGCGTATCGTTCGAGGGCAGCAGCAGCCTGCCGGAGGCCTGGTTGTTGTAGCCGGTGCCGTTGTCGTCGTGCGGGCTGGTGCGGATAAAAACGCTGATAAAGCGGCAATATTGTTTCTCGCCGCGCAGCTTTTCCGCCGCGCGTTCGGCCCAGGCGCAGATCGCCTGATGCATATCCTGATAGTCGGTGACGCGATGCCCGAAAGAGCGGCTACAGACGATCTGCTGTTTAGCGGGTGCCATTTCCTCTAACGCCAGGCAGGATTCGCCGCGCAGCTCGCGCACCGTTCTCTCCATCACCACGCTGAAGTGCTTGCGGAGGGTGGGGACGGGACTGTCGGCCAGATCCAGCGCGTTTTTAATGCCCATCAGCTGCAAACGCTTGCCGACGCGACGGCCAATGCCCCAGACTTCTTCAACCGGCACCAGCGGCAGCAGCCTGCTCTGGCGCGCCGGATCGGAGAGATCGACCACGCCGCCGGTTTTGCTCCACTTCTTCGCCGCATAGTTAGCAAGCTTGGCCAGCGTTTTGGTTGGCGCGATGCCGACGCCGACCGTCAGGCCGGTAGCTTTCAGCACCTGCTGCCGGATGTCGCGGCCAAAATCCTCCAGCGAGAGACAGTTGCTGACGCCGGTCAGATCCAGAAAAGCCTCGTCAATAGAATAAATTTCGCTCGCAGGCGCCAGCTCGCCAAGCAGGGTCATCACCCGATGGCTGAGATCGGCATACAGCGCATAGTTTGAGCTGAAAACCTGCACCTGCTGACGCTGGAGATCCTGTTTAATTTTAAAATAAGGTTCGCCCATTTTAATGCCCAGCGCTTTTGCCTCGGCCGATCGGGAAATAATACAGCCGTCGTTGTTGGAAACGACCACCACCGGCCTGCCGCGCAAATCGGGACGGAACACCGTTTCGCAGGAGGTATAAAAGCTGTTGACGTCAACCAGCGCGAACATTTTTGGTGGATTTCAGAATAAAAGTGACCACGCCAAAAATTTCCAGCTCTTCCGCATCGTGAAACGTAATCGGAGAATAGTGACGATTGCGCGGCATCAGCTGTAAAAAAGGGCGGAGGCGTAGCTCTTTAACGGTAAATTCACCGGCCACGGCCGCTACCACGATATCGCCATGCTCTGCGGTCAGCGAACGATCCACCACCAGCAGATCGTCATGGCCGATCCCGGCCTCAATCATCGAGTCGCCGCTTACTTTGATAAAATAGGTGGCGCTGGGATGACGCAGCACCAGCTTATTCAAATCCAGACGGTCCTCAATATAATCCTGGGCCGGACTGGGAAAGCCGCAGGGTACGCGCTCAATAAACAGCGGTAAAAAAAGATCTTCCATAATTTCAGCAGGGGAAATCGGCTGCATAATGCTTATTCCGGTTTAACTGTGTTTATATACAGTATCGCTGAATGCGGGCGGCAGGCAAGGCATTGATCGGAACTTTCCGGCAACAGATTGTAATAACAGGAATTTATTCGCTTTTTCTTAAAGGTGCGTCCCCGGTTAATAAAGCAGCTTATACTGCAGCGGGAATAATAGTTGCGCCGGAGCAGAAGGATAAGAGCCGCTTATTTCTTTTTTGCGCTAAGTAAAATACAGCGTGGACGCAGGGCCACCAGCCTCGTTTTATGCATCTTAATAATGGCTTTCTGCGCAGGAAAATGTCATAAAATATCAACTTTTCCACTGACGCCTTATCATTTTTTTCTTTGGGATAATCACGCACGCTTATGTTTTCTTTCGACTGGCACCGCTTTTTCTTGAACGATCTTTCCATTACTTTTTTAGGCGAGGTCGCGGTTCGGGTACTCTTCGCCTACATCGTTGTTTTTCTCTTTCTGAAAGTTTCCGGCAGGCGCGGCATTCGCCAGCTGTCGCTGTTTGAGCTGGTGATTATCCTGACGTTGGGATCGGCCTCAGGAGACGTCACTTTTTATGATGATGTGCCTGTGCTGCCGGTCGCGATGGTCTTCCTGGTGCTGCTGGTACTTTATCGTTTTACGACTTTTCTGACCGCACGCAGCTCACGGGTCGCCCGATGGGTGGAGGGCGAAGTGATCACACTGATTCAGGACGGCCTGTATGTGCTGGACAGCCTGGACGGGCTGAACATTTCTGAGGACGAATTCTTTATGGAGCTGCGGCAGGAGGGCGTGGAGCATCTGGGTCAGATCCGGCTGGCGCTGATCGAGCTGGACGGCGATATCAGCGCCTATTACTACGATCGCGAAGAAGTGCGGCCGGGCCTTTCCGTGTTGCCGCCTCAACATCGGCAGGATTATACCTGCGTGCCCGCAGATGGCCTCTACGCCTGCAACCATTGCGGAGAAACGCAGCGGCTACAGGCGCAGCAGCAGCTGAGTTGCCCCCGCTGCCAGCGCAATCTCTGGTCGCTGGCGCTGACCACCCAACGAGCGCGCTAGCGAGGCTGGCGTAGCCAGCATAACGGCAGGCTGCCCAACGAGTGCTGACAGGGTTATTGGTATAGCCTTGCCAATGGCGCCCGCGGGCCGCCTGACAAGCGCGTCAGCGATGTTGCTGGGCTTAGCCTTGCCGTTGGCGCCTGTGGATTGCCTGACAAGCGCGCCAGCGATGTTGCTGGGCTTAGCCTTGCCAATGGCGCCCGTGCGCGCTGATACGCCTGTCAGCCGTGGGTATCGCGCTGGTTACTTTGCAGGAAGTGCCAGGCCGCGCCTAACATCCCGGAATCGTTGCCGAAGGTGGCCGTATCCACCGGGATGGTTTTGCCGAACCAGGCCAGATGAAACTTCACCTCCTCCAGAAAATCCTCGCGCTCGGTGATGCCGCCGCCCAGAAAAATGCATTCGGGATCGAATACGTTCGCCAGGTTATAAATGCCGGCGCACAGATCCTGATAAAAGGTGGTGACCAGCCTGGTGGCGACCGGCTCTTTATTATCCCAGCCGGAAAAAACGTCTTTGCCGCTGACCTCGTCCACATCACGCCCGCTGTGCAGCGCATAGCTTTTGCGCAGCGCGGTCATCGTACAGTTGTCGCCCATCGTATAGTGGCTGACGCTGCCGCCAGCGGGACGCGCCACCAGCAGGCAGCCGAACTCGCCGGCGCGATCCTGCTTGCCTCGTACCAGCGCGTCGTTGCAGAAGGCCGCGCCGCCCAGCCCGGTGCCGATGGTGATCATCAAAAAATCGGACATATTGCGTGCTTTACCCAGCCAGCGTTCGGCCAGCAGGGCGCAGTGCGCGTCGTTTTCCACGGTGGCGGGCAGGGAGGTTTTTTCCGTCAGCCATTTACTCAGGTGGAAATCATCAAATGCCCTGACCGTGCCGCCCATCGACACAAACCCGTTGTGCGGATCGACATAGCCCGGCACGCTAACGGCAATGCCTTCGCAGCCGGGGTTTTTTTCCAGCCAGTCCAGGATAGCGCCCAGAATAGCCTCGCGCGATCCTTCGTTATCCGCTTTATCACTGGCCAGAATGTCGCCTTTATCCGTTACAACGCCCATTTTTAACGAGGTACCGCCAATATCAAATACGGCAAATTTCATATCCTTCTCCTTTTGTTTTTTTATCAGTATAGCCGCAGACCAATTGCGCCGTTGCGTTGTGCGGACAGCGATAACAAAAGTGCGGCGGCCTGTTTTTTATTACGGGCGAGGCTACGGATTAAGGCGGAATATAAAGGCAGGTGAACAAGATATAAAAGGGCCAACGATAAACGCGAAAACGAACCCGTCAGCCGGGTTCGTTAGCCGCAAAAAGATTATTTACGGTCGAGATCTTTCCGTTCTTCCAGCGTTTGCTGATACTCATCCAGAAAAACTTTTTCCGCAGGATCCAGTCTGTCCATGCCGCTGGTGAAACGGTGCCAGTACGGATAGCGCGGCGCAGGACGCGTCGCCTGCTCAATACGTTTGATCTGCGCTTCGCTCAGCGTCAGCTCCGCTGCGGCCAGGTTGTCCTGTAAATGCTGTTCGGTGCGGTTGCCAACAATCAGCGACGTGATGCCCGGACGCGTCAGCAGCCAGGCCAGGCAGACCCGCGCGGTCGATACATTATGCTCTTTGCCCACTTCGGTCAGCACGTCGATAACCCGGTAAGCGTGCTCCATATCGTGCACGTAGGGTTCCGGCCAGCCGTTGCCCTGACGGGAGGTCGCTGGCGTTTTCACGTTGCGCTGTACGGTGCCGGTCAGCAGACCTTCGCCCATCGGCCCCCAAATTAGCGTGCCGATATTCTGATCCAGCGCCATCGGCAGCAGCTCGAACTCCGCCTCGCGCGACTCCGGCGTGTAGTAAATCTGCTGGCTTACCGGCTTCAGCAGATGATTCACCTCGGCGCAGCCCAGCGTTTTCATCATCTGCCAGCCGGTATAGTTCGAGGTGCCGAAATAGCGGATTTTGCCGCTTTTCACCAGATCTTCCAGCGCGCGCAGCGTCTCTTCCACCGGCGTCACGCCGTCCCAGTTATGGATCTGATAGAGATCGATATGATCCGTTTTCAGACGCTTTAAGCTGTTCTCGCAGGACTTAATCAGATGAAAGCGTGTGGCGCCGCTGTCGTTAGGATCGTCGCTCATCGGGCTGCGGGCTTTCGTGGCCAGGATAACGCGCTGACGATTGCAACCCAGCGCCTCGCCCAGCGTTTCTTCCGCCCCGCCTTTGGAATAAAGGTCGGCCGTGTCCACGGTATTGACGCCTCGTTCCAGCGCTATCTCAATAAAACGGCGGGCCTGGCGAACATCGACGTTGCCGGTTTTTTCAAAGCCGGCCTGGCCGTTAAAGGTTAACGTCCCGAGCGTCAGCTCAGAAACCATCAGGCCGGAATGGCCCAGTTTTCTGTACTTCATTGCTTTCTCCTCACTATGAAAACCCGAGGGCAAGCATAGACCACAAAAAACCAGACCAGGCCGCGCGGAAACTATTTCGTACAAATGCAGATTATTCAGGTGTTTTATTCCGGCCAACACGAAATAAGAAATCCCATACGGCAGCAATCATCGCTGCGTAATTCGCATGGCAATCTTAATGATAATTATTTCGCTAAGACGGCGGGTTAAAACAGCTATTTAGCCTGGCAGGACGCAATTCTGTTTTTCCCTGGCCGTAATTAACACCCAGGACTAATCTTATTCGTTTTACTTTCCGCTCAGATACCTTGCAGGGGAAAAAAGTAAACTATGCTTTAAACGAGGTTTTTAAACCTGAATAGTGACGTTGAATATCCTCAAGCAGAAATACCCCATGTAATCTATTTCTGCCGCCATAACTCAGGTATGAAAACCAGCAATAAAGAGCGGAGAGATCTGCCGCAGAGCAGATTGCCGGAAGCCTTTTCTGACTGGAGTGAGCTATGTTCAGACACGTAAAAAAATTGCAGTATACCGTTCGCGTTGCCGAGCCAAATCCCGGACTGGCTAACCTGCTGCTGGAACAGTTCGGCGGGCCACAGGGCGAGCTGGCCGCGGCCTGCCGCTACTTTACCCAGGGCCTGTCGGACGAAGACGAAGGCCGTCGCGATATGCTGATGGATATTGCCACCGAAGAGCTGAGCCACCTGGAAATTATCGGTTCGCTGGTCGGGATGCTGAACAAAGGCGCCAAAGGCAAGCTGGCCGAAGGCACGGAAGAAGAGGGCGAGCTGTACCGCTCCATCACCGGCAATGGTAACGACAGCCACCTGACGTCGATTCTTTACGGCGGCGGCCCGGCGCTGACCAACTCCGGCGGCGTGCCGTGGACGGCAGCCTATATTGATACCATCGGCGAACCTACAGCCGATCTGCGCTCTAATATCGCCGCCGAAGCGCGCGCTAAAATCCTCTATGAGCGCCTGATTAACGTAACGGACGATCCGGGCGTTAAGGATGCGTTAGGCTTTCTGATGACCCGCGAAGTTGCGCATCAGATCTCTTTTGAAAAGGCGCTTTATTCCATTCGTAATAACTTCCCGGTCGGCAAGCTGCCGCCTATCGAGCAGTACTCAAACGTTTATTACAATATGTCAGAAGGCGGCGAGGTGCGTGGAAGCTGGAACTCGGACGAAAACTTCACCTACGTAGCCGATCCGGCACCGGCGGTAGATGGCGGCGACGGTTATGCCAGCATCACGCTGCCGTCCGATCAGAAAACCGAGCTGGATAATCTGGCGTTGCGTACCGCTTCCGATACCACGGTGAATCCGGTCACCGGCACCGATCTTGGCGCATCAGGGCCAATCGAAAACGAAACCGTAGGCAAATCTGCAGTAAACGTACCGAAAAAATAAGGTGTCATCGCGGGGAGACAGCCGTTCTCCCCCGTTTTTACTCACGCTTGTACAAGTTTGCCCTGAAGCCTGTCATTTCCTGTTTTTGTTATAACCGGCTAAATATTTTGAGAAAAGGTTGTTAGTTATTAACTAAAATGTGACCAAATAACGCCTTTTATGTCTCAAAAAAGCATTTTTTGCAAAAAAAATCCGCCCCAGACTTTTAAGATACTGTACATTAATTGAAAAGCTGTACAGGGTAGAAACGTTACCCCCTTCGGGCATTCTTTCACCTGCTTAAGAGGATCCATTATGCGTCAGGATAATTTCAACACACAAACCGCGGACATGAGCCTCTACTTCGGCGCCCATGACGCTGCTGTACCTTCTCATCAGGAAACGCTGGGTGAGGTAGTGATGGAGATTTTAAAATCCGGCATGACGGTTAATCGCCAGTCAATCTGTGCAAAGCTGCTGAGCCGCCTGGCCGATGTCAGTGAGCCCGACCTCGAAAAACATCATCACGAACTGATTGCTATGCTGTTTGGTCGCGAAAGCTAAACGCCCGCGTAGCCCACCGCTCGTTCGACCTGCTTTTTCTTTCCGCGTGGGTTCAGGCGTTCCGTCCTGCCACGCGGAAAGCGATCCACGCGGCAGACAAGCCAGAGAAGTTTCCATGGACCATCGCCATTCTGAAAAATTACGGGATCTGATGCTGGGAGAAGCCACGCTGGCGCTTCTTGAGCAGCAGCGCCCGCTTAATCTTGCCTCGCTTATTAATGAACTGCGCGCGCTGGCGGTCCGACAAACGGATGAAGAACACCGCAAGGCCTGCCTTGCCGCTATCAGAGAGCTTCGCCATGCTCAGGTCAGCGCCGGTGAAGCCCTGAATCGCCGTTCCGCCAGCGACGACAACGTTATTCACTAATCTTCCTGAAGCCGACCTCCGTGCGGCGTAATGCCTTCTTCGCCTTCCAGCCTGAAAACGGCTTATCTTTTTCAGGCTGGCGAGCAGCCTGCCCCGGGCAATGTAAATAAATCGAAAAAAGCAAAATAAGCGGCGACAATGGCTGAAGGTTTTTTTCGTGCCGCCGATACCTGTGCAGATTGGAGGAAAAGGCAGGAGGGGCAGGAGGGGGGAAATGATAATAAGAATTCAGATACACGAGTTGCGCACCGGCATGTACGTGCACAAGCTGGAAGTTTTCTGGCTGAAGCATCCCCTCGTGCGTAACCATATGCTGCTTACCACGCAGCAGCAGATTGACGTCATCGTGGAAAGCGGCATAAAAGAAGTCTGGATCGATCTGGAGAAAGGGCGTGGCCCGGACAGTCAGGATCCGCTTCACGAACAGCTTGCCCTGCCCAGGGTATCGGGTATCCATGAAGAGATCGCGCAGGCGCAGGCGATCTGCTTGCATGCCAAAGGCGAAGTGATGAGCATGTTCAACGATGCGCGCCTCGGTAAAACGATTGATACCCGCAGCACGCTGCCGCTGGTGGACGAAATCGGCGGTTCCCTCAGCCGCCATCCGGCCGCGCTGCTGAGCGTAGTGCGGCTGAAAACGCACGATGATTATACCTACCTGCACTCCGTGGCGGTCTGCGCGCTGATGGTATCGCTCGCCCGCCAGCTTAACCTCAATGATGAACAGACGCGCCTGGCAGGCACGGCCGGCCTGCTGCACGATGTCGGCAAGGCGGGCGTATCGCTGGAGATCCTCAACAAGCCCGGCAAGCTCACGGACGATGAGTTCGATGTGATGAAACAGCATCCGGTCATGGGCGAGGATCTGCTGCGCCGCAGCGGTGAAAACGAAGCGGTGCTGGACGTGGCGCTGCATCATCATGAAAAAATCAACGGTAGCGGCTACCCGCACGGCCTGAAAGGCAAAGATATCTCCCAGCTGGCGCGCATGGCGGCGATTTGCGACGTCTATGACGCCGTCACCTCCAATCGTCCTTATAAAGCGGGCTGGAATCCGGCCAGCGCGATGCACCAGATGGCCAGCTGGGAAGGGCATTTCGATCGCAAAATCTTTTACGCCTTTGTGAAAGCCGTCGGCATCTATCCGGTCGGCTCAATCGTGCGTCTGGCTTCCGGTCGCGTGGCCGTGGTGATTGAGCCGGGCGAAAGCTCGCTGCTGCTGCCCAGGGTTTGCGTGTTCTATTCGCTTTCCGCCAATCATATGCTGCGGCCGGAAGTAATCGATCTGGCCGATCGCTACTGTTGGGACAGTATTGCCGGGCCGGAAGAGGCGGAGACCTGGAGCCATTACAACCTGAATACGCTGTGGATGTCGCCCGTCGCCTGACGGGCAGGAACAACAGCGCGCTAACATTTCAACACCAACTTTCCTGTTTCTACCAAAAATTTCACAATTTCGTATTACTCCTGGGGTTTTTGTCGCGATTATTTGCCATGTTAGAGGCGTAACAAGCGGCCCCGGAGCCAGCACGTCTGGCAGAGCCGCTATCAGTGACTATACTGATAGCTGATGTTGTTACGTATGTGGCAACGAGATGAGACAGACTGCACGAGGCGTGCAGAGATTATGCAGAAGGAATCAGCGCCGAATACCCTCTCTAACGCATCCTCTTTCTCGCTCCGCCACATCCGCTGACAAAAATTTTTTCCTCGTGCGTTGTGGGCAAAGCAGACCTGACGTCTGTTTCCGCCAACGTCAGTCCAGACATTGGGCCGACGTAGCGCCGTGGCACACATAATCAGGAGGAATATTTGTGAATACGCTGGAATCCGTACCCCCTTTAGTGCCTGAAGGACGTTACGCTTTTTTCTTTGATGTGGACGGCACGCTGGCCGCTATCCAGTCACGCCCGGAAGAGGTTTTTATCCCTGCTGCGGCCAAAGCCGCGCTTTCCCGCCTGGCCGAACTGAGCGACGGCGCGCTGGCGCTGGTTTCCGGCCGTCCGACGCGCGAGCTGGATGCGCTGGTGGCGCCTTTGCGCTTTCCGCTGGCCGGCGTGCACGGCGCGGAGCGTCGCGATGCAGCCGGGCATACCGAGCGGCTTTCCCTGCCGGACGACGTCTCTGCCTCATTGACGTCGCTGCTGAGCGAAGCCGTGGCGAAGATGCCGGATACGCAGCTGGAAACGAAGGGCATGGCATTTGCGCTGCACTACCGCCGCGCACCGCACTATCAGCAGGCTATCCTGACGCTGGCGGAAACGATGACCCAACGCTTTCCCGAGCTGGCGCTACAGCCAGGCAAATGCGTGGTGGAGCTAAAGCCGAAAGGCGTCAGTAAAGGTGCCGCCATTGCCGATTTTATGCAGCAGGCCCCTTTTGCCGGCAGAACGCCGGTATTTTTAGGTGATGATTTGACCGATGAGGCAGGTTTTGAAGCGGTCAATGCCCTGGACGGCATCGCAATCAAGGTAGGTGAAGGTGAGACAAAAGCGGGCTATCGCCTGGCTGACGTCGAGGCCGTTTATCACTGGCTTGAGCAAACATTATTAAAACTAGATCAAGACGATAAGTCATTAAGGAGTCAAGGTTATGAGTCGCTTAGTAGTCGTATCTAACCGCATCGCCGTACCGGATGGGTCAAAAACCAGCGCGGGCGGACTGACCGTTGGCATTATGGATGCGCTGAAAACCACCGGCGGCCTGTGGTTTGGTTGGAATGGGGAAATCAACGAGATCGGCGAAGAAGACAAGGAGATGGATCTGTTTGAAAAAGATAACGTCACCTACGCTTCTTTTGGCCTTAATCAAAACGATTACGACCTTTATTACCTGCAATTTTCCAATGCGGTCGTCTGGCCAGCCTTCCACTACCGCCTTGACCTGGTAAACTTCCAGCGCGAGGCCTGGGATGGCTACTGTCACGTCAACACCATGCTGGCGAAACGCCTGCTGCCGCTGATTGAGCCGGACGACGTGCTGTGGATCCACGATTATCATCTGCTGCCGTTCGCCGCCGCATTGCGCAAGCTGGGCGTGAAAAACCGCATCGGCTTCTTCCTGCATATTCCTTTCCCGACGCCGGAAATCTTCAACGCGCTGCCGCCGCACAATGAGCTGCTGGAGATGATGTGCGATTACGATCTGCTGGGCTTCCAGACAGAGAGCGACCGTATGGCGTTCCTGGAGTCACTGGCGCTACTGACCAATGTGCAGACCAACGGCAAAACGCACGTGGCGTTCGGTAATCAGTTCTCTACCGAGGTGTATCCAATAGGCATCGAGCCGGACAGCATTAAAGAGATGGCTGAAGGGCCGCTGCCGCCGAAGATGGCCGCGATGAAACGCGACCTCGGCGACGCCAAAAACATTATTGCCTGTGAGCGCCTGGACTACTCGAAAGGGCTGCCGGAGCGTTTCCTTGCCTATGAAGCGCTGCTGGAAAACTTCCCCGAGCATCGTGGGAAAATCCGCTATTCGCAAATTGCGCCAACCTCGCGCGGCGACGTGCAGGCCTATCAGGATATTCGTCATCAGCTGGAAACGGAAGCAGGCCGCATTAACGGTAAATACGGCACGCTGGGCTGGACGCCGCTTTACTACCTGAACCAGCATTTCGATCGCCGCCTGCTGATGAAAATCTTCCGCCTGACCGATATTGGTCTGGTGACGCCGCTGCGTGACGGGATGAACCTGGTGGCAAAAGAGTATGTGGCCGCGCAGAATCCGGAAGATCCTGGCGTACTGGTGCTGTCACGCTTTGCCGGGGCGGCCAACGAGCTGACCTCCGCGCTTATCGTTAACCCTTACGATCGTGATGAAGTGGCTGCCGCGCTGAACCAGGCGTTAACCATGCCGCTGGACGAGCGTATCTCACGCTACAACGACATGATGGACGTGCTGCGTAAGAACGATATTACGCACTGGCGCAAATCCTATCTGAAAGATCTCCAGGCATTGCCGGTACGTAGCCAGGCACAGGGCGGGGCGGATAAAGCGGCGACGCTCTCCGTCTAGCATAAGTCATGCCAGTTAATTTAGGGGCGACCGTGGGTCGCCCTTTTTTTTTAATTTTTTAAGTCCGTATTGCTCAAAAAAGTGCCTTAAAAGGACCACCGGAAAGAAAAAAAAGGAAAAAAATCACTTTTTACTAAAGAAAACAAGGCGCGTGCCGATACCTACTGCCTGAGGTTAAATTTTTGGCACAAACATTCGCGTTGCTAATGTTACCCCTGGTTACATCCGCTGGCACCCGCTAAACACAGGGCTGACGCGGCTTACACTCCCTAAACACTTCCTGTCGTAAACCTGCAATATCTTACTCTGCACGCATCATTGCCCCTGTCGATAGTTACCTTTGGTGATTACGATTTACACATGCTTAACATACAAAAATCAGCATATTCCTCTGCATATTTGTCTTTTATGCGTTTTTACATCCAGTTGTGCGCGTAAACACATCATTCCTCCATTCAATCGACGTAAAAGGAACCATTTTCATCGGTAAATGATCGCGTAGGGTTAAAATTTAACAAAAAAGTCCAAATTTGCTTAGTTAGTGAACTAATCAACAGCGTTTCTGAAGGATAATTTTGTCAAATTACCCCCAAAAGTGTGATCTGGATCACACTTTATCTAAAATTTTAGCTGGCCTCCGTTGTATCCGGAAATTAGAGCAGATAAAGTTGCGTTGTTTTCGGAATAGTCCTAAACCAGAGCAACTTTCAGTCAGGGAGAACGTCAGGGAAGCGGACGAAAACAAGGGAGCAGTAACCGGCAAAATGAGTTAATGACTACTTTCTGCAGGCCGCTTTCAGGGCCGCCTGGAGCTTCGCGAACGTTTGGCTTTTGCCACTTAATTTTTTGCCACAATAAGATTTACCAGCAGCAACAAAGGTAGCGGCGCAATCCGCCAACGTTTAAGTCGTGTCAGTCAGGACGGATAAAAATGGGTACATCAGAATTACTAAAAAATATTTACGATATCAACTTGTCTTATTTATTACTTGCTCAACGCCTTATTAATCAGGAAAAAGCCTCAGCAATGTTTCGTCTGGGCATTGATGAGCAGATGGCCGATGCGCTCGCTCACTTAACGCTGCCAGAAATGGTGAAGCTGGCCGAGACAAATCAGCTGATATGCCAGTTTCGCTTTACCGATCACGTAACGATTAATCGCTTAACTCAGGAATCTCGCGTGGATGATTTGCAGCAAATCCACACCGGCATTTTGTTATCCAGCCGTTTATTGCGTAATGCATCAGCTAAAAATGACGAACTGCCGAAAAAGAGGGCGAGTTAATGAGTGAAAAAAGTATTGTTCAGGAAGCGCGTGATATTCAGCTGGCGATTGAATTAATTACTTTAGGCGCTCGCCTGCAAATGTTAGAAAGCGAAACGCAGCTAAGCCGCGGCCGCTTAATTAAACTTTATAAAGAACTGCGCGGCAGCCCGCCGCCAAAAGGCATGCTGCCTTTTTCTACCGACTGGTTTATGACCTGGGAACAGAACATTCACTCTTCTATGTTCTGTAACGCCTGGCAGTTTTTACTCAAAAGCGGTTTGAGCACCGGTGTGGACGCGGTGATTAAAGCCTACCGTCTCTACCTGGAGCAATGCCCGCAACAGGACGAAGGCCCGCTGTTGGCGCTCACCCGCGCCTGGACCTTAGTCCGGTTTGTTGAGAGCGGCATGCTGGAGCTTTCCGACTGCAAATGCTGCGGCGGAAGCTTTATTAACCACGCGCACCAGCCGGTCGGCAGCTTTGTTTGCAGCCTGTGCCAGCCGCCTTCTCGTGCGGTAAAAAGACGTAAACTTATCGCAGAACCTGCCGATAACATTTCACAACTGCTGGATGAACAGGTAAAACTTGCCGTTTAATGTTCGCCACGTGGAGTGAATCCAGCAGCGGTTAAATACCGCTGCTTTTTTTTTGCCCACGCGACGGAATAAACCTGACCTAATCCGGTTCATCTTTAACCCACACGTCGCCAGACGTAAGGATTTATTGTGTTAGTTATTTTGGGGTATATCCTGGTTCTCGGGTCGGTGTTGGGCGGCTACGCAATGGTAGGCGGACATCTGGGCGCGCTTTATCAACCTTCCGAGCTGTTAATTATCGGCGGAGCGGGCATTGGCGCATTTTTAGCGGGCAATAACGGCAAGGCAATTAAAGCAACGTTAAAAGCGATGCCGCTGCTGATGAAAGGCTCGAAATACAATAAAGCGGTTTATATGGATCTGATGGCGTTACTTTATCGCCTGATGGCCAAATCGCGCCAGCAGGGGATGCTCTCGCTGGAAGCCGATATTGAAAGTCCGCAGGAAAGTGAAATTTTTGCTAATTACCCGCGCATCCTTGCCGATAAAAGACTGGTGGACTTTATCACCGATTATCTGCGACTGATGGTGAGCGGCAATATGAACGCATTTGAAATCGAAGCCCTGATGGATGAAGAGATTGAAACCTACGAACACGAATGTGACGTACCGGCTACGGCTATCGGTACGGTAGGCGACTCTTTACCCGCGTTTGGTATCGTGGCGGCGGTGATGGGCGTGGTGCACACCCTGGCGTCGGCAGATCGTCCGCCAGCCGAGTTGGGCGAGCTGATCGCTCACGCGATGGTCGGTACCTTCCTGGGTATTTTGCTGGCGTACGGGTTTATTTCCCCGCTGGCCGGACTGCTGCGTCAGAAATGTGCTGAAACCACCAAGATGATGCAGTGTATCAAGGTCACGCTGCTTTCCAGCCTGAATGGCTATGCGCCGCAGATCGCCGTTGAGTTTGGCCGTAAAACGCTGTACTCCACCGAGCGGCCATCCTTCTCTGAGCTGGAAGAGCACGTTCGTAACGCGAAATCGCCGGCGAAAGGTCAGGACGCATGAAGAACGACAATCACCCGATTATCCTGGTTAAGAAGAAAAAGCATTCCGCGCACGCGGGCGGCCACGGCTCCTGGAAGATTGCCTATGCCGACTTTATGACCGCGATGATGGCCTTTTTCATGGTGATGTGGCTGATTGCGATCGCCAAGCCTCAGGAATTAGCGGGGATTGCCGATTACTTTAAGACGCCGCTGCGGGTGGCTATCACCGGCGGCACCAAAACCAGCGAAAGCACCAGCGTTATTCCTGGCGGCGGTATGGATCCCAGCCAGCAGAAAGGCGAAGTGCACAAGGTTATCGATATGGACGCGGAGAAACGCAAGCTGGACGATATCCGCTTAAACCGTCTGCGCGAAAAGCTGGATCAGCTGATTGAAGCCGATCCGCGTCTGAAGGCGCTGCGCCCGCACCTGATTATCAACATGGTGGAAGAGGGCCTGCGTATTCAGATTATCGACAGCCAGAATCGACCGATGTTTAAAACCGGCAGCGCGGACGTCGAGCCTTATATGCGCGATATCCTGCGGGCCATTGCGCCGATCCTGAACGATATTCCGAACAGGATCAGCCTGGCAGGCCATACGGACGATATTCAGTACGCTAACGGCCTGCGCGGCTACAGCAACTGGGAACTGTCGGCCGACCGGGCCAACGCCTCGCGGCGGGAGCTGATTATCGGCGGGCTGGCCAGCGACAAAATGCTGCGCGTGGTGGGCATGGCCGACACCATGAAGCTGAAGAACCGTGGCGGCGACGCCGCCGTCAACCGCCGTATCAGCCTGCTGGTGCTGAACCATGACACCGAAGCGCAGATTGAGAAAGAGAACTCGGAAAGCGACGCGGTACAGATCAGCGACAGCGAGCCGGCAGCATTACAGCAAATCGTGGCACCGTCCGTTCCGGGCGATGCCGCAAAAAAACCAAACCCGGCCGAGCCGCCAGGCGAACAGGCAGCACCAACTTTAACACCAGCATCGCCTGTGCCAGCGGCCCAGACCGATCGCGACTCACAGCAGAGGTGATACCGTGAGCATGGATATCAGCGATTTTTATCAGACGTTTTTCGATGAGGCTGACGAACTGTTAGCCGACATGGAACAACACCTGTTGGGGTTAGACCCGCAGGAACCGGATGCGGAGCAGCTTAACGCTATTTTCCGTGCGGCCCACTCCATTAAAGGCGGCGCGGGCACCTTTGGTTTTACTGTATTACAGGAAACCACGCACATCCTGGAGAACATTCTTGACGGTGCGCGACGCGGCGAAATGCAGCTAAGCACGCCTATCATCAACCTGTTTTTGGAAACCAAAGATATTATGCAGGAACAGCTGGATGCCTATAAAACCGCGACCGAGCCGGACGCTGCAACCTTTGAATATATCTGTCAGGCGCTGCGTCAGCTGGCGCTGGAAGCCAAAGGCGAAAGCGCGCCCGTAGCCGTAGCGGCGCCGGCCGCGTCTGCCGCTGCTCCGGCTCCGGCCGGCCTGCGGATGGCGCTGGTGAACCTGAAACCCACTGAAATCCCGCTGATGCTGGAAGAGCTGGGCAATCTGGGCACCGTCTCCGACGTGATCAAAGGCGAAACCTCGGTAGAGGTCACGCTGGATTCCTCGGTCGGTCAGGACGATATCGTCGCCGTGCTTTGCTTTGTGATTGAAGAATCGCAGATCAAATTCCTGGATGCTTCGTCGGCTCCTGCCGTGACAGAAACCGCGCCGGCTGCCGTGGAAGAAGCGCCTGCGCCAGCTCCTCAGCCCGTTGCGGTAGCGGAAGCGGCGGCTCCGGCCAAACGTGAAGCGGCCAAAAAACCGGCGGCGGCCAAAGCCAGCGAATCCACCAGCATCCGCGTAGCGGTTGAAAAGGTCGATCAGCTGATTAACCTGGTCGGCGAACTGGTGATCACGCAGTCCATGCTGGCCCAGCGTTCCAACGAGCTGGATCCGGTAGCGCATGGCGACCTGCTGAACAGCATGGGCCAGCTGGAGCGTAACGCCCGTGACCTGCAGGAATCGGTGATGTCCATCCGTATGATGCCGATGGAATATGTCTTCAGCCGCTTCCCACGCCTGGTGCGCGATCTGGCCAGCAAGCTGGGTAAAGAAGTTGAACTGACGCTGTTGGGCAGCTCCACCGAGCTGGACAAGAGCCTGATCGAACGCATTATCGACCCGTTAACGCACCTGGTGCGTAACAGTCTGGATCACGGCATCGAATCGCCGGAAAAACGCGTGGCGGCCGGGAAATCGGGCGTCGGCAACCTGACGCTCTCTGCAGAGCACCAGGGCGGCAATATCTGTATCGAAGTGATCGATGACGGCGCCGGTCTGAACCGCGAACGTATCCTGGCGAAAGCGCTTTCTTCCGGCCTGCCGGTGAGCGACGCGATGAGCGATGAAGAAGTAGGCATGTTGATTTTCGCGCCGGGCTTCTCCACCGCCGAGCAGGTTACCGACGTCTCCGGGCGTGGCGTGGGCATGGACGTGGTGAAACGTAACATCCAGGAGATGGGCGGCCACGTAGAAATTGCTTCTAAGCAGGGCAAGGGCACGACCATTCGTATCCTGCTGCCGCTGACGCTGGCGATCCTGGACGGCATGTCCGTTCGCGTCGCTGACGAAGTCTTTATTCTGCCGCTGAACGCGGTAATGGAATCTCTGCAGCCGCTGGCTGACGATCTGCACCCGCTGGCCGGTGGCGAGCGCGTGCTGGAAGTCCGTGGCGAATACCTGCCGCTGGTTGAGCTGTGGAATGTCTTTGATGTGCAGGGCGCGAAAACCGAGGCGACTCAGGGCATCGTGGTGATCCTGCAAAGCGCGGGCAAACGCTATGCGCTGCTGGTGGACCAGCTGATTGGCCAGCACCAGGTGGTGGTCAAAAACCTTGAAAGCAACTATCGCAAAGTACCGGGCATTTCGGCAGCGACCATCCTGGGTGATGGCAGCGTGGCGCTGATTGTCGACGTGTCGGCTCTGCAGTCTCTCAACCGTGAAAAGCGTGTGGCGGGAGCCGCAGCCTGACTTTAACCGATTAAGGGTAGAACTATGACTGGAATGGCAACTGTCACTAAACTCGCTGGCGAAACCGTAGGCCAGGAGTTCCTGGTATTTACGCTGGGTGACGAAGAATACGGCATTGATATTTTGAAAGTGCAGGAGATCCGTGGTTACGATCAGGTAACCCGCATCGCCAACACGCCTGCTTTTATTAAAGGCGTCACTAATTTGCGCGGCGTTATCGTGCCTATTATCGACCTGCGTATTAAATTCGCGCAGCCGGATGTGGTTTATAACGATAATACCGTGGTGATCGTACTGAATCTTGAGCAGCGCGTGGTTGGTATCGTGGTTGACGGCGTGTCCGACGTGCTGTCGCTGACCACCGATCAGATCCGTCCTTCGCCAGAGTTTGCGGTCACCATGTCGACCGAATACCTGACCGGCCTGGGCGCGCTGGGCGAACGCATGCTGATTTTGGTCGACATCGAGAAGCTGTTGAACAGCGAAGAGATGGCGCTGATGGATACGCTGCGCAGCGCGTAATTGCCGCCTTAAATAAAGTATCAGGCACCCTGTTGGTATTATGCTGGCAGGGTGTTTTTTATGGTTTGAATAAAGTCTTGCGGCTGGATAATTAATTTAGTTATTAAAGTATCACTTCAGTAAATCTGTTTCGGGCGCACATAAAGTTCCATTAATTTACGCCGATATATTCGGTGTTGATTCATTTTACTTCTACCAAGGGTACCCTATGTTTAAACGCATTAAGGTCGTCACCAGCCTGCTGTTAGTGCTGCTGGTATTCGGCTCACTCCAATTGTTGGCGGGCGGATTATTTATTAACGCGCTGACCAGCGATAAAACTAACTTTTCTATTGCTCAGAACTCCAGTGAGAACGTCGCCGCTTTTACTGACGCCTGGGTTGCGCTAAATCAGACCCGTATTAGCATTAACCGCGGCATGTTGCGCCTGCAAAGCGAAACGGCCAACAGCATTAACAGCGCCTCGCTGACCGATATCAGCAACCAGAGCAAATCGCTGCTGGCTGATGCTGATAAATCTTATGCGCGCTACCAGGGCATTCCCAATACCAAAGGGATGGATCCGCTGATCACCGAAGCGTTAGAAAAAAATTACGAAACCTATTCCAAAGCGCTGGGCCAGATGGTGACGCTGATGGAAAACAGGCAGCTGGCCGAGATGTTCAAGATGAATATCGAGCAGAAGCAGAACGATATGCAGGATGCCTACCAGGCCTGGCGTAACGCGCAGAACGTGCTGACCACGAAAGGCGTGGCGGATAACGAAAGCGCCTACACCAATATGCTGTGGGTGATTGGCACGGTCATGGCGCTGGTTGTCGCGCTGATCGCGCTGTGCTGGGTCGGTCTGCGTTCCGTGCTGATCAAGCCGCTGCAGGAAAATATCGCGCACATCAGCCATATCGCCGGCGGCGACCTGACCCACACGATTGAAGTGGAAGGCCGTAACGAAATGGCGCAGCTGGCCAACAGCCTGAAAGAGATGCAGCAGGCGCTGGTGCGTACCGTCAGCGACGTGCGCGACGGCTCTGACGCTATCTATACCGGCGCAAGCGAAATCGCGGCGGGCAACAACGATCTTTCTGCCCGTACCGAGCAGCAGGCCGCCTCGCTGGAAGAAACCGCCGCGAGCATGGAGCAGCTGACCGCTACCGTGAAGCAGAACGCCGAAAACGCCCGTCAGGCTTCGCAGCTGGCGCTGAGCGCGTCGGAAACGGCGCAGAAGGGCGGCAAGGTGGTGGACGGCGTGGTGAAAACCATGAGCGACATCGCGGGCAGCTCGAAGAAGATCGCCGATATTACCAGCGTGATCGACGGCATCGCCTTCCAGACCAATATTCTGGCGCTGAACGCCGCGGTAGAGGCAGCGCGTGCCGGCGAACAGGGCCGTGGCTTTGCGGTCGTGGCCGGTGAAGTCCGTAACCTGGCGCAGCGCAGCGCGCAGGCCGCCAAAGAAATCAAAGGTCTGATTGAAGATTCCGTGGCGCGCGTGGACAGCGGTTCCGTCCTGGTGGGCACCGCCGGTGAAACCATGAACGATATCGTCAACGCCGTTACCCGCGTGACCGACATCATGGGTGAAATCGCCTCTGCTTCCGACGAGCAGAGCCGCGGTATCGACCAGGTTGGCACCGCCGTAACCGAGATGGATCGCGTGACGCAGCAGAACGCCTCGCTGGTGGAAGAGTCCGCCACGGCCGCCGCAGCGCTGGAAGATCAGGCCAGCCGTCTGACTCAGGCCGTTGCCGTGTTCCGCGTACGCAAAGAACAGGCCGCTCGTGCCGCTGCACCTGCGCCGCGTACGCTGAAGCCCGCGCTGCGTAAAGCCGCCGCGCCAGGCGCTGAAGAAGGCAACTGGGAAACGTTTTAAGTAAAGAGCACAAGCGCTTAATCCTTAACAGCATGTTAATCAGCCCGCTCCGGCACCGTGCCCGAGCGGGCTTCTTTTTAGCCGTCGCGAGGCGGGTAGAAGGAAGCCGTCGCCACAAGCCACCTTTCTGGCTGCCGATACCGGCAGGAAATCGTGCCTGGCAGAGGTTTTCCAAAACAATTAACCAGCCGTTCTGCATGAACCAGACACATCGGCACAGCCCTGTAGTGCTTTCCGGAAAGCGCCCTACAGCTCAATAAAGATCCCCCCGCGTCTGCCGATAACTAAAACAAATAGCCCCCAACTGAGGTAGTTATGTTCAAGAGTATAAAAGTAGTGACCGGCCTGGTGAGCGTGCTGGTGTTGTTTGCTGTATTGCAGCTGGGGACCGGCGGTTTGTTCTTCAAAGCCGTGCACAGCGACAAACAGAATTTTGAATTAAGTCAGCAGATGCGCATCCTGCAACAGTCCATGGGCAACTCATGGGTGTCGCTGGTGCAGGCACGCAACACGCTGAACCGCGCCGGTATTCGTTACCTGCAGGATGTCAGCAAATCGGGCGCGGGCACCTCTGCCACCGATCTGATGACGCAGGCAAAGGCCGACCTGGCCGCTGCCGATAAATCCCTGGCGGTGTTCAACGCCACGCTGACCGAAGACGGGAAAAAAGCGGAGGACGTGCAGACGCTGCTGGCTAACTACAAGCAGTTCCACACCGCGCTTTCCGAGCTGATTGTGATGATGGAAACCGGCCGTTTTGACGACTTCGTCGCGCAGCCGACCCAAAGCTATCAGGAACAGTTCCAGCAGGCTTATAACCACTGGCTGGAAGTGGTTAATCAGCTGACGGCGCAGGGTATTAAAACCAATGAAGACGCTTACCACCAGACTATCTGGCTGCTGCTGGGCGTGCTGCTGGTTTCCGCTGCGGTCATCGCGCTGGCGTGGAGCGGCATCCGTAAACTGCTGCTGCTGCCGCTGAACAGCAATATCGAGCACATTCGTCACATCGCCAGCGGCGACCTGACGCAGACCATCGAAGTGGAAGGCCGTAGCGAAATGACTCTGCTGGCGGAAAGCCTGCGCGATATGCAGCAGTCGCTGGTGCGTACCGTCAGCGACGTGCGCGACGGCTCCGACGCTATCTATACCGGCGCAAGCGAAATTTCTGCGGGCAACAACGATCTCTCTTCGCGTACCGAGCAGCAGGCCGCCTCGCTGGAAGAAACCGCCGCGAGCATGGAGCAGCTGACCGCTACCGTGAAGCAGAACGCCGAGAACGCCCGTCAGGCTTCGCAGCTGGCGCTGAGCGCGTCGGAAACGGCGCAGAAGGGCGGCAAGGTGGTGGACGGCGTGGTGAAAACCATGAGTGACATCGCGGGCAGCTCGAAGAAAATCGCCGATATTACCAGCGTGATCGACGGCATCGCTTTCCAGACCAATATCCTGGCGCTGAACGCCGCGGTAGAGGCAGCGCGTGCCGGTGAGCAGGGCCGTGGCTTTGCGGTCGTGGCCGGTGAAGTCCGTAACCTGGCGCAGCGCAGCGCGCAGGCCGCCAAAGAAATCAAAGGTCTGATTGAAGATTCCGTGGCGCGTGTCGATACCGGATCGCAGCTGGTGGAAAGCGCGGGTGAAACGATGGCGGATATTGTGAACGCCGTTACCCGCGTAACCGACATCATGGGCGAAATCGCTTCCGCATCGGGCGAGCAGAGTCGCGGTATCGATCAGGTCGGCATCGCCGTAACCGAGATGGATCGCGTGACGCAGCAGAACGCCTCGCTGGTTGAGGAATCTGCCGCCGCCGCCGCCGCGCTGGAAGTGCAGGCCAGCCGTCTGACCCAGGCCGTCGCCGTGTTCCGCATTCGTAAGGACAGCGTCGTGCAGGCTACCAGCAAGCCGATGGCCGTTGCCGCCGCGCCGAAGAAAGCGCAGGCCGCCCCGGTTTCCAACGATAACTGGGAAACGTTCTAATCCCTGAACCCCGCGCCGCCGTCTGTGGAGGGCGGCGCGAGGCTGGTTATTAAGACGGCAGGCAGTAAAAAATAAGGCTTTAACGCAATTTGGCCTCAGGAAGATCGAATTGCTGCCGATAAACAGTTAAGCAATCTGAATTTGTAGTTAGCCAGTGTCATAGCCACCGGACGATGCAAAGCAGAGCAACAGAACGCCGCGCTGGTAGTGGAAGCGGCAGCAGCCCAGGCACGCTCGGGTTGGTTCAGGAGAAGGCAAACCGCCTCGGATACTGACCCACAGGGAACACACTGTTTTAACCCCTTAATCTGTACTTTGCAGGGTGGATCTGGATGAAAAAATCGACGTTGGTAGCACCGCCGGAGAACGCAACGCTGTTGTCACAGATGGTACAGCGCCTGCCGTTATCCGATGCGCACTTTAAGCGCATCAGCCAGCTTATTTATCAGCGGGCCGGCATTGTTCTCGCCGACCATAAGCGCGAGATGGTTTATAACCGCCTGGTGCGCCGGTTACGGACGTTAGGCATCGACGATTTTGGTCGTTACCTGGCGCTGCTGGAGAGTGATTCCGGCAGTGCAGAGTGGCAGGCCTTTATCAACTCGCTGACCACTAACCTGACGGCGTTCTTTCGCGAGGCGCATCACTTTCCGATTCTGGCCGATCACGCTAAGCGGCGCGGCGGCAGTTTCAACGTCTGGTGCGCGGCGGCGTCGACGGGCGAGGAGCCTTACTCCATCGCCATGACGCTGGCGGAAACGTTAGGCGCAGGCAAGTTCCAGGTTCACGCCAGCGATATCGATACCCAGGTGCTGGAAAAAGCGCTGTCGGGCGTCTATCGCCAGGAAGAGCTGCGCACGCTGTCGCCTCAGCAGCTGCAACGCTTCTTCTTTCGCGGTACCGGCCCGCACGCTGGCATGGTGCGCGTTCGGCCTGAACTGGCTAACACCATTACATTTTCCCAGCTCAACCTGCTGGGCAACGAGTGGGCCGTTCCCGGCCCGTTCGACGCGATTTTTTGCCGCAACGTAATGATCTATTTCGACAAAGAGACGCAGGAAAAGATCCTGCGGCGTTTTGTCCCGATGCTGAAACCTGGCGGCATTCTTTTTGCCGGACACTCTGAAAACTTCAGCCAGATCAGCAAAGAGTTTTACCTGCGAGGCCAGACGGTTTACGGGCTGACTAAGGAAAGATAATGGGCAAAATCAAAGTGTTATGTGTTGATGACTCTTCGCTGATGCGTCAGTTGATGACGGAGATTATTAACAGTCATTCGGACATGGAGATGGTGGCGACGGCGCCCGATCCGTTGGTGGCTCGCGATTTAATTAAAGAATTCAATCCCGACGTGCTGACGCTGGACGTGGAAATGCCGCGCATGGACGGACTGGATTTTCTGGAAAAGCTGATGCGCCTGCGGCCGATGCCGGTGGTGATGGTCTCTTCGCTGACCGGCCAGGGTTCCGAAGTGACGCTGCGCGCGCTGGAGCTGGGCGCGGTGGATTTTGTCACCAAGCCGTCGTTGGGTATCCGCGAAGGCATGCTGGCCTACAGCCAGATGATTGCCGATAAGGTGCGCGCCGCTTCAAGGGCGAAGCTGCACGTGCGTCGGTCGCAGCCAGCGCCGGTGATGCTGAAAGCCGGGCCAATGCTGAGCAGTGAAAAGCTGATCGCAATCGGCGCCTCTACGGGCGGTACGGAAGCGATCAGGCATGTGTTGCAGCCGCTGCCGGCCACCAGTCCGGCGCTGATGATTACGCAGCATATGCCGCCAGGTTTTACCCGCTCTTTTGCCGAACGGCTGAACAAGCTGTGTCAGATCACGGTAAAAGAGGCAGAAGACGGCGAGCGCGTGCTGCCGGGCCATGCCTATATCGCGCCGGGCGCGATGCACATGGAGCTGGCACGCAGCGGCGCAAACTATCAGGTGAAACTGCACGACGGCCCGCCGGTCAATCGGCATAAGCCTTCGGTAGACGTGTTATTTAAATCAGTCGCGCAGTATGCCGGTCGCAACGCCGTTGGCGTGATCCTGACCGGAATGGGCAACGACGGTGCCGCAGGCCTGCTGACTATGAACAAAGCAGGCGCGTGGACCATCGCCCAGAACGAAGCGAGCTGTGTCGTATTTGGTATGCCCCGCGAAGCAATTGCGCTCGGGGGCGCCAGTGAAGTGGTGGATCTCCACCAAATCAGCCAGCACATGCTGGCAAAAATTAGCGCCGGACAGGCATTACGTATCTAACGCAGCGCCCGTCCCGCGGGGCTACACAAACAGGAGTAATTATGGCTGACAAAAATATGCGGTTTCTGGTGGTCGACGATTTCAACACGATGCGTCGTATCGTCCGTAACCTGCTGAAAGAGCTCGGCTTCAATAACGTTGAAGAAGCAGAAGACGGCGTTGACGCGCTGGCTAAGCTGCGTGCCGGCGGCTTTGACTTCGTGATTTCTGACTGGAACATGCCAAACATGGACGGTCTGCAGCTGCTGCAAACCATTCGTGCAGACGGCACGCTCGGCAAGCTGCCGGTGCTGATGGTCACGGCCGAAGCCAAAAAAGAGAACATTATTGCGGCTGCTCAGGCGGGTGCCAGCGGCTATGTCGTTAAACCTTTTACCGCAGCGACCCTTGAAGAGAAGTTAGGCAAGATCTTCGAAAAGCTGGGTATGTAAGGAGCCGAGATGAGCGAACTTCCGAAACCAAGTGTCGACGCGGCTTCCGCGAACGACATTATCTCCCGAATTGGTTCGTTGACGCGGATGCTGCGCGACAGCCTGCGTGAGCTGGGACTGGATCAGGCCATTGCTGAAGCGGCGGAAGCCATTCCCGACGCCCGCGATCGCCTGGACTACGTAGTGCAAATGACCGCTCAGGCGGCTGAACGCGCGCTGAACTGTGTGGAAGCCGCGCAGCCACGTCAGACAGAGATGGAGAATGGAGCTAAAGCGCTGAAAGGCCGTTGGGATGAGTGGTTTGAGAATCCTATCGAACTGGCAGATGCCCGCTCGCTGGTTTCGGATACCCGTGGTTATCTGGAATCGGTGCCGCAGCATACGAGCTTCACCAACGCGCAGCTGATGGAAATCATGATGGCGCAGGATTTCCAGGATCTGACCGGTCAGGTCATCAAGCGCATGATGGATGTGATCCAGGAAATCGAGCGTCAGCTGTTGATGGTGCTGTTGGAAAACATGCCGGAACAGCCTGCCCGTCCGAAGAAAGATGCGGACAGCCTGAAAAACGGCCCGCAGATTAACGGTGAAGCGCCCGGCGTGGTGGCTAACCAGGATCAGGTCGACGACCTGCTCGACAGCCTCGGGTTTTAAGCTTGTCCTTCCGCTCAGGGCCGATCCTTATCGGCCCTTTTTTGCTATTACCTGAATAACCCCCTTTTTACGCGTTTACTCGCGGCATCATCCCTGCGCCTTTTTGGCATCCTAACCGCATTCATTCCGTACTCCAGAAATTCCCTGAGGATAGCCTGTGTCTGGTGACAGCGAAGAGGAAAAGACCGAATCCGCAACCCCCCACCGACTTGAAAAAGCACGAGAAGAAGGGCAGGTTCCGCGCTCGCGCGAGCTGACCTCGGTGCTGATGCTGGTGGCGGGGTTGGGTATTTTGTGGATGGGCGGCGAAAGCATGGCCCGCAAAATCGGTCAGCTGCTGGCTCAGGGATTAGTGTTCAACCACTCGGTGGTCAGCGATACCAGCCAGATGCTGCACCTGATCGGCAGACTTTTTGTGCAGGCGGTGTATACGCTGCTGCCGATGATGGCGGGGCTGGTGCTGGTAGCGATTGCCGCGCCGATGCTGCTGGGCGGCGTGCTGATCAGCGGCAAAGCGATTAAGTTCGACGTTGGCAAGATGAATCCAATTAAAGGCTTAGCCAAGCTGGTCTCCGCGCAGACCGCGACGGAACTGGTGAAATCGATTCTGAAAGCGGTGCTGGTCGGCTGCGTGACCTGGCTGTATGTCAGCCATAACTGGCCGGAAATGATGCGCCTGATCAGCGAATCGCCCTATACCGCGCTGGCCAGCTCGCTGAACATGATTGCCATGTGCTGCGTGCTGGTGGTGCTGGGCCTGTCGCCGATGGTGGGATTTGACGTTTTCTGGCAGTTGTACAGCTACTACAAAGGGCTGCGCATGACTCGCCAGGAAATCCGTGACGAATATAAACAGCAGGAAGGCGATCCGCACGTTAAGGGGCGTATTCGTCAGCAGATGCGCGCGGCGGCCCGCCGACGCATGATGGCGGATGTACCGAAAGCGGACGTTATCGTGACCAACCCGACGCACTATTCCGTCGCCTTGCAGTATGACGAACGGAAAATGAGCGCGCCCAAAGTGGTGGCGAAAGGCGCAGGCGAAGTGGCGCTGCGTATTCGCGAATTAGGTAAAGAACACCGTATTCCTGTCCTGGAGGCGCCGCCGCTGGCGCGCGCGCTCTATCGACATAGTGAAATTGGTCAGCATATTCCCGGTACGTTATATGCGGCTGTTGCAGAAGTGTTGGCCTGGGTCTGGCAGCTCCGTCGCTGGAAGCTGGAAGGCGGCCTGGCCCCGAAAAAACCTGCTAATTTACCGGTGCCGGAAGCGCTGGACTTTGGCTCTGGAGAGAAAGACTGATGGCGAATCTGGCCACATTGTTGCGCTTACCGAATATGAAAGATACCCAATGGCAGATTATGGCCGGGCCGGTATTGATTATGATGATCCTGGCGATGATGGTGCTGCCGTTGCCGCCGTTCATCCTCGATCTGCTGTTCACCTTTAATATCGCGCTGTCGATAATGGTGCTGCTGGTAGCGATGTTTACCCAGAAAACGCTGGAGTTCGCTGCGTTTCCGACCATTCTGCTTTTCTCCACCCTGTTGCGCCTGGCGCTGAACGTCGCCTCAACCCGTATCATCCTGATGGAAGGGCATACGGGCGCGGCGGCGGCCGGACAGGTGGTTGAGGCCTTCGGGCACTTTCTGGTGGGCGGCAACTTCGCCATCGGTATCGTGGTCTTTATCATCCTCGTTATCATCAACTTTATGGTTATCACCAAGGGTGCTGGCCGTATCGCCGAAGTGGGCGCGCGCTTTGTGCTGGACGGGATGCCCGGTAAGCAGATGGCGATCGACGCCGACCTGAACGCCGGCCTGATTGGTGAAGACGAAGCGAAAAAACGCCGTGCGGAAGTCACCCAGGAAGCGGACTTCTACGGGTCAATGGACGGTGCGAGTAAGTTCGTTCGCGGCGACGCCGTCGCAGGCATTATGATCATGGTCATCAACGTTATCGGCGGTCTGCTGGTGGGCGTGGTGCAGCATGGTATGGATATGGGGCACGCAGGCGAAACCTATACGCTGCTGACCATCGGTGACGGTCTGGTTGCTCAGATCCCGGCGCTGGTTATCTCAACCGCAGCCGGCGTTATCGTGACCCGCGTGGCGACCGATCAGGACGTTGGCGAACAGATGGTTACCCAGCTGTTCAAAAATCCACGCGTGATGATGCTGAGCGCAGGCGTGCTGGGTTTACTGGGTCTGATCCCGGGAATGCCGAACCTGGTGTTCCTGCTGTTTACCGCCGCGCTGCTGGGCCTTGCGTGGTATATGCGCGGTCAGGAGACCAAACCGAAAGCCATGCCGCAGAGCAGCATGGTGAAAAGCGCGGAAACGCCGGTGAATGTAGAAGCGTCCTGGACCGATGTGCAGCTGGAAGACACGCTGGGCATGGAAGTCGGCTATCGACTGATCCCCATGGTGGACAATACGCAGGATGGCGAGTTGCTGGGTCGTATCCGCAGCATTCGTAAGAAATTCGCGCAGGAGATGGGCTTTCTGCCGCCGGTGGTGCATATCCGCGACAATATGGAGCTGCCGCCAGCGCGCTACCGTATTCTGATGAAGGGTGTAGAAATCGGCAGCGGCGACGCCTATCCGGGCCGCTGGATGGCGATCAACCCCGGCACCGCCGCAGGCACGCTGCCGGGCGAAGTGACGGTGGATCCAGCCTTTGGTCTGGCCGCTATCTGGATCGACAGCGCGCTGAAAGAGCAGGCGCAGATCCAGGGTTATACCGTAGTGGAAGCGAGTACCGTAGTCGCGACGCACCTGAACCATTTGATTGGCCAGTACGCCAGCGAGCTGTTTGGCCGTCAGGAAGCGCAGCAGCTGCTGGATCGCGTCACCCAGGATATGCCGAAGCTGACGGAAGATTTAATCCCTGGCGTGATCACGCTGACCACGCTGCATAAGGTGTTGCAGAATTTGCTGTCGGAGCGCGTTTCCATCCGCGATATGCGCACCATTATTGAAACGCTGGCAGAGCACGCGACCGTGCAGACCGATCCGCACGAGCTGACTTCCGTAGTGCGTGTGGCGCTGGGCCGGGCGATTACCCAGCAGTGGTATCCGGGCAATGGCGAAGTGCAGGTTATCGGACTGGATACCACGCTGGAACGTCTGCTGTTGCAGGCGTTGCAGGGCGGCGGCGGTCTGGAGCCGGGCCTGGCGGATCGTTTGCTGGCGCAGGCGCAGGGCGCGCTGGCGCATCAGGAGTCGCTGGGTGCGCCGCCGGTGCTGTTGGTTAACCATCCGCTGCGCGCGCTGCTGGCCCGCTTCCTGCGTCGCAACCTGCCGCAGCTGATGGTGATTTCTAACCTGGAGCTGACCGATAATCGTCAGATCCGTATGACGTCGACTATTGGTGGTCATTGATGAAAAAGGCGCTGCTGTTTTTGTGCTGTCTGCCACAGCTGGCGTTGGCTGCCGGCGGCGCCTGGCACGCCTCCGCGCCGGGGCCGGGATTGCTGAATCGCGGGATGCAGTTAACGTCGCCCGCGCTGAAGGCGTCGGAGACGGTGACCGGCGCGATAACGGAGATCAGCTGGCGCTATGAGCTGACCGGCCCAATGCCTTCCGGTTTTGCCGCCTGGCTTTGTGCCGAAAGGCGTTGCGTGCCGCTTGACGGCGCGAGCGGCGCGACGCGAGGGTTAACCAATATTCATGCCGGAGAAACGCTGCACTTTGTCTATGGCGTGCAGGGACAAGGTCGGCTGCCGCAGACGCTGCGCGTGCTGAGTAATGAAGTGATGGTGAATTACCGGTAGCCTGGCGGGCAAAGCCAGGCAGTGCAGGGCAAAAGCAGGCAGTGCAGAAAGGGGCGAAGCGATTCGCCCCTTTTTTGCGTTCTGAAGCCGGAGAAAAGCCGCTGTGACTTGGGGCAGGTTACAGAAGTCGCTGCGGGTCAAGTGGCAGGCAGCAAGGGACGGTGCGGAACACGGACGCGCCGTAAATCCATCCGTGGAGGCTCGGTTGGCGCGTCCCTGCGCCAAACGGTCCGCTTATCCGCACGGCCCCTTACTGCGGTCAGGCAGCGGCGTGGCGGTAAGAATGGCGGTGAGATTGGCGATAGGTTGCAAAGGCGGGATTGGCGATGGGTTGCAAAGGTCGCTGCGGCACTGAAGAAAAGCAAAAGAACAGACCGCTGCGGACTGAATGCGGCCTGTCTTTCCCGGCGAATTTAGCGAACCTGGACTAAACCGTTCCAGGTTTCCATATAGCGCGGGGCTTTCAGATCGTCCACCTGATAATTGACCAGATCAAACAGCAGATCGTTGAGCGTCAGTCTGGCTTCCGCATCAATCAGGTTGTGAATTAATAGCCGGGTTAAAGCCTGGCAATATTGGGTGACTCTTTCCGGTTCCGCAATAAAAGGACAGGATGAAAAGCCGTAATATTCGACGCCGTTAGCTGTGGAAGGCGCTCGTCAGGCACCGGTTCTTCATAAGTCGTCGCCAGCTGTTCAAGGCTGGCGGCCATTTTTTTATAAAGAGAAAGACGCTCCATATCATTATCCGTTTCCATTAAGGCGGCAACCAGACGCTCGTTATATTCCGCCAGATCGATAAAGTCCATTCCCGCAGGTAGCGAGGAAAAATTTGTAAACTCAGGGCGAGTTTGGGTACACTGTTTTACAGCCATGATGTTAGTCCTCATAACATTGTGGTCAGAGGCTCGTCAGTGTTCCACCACTGGCGGGCTTCGCTATTTCTGCTTCGCTTCAGGCGTCGCCCATCAACTCTATGCTTTTTCTTTACGCCGTCAATACTCCATAGATCGTTTTCTTTCAAAGGATTGTGCCTTTATTTATTTATGGAAAGCTGCTCGTAAAATAAGATGAAAATAAACAGGTGTTGCTTATTTTTTTGTGAGGCAGGCCGCAAGCAAGGGGCGTGAGATCGCACGGCTATTTATTGTCTGCAAAGAACTCAGCATTAATCCTGTTTAACTTCCGATAATTAAATAACAATGCGGTCAGAAGGTGGGAAACGAAAGTAGCTCGGCAGTATTATTATATAACGGTGTTATTTTCAAATATTTTGTGCAGTTCCTGATAAACAGGCTGAATCAGTCCGCTTATCCGCATGGCCTCTTACTGCGGTCAGGCAGCGGCGTGGCGGTAAGGATGGTGCGGGATTGGCGATGGGTTACGCAAGTCTGCGGAAAAGGTCGTTGCGGCATGGGCGGCAGGTTACAGAAGTCATTGTAGGGCAGGCGACGGCATCAGGGAGCGGTTTGTCATAACAGACAAACCGTAAATAGTGCAATAAGGTGAACTTAATCATTTTTTTGCGGCGCAATGTGTGATGAAAATACGTTGCCCGCTTTTCAGGAAGAGGGGGAAATAACGGCGGGTATCCCACTCATTATGCTACTTATTTTCGAAAAGGATAGAGCGTATAAGGGGCAGTCCGCTTCAGCTAAATCAGAATAATTTTGGCATATCCTGGTGGCTAAATCACCTAATCAGGCCACCTGGAACCGCACAGATTTGTATAAGGATAATGCACATGGCATGGATTTATCAGCAATCTACGGGAAATCTTTATCACGATAGCGAGTATATCGACCGTGGTTATTCAGGTGTGCTGACTAATAAGAATAATCCCGACCGACAGCAGGTAAGAGGAATGGGGCCGATCCCGCGTGGTAAATGGCGTATCACGCAGCGTACCCACACAAAAGGGCCAATGAGGATCGTGCTCAGGCAAATCACTGGTGAAACCTTTGGGCGCACGGAGTTTCGTATTCATGGCGAACGTATAGGCAAACCAGCAGGCTTTGCTTCCCAGGGATGTATTATCCTGAGGTCTGCGACCCGGGATCGTATCTGGTCTTCCCATGACAGAGAGCTGGAGGTAATAAGATGAAAAATCTATCTTTCTTGTTGATGACGTTATGTCTGTTTTCCACTTCCGCAGCCTGTAGCTCAGTGATGGTCGAAGAAAACTGGGGGCAATTTATTAGCAATATTGCAAAAGGGAATAGCCAGACGATTGCGGTATTGCCTGGAAAAATAAAAGCGATAAGTCATTCAATTACCGACCCACAGGCTATTGAGCTCGTTGAGGCAATAAGTTTTGCATTGATCAATAAGCCGTTGGCAACGCTTCAGGCAACGGAAGAAATAGGGACATCCGCTGATACGCTTGTTCAGCGATTTGATTCCGGCAGCATTTGCTCTGTACCTGCCATCATGTCTTACACGAAATCTTCTGTGCTGAAATATTACGCTCTGGCAACGGAAGCGCTTAAAAAAGCAGGTAAACCAGCCGCAGAGTGCCTGAATATTATGCAGGCAGCTATGGCGGAAATTCAGCAGGAGGATGAGCGAGGCGAGATGAAATGGGGAAATAAAAGCTTTAATCCGGTACGGGCTTCCGGGTAAATTTTCCAGGCAGAATAAAACAGACTAAATCTTTAGCGATAAAAAGGGACGAAAGCTCGTCCCTTTGCAGATTGCCTGTTACATTCTTTCGACGGTTTCGATACCCAGCGTATCCAGACCCTGCTTCAGGGTTCTCGCGGTCAGCAGCGCCAGCTTCAGGCGGCTCTGCTTCGTCGCTTCGTCTTCGGCAGACAGGATCGGGCAGTGCTCGTAGAAACCAGAGAACAGACCGGCCAGATCGTAGAGGTAAGCACACATCACGTGCGGCGTGCCGTCGCGCGCGACCTGGGTGATGGTTTCTTCAAATTGCAGCAGGCGTACGGCCAGCGCCGCTTCGCGATCTTCAGCAATCACGGTTTTGCCCGTGACGGCGGATTCTTCAATGCCCGCCTTGCGGAACACGGAAAGCACACGCGTATAGGCATACTGCATATACGGCGCGGTGTTGCCTTCAAAGGCCAGCATGTTGTCCCAGTCAAACACATAATCCGTGGTGCGGCTTTTAGAAAGATCCGCATATTTGACCGCGCCGATACCCACCGTGTTGGCAAGCTTCGCCAGTTCGTCGGCTGGCATATCCGGGTTTTTCTCGCTAACCAGCTTCGTGGCGCGCTCGACCGCTTCGTCCAGCAGATCGGAAAGCTTGATGGTGCCGCCCGCGCGGGTTTTAAATGGCTTGCCGTCCTTGCCCAGCATCATGCCAAACGCATGGTGTTCTAAAGGCACGGACGTCGGCACATAACCGGCTTTACGCACGATGGTCCACGCCTGCTGTAGATGCTGGTGCTGACGTGAATCGATATAGTAGAGCACGCGATCGGCATGAAGCGTTTCATAACGGTATTTCGCGCAGGCGATATCGGTGGTGGTATAAAGATAGCCGCCATCCTTTTTCTGGATGATAACGCCCATCGGCTCGCCATCTTTATTTTTGTACTCGTCCAGGAAAACCACGGTAGCGCCTTCGCTTTCTACCGCCAGGCCTTTGGCTTTCAGATCGGCAACGATGCCCGGCAGCATATCGTTGTACAGGCTTTCGCCCATGACGTCTTTGCGGCTCAGCGTCACGTTCATGCGGTCGTAGACTTTCTGGTTCTGCGACATGGTGATGTCCACCAGACGCTTCCACATTTTACGGCAGTATTCATCGCCGCCCTGAAGTTTTACCACGTAGCCGCGCGCGCGTTCGGCAAAAGCCGGATCTTCGTCATAGGTACGCTTGGCTTCGCGGTAGAAGGCTTCCAGATCGGATAAAGCGATCTCTTCATGGGCTTCGTTCTGCTGTTTTTCCAGGTAAGCGATCAGCATCCCGAACTGCGTGCCCCAGTCGCCCACATGGTTGGCGCGGATCACGTTGTGGCCCAGGAAGGAGAGCGTGCGCACCGCCGCATCACCAATGATGGTGGAGCGAACGTGACCAACGTGCATCTCTTTGGCGACGTTAGGCGCAGAGTAGTCGATAACGATAGTCTGCGGTTCGACCGGCGACACGCCCAGGCGCGGCGCGTCGACAACGCGGTCTACCTGGGCGGCAAGCCAGTCGGCGTCAAGAAACAGATTGATAAAACCCGGTCCGGCGATTTCAACCTTGCTGGCGATCCCCTGTAGATCGAGATGGGTCAGCACCTCTTCAGCAAGCTGGCGCGGCGCCTTGCCCAGTTTTTTCGCAACGGCCATAATACCGTTTGCCTGGTAATCGCCGAACTGTGCCTTAGCGGACTGACGCACCTGCGGCTCGCAGTCGGCCGGAGCCCCTGCCGCGATCATCGCCTGACTGACTTTATCTGAGAGAAGAGCCTGAATATTCACCGGATTACCTTTATATGCAAAAACGCCTGCGCGCTGAGGCCAGGCCGTCATACTAAACGGAGTCGGACAGCAGAGTGGCTGTTCGCTACCGCTAAAAAAGAAGGGAAAAAGTATACTGCATTTAGGCTGTAGTTATCCAGGCGTGTAAACAGGAGAGGGCACAGGAAACAGCGGGCGCTGCTTCCTGGTTGTCTGGTCAGGTGCGACGACGGTGAGGGCGATGCGGGCTGGCGATAGTCGTCTTTTCGTTACGAAGCTTCCAGTGCCTCACCAGAGCAAAGCCCGTCATAACGATAAGCGCTGCAATAAGTATTAACATCAGCATTTGCTATTCCTTGTGTGAGAAGCGAAACGAATCTATAAGAAATAAGAATACCCTGGAGTCGACGAACGGGATTTAAGAATAGTCGCATTGTATAAATTTAACTAAATTAAAACATTAAGTTAAGCCAAATTTTCTAAATAATATGCTGGGACTAAACCAAATTTAACTAAAGAAAAGGATAATAATCCGCAATTATCGAGCTATCCTGGGCTGTTACGTTTTTCTTCATCAGGAAAGCTGGCCCGAAAACGGGGTGTGATGGCATAAAAATGATTAATATTTTTTAAGTAATTTAACGAGGAAGGCATGTTTTCAGGTAAAGTAGCGGAAGAATTAAACGATTTAGTTAAGGATTCTGGAGAGTTTCTACACAAAATTAACCATCTGGCGACGCGGCTCGGGCTGGATCTGGCTGCGCATCATGCCGATCACATCGCCGTACGCTGCCATCAGGTCGCGACGGCGGAACGCTGGAAAAAAGGTTTTTTGCAGCACGGCGTGCTGTTTTCAGAAAAGATGATAGGCGGACGGCCGGTCGCGCTGTTTGAGCTGCATGAACCATTACGGGTCGGGCCATGGCAAATCAGCATGGTGGAGCTGCCCTGGCCCGGTGAAAAAGTCTATCGGCATGAAGGCTGGGAGCACGTTGAGATCGTGCTGCCGGGCGATGAAGCGCAGCTGAGCGTGCGTGCGCTGGCGCTGTTGTCGGATGAGAGCCTCTCTAAACCAGGGATAGCCATTAAAAATAGCGCGCCGAAAGGAGAGGGCGAAAGGCTGCCTAATCCGACGCTCGCGGTCAGCGACGGCCAGGTGACGATCAAGTTCCATCCCTGGAGCCTGAAAGAGATTGTAGAGAGCGAGCTAGCGTCGTAACGTCCGCACGGCTTTTTCCATCCGTCGCACCGCTTCCACAATCAGATCGCGCGGGCAGCCAAAGTTAAAGCGTACAAAGCTATCGTCGCCAAAATCGCGCCCGGCGGAAAAGCCCAGCCCGTGCCGTTCAAAAAACAGCGCCGGGCTGGCAACGTTAAGCTGGCTGGCGTCAATCCACGCCAGATAGGTCGCCTCCGGGCGGGCCAGCGAAAGCCCCTCAATAGCGTTGACGCGCTCGGTCAGCCAGTCCCTTGAGGTTTTAAGATAGGCCAGCTGCTCGTCCAGCCACGGCTGCCCGTCTCGCCAGGCGGCCGTCGCGGCGACCAGCGCCAGGATATCCGGTTGCGGCACAATGCCCAGGCGTGCTTTGTTGAAACGCGCGCGCAACGCTTTATCGGGAATAATGGCCAGCGAAGCGCCCAGCCCGGCAATATTGAACGTCTTTGAGGGCGAAATCAGCGTCACGGAGCGTCGCTGCGCGTCTTCGTTAAGACTGCCAAAAGGAATATGCTGCACGCCGTCTTCCAGCAGCAGGTCGCAGTGAATTTCATCAGAGCAGACGATCAGATCGTGACGTTGCGCAAAGCGCAGCTGTGCCTCCAGCTCCTCGCGACGATAAACCGTGCCGCCGGGATTTTGCGGATTGCACAGCATTAACAGTTTTTCGTTGCCGGTCATGGCGGGTGACAGCTCGTCAAAATCCGCCAGCCAGCGTCCCTCATGCAGTTTTAACGGCACGTTAAGCTGCGCGCGGTCGGCCAGCTTTGCCGCAGAGCGGAACGGCGGATAAATCGGCGTGGGCGCGATGGTGCCCTGATGCGGCTCGGTAAAAGCGCGTACCGCTAAATTCAGCCCGCTGACCACGCCCGGCAGTAAAACCAGCCATTCCGGATCGATTTTCCACTGATAGCGCGCCAGCATTCGCGCCGTGGTGACGGCAATCAGCTCATCCGGCGTGGTGCCATAGCCGAAAATACCATGGGCCACGCGCTGCTGAAGCGCGTCAATCACACATTGCGGCGAGCGGAAATCGGTATCTGCTACCCAGAGCGGCAAAATATCCTGACCGCCATATTTCTGCCATTTCAGACTATCGCTGTGACGGCGATCGATACGCTGGTCGAAAGTGCATGTCATGTTGGTGATTCCCGTTACTATTATTTTTAATGTTCGAAAGCAGACTAAACAGCGAAACAGATTTACACAACCAGCCGGCAGTCATTAACAGGAGAATGAAATGTTAAAACTGGAAGTATGCTGCTATGGGATTGATTGCGCGCTGGCCGCGCAAACCGCTGGCGCCGATCGGGTGGAGCTTTGCGCTGCGCCTTCGGAAGGCGGATTAACGCCTTCGGCTGGCAGCCTGTTGCAGGCTCGCGAAACCGTGTCCATACCCGTTCATCCCCTGGTGCGTCCGCGCGGCGGTGATTTCTGCTTCAGTGACAACGAGTTTCGTCAGATTAAAGACGATGTCGCCTGGATCCGCGAGCTTGGTTTTCCGGGCGTGGTGGTCGGCATACTGGATGTGGACGGGCATATTGATATCGCCAGGATGAAGCAGGTCATGGCGCTTTGCGCAGGCATGGAGGTGACCTTCCACCGCGCTTTCGATCTCTGTCACAACCCGCTGACGGCGCTGCGGCAGCTTACCGACCTGGGCGTGGCGCGCATCCTGACTTCCGGCCAGCAACAAAGCGCCGAAAGCGGTTTACCTTTATTAAGGGAACTTAATCAGCTTACCCAGGGTCCAATCATTATGGCCGGCGCTGGCGTCCGCATGAGCAACCTGCATAAGTTTGTGGAAGCCGGATTGCGTGAGCTACACAGCTCCGCCAGCCAGCGAATCGCCTCTGCAATGCGCTACCGTAAAGCCGGTGTTTCCATGACTTCCGTCGCGGAAACGGACGAGTTCAGCCGCGCCTGCGTTGACGGCGATATGGTGGAAGCCATGAAAGCCTCGCTCTCGCTCTCGTTTGGCTCGTCGGCAAGCGTAGCCTGACCCCGATTTTGCCGCACAGCACGCCAGGTTAACGACGTGATGTTTGCAAGTACCAGGCCTCATCATTTTGGTGAGGCTTTTTTTCTGCCGCAGAACCGAAATTCCTCTTACACTGAACACATCTCTGGCTGCTGCGAGTTCACTGATGAAAGTCATAATGACCGCCAACGTTTTTCTGCTGCCGCTCATGCTATTGGCGGGCGCGGCACAGGGCGCAGATACCTGTCCCGCCAACGCCGCACGGGTTAACGACAGCAACAGCCTGCTGCTGCTGGGCGGTACCGCGAAAGGGCCGATAAAACAGGTTGTAATGGGCGAGTTTGGTAAGGATGTCGACCAGCAAAAACGCATTCTCGGTGAGTTCGATCGCTGTGGCGCGCTGCTGCGGGCGGATATCAGCTTTGACAAGAACGAAGGTAACGTCGCGCTCAGAATGGTGCAAAGCGTCACGCGCGTCGCCACCGGCTGGCAGGCCGACTACGTTCTGTCGGTCTTCGTGCTGCAAAAGGGCAAGCTGGTGGAAGTCAGCAATAAACAGGGAACCGTCAACTATCTGACCGGTAAAACGGGCACCATTACCAGCTCGTCCGAGGCGTTTCTGTTGCAGGGAAAAAAGGGCTTTACGGAAACCACTAACAGCTACGACAGCCGTCAGCGGCTGATAAAAAGCGTGGCGAGAGGATCGGACGCGCAGGCCAACGGCGAGTTTCACTATAGCTGGAATGCGGAAAATCTGCTGATCGCCAGCCGCTCGGGCAACAGCGAAATGCAGTGGAGCTATGACGATAAAAAGCGGGAAAAGGGGCTACTGATGCAAACGCATAACCCCGATAGCGAGCTGACCACGCAGGATGAATGCCAGCTGTGGGACGAGCGGGGCAACTGCACGCTAAGCTACTCGCATGAGAGAGAAGTCTTTGCGCACGGTGAAGTGCTGCGCAATATCAGCGCGGCTTACCGCTTTGAATACTGGGATAAAGCGGAAGGCGCGGACAAATAAGCGCCCGCGCCAAACGCTGTTATTTCACGGTCTGGCTGAAAGCGTCTACTGCCAGGATAGCGCTGGCGATATCCTGCGCGCTAAGGTTAGGGTTAAGGTTCTTCAGCGTATCGCCTTCGCTGTTAGCCAGTTCGCCCACTTTCAGCAGGTTCTCCCAGCTTTCGTTTTCCAGATGCATCTCTTTTAGCATGGTCGGCATTTTTATCGCGCGATAAAAGCGGACATAGCGCGCAATCTCTTCATCGGGCCGCTGCTCCAGCACCATTTGCGTCAGCGTGCCGTAGGCGACCTTTTCACCGTGCGTCAGATGGTGGATGTCGCCGTCGATAGCGGTAAAGCCGTTATGGATAGCGTGCGCGCCCGCTAAACCTGCGTTTTCAAAGCCCAGGCCGGAAAGCAGCGTATTGGCTTCCACTACCGCCTCTACGGCTGGCGTAACCACTTTTTTCTCTACCGCCTGATAAGCGCTGTATCCCCAGGTCAGCAGCGTTTTTTCGCAGGCTTCGGCAATCGCCATACCTGCAATCGTCGGATCGCCATCCACCATGGATTTGCTGTGCGAACGTTTGACCGCCTGCGCTTCGACAAAGGTCGCCAGACCATCAGCGATGCCGGAAGCGAACAGCCTGACCGGCGCCTGGGCGCAGACCTGCGTATCCACCAGCACCAGATCCGGGTTTTTGTTATAGAAGCGGTAGCTTTCGAATACGCCGCTGTCGGAGTAGATCACGGAAAGCGCGCTGCACGGCGCATCCGTCGAGGCGATAGTCGGTACAATCACCACCGGCCGCTTCAGCTCGTCGGCCACTGCTTTAACCGTATCCAACGTTTTGCCGCCGCCTACGCCGATCACCAGCTGCGCATCGGCCTCTTTCGCCAGCGCCGTAAGGCGAGCGATCTCATTGCCGGAAGCCTCGCCGTTGAACTGCTGATAATGAAACTCGACGTTGCGCTGCTGCAAAGCATCCTGCACCGTCTTGCCCGTCAGTTTCCAGACGATTTCATCCGCCACCACAAAAGCTTTATTGCCCAGTTCCGCTACGTAGTCGCCCAGCTGAGCCATGACGCCAGCGCCCTGAACGTACTTGCGCGGTGAAGAGAATACGAACTTACTCATGGGAACTCCTTTTGGTGAAATAAAAGTCGTACAGGTTCAACCGTAGACCTTTTAACGCAAAAAGGGGGATGGAAATGTGACATAACGAAAATTGGTAGTAGGCAATCAGCCGCGTAATCGCTAAACTTTTTTTCCTTTCCAGGGAAACCAGTATGACCTCGTTATTAACCTTTCTGTTCGCCATTACGCTGCTGACCATGACGCCGGGTTTCGATACGGCATTGATCCTGCGTACGTCCGCCGCCAGCGGCTGGAAAAAAGCGCTGGCGACCAGCATGGGCGTCAATGCCGGCTGTATGGCGTGGGGCACTGCGGTGGGCGTGGGGCTTGGCGCACTGCTTCTGGCATCGGAAGTGGCCTATAACATTTTAAGGCTGGCGGGCGCGGCGTATCTGCTATGGCTCGGCGTGGGGCTACTGTTAAAACCGCGCAGCGCCTTCCAGGACGCTCTGCCGCAGGCTAAGCAGGACGGCTATCGCCGCGTATTTATGCGTGGTTTTTTAGGCAATTTGCTTAACCCTAAGGTCGGCATCTTCTACGTCTCGTTTTTGCCGCAATTTATTCCTGCTGGTGGCTCGGTGGCGCTCTGGAGTATCGGCATGGCCTTTACCCACGTGGTCGTCGGCACGTTGTGGAACGGGATGCTGATCGCCTGCACGCATTACTTTGCGGAAAAGCTGCGTAAGCCGGCGGTGATAAAAATCATGGATCGCCTGACCGGCTGCGTCTTTATCGGCTTTGCCGCAAAGCTGGCGCTGGCGAAGCGTTAAGACCTGCCGGGGAAGGGGGAAAGCACGGATAATGAACGCACTTTTCGCGCGTCCCTGCGCGAAAATGGTCGTCCGGCTTTATTTACTACAGCGAGGCTAAAACCAGCAGCCACCCGCGCCGGACGAACTAAGGCTGGCTATCAGTCAGGCCGCTTATGCCCGAAGCTTGCGCACCGCGTCAGCCGCACGGGTAGCTAAAGCTGGCAGTTATGAGCCACGAGTAAAGCTAAGGCTTTACGCCCACGGCGACGCCGGTCGTGCTAAGGCTTGCGCGCCACCAGTACGGCACGCAGCGGCGCCGGATAGCCTTCGACGGTTTTGCTGCTGTCGTTGGGATCCAAAAACTCCGCCAGCGATTCGCTGGTCATCCAGTCGGTGCGGCGCTGCTCTTCCGTCGACGTCACGGAATAGTCCGCGATCTTCACATCAACAAAGCCGCATTTCTCCAGCCAGTTTTTCAGCGCGCCGGTAGAGGGAATAAAATAGACGTTGCGCATCTGCGCATAGCGTTCGCCCGGCACCAGCACCGCGTGCTCGTCGCCTTCGACCACCAGGGTTTCCAGCACCAGCTCGCCGCCGCTGACCAGCTGGTTCTTCAGCTGATAAAGGTGATCCAGCGGCGAGCGGCGATGATAGAGCACGCCCATCGAAAAAACCGTATCAAACGCTTTCAGCTCCGGCAGCTGCTCGATGCCGAGCGGCAGCACGTGCGCGCGCTGATCGTTGCCCAGCAGCTTGCGCACGGCCTCGAACTGGCAGATAAACAGCTGCATCGGATCGATGCCCACCACCAGATTTGCGCCCGCACCAACCATGCGCCACATGTGATAGCCGCTGCCGCAGCCGACGTCCAGCACGGTTCGGCCCGCCAGCGGGGAAATATGCGGCAGCACGCGGTCCCATTTCCAGTCGGAGCGCCATTCGGTATTAATATGCACGCCATACAGCGAGTAGGGGCCTTTGCGCCACGGCATCAGATTACGCAGCAGGCTTTCGATACCGCCGCGCTGGCGCTCGCTGAGCTGGCTACTGTCGGCGGTGACACCGTGCAGCAGATCCAACGTTTCTGGCACGATGGTCGGCAGATGCTCAACCGAGCGATCCCAGTTTTTAAAATGCCCGTGCAGCTGTTCGCGCTGCCAGGCGGCAATCTGTGCAGGCAGCGTTTCCAGCCAGTGCGACAGCGGACTTTTGGCGATCAGCTGATAAAAATTACCGAAATCCATCAGTCCGTCCCAGCCTTAAGCGCAATTAACGAGCCAAAATTAAAGCACTGGAACCAGAGTTCGGCATGCTCAAAACCGGCCAGGCGCAGGCGCTCTTTGTGCGTTTCCACGCTGTCGGTCAGCATAACGTTTTCCAGCATACTGCGCTTCTGGCTGATCTCCAGTTCGCTGTAGCCGTTAGCCCGCTTGAAGTCATGATGCATATTGAACAGCAGTTCGCCCACGCTGGCGTCGGCGAAGCTGAATTTTTCGGAAAGCACCAGTGCGCCGCCGGGACGCAGGCCTTGCCAGATGGTATTCAGCAGGCTCTGCCGCTCGGCAGGCTCTAAAAACTGCAGCGTAAAGTTCAGCACCACCAGCGAGGCGTTTTCAATCGGAACGGCGCGAATATCGGCCTCAATCACTTCGACCGGCGTGTCGGCGCGGAAAGCGTCAATATGGCGACGGCAGCGCTCCACCATCGCGGGCGAGTTATCAACGGAGATAATTTTGCAGCCTTCGGCTTTGATATTGCGGCGCACCGAAAGGGTGGCGGCGCCCAGCGAGCAGCCCAGATCGTAAACCTGGCTGTGCGGCTGTACAAAACGCTCGGCCAGCATCCCGATCATCGAAATAATATTGGAATAGCCAGGCACGGAGCGCTGGATCATATCGGGAAAAACTTCGGCCACGCGCTCGTCAAACGTCCAGTCGCCCAGTTTGGCAATCGGCGCGGAGAACAGCGTATCGCGGTTAGACATAGTGGTAAGTCCGGAACAAAAACGGAAAGGGCGTATTCTGGCAGAAAGCGGCGCGGGCTGCACCTTTTCCGCCTCAGCCCAGCGTGAAAACCAAATCCCAGGGCAGAAAAACAAGGTTAAGCACGATCATGCCCAGCAGCGATGCCAGCGTCAGGATCATACCGTTTTTCCGCCACAGCAGCGTGCTGGTGCGCATACCGTAGCTGTGCAGCGCGCGGCCCAGGAAAAAGAAGAGGCCGGTCAGGTGCAGCATCCACATTTCCGCGCCGTTCATTTCCATAATCACCAGCAGCAGCAGGGCGAGCGGAATATACTCTACGGCGTTGCCGTGAATACGAATGGCGGTCTGCAATTCATAAAAGCCGCCGTCGCCGTGCGCCACGTGATACTGGCGACGCAGCCGCACTACGTCAAAAGAAAACTTGATAATAAACAGTGCTCCCAGCACTACATACAGCGCGCTGACCATCCTTACTCCACCCGGTCGAAAATTTCTGGCGCCATCATAGCGGTGAAAAGAGCAGCTGTCAGCATATGTGCAGCGTCGCCCGGGATCAGAACAGACTGTCCTGCTGCGGCCAGTCCGGCGGCTCGCCGATATCGGGCACCGCCTGGCGCAACGCCCCCCACAGGCTCTGCACCATCGCCGGCGCAAAGGCCACGTCAGGCGTATGAATAAACAGCCACGGCTGGCCCTGTTCGCACCACTGCGGCAGCTTGTTTTGCCAGGCTGCAAACCATTTCAGGTTGGCGCTTACCTCGTCGCCGCCGATAAAACGGATCATTGGCTGGTCGGCTGTCATCACCGCATGCACCGGCAGGTGCGGTTTTTTGCGCTGCGCGTCAATAATGGCCGGATTGCTGGGTATGGCGGAATGGACGCCGCGCGTATCCAGGATCACCCGATTCACGCCGCGCTGATGCAGCCCCGCGTTCAGGGCTTTTTCAGCCTCGCCCTTGGCAAAAAATTCCGGATGACGCACTTCCACGCCGTAGCTGAAGCTTTTCGGCAGGCCGTCAAGAAAGGCCCAAAGCGCCGGGAGATCCGCCGGCGAAAACGCGGAGGGCAATTGCAGCCAGTACTGACCGATGCGGGAGGCGAGCGGCGTCAGCAGGCTGAAAAATTCGGCGGTCAGATCGCCGCTGTCGCGCAGCGCGGCCTTGTGGCTGATGGTGGCAGGAAACTTAAAGCAGAAGCGGAAATCGTCATGGGTCATATCGTACCAGCGCTGGACGATCTCAGGGCGCGGCAGCGCGTAGAGCGTTGTATTGCCTTCCACACAGTTAAAATAACGCGCGTAGTCGGCAAGGGTTTCCATGCCCAACTTTTTCCATTGCGGATGCTGCCACTGCGGCAGACCCAGATAAAAAGGTTTCATCGCTCCTCTCTTATCATGCCGACGATAACGATCGCTTCCCTGCGATCGCGGGGAAAATTACAGCGCGGCCATAATCTCGTCTGAGGTGCGTACACGACCCAGACGGGGGATAATATGCTTAAAGCTGCCGTTGTGCTCTTCGCTGCTGCCCGCGCTACAGATATCTTCCGCGACGATCAGGTTAAAGCCCAGCTCCCAGGCGTTACGGGCGGTAGATTCCACGCCGATATTGGTCGAGATGCCGCCCAGCACAATAGTATCAATACCGCGACGACGCAGCTGCAGCTCCAGATCGGTGCCGTAAAACGCGCCCCACTGATGTTTGATCACTTCAATATCGCTGTCCTGTTTGCCCAGGGCTGCCGGCCAGTCCCACCAGTTTTCCGGCAGCGGGCCGCCGTGGCTGTTATCAACTACCTGCTTCGGCGCGTCGCCGAAATCTTTCGCCCAGCCCACGCGCACCAGCACGACGGGCGCATTGACGGCGCGGAATTTATCGGCCAGCTTTGCCGAACGGGCCACCACGTCTTCTGCCTTATAAGGGCCGCCAGCGAAAGGCAGAATGCCTTCCTGCAAATCGATCAGCACCAGCGCGGTGGTTGCAGCGTTTAATTCCAACATACTTGCTCCGGGTGTTTGGGGAAAACCGTTGAGAATACAGGCAGTCAGCCTTAATGCGCGATAACAACAATGTCAGAGACGCGGGAAATTTGTTAGCTTTTGTGAGGCGCAGGCTAATTGTAGCGACTTTCGGCATAGCTTGCAGGAAGCGACTCTTATCGCGCCGGGCTTTTTCCATTATAATAGCCGCCTTTTTCGCGGCGGCATCGCCCCGAACAGATAACTAAAGATGCTGCCCGCGAGCGGCGAAGTTAAAAGGATAGCGTTATGCGTACCGAGTATTGCGGACAGATCAACCTGTCTCACGTAGGCCAACAGGTGACACTTTGCGGATGGGTTAACCGCCGCCGCGATCTGGGCAGCCTGATCTTCATCGATATGCGCGACCGTGAAGGCATCGTGCAGGTCTTTTTCGATCCCGATCGCCAGGAAGCCTTTCAGCTGGCCTCTGAACTGCGTAACGAGTTCTGTATCCAGCTGATCGGCACCGTGCGTGCGCGTGACGAAAAAAACAAAAACAGCGAGATGGCAACGGGCGAAGTAGAAGTGTTCGCCACCGATCTGACCATTATCAACCGCGCCGAGCCGCTGCCACTGGATCCCAATCAGACCAACAGCGAAGAAGCGCGCCTGAAATATCGCTATCTGGATCTGCGTCGTCCGGATATGGCGCAGCGCCTGAAGGCCCGCGCGAAAATCACCAGCTTCGTGCGCCGCTTTATGGACGACAACGGCTTTCTGGATATCGAAACGCCGATGCTGACCAAAGCCACGCCGGAAGGCGCGCGCGACTATCTGGTGCCGAGCCGCGTGCACAAAGGCAAATTCTATGCGCTGCCGCAGTCGCCTCAGCTGTTCAAGCAGCTGCTGATGATGTCCGGCTTCGACCGCTACTATCAGATCGTCAAATGCTTCCGCGATGAAGATCTGCGCGCCGACCGCCAGCCTGAATTTACCCAGATCGACGTCGAAACCTCCTTTATGACCGCGCCACAGGTGCGGGAAATCATGGAGAAAATGGTGCGCGAGCTGTGGCAGGACGTGAAAGGCGTCGATCTGGGCGATTTCCCGATGATGACCTTCGCCGAAGCGATGCGCCGTTACGGTTCCGACAAGCCGGATCTGCGTAACCCGATGGAGCTGGTGGACGTGGCAGACCTGCTGAAAGACGTAGAGTTCAAGGTCTTCTCCGGCCCGGCCAACGATGCCAAAGGCCGCGTCGCCGCGCTGCGCGTGCCGGGCGGTGCTCAGCTCAGCCGCAAGCAGATTGATGAATACGGCAAGTTTGTCGAAATCTACGGCGCGAAAGGCCTGGCGTGGATGAAAGTCAACGAACGCGCCAAAGGTCTGGAAGGCGTCAGCAGCCCGGTCGCCAAGTTCCTGAACGCGGACATCGTGGAAGCGATCCTGAGCCGTACCGAGGCCGCTGACGGCGACGCGATCTTCTTTGGCGCGGACAGCGAGAAAATCGTGGCCGACGCGCTGGGCGCGCTGCGCCTGAAGCTGGGTCGCGACCTGGATATTACCAACGGCAACGCCTGGGCGCCGCTGTGGGTCGTTGACTTCCCAATGTTTGAAGACGACGGCGAAGGCGGGCTGACTGCGATGCACCATCCGTTCACCGCGCCGCGCGACATGACACCAATCGATCTGAAAAACGCGCCGGAAACGGCGATCGCCAACGCCTATGACATGGTGATCAACGGCTACGAAGTGGGCGGCGGCTCGGTGCGTATTCACCGTGGCGACATGCAGCAGACGGTATTCGGCATTCTGGGCATCACCGAGCAGGAGCAGCGTGAGAAGTTCGGCTTCCTGCTGGATGCGCTGAAGTTCGGTACGCCGCCGCACGCTGGTTTAGCCTTTGGTCTGGATCGTCTGGTTATGCTGTTAACCGGCACCGACAACATCCGCGACGTTATCGCCTTCCCGAAAACCACGGCGGCGGCCTGCCTGATGACCGAAGCGCCAAGCTTCGCCAATCCGGCTTCGCTGACGGAGCTGGGGATCCAGGTGATAAAAAAGGATAAGCCTGAGAGCAACTAAGATGGCTTTCAAGCGGCCCGTATCGGTTCTGGTGGTGATCTTCGCCCGCGATACCGGGCGGGTGCTGATGCTGCAACGGCGCGACGATCCGGATTTCTGGCAATCCGTTACCGGCAGTCAGGAAGAGGGCGAAAGCCTGGCGGAAACCGCGCGGCGGGAAGTGCTGGAAGAAACAGGGATTGATATCAACGCCGGGCAGCTCACATTAGTGGACTGCCGGCGTCGGATAGAATTCGAAATCTTTGCGCATTTTCGCCACCGCTACGCGCCGGAGGTCACGCATAACAGCGAACACTGGTTTTATCTGGCGCTGCCTGCCGAACAGCCGGTCACGCTAAGCGAGCATCTGGCCTGGCGCTGGATGGCGGCCGCAGAAGGTGCGGCGCTGTGCAAGTCCTGGAGCAACCGCCAGGCCATTGAAGAATTTGTAGTTTAGCTCCCTGGCTTCTGGCTAATGGCCGGGTAAAGGGATGGAATTAGTTAAATGTTCAGGCTTTTATCGGCGCGGTGAGTTTGTTCGCTGCCGGCATGCGTCCGTGAGGACTGCGGACACTGCCAGCGGACAACATCACGCGCAGGATAGCCTGTCCGATCTATATCTGGAGAAAGAGTTAATGGCTGGTCACAGTAAATGGGCTAACACCAAGCACCGTAAAGCGGCTCAGGATGCCAAACGCGGTAAAATTTTCACCAAAATTATCCGCGAGCTGGTTACGGCAGCTAAGCTGGGCGGCGGCGATCCGGGTTCTAACCCGCGCCTGCGCGCGGCAATGGATAAGGCGCTGTCCAACAACATGACGCGCGATACCATGAACCGTGCTATCGCGCGCGGCGTGGGCGGCGAAGACGACAGCAACATGGAAACCATCATCTATGAAGGCTATGGTCCTGGCGGCACGGCGGTGATGGTGGAATGCCTGAGCGACAACCGCAACCGTACCGTTTCCGAAGTGCGTCACGCCTTCACCAAAACCGGCGGCAACCTGGGCACCGACGGCTCCGTGGCCTATCTGTTTACCCGCAAAGGCGTGATCTCTTTCGCTCCGGGTCTGGAAGAAGACGCCCTGATGGATGCCGCGCTGGAAGCGGGTGCGGACGACGTGGTGACCTATGACGACGGCGCGATGGATGTCTTTACCGCGTGGGAATCGCTGGGCGAAGTGAAAGACGCGCTGGCCGCAGCGGGCCTGACTGCCGACAGCGCCGAAGTCACCATGATCCCTTCCACCAAAGCGGATATGGATGCGGAAACGGCGCCGAAGCTGCTGCGCCTGATCGATATGCTGGAAGATTGCGACGACGTGCAGGAAGTTTACCATAACGGCGAGATCTCCGACGAGGTCGCGGCAACGCTGTAATGGCGCACTTCACGCAACGGCCGGGAGAGGCGTAATGGCGATCATTTTAGGTATCGATCCCGGCTCGCGGATAACCGGCTACGGTATTATCCGTCAGGTAGGTCGCCAGTTGACCTACCTGGGCAGCGGCTGCATCCGCACCAATTCGACCGATCTGCCGTCCCGCCTGAAGCTGATTTATGCGGGCGTCAGCGAGATTATCACCCAGTTTCAGCCGGAATACTTCGCCATTGAGCAGGTCTTTATGGCGAAAAACGCCGATTCGGCGCTGAAGCTGGGCCAGGCTCGCGGCGCGGCCATCGTGGCGGCGGTCAATCACGATCTGCCGGTGTTCGAATACGCCGCGCGTCAGGTCAAGCAAACCGTGGTCGGCATCGGCAGCGCAGAGAAAAGCCAGGTGCAGCATATGGTGAAAACGCTGCTGAAGCTCTCCGCCAGCCCGCAGGCGGATGCGGCAGATGCGCTGGCTATCGCCATCACCCACTGCCATCTCAGCCAGAATATTAACCGGCTGGGCGAAGGCAAACTCAACCTGGCGCGCGGTCGCCTGCGTTCCTGATAAGCTGGATATCTATCCAGCTTTTTTTATGATATAAATCCCCGCATTAACACATTTCTGAAGGAAGCTTACGGTGATAGGTCGTCTGAGAGGCAAGATTCTGGAAAAACAGCCGCCGCTGGTGCTGTTGGAAGTCGGCGGCGTGGGTTATGAAGTGCATATGCCGATGACCTGTTTTTATGAGCTTCCCGAGCTGGATCACGAAGCAACGCTGTTCACCCACTTTGTGGTGCGCGAGGACGCGCAGCTGCTGTTCGGTTTCAACAGCCGTCAGGAGAGAGCGCTGTTTCGCGAGCTGATCAAGGTTAACGGCGTTGGGCCAAAGCTGGCGCTGGCGATCCTGTCCGGCATGTCGGCGCAGCAGTTTGTTACGGCCGTAGAGCGCGAAGAGATCGCCTCGCTGGTGAAGCTGCCGGGCGTGGGCAAAAAGACCGCCGAGCGTCTGGTGGTCGAAATGAAAGACCGCTTTAAAGGGATGCATGGCGACCTGTTTGCCGCCGATGCGCCTTTCGCGCTGACCAGCGAAGTGCAGGCGCCTGCCGCAGGCAACAGCGCGGAAGAGGAAGCCGTTGCCGCACTGGTGTCGCTGGGGTATAAACCTCAGGAAGCCAGCCGGATGATCGGCAAAGTCGGCCGCCCGGATGCAGATTGTGAAACGCTGATCCGTGAAGCCCTGCGCGCAGCTATTTGAGGTAAAGCATGATTGAAGCCGATCGCCTGGTATCGCCGGGAACCTTCAGCGAAGAAGAAGTCATTGATCGCGCCATCCGGCCGAAGCTGCTGGAAGAGTATGTCGGCCAGCCGGTAGTGCGCGAGCAGATGGAGATCTTTATCCAGGCCGCCAAAATGCGCGGCGACGCGCTGGATCATCTGCTGGTCTTCGGCCCGCCGGGGCTGGGGAAAACCACGCTGGCCGGGATCGTCGCCAACGAGCTGGGCGTCAACCTGCGCACCACCTCCGGGCCGGTGCTGGAGAAAGCGGGCGACCTGGCCGCCATGCTGACCAACCTTGAACCGCACGACGTGCTCTTTATTGATGAGATCCATCGTCTTTCGCCGGTGGTGGAAGAGGTGCTTTATCCGGCGATGGAAGACTATCAGCTGGATATTATGATCGGTGAAGGCCCGGCCGCGCGCTCCATCAAGCTTGATCTGCCGCCGTTTACCCTGATTGGCGCGACGACGCGGGCCGGCTCGCTAACGTCGCCGCTGCGTGACCGTTTCGGTATCGTGCAGCGTCTGGAGTTTTATCAGGTGAAAGACCTTCAGCATATCGTCGGCCGCAGCGCCAGCTGTCTGGGCCTGCCGCTGAGCGAAGAGGGCGCGCTGGAAATCGCCCGCCGCTCGCGCGGCACGCCGCGTATCGCCAACCGTCTGCTGCGCCGCGTCAGGGATTTCTCCGAGGTCAAAGCGCAGGGCAGCCTGAGCGGCGACGTGGCCGCCAGAGCGCTGGATATGCTGAACGTGGACACGGAAGGCTTTGATTACATGGACCGCAAGCTGCTGCTGGCGATCATCGATAAGTTTACCGGCGGCCCGGTCGGGCTGGACAACCTGGCGGCGGCGATCGGCGAAGAGCGCGAAACCATTGAGGATGTGCTGGAGCCTTATCTGATCCAGCAGGGCTTTATTCAGCGCACGCCGCGCGGCCGGATGGCGACGCAGCATGCCTATAAGCACTTCGGCATCACGCGGGAAGAGTAAGCCATAAAAAAACCGGTCAGCGACGACCGGTTTTTTCTTTCCCTGACGGACGTTTCAGACCGCCGGTTTTTTTACCATGCTGAGCATAAACATCAGCGACGCGCCCAGCACCACCGACGGCCCGGCCGGCGTATCGTAAAAGGCGGAGAAGGTCAGGCCGGCAGTCACCGCCAGAATCCCCACCAGCACCGCGACCCCAGCCATCTGCTCCGGCGAGCGCGCAAACCGTCGTGCCGTTGCGGCAGGAATGATCAGCAGCGAGGTGATAATCAACGCGCCGACGAACTTCATCGCCACGCCGATGGTCAGCGCCGTTACCAGCATCAACACCATCTTAGTCCGCTGGATATTGACGCCGTCTACCTGGGCCAGCTCCGGGCTGATGGTCATGGAAAGCAGCGAGCGCCAGTTAGCCGCCAGCACCGCCAGCACCACGACCACGCCAGCGGCGATGGTATAAAGATCGGTCGGCGTTACGGCCAGCAGATCGCCGAACAGATAGGCCATCAGATCCACCCGCACGCCGGACATCAGGCTGACCACCACCAGGCCCAGCGACAGCGCGCTGTGCGCCATAATGCCCAGCAGCGTATCGATAGCCAGATGCGGCCGACGCTCCAGCCAGACCAGCAGCAGCGCCAGCAGCAGCGTAACGGCGATCACCGCATAAAACGGGCTGACGTTCAGCAACAGTCCAAAAGCCACGCCAAGCAGTGAAGCGTGCGCCAGCGTATCGCCAAAATAGGACATGCGGCGCCAGACCACAAACGAGCCGAGCGGGCCAGCCGCCAGCGCCAGAAAGAAACCCGCCAGCCAGCCGGGCAGCAACAGTTCAATCACTTGGTTTGTCCTCTGCGTAAAACGATACGTCCCTGAAGGTCGTGACGATGGTTATGCTGATGGCGATAGATAGCCAGCTGCTCGGCGCCGCGCGGGCCAAACATAGAGATAAATTCCGGATGCTGAGAGACCGCCTCCGGCGTACCGGAACAGCAGATATGCTGATTCAGGCACAGCACCTCGTCGGTCTTTGCCATTACCAGATGCAAATCATGGGAAACCATCAGCACGCCACAGTTCAGCTCGCGCCGTAGCTGATCGATCAGATCGTAAAGCGCCACCTGGCCGTTCACGTCAACGCCCTGCGTCGGCTCGTCCAGCACCAGCAGCTGCGGCTGGTTGAGCAGGGCGCGGGCCAGCAGCACGCGCTGCATTTCCCCGCCGGAGAGCTTTTGCAGCGGCGCGTCCACCAGCTGTGCGGCCTGCACCCTTTTCAGCGCGGGCAGGATATCGCCGCGCTTGACGCCGCCGCGCAGCAGCATAAAGCGCTCGACGGTCAGCGGCAGCGTAGCGTCCAGATGAATTTTTTGCGGCACGTAGCCAATACGCAGCTGTTCGTGGCGCACCACGCTGCCTCGCGTTGGCGAAATCAGTCCCAGTACCACGCGCACCAGCGTAGACTTACCGGCACCGTTAGGCCCGAGCAGCGTTAATATTTTGCCCGGCTCCAGCGTCAGCGAAACGTTAGAAAGCACGGCGCGCTGACCAAAGCTGACGGAAATTTTTTCAAGGCTAATCAGTGAGGTCATAGTGATTACGGGTTGCAGAAGTTATCGAATGTTATAATATCACAATTCTTCGACCTGTCACGATGGACTGAATCATTATGTTACATAAAACCAAGCCCTTGTTAACGCTGCTTTCTGCCCTGGGATTTGCCGCTTCGCTGACCTCTACCGCCCAGGCTGCGGTAGTGGCCTCTGTTAAACCGTTGGGCTTTATCGCTGCCGCTATTGCCGATGGCGTTACGCCGGTGGAAATTTTACTGCCGGATGGGGCTTCAGAGCATGACTACGCGCTGCGTCCTTCGGACATTAAACGCCTGCAGAGCGCGGATCTTGTGGTCTGGATCGGGCCGGAAATGGAGGCTTTCTTGCCGAAGGCGGTCGCCGCGCTGCCCGCGCAAAAAAACCTCGAACTGGCTGAGTTAACGGCGGTTAAACCCCTGCTGGTTCGTGGGGCGGATGACGATGCGCACGAGCATGAGGAGGGCGCTGAAGCAGCGGATGAACATGCCCATGCACACCACCACGGCGAATATAATATGCACTTGTGGATGTCCCCGGAAATCGCAAGGCAATCTGCGGTTGCAATCCATGCAAAATTATTGGAACTTATGCCGCAGAGCAGAGACAAACTAGACGCGAACCTGCAGCATTTTGAGGCAGAATTGGCCACGGCTGATACGCAAATAGCCGCTCAGCTTGAGCCGGTAAAAGGGAAGGGTTATTTCGTTTTTCACGATGCTTACACCTACTTTGAAAAACATTTCGGTCTGACTCCTGCGGGTCATTTTACCGTCAACCCTGAAATCCAGCCCGGCGCTCAGCGTTTACATCAAATTCGAACAGAGTTGGTTGAGCAAAAGGCCGTCTGCGTCTTTGCTGAGCCACAATTCAGGCCGGCCGTGATCGATGCTGTTGCCAGAGGAACCAAAGTGCGTACAGGAACGCTGGATCCGCTGGGAACGGACATCACTCCGGGAAGAGACAGCTATGTGAAATTCCTCTCACAGCTGTCCAGCCAGTACGCGAGCTGCCTGAAAGGAGCTTAGAGGAACTAATACGTGCAGCAAATTGCCCGCGCTGTCGCTATGGCGTTTAATACATTGCCGCGAACCCACCGCGTTATGCTGGGTTCGCTCACCGTTGTTACGCTGGCCGTCTCCGTATGGCGGCCTTTCGTTTACCATCCCACCGTCAGCGGTGAAAATCCGATCGTCAAAAGCATAGAGCTGGATAAAGAACAGCTGCGTACGCTGTTGCCGGAAGCCAGCGAGCCAATCGATCAGGATATGCCTTCGCCTGATGACGACGTGCCGAAAGATGAGATAGACCAGGATGTGCCCAGCGAAACCGGCACGCATGATTACGTGGTGTCATCGGGAGATACGTTAAGCAGCGTTCTTAATCAGTATGGCATCGATATGGGAGATATCAACCAGCTGGTCAAGGTGGATAAGGATCTGCGTAACCTGCAAATTGGTCAGCAGCTCTCCTGGACGTTAACCGACGACGGCCAGCTGCAGCGGCTGACCTGGGAAGCGTCGCGCCGCGAAACCCGCACCTACGATCGTTCCGGCAACACCTTTAAATCCTCCGCTGCGGTTCAGCAGGGCGAGTGGCAAAACAACGTGCTCTCCGGCACGGTGGAGGGCAGTTTCGTGACCAGCGCGCGAAACGCCGGGCTGAGCAGCGGCGAAATCAGCGCCGTGATCAAAGCGTTGCAGTGGCAGATGGACTTCCGTAAGTTGCGTAACGGCGACCGTTTCTCCGTGCTGATGTCGCGCGAGATGATGGATGGCAAGAGCCAGCAGAGCCGCCTTGCCGGCGTTCGTCTGCAAACCGGCGGCAAAGACTACTATGCGATTCGCGCTGCCGACGGCAAATTCTACGATCGCAGCGGCGCCGGACTGGCGCACGGCTTTATGCGCTTCCCGACGGCCAGACAGTATCGCGTGTCGTCCAACTTCAACCCGCATCGCCTGAATCCGGTGACCGGTCGTGTCGCGCCGCATAAGGGCGTGGACTTCGCTATCCCGCTGGGCACGCCGGTGCTGGCGGTAGGCGACGGTGAAGTGATCGTGGCGAAACGCAGCGGCGGCGCGGGCAACTATGTTGCCATTCGTCATGGCCGTCAGTATATGACGCGCTATATGCATATGAAAAAGCTGCTGGTGAAGCCAGGCGATAAAGTGAAGCGCGGCGAGCGCGTTGGTTTGAGCGGCAATACCGGTCGCTCAACGGGGCCGCATCTGCACTTTGAAGTCTGGATCAACAACCAGGCCGTCAATCCGCTTACGGCGAAGCTGCCGCGTATGGAAGGGCTGACCGGTAAAGACCGCAGCGATTATCTGGCGCAGGTTCGCGAAGTCACGCCACAGCTGCGCTTTAAGTAAGCATTAACTTTCCCGCCAAAAAAGCCGACGCTTTAGCCGTCGGCTTTTCTTTATGGGTAAAATGAGGCGGGCATTGCAAAATTGTGCGTCGGCACTATCATTAGCCGCTCAGAATTTGAGGCGAGTGCATGGAAAACAAGAAAAGCAATAATGAATTTATTCCCACCTTTCGGAAATCCTTTCTGCTGCCGCGCTATTGGGGAAGCTGGCTGGCGATTGGGCTTTGCGCCGGAATGGCCTGGCTCCCGGCAAAAATGCGGGATCCGTTACTGGGCGCGCTGGGGCGCTTCGCCGGAAAATACGCGAAGAGCGCGCGACGTCGTGCGCAAATCAATTTGTTTTACTGTATGCCTGAGGTAGCAGAAGCCGATCGCGAAAAAATCATTGATGAAATGTTCGCCACGGCGCCGCAGTCTATAGTGATGATGGCCGAGCTGGCTCTGCGTCCGGCCCATGCAGTGCAGCGTATCACCTGGCATAATAAAGAAATTATTGAGCAGATCGGCGCGCAAAATCAGAACATCATCTTTCTGGTACCGCACGGCTGGGCGGTGGATATCCCGGCAATGGCGCTGGCTTCGGAAGGGCATAAAATGGCGGCCATGTTCCATCACCAGCGGAACCCGGTAATGGACTATATCTGGAACGCGGTGCGCCGCCGTTTTGGCGGCCGTATGCACTCCCGGGATAACGGCATCAAGCCGTTTATCAGCTCGGTGCGCCAGGGATACTGTGGCTATTACTTACCGGATGAGGATCATGGCGCAGAGCACAGCGAATTCGTGGATTTCTTCGCCACCTACAAGGCCACGCTGCCTGCGTTAGGCAGGCTGATGAAGGTCTGCCGTGCCCGCGTGGTGCCGCTGTTCCCGGTTTACAACAGCAAAACGCATCGGCTGGATATCTATTTGCGCTCGCCAATGGACGATCTGCTGGCAGCGGATGATAAAACGCTGGCGCGCAGAATGAATGAGGAAGTGGAGCTTCTGGTGCGGCCTAATCCTGAGCAGTACGCCTGGATTTTGAAGCTGCTGAAGACCCGCAAAGAGGGTGAGACTGAGCCTTACCGCCGCAAAGATCTTTTCCCTAAAAAATAAAAAAAGCCCCGCCGTCTGGCGGGGCTTTTTTACTGTGCCAGCGCTATCCGTCGGTTACGCTCGCGCAGAAAGGCTTTCACCAGCCAGAACCAGAGCAGTCCGCAGGCCAGATTGACCAGGCTGAACCAGAAGCTGCCGCCGCTGAAATAGGCGCTTTTCACCGCTTCGATCCCTAACGTAAAGACCAGAATACTTACCATGCCCAGCATCGCGGCGACGCTGCCTTTGCCCGACGAGCTGGAAAACAGCGTCAGGCGGTAAAGGCCGGCGTTAACCAGCCCCGTGCCAAAACCGTACAGGCTCAGGCCTGCGGTAAGCCAGAGGTAGCTGTGGGCGTTCAGCGCGCTGGCAAGCGTTGCTACCGCCAGGCCAATCAGGATCGGCCACGTGGCCAGCTTCAGCGGCTGCTCAATCGGTACGCGGCCGGACAGACGGCCCAGGGTCAGATTGCCGATAATCATCGCCACAAACACCGGCAGCTGGAGCAGCGCGTAGGTCATACGGGAAAGATGCTCGTCATGGATCAGGATCACCGGCGACAGCGCTACCCAGCCCAGGCAGGGGATACTGACCAGGCCGATAGCCAGCGAACCGCTCATCACCTGGCGATCCCGCACCAGGCTAAGATAGCCTTTGCCCAGCGACTTAACTGAAACGGAGGTGCTGCGGTCGCCCGCAGTTTCCGGCATCGTTCGCCACAGGCCGACCAGCGCCACCGCGCTGACGGCGCCGAACAGCCAGAACATCGTACGCCAGTCGCCCACCGAGAGAAAGGCGGCACCGGCCAGCGGGCCTGCCAACGGTGCCAGTAGCGCTACGTTAGCCATCAGCGCCATCATTTTCACGCTCAGGGCTTCGTTAAAGGCTTCCTGGATGGCGGCATAGCCGACCGCGCCAATAAAACAGAGGCTGGTGCCCTGCAGGAAGCGCATCAGAATAAACTGCCCGACGGAGCCGACCCAATGCGTCCCCACGCAGGCCAGGGTAAAAAAGGCCACGCCTGCCAGCATCACCGGCCTGCGGCCAAGCTTGTCGGAAAGCGGCCCCAGCAGCCATTGCAGCACGATGCCGCCGGCCAGATAGGCGGTTAGCGAGGCGGAAACCCATTCCGGGCCGACGCCGAACTCGTTGGTCACCAGCAGCATTCCGGGCTGGATCATGTCATGGGCGATATAGCTGGCGAACTCAAACAGCACCAGCGAAAGGGGAAAAATCAAATGGCGACGAGTGATGGCCGTCACCGGAACAAAAGCGGGCATTAAGGCTCCTTCCAGAGTAAACAGGATCTAAATCGCGACAGCATACGGGAGTTGTATGACGGGCGGACAAAAAGTTGCTGAAAAAATAGCGGAAAAGGGAACAGCAGGGTGGAAAAAGTTATCGGGCGCGAAGGCCCGATAACCGTAAGCGTTATTCTACCCGCAGCACGCGGCTGGTATTGGTGGTGCCGGTGGTGCTCATAACGTCGCCCTGGGTGACGATGACCAGATCGCCAGACATCAGGAAGCCTTTATCACGCAGCAGATTAATCGCATCATGCGCCGCAACCACGCCGTCATTGTTGCTGTCGAAATAGACCGGCGTCACGCCGCGATACAGCGCGGTGAGGTTTAACGTGTGCTCATGGCGCGACATCGCAAAAATCGGCAGGCCGGAAGTGATGCGTGAGGTCATCAGCGCGGTGCGGCCGGACTCCGTCATGGTGATAATCGCGGTAACGCCCTGAAGATGGTTGGCGGCGTACATCGCGGACATGGCGATGGCCTCTTCGATATTGTCGAACTGCACGTCCAGACGGTGCTTGGAGACGTTGATACTCGGGATTTTCTCCGCGCCAAGGCAGACCTTAGCCATGGCTGTGACGGTTTCCGCCGGATACTGGCCCGCTGCGGTTTCCGCCGACAGCATAACGGCATCGGTTCCGTCCAGCACGGCATTCGCCACGTCCATAACTTCTGCGCGCGTCGGCATAGGATTGGTGATCATCGACTCCATCATTTGGGTTGCGGTGATAACCGAACGGTTCAGCTGGCGAGCGCGGCGGATCAGCGCTTTCTGGATGCCGACCAGTTCCGGATCGCCAATTTCAACGCCCAAATCGCCCCTGGCGACCATCACCACGTCCGACGCCAGGATAATGTCATCCATGGCTTCCTGCGACGCTACGGCTTCCGCCCGTTCAACTTTAGACACGATTTTCGCCTCGCAGCCTGCTTCGCGAGCCAGACGGCGAGCGTAATTCAGATCTTCGCCGCAGCGTGGGAAGGAGACGGCCAGATAATCCACGTCGATTTTAGCGGCGGTGATAATGTCCGCTTTATCTTTTTCCGTCAGCGCGTCGGCAGACAGCCCGCCGCCCAGCTTATTGATGCCTTTATTATTGGAAAGCGGGCCGCCGACGGTGACTTCGGTAAAGACTTTCATGCCCTGGACTTCCAGTACTTTCAACTGTACGCGGCCGTCGTCCAGCAGCAGGATATCGCCCGGCACAACGTCGGCCGGCAGGCCTTTATAGTCGATGCCTACCTTTTCTTTATCGCCTTCGCCTTTACTCAGGCTGGCATCCAGCAAAAAGCGGTCGCCCTGGTTAAGGAAGACTTTGCCTTCTTTAAAGGTGGATACACGAATTTTAGGGCCCTGAAGATCGCCCAGAATGGCCACATGACGGCCCAGCTTTGCCGCAATTGCGCGCACGTTGCTGGCGCGCTGCATATGATCTTCTGGCGTCCCGTGTGAGAAGTTAAGTCGAACCACGTTGGCCCCGGCAGCGATAATTTTTTCGAGATTATTGTCGCGATCGGTAGCCGGACCCAGGGTGGTAACGATCTTGGTTCTTCTTAAACGTCGAGTCATGGGGAGTTCCTTGTGTTTAAAAACCACGGATGAAAGGTCAGGCCGTCACCCGCGGTGCATCTGTGCACATCTATACTGATGAAACAAAGCGGGAACCGTTCTGTTTCTTTTAGTATTGGTTCTGCAGACGGGCGGCAAAGCCCTCAATGGATACAATACTGGGACGCGTGGCTGAAGTCACCACCTTGTCTCCGTCCGCCGCCGCAATTTTAACAGGCGGCGTAATCTCACCAGACGATCCGGTAGCAAAAAGGGAGCAAAAAGCTTAAGCGATTATTCCGATTCTGAAGAAAAAAACCGCCGAGAAAATGCCTTAAATTAGCCGTGTTTTCCGACAGACTGTAGCCACTCTGTACGCCGCTATTCTCACGGGCGCAGCATTTAATGCCAGAGCGAAGCCGCAAACCAACGGATAGTAGCGACTAATTTATCAACAGTAATCATTCACAACGCTCGCGAAATAATTATCACTTAAGTTTATTATCCACAGAGAGGACTTTCACGCTTAAAACAAAAGTGGAATTTGGTCGCCGATGACAATGCCCAATGAGTAATAATGTTGACGTTAAAAAAACCAGGTGTTAAAACATAACCATATTATAACAATTGATTTATTATTTTGTATCAGGGGAATAACAATAATAACTTTTGTGAGGGTGTATGCCGTTCCAATACTATGAAGACGTTATCGAAGACCTGGACTTATATAAAATATCAAAAATCATCCTGGAAGGAAATGCTGATGGCAGAGTGCTTTATATCATTCGTAATGCGGTAGACCCGGCGGTCTGTGAAAAAATAAAAAGTAATTTTTATGAAATTATGCGGATAAAAGGCAATCACCGCCCGGATGACGGCTTTGTGAAAACAGAACAGATAGGTTCTTCACAATTCCATAAAACCGGAATGGAATACATCAATGCCACCCTGGAGTCGGATGCGGACGTTCTGAATTTATATCAGGGTATGTCTGATGATGTAGTGAGAACGCTTTATATGGATAAACAGCTGGAAAATTTCTTTTCTCAGGAAAAAATTTCTTATCGACCGTCGGCGTTTAAAAGCCATAATGCCAATTTTGCCACCACCAGACGATGGCTGGACAACGGTAATATGTCGTTATGGCCACATGATGACAGCGCCCAGTTAAAATTTGCTGAGCAAGACGGTTATGAAATTGCAGCGGCTAAAAACGTTATTTCTTCCAATCTGTGCGTTTGCGATGCTGCTAACGGCGGGGAACTGAAGGTGTGGAACTGTAGGCCGGATGACAATATCCGTAAAGAATTTGATGTTCTGGACACAGGTTATCCTTATCCATTGGCGTTCGCTGATAGCTTTGAAAGTTTCACAGTGCGTTTAAAACCTGGCGATCTTTATTTTCTCAATGCTTCCTATCTCCATGGCGTGACCAGTTCGGTAGAGAACGAGAGGATCAGCTCCGGTCGCTTTATCGGTTATATCGATAATAAAGTGGTCTGGTGGACGTAGAAAAATGGAAATAGATAATATTGTTCAGGATTTACAAGGGCAGGGTTACGCTAAGTTTAATCTTAAGAACTTCACAGATTTCACCATTGCTGAAGATGAGCTTAAAATTTTAAAGGCTAATTTTGCCGATATGCCTTTGGATACCTATTCTGAAGGAAATCGATTAAGAAATTATATTCAGGTTGCCTGGCAGAACAACGAGGTAACTTATGGAAAGTTTGAACCTTATCAGCAAACTAAAAGATATAATCCCGTAACAGGTGGCGTGGTCAGAGACTATCAAAATATCGGTGCGGAAATCCTCAAAACAGCGCTGTTCAATAAGATAGTGAAAACAGATATCGACATTGTAAAAAATATCGAAGACATGCCGCCCGTTGAAGAGTTAATGATTGGTGTACATCTGTTTCGCTATAACGCGGGAAAAGAACCGGCGTACAGTTCTCCTGCATGGCTACACAAAGATGATGAGGACGTCGTTTTTATGCATCTGGTGGATGTTTCGGAAGATCTTGTCGGCGGAGAAAGCATAATAGCTAAGCATCCTAAGAGGATTGACCGTGTATTAAGGATGAAAAAAACCTTTGATACGTTAGTGGTTAATCATCGCTGTTTTCATGCGGTCACGCCAATGAGTGTGCCAGAGGAATATGACGATAATGCATTTTTGCACAGGGATATCATCCTGGTAACTTTCCAAAAAAGGGAAACGGGTGAAGGTATTGAATGAAAATATAGCAATTGTTACCGGAAGTAATGGCGGTATTGGCAAAGAAATCGTTTACTCCCTGCTCGAGAGGAACTATCAGGTATTCGGACTGGATCTTGAAAACGATATAGTTCGTGATGGCTTTAAATTTATCAGAACGGATTTGATGGACCTGAATGCTCTGAATGAAAATTCATTCAATGACTTACCGTTCGGCGAATACAACCTTCTGATCAACGCTGCCGGTATCAGGGAGATCGTACCCTTGCTGGACCTGAGTCTTGAAAACTGGTCGGCTGTATATGCAATCAATACCACCGCGCCTTTTCTAATTTCGAGAAACTTTTGCAGAAAGCTGGTCGCACAAAACAAAGAGGGAAGTATTGTTAACATTGCTTCTGTAAGCGGGATTCTGGCTGAACCTGACAGAACCGCCTATGTCTCGTCGAAACATGCTTTAATTGGCCTGACAAAACAGTTCGCTCTGGAGTTTGGTCGTCAAGGAATAAGGTGTAACTCAGTATCACCGGCTATTACCCGTACGGGAATGACTGAACACTATTTTCATGAAGAAGCCACCATGAAAAAAATATACAGTGGAATGTATTCAACCCGAACAGGCGAACCCCAGGATATTGCCGCCGTGGTTAATCTGCTCTCCGACAGAAATTCGCAATTTATCAACGGCGCGAATTTTGTTATTGATGGCGGATGGACCTGCGGCAAAGATTTGTAATAGCGGTCTGTTAACAGCTGCGTTAAATAATTACTGGAGAATATCAGTGATCGAAACCGTATGGATTTCATGGGAAGAACAGCAGGGCCTGAAAAGACTGGCTGAAAGTTTTAAAGAGTTTGATGATGAGATGCTTTTTTCCTCGCTCTCAAGTCTGAAAGAACAAGTTAAAAATATCCTTAGCCCGGAGACGTTCGCCGCTCTAATTGGTTTTATGCCTGGTGAAGGAAATATTCTGCGCGTCAACGGTCTGCCTTTTGACTATAACGTTAAAGAGACACCTTATACCGGCTATGTTGATAACGCCGATCTGCCGATAGCCAGCGTCATGCAGTTTGCTGTTTTCGCAGCCTGCGGTATTTTCCCGATATCTTATCTGCGTGAGAACAAAGGGCTCCTGTTCCGTCACGTGGTGCCGACGCGAAAAAGGGCAAAAAGAGTCAGCTCTCACGGCAGCGCATTAACGTTGGATATGCATGTTTCAAATCCGATCCTGCCGATAATCCCGGAGGAAACCAATAATGTATCAGGTTCGCCGGAAATTTTATCTTTCTATGGTATACGCCCGGATCCGGACGTCTTCACAGAAGTCGTGGAGCTGGATGAGGTGTTGCAACAGCTTGAACAACGCGTTATTGACGAGCTATGTGAGAAAAAATACTACTTTCGGATGCCATCGTCATTTAATGGCGATGAGTTGAAAGGGCCGCTAGCTATCCTTGGCATCAAAGACGGGATGTACTACAACAGGACAGATATGGATACGGTTATTCCTGTTGACTATCCTGCGCTGGTCAGCTTAAACATTTTTATGGAAGCCACCAAGAAGGTTAAGCATTATCACCGCCTTCAGCTTCCACCAGGCGATATGTTGCTGTTTAAAAATCAGCGTACCCTGCATTCCCGACAGAAGTTTGTAGCCCGATATAACGGGCTGGATCGCTGGATGGTGCGCCTGTACGGTAGTGCAAACATGGCCCGCCATCACGCGGCAGATGAATCAAAAAGATACCTTGGGTTAACTTATTAATATTATGAAAAATCTTATCATCAGTGATTCAGTCGTCAACCTGAGTAAAATCGATGCGGCGCTGACCGATAACGCTTGCGTAGTGAAAGGTTACTATCCGGAAGAAGCGGATACTTCTCCCTTTGTTGCCATCGGCTCCAGTCTACATGAAGCTGTAGCCGACAGTGAAAATATTGTTATTTCACTCGAGGAAGATAAGTGGGACAACATATTACTGGGATTAGCAGGGATTCTTACCAGAATTTCGGAAGAAACTAAAATTTTCAACTATACCGCCCTCGATCAAGAGAAGTTAAAAATCTATACGCAATTTTTAACCTCAAAAAACCTTGTATTTATAAATAAGGTCTGATTCAGGTAGCCATTTCCCCGGTTTATGTTGCAAAAAAATAGAAGCTAACAAACGCTGCCTGGCTTTGCTGCGGGCGGCTTTTTTACATGGAAAAAAGTAATGATTACCGCGCAATTAGGCTCCTCACATTATTGTAGTTACAGAATTTTAACAGTAAGATAAAACGGCGATTAAAAAAATAATTTTCATTGGGAGTGAGCAATGCTTTCTAAAAAGTCCGCTGGTATCAAATCCTCTGCTGTCAGAGAATTGCTGAAATTCAGCAAAATTCCCGGTGTTATATCGCTTGCAGGAGGAATTCCTGCCACCGATCTTATCGATGTTGAAGGTATCGATACCGTTCTCAAAGATATTTTATCTCGTGAGCACAGAGGTTTATTCCAGTATAGCGTTACCGAAGGCGAGGAACACCTGCGTGAGCAGCTTTCTCGCTGGAACAGCGGGCATAATCTGAATGTGGATGCGGAAAGCATTATTATTACTAACGGGTCGCAACAGGCTATCGATCTTTTAAGTCGCGTTTTCCTTGAAAAGGGTGACAAAGTATTTGTTGAACGGCCAACTTATCTGGCGGCGCTGCAAATTTTTGGCTATACCGACGCCACGGTCGTTGAGCTGGAATATGATTCTGAAGGTATTGAACTGAACCTGCTGGAAAAAGAGATGGCGGCAGGCGGGGTGAAAATGGTTTACCTTACGCCAAACTTCGCCAACCCTACCGGTAATACCATCAGTTATGAACAGCGCGTGAAAATCGCTAAGCTGTCGCAACAATACCAGGTGGTTATTATTGAAGACGATCCTTATGGGCATCTGCGCTTCAGCGGTGACCCCGTTCCCTCAATATTTTCTGTCGCGCAAAGTCTGTTCGGTAAAAATCATAACGTCTGCTATATGTCCAGCTTCTCAAAAATCTTCTCACCAGGATTACGATTGGGCTGGCTGGCCGTGCCCGAACATTTCCACATGGCAACGGTTGTCGCCAAGCAGGCATTAGATTTGCATACTTCTACTTTAAATCAAAGCATAGCCGCACATTATATTGAGTCCGGTAGAATCAATGAAAGAGTGGAGATATTAAAGGCCACCTACAAAGACCGACGCGATTACCTGATTGGATCCTTACATGAATATTCAGGCGGCGATATCACGTGGAATACGCCTGATGGGGGAATGTTCCTGTGGTGTCACCTCGCGGAGGGTATCGACGCCTCGCAGCTTTTGCAGGAATGTATTAAAGAAAATGTCGTGTTCGTACCCGGAGAAGTGTTTTTTGCGCGGGATCCGCAAAAAAATTCACTGCGGCTCTCTTATTCCATGCTTACCGCAGAAACGGCGCGGGAAGCAGTGATACGAATTTCCAGGGCGCTGAAAAAAATAAAATAGTCCAATAAGGATCGTTAGCTTTACGGCTAATGGTTCTCGATCGCAGCGCGGCTTTTGCCGCCCTTAATCGTGCCTGCTGTTAATGAACGGGGCAGGTTACGTATGTAAAAAATGCAGCGGCAGACAGTAAAACATAAGATTATTTAGAGGGAAGTTTATGAATAAGCATGGCGATTATATCCTTCTGGTAGGGGCAGAAGTCCCTTTCCGCGAACGTGCCTTTGCCGGCGCTTTACGCGCTTCTGAAGGAATGGATGTTTTTACCGTCAGTAATACTATTTTTTCTCATACGCTTAAATATTTTGATGGCTATATTTGTGCACCCATCTCGGATCATGAGAAAGTTCTAAAGGAAGTTATACGGTACGAGGAATTAACCGGAAGAACGCCGAGGGCGGTTATTCCTACCAATGATTTTACCGTAGTTACTGCTGCCTTCGTTGCTAAACATTACGGATTACCCCACAACGATCTCTCCGTTGTCGAAAGATGCAGAGATAAATTTATCATGCGGGAATGTTTGCAAAATGCGGGCCTGCCGGTGCCAAAATATTATCAGGTTGCCAAACTTGACGAGCTACGTAGCGCCGTTGCGCAGACAGGTTATCCGGCCATTATTAAACCACGCCTGATGGCGGGCAGCCTGGGCGTAATAAAATTTTCTTCGGAAGAAGAGCTGGTGCGCGCTTTCGAAAAAAGCATTGCCGATGTCAAAAGCATCAATGGCGAAGCCAATGCCGACGAAAGTTTATTTATTGTCGAAGAATTTATCGCATATGAGTTTGAAGTCAGTGTGGAAGTCCTGAATACCCCTGATTTTAGCCGTGTTATTGGCGTGACGGATAAATACCTTGGCGCGCCGCCGCATTTCGTTGAACTGGGGCATGTAGTACCTTCCCGATTTACCTCCCATCGCGATCTTATTGAACTTGCTGAAAGAACCTGTCGTACGTTAGGGATTAAATACGGTATTGCTCATTTCGAAGCCAAAGTCAGCGCTAAGGGCGAGATTAAAATTATTGAAGTAGCCGCCAGGACGGGCGGTGATAGCATCATGAGTCTGGTTGAAAAGGTTTATGGCTATAACCCTTATCAGCTGCATGTCTCATCCTATATTAATCCTGAAATGGTTTTCGCTTCCCGCCTCGACTCCGCCAAAGGCATTGCCGCTATTGCTTTTATGAAAGCGGAAACGGGGAGGCTTACGCAGATAAACGTGCCTGCCTCGTTGCCTGAAGAAATCCTGCATCTCAATGTCATGGCCGTACAGGGCCAACAGATTTTTCCGCTGGACTCGTGGCGTAACCGGGAAGGTATTATCGAATTTTTCTGGCCGGGCGAAACGCAAAGTGAAACGCTGTTTACCCGACATCTTGAAATGGCAAAAACGCTTTCAGCGCAAACTTTTATAACGGAATCTGTGTAACAGAGTAAAGGAGTCGTTTTGGGCGCTTTTAATTTTCATAAATTCATCATTAGCAGAGGACTGGGCGCCCTTTGCGATCAGTTTCTGATGTTCGCCGTTCCTTTGGCTATCCTTAAATCAACCGGTTCGACCAGCCTGTCTGCTTTATCATTTGTTATCGAGTGGATACCCCGAGTGCTGTTTTTTCCGATTGCCGGAAGTTTACTGCAGGGGAAAAACTTCAAAAAAATATTTTTGTCGTTAGATGTCTTCAGATGCGCAGCCCTGGCGGCTGCTTTTTTACTGGTTAACATCACCGGCATATTTGCCACGCTGACCACGCTGATGGCCATCATGTCTCTGTGTTACGTCCTGAATTTTGTCTCGATCGAGTCCATTATACCGGCCAATGTTCCACGTGAAGAGTATGCCAGAGTGCATTCCAGGATACAGACGGTAGAGCAATTTTCACAGATCCTTGGGCCAGCCATCGCCATTGTTATTTATAGCCACGCACACGTAAATGGCATTCTTTTGATCTCGGCCGCGCTGTTTTTGCTGTCGGCCGCGAACCTTTTAACATTATTTATTGCCTCGCCTGAATCCGCAGGAGTGACTAAGGTCAAAGATATCCTGCGCTCTAATCGCGAAGCCTTTGTTTATCTTTTCGAAGACAAGAAAATTATTTATCTGTGCACTATGACATGGATTGTCAATATCATTTATGGCGTGGTTTTAGCTATCTCTCCGGCCGTTATCCTTAAGCATTTTAAGCTGGAGTCGGGAGCGTTAGGCCTGATGCAAAGCGTTGCGGCTTTAGCGTCAGTGCTGCTTTTTTACCTTATTCCTCGGTTGACGCTTCGCTTCAGCGTGACGCTGATTGGGCAACTTTCACTGTTAATCATATTAGCGAGCGGCCTGTTTCTTGGACTGGCAGGTAATTATTATGCTTACGTGGCGCTTTATGCGCTTCTGAGCGCCTTTGACGGAGGCTTCAGCGTTTATATCAGAATTATGCGTAGCACGATTATTCCTGCTGCAATTTTGTCCAGGGTAATCGGCGTGGTCGGCATGTTGAATTTGCTTTCTATTCCAGTAGGCGGCCTCGCCGTAAGCCTGCTCTCTGAAAAGACCACGCTGCAGAACATCATTCTACTGGCCTTTGCGCTCTCGTTTGTACTGACCATAGTCCTGCTTTTTGTTGGTCGACTAAAGTTTGGCTATAAAAAATATTTCCCTCAGGTGCCAAAAGAGGCGAGCTGATATTTTGCCATCGCTGATGCTCGCGTTCTGCAAGGGGGAAGGTTTAGCTCTCTTCGCGACATTCTGGATACTGCTGCATGGCGGATTATGAAAAGACTGGCGCAACTTCTGTTGTAACTTTAAACAGTGACAGTGCTTTTTTACTATCTGTTTCGTCGATTTCTTTTAAAGGCGAAATCGATGATTTTTTGCTGCGGTAAAAAGCGTTAGTTAACTGTCGTTGAGCTGCTTTTCGCTGATTTTAACGCATTATCCTCGTTATATTCCGTGTGCTTCTGGTCGGAACGCTTAGTAAGCGAGCGGAAATTTTAAGCACAAACTGCCTGTGTATTGGGCGGCAAAAAGCTTTGAGACTGGCTACTCTGTGCTGGCGGGGCGTCGCCAGGTTTACGCCGACCCGGCAAAAGCAGTACATTGTATTGAAAGAAAATTAAAAGCCTGACCGCGCTGGGATCCGCCGGTCGGGTTTATCCTGCAACGAGGAGAATAGAATGGCGGTTACACAAACAGCCCAGGCATGCGATCTGGTGATTTTTGGTGCCAAAGGCGACCTTGCACGCCGGAAACTGTTGCCTTCCCTGTACCAGCTGGAAAAAGCCGGACAAATCCATGAAGAGTCACGCATTATTGGCGTGGGCCGCGCGGAATGGGATAAAGCGGCTTATACCAAAGTCGTTCGTGAAGCGCTGGAAACCTTTATGAAGGAAACCATCGACGAGGCGCTTTGGGATAAGCTGAGCAGCCGACTCGACTTCTGTAATCTGGACGTTAATGACGCGGCCCACTTTACCAAACTGGGCAAAATGCTTGACCAGAAAAAGCGCGTCACCATCAACTACTTTGCTATGCCGCCGGGAACGTTCGGCGCTATCTGTAAAGGTCTGGGCACCGCTAAACTGAACGCGCAGCCTGCACGCGTCGTGATGGAGAAGCCGCTGGGCACCTCGCTGGAAACCTCGCGCGAGATCAACGATCAGGTGGGCGAATACTTCGAAGAGAACCAGGTTTTCCGTATCGACCATTATTTGGGAAAAGAGACGGTACTGAACCTGCTGGCGCTGCGCTTCGCCAACTCGCTGTTTGCCTCTAACTGGGATAACCGCACCATCGATCACGTGCAGATTACCGTGGCGGAAGAGGTGGGTATCGAAGGACGCTGGGGTTACTTCGATAAAGCGGGCCAGATGCGCGATATGATCCAGAACCACCTGTTACAGGTTCTGACCATGATTGCGATGTCGCCGCCGGCCGATCTGACCGCTGACCGTATCCGCGATGAAAAAGTCAAAGTGCTGCGCTCGCTGCGCCGTATCGACCACACTAACGTGCGCGATAAAACCGTGCGCGGACAGTACACCTCCGGCTTTGTGCAGGGCAAAAAAGTCCCTGGCTATCTTGAGGAAGAAGACGCCAACAAATCCAGCAATACCGAAACCTTCGTCTCTATTCGTGTCGATATCGACGACTGGCGCTGGGCTGGCGTGCCGTTCTACCTGCGTACCGGCAAGCGTCTGCCGACCAAGTGTTCGGAAGTCGTGGTTTATTTTAAAAACCCGGCGCTGAATCTGTTTAAAGATTCCTGGCAGGAACTGCCGCAGAACAAGCTGACCATTCGTCTGCAGCCGGATGAAGGGGTGGATATCCAGATCCTGAATAAAGTACCGGGGCTGGATCACAAGCACAATCTGCAAACCACCAAACTGGATCTAAGCTTCTCGGAAACCTTTAACCAGTCGCACCTGGCCGACGCCTACGAGCGTCTGCTGCTGGAGACGATGCGCGGCATCCAGGCGCTGTTTGTACGTCGCGACGAGGTGGAAGAGGCCTGGAAGTGGGTCGATTCCATCATGGAAGCCTGGGCGGCCGATAACGAAGCGCCTAAACCGTATCAGGCCGGGACCTGGGGGCCGGTTGCCTCAGTCGCGATGATTACCCGCGACGGCCGTTCCTGGAACGAGTTCGAATAAAACGCTCGACTAACCCGCTTCGGCGGGTTTTTTTACGCCTGGCGTCGGCCTGTAAAAAATTGAACCGCAGTTTCAAAAATATCTTTGGCGCATGGACGCACCCGCTCATAATCCTGTATGGTAGCAGACGATCACTTTTCGGACGCCGCGCGCGTCGTTTTTGCCCGCCTTATTGAAGCAGGCAGGCCTGACAGGAGAAGCAGGACGATGAGTAACTGGGAAACAAGCGCTGAAAAAATTCTTACCACCGGGCCGGTCGTACCGGTCATCGTAGTCAACAAGCTGGAACATGCGGTGCCGATGGCGAAAGCGCTGGTCGCGGGCGGGGTGAAAGTGCTTGAGGTAACCTTGAGAACGGCCTGCGCAATGGATGCGATAAAAGCGATGATCGCAGAAGTGCCTGAAGCCATCGTCGGCGCGGGCACGGTGCTGAACGTGCAGCAGCTGCGGGAAGTGACCCAGGCGGGCGCGAAATTTGTTATCAGTCCCGGCATCACCGAGCCGCTGCTACAGGCTGCCGTGGAAGGGCCAATCCCGCTAATTCCGGGGATCAGTACCGTATCTGAGCTGATGGCCGGCATGGATCACGGCCTGCGCGAGTTTAAATTTTTCCCGGCGGAAGCCAACGGCGGCGTGAAAGCGCTCCAGGCCATCAGCGGACCTTTCCCACAGGTTCGCTTCTGTCCGACCGGCGGCATCTCTCCGGCCAACTACCGGGACTATCTGGCGCTGAAAAGCGTGCTGTGCATCGGCGGTTCGTGGCTGGTGCCGGCGGATGCGCTGGAAGCAGGGGATTACGATCGCATTACGCAGCTGGCTAAAGAGGCGGTAGCAGGCGCGCGCTAATGCCGTTCAGAGCGTAAAACTAAAAAAGGATGGCTGGCGGCCATCCTTTTTGCTGAGGCGGGTACAGCGCCGGCCGCCAGCTTTACAGAGGCGGGAGCGCATCAGCCGCTGATTTTACGCTAACGATGCAGAAGCGCGCACAGCGTCAACCGCTGACTTTTACGCCAGCAGCGCAGAAGCGGGGCAGCATCAGCCGCAGATTTTACGCTAATTATGCAGTAGCGCGCACGGCGTCAACCGCTGACTTTTACGCCAGCGGCGCAGGCGACAGCACGCTGCACGGCCTCATCAATATCGTCACCGGTTGCCAGCGCAACGCCCATGCGACGTTTGCCCTGAACTTCCGGCTTGCCGAACAGACGAAGCTGCAAGCCCGCGCCAAGTACCGTATCCAGATTGGCGAACTGCACGTTATCGCTGCTCAGTTCCGGCAGGATCACCGCCGAGGCCGCCGGGCCATACTGGCGGATGCCGCCAACGGGCAGGCCAAGAAAAGCGCGGACATGCAGCGCAAATTCCGAAAGATCCTGAGAAATCAGCGTTACCATGCCGGTGTCGTGCGGGCGAGGGGAAACCTCGCTAAACACCACTTCATCCCCGCAAACGAACAGCTCCACGCCAAACAGCCCGTGCCCGCCCAGTGCGATAACCACTTTCTCGGCAATCTGCTGCGCGCGCTGTAAAGCCAGCTCGCTCATCTGCTGCGGCTGCCAGGATTCGCGGTAGTCGCCATCTTCCTGGCGGTGGCCAATCGGCGCACAGAAGTGGATCCCATCGGCAGCGCTGACGGTCAGCAGCGTGATCTCAAAATCGAACTTCACTACGCCTTCCACTATCACCCGGCCTGCACCGGCGCGTCCGCCCTGTTGGGCATATTCCCATGCGGCAGCAAGCCCTGCGGCCTCGCGGATAAAACTTTGCCCCTTGCCGGAAGAGCTCATGACCGGCTTCACGATGCAGGGAAAGCCAATTTCCTGCGCGGCCTGATTAAAGTCCGCCACGTTGTCGGCAAAGCGATAAGAAGAGGTCGGCAGCGCCAGCTCTTCTGCAGCCAGGCGGCGGATACCTTCGCGGTTCATGGTCAGACGAGCGGCGCGAGCCGTCGGCACCACGCGCTGCCCCTGTTTTTCCAGCTCAATCAGCATATCGGTAGCGATGGCTTCGATTTCCGGCACGATATAGTCCGGACGCTCCTGCGCCACCAGCGCTTTCAGCGCCTCGCCATCCAGCATATTGATTACGTGACTGCGATGGGCGACATGCATCGCCGGTGCATCGGCATAGCGATCCACCGCAATGACTTCAACGCCCAGACGCTGACATTCCAGCGCCACTTCTTTACCCAGCTCGCCAGAGCCAAGCAGCATTACACGCGTTGCCGCAGGACGCAGCGCAGTACCAAGAGTTGTCATAAATCTCTACCTGATTAGAGGAAAAAATGCGGGCGCAGTATAAACGAAAACGATTGCGTCTTCATCCGATTTCCGGGCTTGAGAAAAATTCCCGGCCTGATATACTGTATAAAAATACAGTTAAACGAGGTGGGCACTATGGCTGTTGAAATCAAATATGTTGTCGTCAGAAAAGGTGAGGAAAAGATGACTTTCGCCAGTAAGAAAGAAGCCGACGCTTATGACAAAATGCTGGATATGGCCGAAGTGTTCTGCGACTGGCTGAGCGCTGCGCCATTGGATATGGATGAAAATCAGCGCGAGGCGTTGGGGATGTTCCTGTCGGAAAACAAAGATGCCGTGCAGCATATCCTGCGTACCAGCAAAATGCCGGAAGCGGAGTCCTCCCGTCCCGTTGCGTCAGTCGCCGCGTTAACCGCTGAGGATGCCGATGCCGATGCCGATGCCGATGCCGATGCGGAAGAGAAGAAGCCCAAAGCGGGGCGCATTAAAGCAGCGTGAGGCGGTCTCGTCTGTAGTGTGTGACGTTGTGGCTTGTTTACCAGCCCTGTCGCTACCAGATGCCCTGATAAGAGGGCGTTATCAGTAGCAGCCTGTCCTCGGACAGGCTTTTTATCTTTCTGTTTAGCGTTTACAGACCACAGCTTTTCAGGTTCAGGCGATTGTCGCCTGCGCACAGCAGCGTTTCAGCGCGTGCATGGCTTCTTTCGCCGCATCGGAAGGCGAGCGCTGTTTAATCTCATCATTAAAGACTTCCAGCCCAACCGGCCCGCTGTAGCCTTCCGCTTCCAGATAGTCCAGCAGCGTATAGAGCGGGAAGTTGCCCTGGCCCGGCAACAGCCGATGGTGCCTTGCCGTTTCCACCAGTTCGCTGCCGGAAGGCAGCGTGGCTAAATCGGAAAGCTGTACCAGGAAAATTTTGTCCATCGGGATGCCGTTTAAGTCGGCCACGGTTCGGTTGCGTACAAAAATATGGAAGGCATCCACGACCAGGCCCAGATTAGGCTCGTTAATACGCTGTACCAGCTGCCAGGCGGCGGCCGTAGTATTGATATGGGTGCTCCATGCCATCGCCTCAAAGGCGACCCGCAGCCCACGCTTTCCCGCTTCCTGCGCCAGCCAGCGAATATCCTCTTCTTCACGCCCGGCGATACACTCTTTTTGTGTAGAGGCTGGCGTCAGCAGGGTGGTGGCGCCCAGCGCCGCCGCTGTCTCCATCATTTTCAGCGCGTCGCGGCGTTTTTCCTCGCGCTGATCGTCCGGTGCGCCGTCAAAATCCAGCAGCACCTGGTAATCCGTCAGGGCAAGCCGCTGTTCCTCAAGCAGGCTGGCTACAGCCTGAGGCGTACCTTCAGCCGAGTCCACATCCTGCCGCCACAATTCCAGCTGGCTGAAGCCAGCCTGAGCGGCGGCGATAATTTTCTCTTCCGTTGTGCCGCTCAGTAAAACCGTATTAATAAAAAGTGGATTATGTTGAAAACGCATCCTGTTCCCCTTAAAGCTCAATAGCAAAAAAATGGACAGAGAGCCGGTAAACGGTCCGACCTTTTGACTCTCGCCTGCTGACAAGTATAGCGACCTGTGCCGATTCGCCAGCCTCATCAGCGCGCTAAAGGTTTTCCAGGCTTTGCCTGACTTGACGCTTCCTGACGTTAGCCGCTCTATGCTGGTTTTTTTACAATAAGGAGAGCATATGACTAACTGGCTGCAACAAATTCAAACCGTGTTAGGGAAAGGCAAGGGCGGCGGCGAGGGCCTGAGTAAAATGCTGGCGCCGGGCGCTTTAGGCGGCCTGGCCGGGCTGCTGATCGCCAATAAATCTTCCCGTAACCTGCTGAGCAAATACGGTAAAAACGCGCTGATTATTGGCGGCAGCGCGGCGGCGGGCGCGCTGCTCTGGAACAAGTACAAGCAGCGCGTCAGCGAAACGCATCGTGAAGAGCCGCAGTTTGGGCAGCAGGCCACCGCAGTGGGCAGACGCGCGGAGCGGCTGGTGCAGGCGCTGGTGTTTGCGGCAAAAAGCGACGGGCATATTGACGGCGAAGAACGTAAGGCCATCAATGAGCATATTCATCAGGCGGGGCTGGGCGCGGAAGGCGAGCAGCTGTTGCAGCGCGCTATCGATATGCCGCTGGATCCTAAAATGCTGGCGCAGGATGTGAAAAACGAAGAGGAAGCGCTGGAACTCTACTTCCTCAGTAATCTGGTCATTGATGTCGATCACTTTATGGAGCGCAGCTATCTGCAGGCGCTGGGCGACGAGCTGAAAATTCCGCAGGACGTCCGCGAGAGCATGGCGAAAGATATCCAGCAGGAGAAGCAAAAGCTGGTCGCCTGACTCTTTCCGGGCGCCTTACCCGGCCCGGAAAGCTTTTTTAACGTTGTTTATCAACTCTTGTCAACGCGCTGCGCTTGGCAATCACCGCCGTAGCTGCCACCCTTACTCTGTATAACTGATTCAGCGGGGCAGCAAATGATAAAACCACCAGTCGCTAAAAAAATACCTTACGAGATGAGCGCGCACGGCGAGACGCGCATAGACAATTACTATTGGCTGCGTGACGACAAGCGTGAAGATACGGCCGTGCTGGACTACCTGCATGCGGAAAACGACTACGGGCAGGCCGTAATGCAGACGCAGCAGGCGCTGCAGGAAAAATTACTGAAAGAGATGGTCGATCGCGTGCCGCAGCGCGACAGTTCCGTTCCCTACGTCAAAAACGGCTATCGCTACCAGCGACGCTATGATGAGGGCAACGAATATGCCGTCTACACCCGCCAGCCGGAAGAAACCGCCACGCCGGAAGAGTGGGAGGTGCTCGTTGACGGCAACCAGCGCGCCGCCCACAGCGAATTTTATACGCTGGGCGGCCTCGGCATCAGCCCAAACAATGAAGTGATGGCGTTGGCGGAGGATTTTCTGTCACGCCGTCAGTACGGCATCCGCTTCCGCAACCTTAAAACCGGCAACTGGTATCCGGAGGTGTTGGATCACGTCTCTTCCAGCTTCGTCTGGGCCAGCGACAGCCGCACTTTTTACTATGTGCTGAAGGATAAACAGACGCTGCTGCCCTGGCAGGTATGGCGTCACCGGCTGGGCACCCCACAGCGGGATGACGAACTGGTCTATGAAGAGCAGGATGAGACTTTTTACGTCAGCCTGCATAAAACGATGTCCGAGCACTTTATTCTGATTGTGCTCAATAGCACCACTACCAGCGAAATCCGGCTGCTGGACGCCGAATTTGCCGATGCACAGCCGCAAATATTCTGCCCTCGCCGTAAGGATCACGAATACAGCCTGGATCATTACGATCACCATTTTTACGTGCGATCCAACCGCGAAGGCAAAAATTTCGGCCTGTATCTCACCGATCATGTGAAAGAGGAAAAATGGCAAACGCTGATTGCGCCGCGCGATCACGTTATGCTGGAGGATTTTGCGCTGTTTCGCGACTGGCTGGTGGTGGAAGAGCGTCAGCGCGGCCTGACCAGCCTGCGGCAGATTAACTGGCAGAGCGGAGAAGATTACGGTATCGCTTTTGACGATCCGGCCTATGTCACCTGGCTTTCCGTCAATCCCACGGCGAATACCAGCAAGCTGCGCTATGGCTACTCCTCAATGACCACGCCGGATACGCTGTTCGAGCTGGATATGGACAGCGGCGAGCGGAAAATCCTCAAGCAGACGGAAGTTAAGGGTTTTGACGCCAACGACTACCGCAGCGAACATCACTGGATCAAGGCCCGTGACGGCGTGGAAGTGCCCGTTTCGCTGGTCTATCATCGACAGCACTATCGACCTGGTAAAAGCCCGATGCTGGTTTACGGCTATGGCTCTTACGGCAGCTGTATGGATGCGGACTTCAGCTCCAGCCGCCTGAGCCTGTTGGATCGCGGCTTCGTCTTCGCGCTGGCGCACATTCGCGGCGGCGGCGAGCTGGGCCAGCAGTGGTACGAAGATGGCAAATTGCTGAACAAGCTCAATACCTTCCATGATTTTATCGACGTGACCAATACGCTGGTGGAAAAAGGCTATGGTAACCCGGAAAAGCTCTATGCCATGGGCGGCAGCGCTGGCGGCCTGCTGATGGGCGCAGTTATCAATATGGCGCCGACGCGCTTTCACGGCGTGGTGGCGCAGGTGCCGTTTGTGGATGTGGTCACCACGATGCTGGACGAATCTATCCCGCTGACCACGGGAGAATATGATGAGTGGGGCAATCCGGCAGACGAGCGTTACTATCGCTATATGCGTCAGTACAGCCCTTATGACTGCGTCACCGCGCAGCATTATCCGCATATGTTGGTGACCACCGGACTGCATGATTCCCAGGTTCAGTATTGGGAACCGGCCAAATGGGTTGCGAAGCTGCGCGAGCTTAAAACGGACGATAATCTGCTGCTGCTTTGTACCGATATGGATGCGGGGCACGGCGGTAAATCAGGCCGTTTTAAATCTTATGAGGGCGTGGCGCTGGAATACGCTTTCCTGATTGGCCTGGCGCAGGAGACGCTAAGCGCCGCCAGCGCCCGTTAATCCGCCGACAGAGCCCTTTCCATCGCGCTTTTGAGATCGGGCTTCAGATCCGGGATATTTTTTAGCATCCACTTCAGGTATCCCGGATCGCGCTTCACCACATCATCAATACGGCTACCGCGATATTTGCCGAACGGGAAAGTGGCGCTGGAGCCGCGAACCTGCATCCGGCGCACCATTTCTGGCGCATCCCAGCCGGAAAATTCCATAATACGGATCAGCAAAGCCGCCGTAACGTAGCAGTCGTACAGTGCCCGGTGAGCGTGGAGATCCGCTGGCGGCGTCACGTTCAGCTGTAAAGCTTCACGCAGCGCCTGGTTGCCGTATTTTTTTCCGGGCCACAGGCCTCTCGCCAGCGTCATAGTACAAATCCATTCGCCCGGCATTTCCGGCAGCATCCGACGGTCAAAGCTGGCATTGTGAGCGACGTAGTAAGGGCTGCCGTGGTAGCGGCCAATCGCTTCTTCAATGGTGGGCTTGCCCAGCACCATCGTTTCAGTGATGCGGTGGATGGCCATAGCCTGACGGCTGATGGGCCGATCCGGACTAATCAGATCGCTCATAGGGTTCACGATCCTGCCGTCGATAACGTCAACGGAGGCGACTTCCACTACGCCGCCCTGCAAGCCACAGGTTTCGGTATCTATTACGCGTAACATAATTTCTCTCTTTCAGAGGGCGGTAGCCGTGCGTAAATCGTGTACTTCGCCCTGCCATTTACTGTCCTGACGTCGGGCGATAACCAGCTGCTCGCCACGACCGCCAGCGATAACCTGCCGGCCATTTTCATCCCAGACGGCGCTTTTCCCCGCGCTGTCAAAACCGCCCGTGGGCAGAGCGTGGTTAGCCATCAGCACGGCAATATTGAACTTACGCGACCAGCGCGCCAGATATTCGCAATCCTTGTGATAACCTTTTTCAGAAAGGAGCACGCTGGTGGCATAAAGATTAGCGCCACGATGCGCGGCATCGCGAGCGTAGTCTTCCACGCTGATATCGGCGCAGACCGCCATCGCCACATGATGATGTTGGTAGCCAAACACGGGAACGCTTTGTCCGGGATGGAAGAAGGGTTTTTCCGCCTCTACCAGATTGCGTTTAAAATAGGCCAGGCGCGTGCCGTCAGGCAAAAAAGCCAGCGCGCAAAGGCGTATTTTATCGCCATCCTGCAAAGGAACGCCGGTAACAATACTCATACGGTATTCTGTCGCCGCTTCGGCAAAAGCGTTAAGGCGCACATCGTCTATCGACATCGCCAGCTGGCTGGCAAGCGCAAGCTCATAGCCGGTGATGGAAAGCTCCGGGAACAGCAGTAAATCAACCTGATGTTCAGCGGCCTGACGAACAAAAGCCAGATGGCGTTCTATATTCCACTCGATTTCTCCGGGACGAGACCCTGATTGCGCGGCGGCGATGCTCCAGACGGACATAAATATACTCGCGATACGGTTTTTGAGACGTTATCTCAACCGAAGCGACCAGGAAACACAAGTTATTCGCGTAACTATTTTTGCTTCGGCTCATACGGCAGGCGGGAAAGGCTGAGCGACGCCTGTCGATAATGCGTCAGCCGCTGACGAAACCAGTCGCGCAGGGCCTCCGGCTGCTCGCGCTCCACCATCTCCGCCACGACCGGCATATTGTAGCGCTCTTTAAACGCCACGCCTGCGGCAGCTATATCAACATTGATTTTGTCTTTTTCTTCCTGCGGCAGCACCGCCAGATTGTAGTTCATGATGGCCTCCATTGACTCGCGGCAAAAATAAAGCAGACGGCCGCGTTTCGCAAGCCTGACGGCGGGGTAAAGCCCTTAACGACTCGACACTTTATTGGTAGCGGAGTATTCTTTCGGCCTTGTCGCAGCCCCGGGCTGCACCAAACGGGATGGATTCAATGCGTAGGTCAATGATTTTCGCGCTGGCGCTGAGTGCCGCCGCTTTTTCACAGCAGGTTTCTGCTCACGCCCACCTTAAAAGCCAGTACCCGGCAGCGAATGCCAATGTGGAAGCTTCGCCGCAGGCGCTGACGCTGACGTTTTCGGAAGATATCGAACCGGCTTTCAGCGGCGTTGAGGTCACGAACGGTCAGCAGCAGGCCATGCCGCTCTCCGAAGCCGAGCGTGCGCCAAAGCAGCATAATCAGCTAATCGTGCCGCTGGCGAAGCCGCTGAGCAGCGGACAGTATCAGGTCAACTGGCATGTGCTGTCGGTTGATGGTCATAAAACTAAAGGAACCTACACCTTTAGCGTGCAGTAATATGTCCCTCAGCCTGTTTTATCTGCTTTCTCGCTGGCTGCATTTTGCCGCGTTGATGACGCTGACGGGCGGCGCAATCTACACCACGCTGTTGGCGCCCGCGCGTTTCCGGCCGCATCTGGCACGGCGTCTTCACCGGCTGCTGGTGGCGGCTTCGCTGCTTGCGCTGGCAACGGCGATAATGCTGCTGGTGGCGCAAACCGGTCTGATGGCCGACGGCTGGCACGATATTGGCGATAGCGCCATATGGCAGGCGGTGCTGCAAACGCGTTTCGGGCAGGCCTGGCAATGGCAGCTGCTCGCCGCGCTGTTGGGCGTCGTCGCCTTATCAGCCAGGGGACAGCTGCGGCAGTGGCTGTTATTACTGAGTGGGGCGGGGCAGCTGGTTGGGCTGGCCTTTGTGGGCCATGCGACCATGCTGGATGGCACGGCCGGTTGGCTACAGCGTCTGAATCATAGCGTACATCTGCTGTCGGCTGCCTTCTGGGCGGGCGGCCTGCTCCCGGTAGTGATTTTGATGCGCGATATGGCGCGTTTCCCGGCGGGCTATGACGCTATCCGTACGCTGATGCGCTTTTCCCGTTACGGTCATCTGGCTGTGGCATTGGTTATTATCAGCGGCACGATTGACGCTTTTATCCTGCTGCCTGGCTGGCCGCCGGCATTTGGACGCTACAGCCAGCTGTTAATGCTGAAGGCGCTATTGGTAGCGGTGATGTGCGGCGTCGCGCTGTTTAATCGTTACTGGCTGGTGCCGCGCTTTCAGCCCGACGGGGAGCGCGCCCGGCACCTTTTTATCCTGACCACGCTGGCCGAGCTGCTGCTTGCCGCGCTGGTAATAGCGCTGGTGAGCGTCTTTGCTACTCTGGAGCCAGCCTGAATTTTTACCGCCTGCTGTTGGGCGTTTCTACAAGAGGTAGTGCAACATCATGAAAAAATTAGTCGGCCTGATGCTAGCTTTAAGTTTTTGTTCCAGCGCGATGGCGTCAGAGGTGATTACCGTCAGCCGCTTTGAAGTGGGCAAGGACAAATGGGCCTTTAACCGCGAAGAGGTGATGCTGACCTGTACCAAAGACGGCGCGCTGTACGCAATTAATCCCAGCACGCTGATGCAGTATCCGCTGAACGATATCGCAAAGCAGCAGCTGAAAAGCGGGCAGGTGAAAGGCCAGCCGATCGACGTTATTCAGATTGATGACCCTGCGCAGCCGGGCCAGAAAAAGAGCCTGACGCCAATTATTGAGCGTGCGCAAAAGCTGTGTGATTAAACGTTTTGCCGCGCTGGCTTCCCGGCCAGCGCGGTAGCAGTAATTGTCCACTCCTGCCATCTTGTCACTGTTTCTGCCGTTACGATCACAGAGCTGTCATATTTTAGCTGGCCCTGAACCCTACAGCTGGAAAATCTCCGCGCCTGAACTACCTTATAAAGAGCAAGGCGTCATAGCCTGCATAAATGCCAACTTTTAGCGCACGGCTCCTACCAGAGCCATTCCCCTGGACCAAAGACAGGAATCGTCTTTGGTCTTTTTTTGTTTAGGATTTTGAAACAGTAACTTACAGCTAAATCAATCATTTAATCCTCGCCCAGTTGTACCCTATTACCCCCTGTAAGAACCTATGAAGCCACTTTGTAGTCACTTTTTAGCGCCATTCTTGCCAGTGGAATATTGGTTATGGCCTCTTCCAAATGGTCAGGTGCGCATGACGCATGGTCACGCCGATATCGGAATGGCCTGAGATGCGTAGCAATACCACGATATTACCTCCGGCCATCATAAAGTGGCTGGCAAAGCCGTGACGCACGCCGTGGCTCATTTGGCCTTCTGGTAACTATTACGAAGCATTAATCGCGCAAAGTGATATAAAGCCTTTTGAATTCCGTAGTGAACGCCATCAATTAGATCTGGTGCTCAGGAAACTGAATGATGTTGATAGTGTGATTATTGAGTATGTTCTTAGACCAGAAGCACATGCTGACAGTGTCCGGATTAAAGGAGATTTCAGTATCAACGAAAGTTATTTTCCTGAGATACTGAAACGGCTGGATGAAATGATTGCGTGGCAGAATTAAACATCCCGGCATCAGGTATGTTTATCAGATAATCCCCGCCGGGCGGGGATTGGTATCATGCTGGCTTTCCCGGCCAGACAATATTCGGCGTGCCGGTATCAACGGTCTGCACGTACTTCATGCACGCGGTCAGTAATGCCTTAATTTGAGCGTAGTACGGCAACGTGATTCAGCCCGGCCACTCTCGCGTGCCAGAATTACGTTGAATTAAGGTTGCCTGACTGTTTTTTAAATGTATAACTTAATTATTTTTTAAAGGAAAAAAAGAAATAAATTATCCAGTTTATAGCGGGGGTGATAGGATGCTATTCTGCAATGACTCATAAGGGACTTATAAAGCCATGGCTTACATCGATGCTAATCTTATCAAAAACGAAACGCTGCTTTATCGCGGTGAGGTAACATTATGGGCCTTACTGCCCTGGGTGATTTGGGGTGTCCTTTTAGGCGCTATTACGGCAGGTTTAGGATTGTTGTTGATACCTTTTGGCTATTTTGTAATACGTTCTAACGAAGCCGGGATAACGGACAGGCGCGTAATTGCTAAAACTGGTATTATCAAGCGAGATACAATCGAGATAGGGTTGAATAAGGTTTCCAGTCTGCAAATAAAACAAAGTATCGCAGGCCGTATTCTCGGCTATGGTTCTTTAATTATTTGCGATGTAGGTGCATCCCGTGCCCCTATAAAATATATAAAGGATCCTATGGCGTTCAGGCGCCGTTTTTTTGAGCTACAGGAAGAGAATGACGTGAAGTAATCGCGCAGCACGTACAGTCTAACCCAGCCGAAGCGCTGGGTTTTTTATCGGCTGAAGACTGTAATGCTGCATTGTTTAATGCATAGTGGTAGCTGTATATTCGGCTACCATATTGAATAATGCCAGAAAGCTTTTTTTGCCGACTGGCGTAATGGCAGCGGACAGCTCATCCATCCCTCGCGGCAGCGTCAGGAAAAATGCAGTTAGTTGCCTGGCAGAAGCAAGCCTCAGCTATCTGCCGGGCTTGCTTTATGCGTCGGCTGCCTGAGAAAGTATTTATGATGTACTTTCGGGATAACCCAGCGGGTAAAAAGGACATCGCGTTAAGCAGAAAAGTGGGTCTTCCGTACAATTATTACCAGGGAAAACGGCCCCCTACGTTTAACTCCTCCGAACCAAAATCAGGTGATTCTCCTCGTCTTGCCCGAATTTTTTCATCTTTTGTTGGCTTATGTGTATCGGCCCTGCTGGGGGGTTTACCCGGAAGGCTATCACAGCCAAACCCTTTGCAAATTTTCAGGGAAGGCGTCTTGTCCTGAGGCTGTGGGTTTGAGCATGCCGCAAGGGTAAGGGAAAGGCTCACCAGCGCAATATATTTCATTAACATTTTAAGTTCCTTTTAATAATGCCAGTTTCCATAGTAATGCTGATAATTTAAACAAAGCGTCTACGAGTACAAATTAATCGTTTGCGGTACTGGCACCATCCGTTAGTGCAATCGCCATACGCATTTTTTTTGCTACTTAACCTAATTTTTTCAATTCTGTTGCCGATAAGAGCCTCTGACTATTGTAGTTTCAGCCTGCCAATATGAGTGACGGCTGGTCTGTTTTTTAAACACATGGTGTTTTTTAACAAGGAATAAAAAATGAAAAAAGTAGTAAAATGGGTGTTCTTCGTTATTGTTGCGCTAATTGTGATTCGCGCGCTTACCGGCCCCAGCGAGCAGAGTAAAAACGCGGCAAATACCGGCCAGGCGCAGCAGGGTAGCGCGACAGCATCCTCTTCACCGCAAAAAGAGGTTTACCATGTTTCCGCCACTAAACTTTTTAAAGATTATGAAGCAAACGAAGTTGCCACAGATGAGGCGATGAAAGGGAAACTTATTGCCGTAACGGGCACGGTACAGTCTATCGATAAAGATTTTACCAATGCCATTATTATCAGACTGAAAACCCCGAATCAGTTTATGGCCGCCAGTATGGAGATGCAGGATTCTGAGAAAAACACGGCTTTAACGCTCAAGAAGGGCAGTCAGGTTGAGGTGGTTTGTCAGCGCATGTCACGCGTTATCGGCACGCCTTCTGGCCGTCGCTGCGTATTTAATTAACGTGCGCACGGACTATTTCTGAAACACAGCCCGGCTTCCGGCTGGCTTAAAATAGCGTGAACGCCCTGGCCACCGAGCCGGGGCTTATTTTTGCCGCAGCAGGCGCAAAGTAAGCTATCAATTTAACAGGGTCAAACTATCCCGGAAATAAGGGCCGCATCCCGTATTAAGCGGTCTGGATTATCGGCCTATTTTAACTCATCAAACAGGGAAAGGAGAGACGCTGCTGCAAAATAATACCGGCGGGAAGCCGGTATCGAAAAGCGTAACGGCCTTGATTACGACTGCGGCTGACCTACCGGGCCTGCGCCCAGCGTACCGCCCGGCACGGACTGCGCGCTTGGTGCATGAGGACGGCCGTCGTTACCTACCGCGCTGCTGCGATTCATACAACCCGCCAGGGATAAAACGGCCAGCAGAGCGATAAGACCTTTAGTGCAATTTTTCATAATATTTTCCGTGGGTTGAAAAAGATTCAGAGCCTTAAGCGTAGCCTGGCGTTTGTTGATTGCCAGCAGCGGCCTGACAAAAACAGAGCGGAAAAATTTTCCTGCTTCTTTATCGGACGGTGACAGAAAAATCCTCTACTACACTTAACTAACTGCAAACTAAAGGAGGCAGTTATGTTTAAACATGAAACGAATAAAGAACGTAAAGATGAAGGCGACGTGCATAAAGGTCTGCCGGAAGCCGCGCCTTCGGCTGGTAATGCTTACGAGGAAGACGATTATCCGGCCAAGGATGCGCCTGATGAACACGGTGAAGTGCCGCGGACTCGCGATGATAGCCAGGCAGATAAAAAAGATCCTTATCAGGAAAAATAAGGTTTACTCAGGCCCGCTGCGGGCCTGATGCCCGCAGGTTATACGATTGCTTTAGGGTTGTGGACAGCGCTATTCTTTAGCTTCTGAAAAAAGGAAAAGCACCTTGCAAAGGAGAGTGCAATGAAACATAGCCGCAAATATCGGGTCTGTTACTACGGCAGCCTGATAACCATTTTCTTTTTTCTGTCGCATACTTGCCTGCCGGCCCACGATCTCATCTTCCATCCTTTTCTGCTGCTTACCTGGATTTTTATTATTCGGGGTATAGTCGCGCTGTGGCAGGATGCTGTACGTTTTTGGCAGTGGTTTAACGGCTGACGCGCGCTTAAGCAAATAAATCTGCCGTCTGGTAACGATTCTGGCTGGTATAGGATCGGTACTGACTCCGGGCCCGCTAGCGCGTTAATATGAAAAAAGGTACACAGCCCTGGGTAAGGGTGAATAAACGCCGAACGTTTATTCTTCTGGTGCCGGGTAAAGTGCTTTTCAGCACGATACTTTACCTTTCAGGCTTGTTTATCAGAGATGAAAGCTCTACGCTGCCGTTTCCACGCCACGCGATTTACGCGTCTGGCGTACTGGCAGGAGCAAGCCTGATGAAAAGTAGCAAAGAGATTTCGATCGATCAGTTTACCGACAGCGAAAAAGAGCTGATTGACGCTAAAGTGAAAGCCCTCACGCTGAAAAAAGGCCATGTTCCTTCGCAAAAAGAAGAAAAAGAGATCCTGAAAGAGGCCAAACGGCTGGTAATGAAGGATCGCGTCATCAAAGAGACCAGCAAAGCCGTCGTGGCTAAAAAACCTCGCAAGCCCGCCGCCGCCAAAGAAAGCGAAGTCAAAGAGTTTAACTGGTCTGCCTCCCTGCGCAAAAATCCACGGGCGCTAAAAGGCAGCTAGCCGATAAACACTAAATGCAGCGCCCTGAATAAGACTTCCAGCAGCAAGGCGCCGCCGATGATAACCAGTGCCAGCATCAGACTGAACTGTTGATCTGTTTCCATGTTATTGCCGCTCCCTGATAAGTTAACAGACTATACTTTAGAGCCTGTTAACTGAACATTCCGTAAACATTCCAGTCATTTTTCCTTCAGGATGCAACTATGGTGTATCAATACCTTAACGGCACGGCGTGGCGGCATATCTATATTGTGGGTGATATTCATGGCTGTCTCGCCATGCTGCACGAAGAGTTAGAGGCTCAGCGATTCGATGCCGGGCAGGATCTGCTGATAGCCGTAGGCGATTTGATCGATCGTGGCCCGGACAGCCCTGGCTGCGTGGCGCTGTTGAATAAGCCCTGGTTTCGCAGCGTGCGCGGCAATCATGAAGAGATGGCTATCGGGGCGCTGACGCGGGGCGATCATCAGCAGTGGATCGGCAACGGCGGCGACTGGTTCTATAAGCTGGAAGGCATGAAAATGATTGAGGCGAAACATGCGCTCAGCCGTTGTCGCCTGATGCCCTTAATTATTCATCTGGAACTGGAAAATAGCGTGGTGGTGGTCGCTCATGCCGACTATCCGGCCGAACGCTATGCGTGGGAGGCAGCAGTCGATCCTTTTAAGGTCGTCTGGAGCCGCAGCCGCGTTGAACAGGTACAGCAAGGAAAGGGCAAGGCCATCAGCGGCGCGGACGCTTTCTATTTTGGCCACACGCCGCTAAGCAAGCCGCTGAGTGCGGCGAATTTGCACTTTATCGATACCGGCGCCGTATTCGGCAACCGGCTCACAATGGTGCAGGTACAGTAATGCTCAGGAGAACAGCTTGCCGTCCCGCACCAGCTCCCGCGGGTAGCTGTTTTTAATCCGGCTCGATACTTTCTTTGCCAGGCCAATCGGCTGCTGTTGACAGGTGACAATCACTTCGTCGGCGGGCAGCGCACGCTCAGGATAAATGTCCCGTCCGCGATACCACTCTTCGGCTTCCGCCAGCGTCAGCTCAAAACGATTTGACGCCTGCGGCTGCGCCAGAGCGATAACCGCTTCGTGCTGCCAGCGATAGCCTTTGGCAAAGGTTTCAGCCAGCTTCAGGCCGATACGCGAAAAGCGAACCCGGCCCAGCAGCGGCTCCACGGCGCGCGGAAACAGCCAGAGCTCCTTATCACGCTGCCAAAGCGCATGGGCAGCGCTGTCCCACGCCAGCCCTGATTTAGCGGCAGCGGCCGTAATTTCCTGCTCATCTTTACGTTTTACCGGCGTAAAAGGCAGCTTACCCAGTTTATAATTTGGCGCGGGCATGGGCGGCACGCCCGCTGTTTTGCGCAGTCGCGCGACAAAAAAGCCTTCACTGTCAAAGATATGTGGGAAAACGTGCAAAAAGCCTTCCGGGGTGCTGGCCCGTTCGGCGCCGGCAAACAGGTCGTCTAAAGGTTCGATGGCAACGGCGTCCGGATAGCGCGCCAGCAGCCAGGCGATGACCTGCTGATTTTCGCTGCGGTTCAGGGTGCAGGTGGAATAGACCAGCGTCCCGCCGGGTTTAAGGGCATGAAAGGCGCTATCGATTAAATCGTGCTGAGTGGCGGCAATCGCCTCGGTGCTTTCCAGCGACCAGTTGCGCAGCGCGTCGGCGTCCTTACGGATTACGCCTTCGCCAGAGCAGGGCGCATCCAGCAAAATGGCGTCGAAGGTTTCCGGCAGCGCCGGCCCGAAGACGCGGCCGTCGAAATGGGCGATCGCCGTATTGCTGACGCCGCAGCGGCTGATGTTGGCGTGCAGCACCTTGACCCGGCTGGCGGAGTATTCGTTGGCGAGAAGCGCGCCCTTGTTGCTCATCGAGGCGGCAATCTGGGTGGTTTTAGATCCCGGCGCGGCGGCCATGTCCATTACGCGTTCCGGCGCGGGCGAACCGGCAAACAGCGCGGTTACCGGCAGCATGGAACTGGCTTCCTGAATATAAAACAGCCCCGCCAGATGTTCCGCCGTACTGCCTAAAGGCAGCGTGTCGGCATCGTCACGGCTGATCCAGAACCCTTCCTTACACCAGGGGACGGGCGTCAGCGCCCATTGATAAGGCTCGACCAGCGCCAGAAACGCCTCAACGCTGATTTTCAAGGTATTAACGCGCAGGCTGCGGCGCAGCGGCTGCTGGCTGAAGGCAATAAACTGCTCGAACTCGGCGCTGTCGGGCAGCAGCTCGCGCATCTGATTTAAGAAAAGATCCGGGAAGTACACGCGTGAAGAAGAAGACACTGAAAGATTCCGCTGGCAATAAAGTGGGGCGAGTTTATCACACTCTGCGGCGGCAAAAAAAACGGGCAGCCAGGCTGCCCGTTTCGATTATTTTGCCGGCAGCGCCGTGCCCCATTTACGCCAGTCTTTCGGCTCCTCGTCCTCCAGCAGATAATGCTTGCCGCTGGTGGCCTGTGGTGCCAGCGGCACGGTCGGCGGGGTGGCAAACTGAATGCCGCCCTGAATAAACTGTTGGAAGGTGCCGGTTTTCACCACGCCGCCAATCAGGCCAAACTTGAAGTTGTAGCCGGAGGCCAGCCAGAACACCGAGTTATTGCGCACCAGATGCTGGTATTTTTTGCTGATGCGTAGCGTAATCTGCACGCGATCGGCCATCGATCCCAGCGAGGTGCCCGTTACCGTACCGACCTCGATTCCCCGGAACAGTACCGGCGTACCGACAGACAGCGAGCCGCCTTCAGGCGCGTCCAGCACCACGTTCAGACCATCCAGATAGCGTGCGTCGGTAATGGTTGATTCCTGTAGTTCAAAGGTGCGCTGCGCGCGGCCTTTGCCGGGATCGACATTGATATAAGGCTGGAGCAGGGTATCCAGATGATTAACGCCCGCTGCGGAAATCTCCGGCGACACTACCGAGAACCGGCTGCCCAGCCGCGCGAAATCCTGTACGTATTCCGGATAAAGCACGGCTTTGGCAATCACCTGATTCTTGTCGTTATTGAGCGCCAGAGATTCCAGCTGGCCGATGGTGATGCCGAGATAGCGGATAGGCATCCCTGAGGAGAGCTTGCTGGCGTCGTAGGTATGCAGCGTAATCTGACTGCCGACCGCTCTGGCCGCCGTTTCTGATTCAAACAGCGTGCGCTTGTCTTTACTCGTCAGGCCCGCACCGGCGCCGCTGAGGTTATCAAAGCTGATCGCGCCCTTCAGCGCGCGGTTAAGCGGCGAAGCCTGCACGGTCAGGCCGCTGCCGTTAAGCTGCACGCGCGCGCCGCCTTCCGACCAGAATACGCTGTTCGGCGTCAGCAGCTTGCGGTATTCCGGCTTGATATGCACGCGCACGTCGAACTCGTTAGCTCTTGGCGTGACCTCCACGATCTCGCCGACCTGAAACTTACGATAGAGCACCACTGAACCGGCCTGAATATCCGGCAGGCTGTTGGCGGTCAGCGTCAGGGTGGTAGGCAGCTGGTTGGTGGTGATGCCTTCGGCGGCTTTTTCCGCATTAGCAAACAGCGGATAGCTCTCTTTTGGCGCGCCCTTGCTGCCGGGATCCAGGCGAATGCCGCCGTCGATCCATTCGCGTGCGCTGGCGCCCAGCACTTCCATACCGTCCAGCCCCAGCTTAACGTCCAGCCGACTGTTGATAATAAACTTGCTGTCGCCGTGCACCAGTTCGCGATACTCAGGCGTAACAGCGATAATAAAATTCACGCCTTTTTCATTGAGCTTGCGGCTGACCACCTGGCCAATCTGCATCCCGTGCAGCATCACGGGCTGGCCCGCATCGATACCGTAGCTTTCCGGCGCGGTCAGCTTCACTTCCAGCGTGTCAGGCCGTTGCAGCAGCGACTCGTTGCTTTGCAGCACGGTAAAGCGATCCTGCGGTTCGCCTTCGCCAGGCACCAGTTCGAGCGTGCTGCCGGTCAACAGACTGCTGAGGCTGGTATCGGCGAGGGTGATTTTGGGGCTGCGCATCTCAATGCGGGTGCCGGTACGCATCAGGCCGGTTACCGACGGATCGATGGTCAGTTCGCCTTTTACCTTGCCGTCGGGCTGTAAGTTCAGCGCGGTTAGCGTGCCGACCTCCAGTCCCTGATACATCAGCGGCGTGCTGCCCGCCTTCAGGTTTTTGCCGCCGGGCAGGTCAAGCGTGATAATCACGCCGCGATGGCTGTGCGCCAAATCCGGGTAGAGCTGATAGCTGTCATCGCTTTTTGCCTGCGCGGAGTCGGCTGGCGAGTCAAACGCAATCGCACCGTTGACCAGTGCCGCCAGGCTCTCCAGCTGCACTTTGGCACCGCTCAGGCCCACATCGGCCTTCACCCCGGAGACGTTCCAGAAGCGGCTCTCTTTTTTCACCAGGTTGGTGAATCGGCGCTCGATCAGCACGTCAACGGTTACGCCCTGATTGCCAGGGTTGATGCTGTAGTCATAGACGCGGCCAACCGGGATTTTACGGAAATAGACCAGCGAGCCGGTATTCAGCGAGCTTAAATCGGCGGCGTGCAGATGGATCATCATCTCGCCCGTGTTCATGCGATATTTCGGCTGCGTATCCAGCGCCACAAAATGCTCCTGCGGCTTGCCTTTGCCCGGCATCATGCCGATATAGTTGCCGCCCACCAGCGCATCCAGGCCCGACACGCCCGCCAGTGACGCTTTCGGCGTCACCAGCCAGAACTGCGTTTTATCGCGCAGCGCGTCTTTCATATCGCTCTTGATGCTGGCCTTGATCTTAATGGTGCGCAGATCGTCAGTCATGCTGATGCCCTGCACCAGACCCACCTCGACGCCCTGATAGCGCACCGGCGTTCGGCCAGGCACAATGCCGTCAGCGGTGGCGAAATCGATGGTAACCGTGGTGCCGCGCTCCTGGTAATTGTTCCAGACGAGCCAGCCCGCTATCAACAGCGCAATCAAAGGCAGCAGCCAGAACGGCGAAATTTTGCGGCGGCTTTTCACGCGTGCGCTAGTCGGTGTAGTCGGCGTTTCCTGTTGCATGTGCATCCCAAAGTAAACGGCTATCCAGCCACTCGACGGCAAGGATAGTAAGAATAACCGCTGAGCCAAAATAGAAGGCAGCCGGTCCCATAGTAAAAGCCAGAAGCTGGTCGCGATTCACCAGCGACATGGTTAAGGCGATAACAAACAGGTCCAGCATAGACCAGCGTCCGACCCAGGTAACTACCCGCAGCAGACGAACGCGCGTTTTCAGACCCTGTTCACATTTAAAATGGATGCTGAGCAGCAGCGTCAGCAGCACGATAACCTTGGTGAAAGGCACCAGGATACTGGCGATAAAAACCACGATCGCTACCGGAATATTGCCGGAAGCGAGCGAAAGAATACCGGAAAGAATAGTATCCTCCTGGCGCGCGCCGTTGAGATAAATAACGGAAATCGGCAGCAGATTGGCCGGGATCAGCAATACCACCGCAGAGATCAGCGCCGCCCAGGATTTTTGCAGGCTGTGGCGACGACGCAGTCGTAGCGGCGTATGGCAGCGCGGGCAGCGGCCCCGTTCGTCAGGCAGGCCGGTATGATGGCAGTTCAGGCAAACGCGCAGCTGCTCGGGGGCGATATGCGGCTGCGGCTGCGGATAAAAGCGATGCCACAGCTGTTCAACGTTGATATGAATAAGCGTCACCAGGCTCAGCGCGGCCAGCGACAGAAAGGCGAGCAGGCCGGTGCCGGGATTGATATCCGCATAGTCCTGCACCTTGATAGAAGCGACGGCGATACCGACCAGATAGATATCCAGCATGACCCACTCTTTCAGCCGATCGAGCATCAGCAGCACCGGCCGCAAATTTAAACCCAGCCGGTCACCAAAAAAAAGCCAGCCGATTGACGCCACCAGCGTGGCGGGCGCGCCGATGGTGCAAAAGGCCACCATAGAGGCGGTAATCACGTTGCCCTGCTGCGCCATCTGGATAATGCCTTCCAGCAGGCTGGCGCGGATAGTGGTGCCCAGCAGCCGGATAGTCAGCAGCGGTTCGCTAAAGGCAAACGGCATCAGCAGCAGCATAGTGACGGCCATTGCCGCCAGCCGCGTCATCGACCAGTCGCGTCCGTTAAGGATACGGGCGTTGCAGCGCGGGCAGTGCGCCGACTGGTTCGATTTAACATCTGGTAAGGAAAAAAGGGTATCGCATTGCGGACAACGCTGATAACGTTCCTGAGGCAGAATTTGGCTGATAGCGTATATTTTCACGAATTATCCGGATTTGCAGGGTACGGTCAGGCAAAATCGCCCCGGCGAACCACTCTTACGTTTGTTTTTAAAGCTTCAGACCAACAAGGGTATATTAACTAACGGAATCATTCACCTTGTCCGTCTGGACATTTAATGCTTATTTTATCAGGCGAAGCCATTCCGGGCTTCGTAACAGTTTTAATAATGGTTAAAAAATGACTAAAAAAGAATTTTACTCGGATCTCAATCGTGATTTACGCGCGCTTATCGCCGGCGAAACCAGTTTTCTGGCCGCGATGGGCAACTGCAGCGCGCTGCTGTTTGAGCGCCTTGAAGGCGTTAACTGGGCCGGGTTTTATCTGCTGACGGAAGAGAAGACCCTGGTGCTGGGACCGTTTCAGGGCAAAATCGCCTGCGTACGCATTCCGGTAGGCCGCGGCGTCTGCGGAACGGCGGTGGCGGAGAGCGCCGTACAGCGCGTGGACGACGTCCATGCCTTCCCCGGGCATATTGCCTGCGACGCGGCCAGCAATGCCGAAATCGTGCTGCCGCTGGTGGTAAACGGCGAGACGATCGGCGTACTGGATATCGACAGCGTGGAATATAATCGCTTCGACCAGGAAGACGAAAACGGGCTGATTACGCTGGTTGACGGGCTGTGTGAAGTGCTTGCCGGCACGGACGTGGAAAAATTTATTCACATGAAACGCAGCTAAAGTGCTGGATCACGTAGCATTTGCTGATGGTGTCATTATAATGACGCCTGTTCATGCCTGCGCTGGTTGGCAAACCCGTTGTAATCAGGAAATTTCATGGAAAATCAACCTAAGTTGAATAGCAGTAAAGAAGTAATCGCCTTTCTGGCGGAGCGGTTCCCACAGTGCTTCAGTGCCGAAGGCGAAGCGCGACCGCTAAAAATCGGCATCTTTCAGGATTTAGTCGACCGCGTGCAGGGCGAAATGGGCCTGAGTAAAACTCAGCTTCGTTCCGCGCTGCGCCTTTATACTTCAAGCTGGCGCTATTTATACGGCATCAAAGCTGGTGCCACCCGCGTTGACCTGGACGGCAACGCCTGCGGCGTTCTGGACGAGCAGCACGTGGAACACGCCCGTAAGCAGCTCGAAGAGGCCAAGGCGCGCGTTCAGGCGCAGCGCGAGCAGCAGCAGGCGAAAAAACGCGAAGCGGGTGAAGAAACTGCCCCTCGTCGTCCACGCAAGCCGGTTCGTAAACCTTCTGCTGAAGGCGAGCAGCCTCGGGCCGCACGCAGCAAGCCGCAGCGTAATCCTGGCCGCGCGCCTTCCGCAGAACGCCAACCGCAACGCACGACACCCGTTACGGATACCGCAGCATTGCAGGTGGGTCAAAACATCAAAGTCACGGCAGGCAAAAGTGCGATGGATGCAACCATTCTTGAGATTACAAAAGATGGCGTCCGGGTACAGCTGGCTTCCGGCCTGGCAATGATAGTGCGCGCAGAACACTTGCAGTTCTGATACGGAGGCCAATCAGGGCATGAACAACTTTTTTAAAACCACCGTTATTGCTGCACTGTTGTTTACCGGACATGTTTTCGCCGCCGATGCTATTACGCGCGCCGAGCAAATTCCGCAGCTTCATCAGGAACCGCAGCACGCGACCGTCAGCGAGCGCGTGACGTCGCGCTTTACGCGTTCCCACTATCGTCAGTTCGACCTGGATAAAGATTTCTCCGCGAAAATTTTCGCCCGCTATCTGAATCTGTTGGACTACAACCACAATGTGCTGCTGGCTTCTGACGTGGCGCAGTACAACACCAAAAAAACCACGCTGGGCGATGAACTGAAATCGGGTCAGCTGGATGTTTTTTACGATTTATATAACCTGGCGCAGAAACGCCGTTTTGAGCGCTATCAATACGCGCTGACGGTGCTGAACAAGCCGATGAATTTTAGCGGTCACGATACTATTGATATCGACCGCAGCAAGGCACCCTGGCCGCAAACCACTGCGGAGCTGAACCAGCTTTGGGATGCCAAAGTCAAATATGACGAGCTGAGCCTGAAGCTGACGGGCAAAGAGGAAAAGGAGATCCGCGAGGTTCTCACCAAGCGCTATCAGTTTGCTATCCGCCGTCTGGCGCAGAGCAATAGCGAGGACGTTTTCCAGCTGGCGATGACCGCTTTCGCGCGTGAAATCGATCCGCATACCAGCTACCTGTCTCCGCGCAATACCGATCAGTTCAATACTGAAATGAGTCTGTCGCTGGAAGGTATCGGCGCCGTACTGCAAATGGATGATGATTACACCGTGATCAACTCCATGGTTGCGGGCGGCCCGGCAGCCAAAAGCAAAGCGATTACCGTGGGCGATCGTATCGTCGGCGTCGGCCAGCCCGGCAAACCGGTTCAGGACGTGATCGGCTGGCGTCTGGATGACGTCGTGGCGCAGATTAAAGGCCCGAAAGGCAGCAAAGTGCGTCTGGAGATCCTGCCGGCCGGCAAGGGCACCAAAACCCGTATTATTACGCTGACCCGTGAAAAAATCCGTCTGGAAGATCGCGCGGTGAAAATGAGCGTGCATAACGTCGGCAAAGAGAAGGTCGGCGTACTGGATATTCCGGGCTTCTACGTGGGTCTGACCGACGATGTTAAAGTGCAGCTGCAAAAGCTGCAGAAGCAGAATGTCGACAGCGTAGTGATCGACCTGCGTACCAACGGCGGCGGGGCGCTGACGGAGGCGGTATCGCTTTCCGGCCTGTTTATTCCGGGCGGCCCGGTGGTGCAGGTGCGCGATAACAACGGCAAGGTGCGTCAGGACAGCGATACCGACAGCATGGTTTACTATAAAGGCCCGCTGGTGGTGCTGGTAGACCGTTTCAGCGCCTCGGCTTCCGAGATCTTTGCCGCCGCCATGCAGGATTATGGTCGCGCGCTGATCGTCGGTGAACCGACCTTTGGTAAAGGCACCGTGCAGCAGTATCGCTCGCTGAACCGTATCTACGATCAGATGCTGCGTCCCGAATGGCCTGCGCTGGGATCCATCACCTACACCATCCAGAAGTTCTACCGCGTTAACGGCGGCAGTACCCAGCGTAAAGGCGTTACGCCGGATCTGCTGATGCCGACCGGCGTGGAAGCGGTGGAAACCGGTGAGAAATTCGAGGATAACGCGCTGCCGTGGGACAGCATTGATGCGGCGGCCTATACCAAAACCGGCGATGTTAAACCGCTGATCCCGCAGCTGCTCAAGACGCATCAGGATCGTATCGCGAAGGATATGGAGTTCCAGTACATCCTGAAAGATATTGCCCGCTTCAACGCGATGAAGGATAAGCGCAATATCATCTCGCTGAATCTTGCCGAGCGCGAGAAAGAAAATCACGAGGATGACGCGCTGCGGCTGGAGCGGATCAACGCCCGCTTTAAAGTGGAAGGCAAAAAGCCGCTGGCGAAGCTTGAGGATCTGCCGAAGGATTACAAAGAGCCGGATCCTTACCTGGACGAAACGGTCAGTATCGCCAATGATCTGGCGCAGCTGGAAAAAAGCCAGAGCACCAAATAACCACCAGGGCACAGCGCAAGCTGTGCCTTATTTTTACCTGAACTTTCCCAATCCACGCGGTAACTTTGCCTTTCCTGACAGTCAATGTTTTCCTGAACGTTAAAAGTTAAGACAAAATGTAAAGTTATGTCTTTTTAGACACTTAATGCCCTTTGCCGCTTGAAATGTTTTGCCGCGCCCATAGGATAGTTATCCGCTATAAGCGATTTTTTAACTGAGGAAGAAGAAATTTTATGATGCGTATTGCGCTTTTCCTGTTAACCAACCTGGGCGTAATGTTGGTTTTTGGACTGATCCTCAGTCTGACGGGAATTCAGTCAAGCAGTGTTCAGGGCCTGATGATCATGGCGGGTCTGTTTGGCTTTGGCGGTGCGTTTGTCTCACTGCTGATGTCTAAATGGATGGCGCTGCGCTCCGTAGGCGGTGAGGTCATTGAGCAGCCACGTAACGAAACCGAGCGCTGGCTGATGCAGACCATTGCCGGACAGGCGCAGCAGGCGGGCATTGCTATGCCGCAGGTCGCTATTTATCATGCGCCGGACATTAATGCCTTTGCTACCGGCGCGCGCCGCGATGCCTCACTGGTTGCGGTTTCTACCGGGCTGCTGCAAAACATGAACCGCGATGAGGCCGAGGCGGTGCTGGCGCATGAGATCAGCCATATCGCCAACGGCGATATGGTGACGATGACGCTGATCCAGGGCGTGGTAAACACCTTTGTGATCTTTATCTCGCGTATTATCGCGCAGATAGCCGCAGGCTTTATGTCGGGCGATCGCGAAGAGGGCGAAAGCAGCAACGGCAACCCGCTGGTCTATTTTGCGGTGTCGATGGTGCTGGAGCTGGTGTTCGGTATTCTGGCCAGCATTATCACCATGTGGTTCTCGCGCCATCGTGAATACCATGCCGATGCCGGTTCGGCGCGTCTGGTTGGCCGCGAGAAAATGATCGCCGCGCTGCAACGTCTGAAAACCAGCTATGAGCCGCAGGAAGCAAGCACCATGATGGCGTTCTGCATTAACGGCAAATCGAAGTCGCTGAGCGAGCTGTTTATGTCGCATCCACCGCTGGATAAGCGTATCGAGGCGCTGCGCAGCGGCCAGTACCTGAAATAGTCGTTAAGATGATAAATGCCGGTCGCTGACCGGCATTTTTTTGCCTGTCGATCAGCCCGCTTTCTGTTGCGGCCCCGGCTGCGTCAGCCGAAGCGCGCTGACGATGGCGGCCAGCGTAGAAAATCCCCCCGCCAGCAGCAGCGAGGCGTGCGTGCCCTGATCGCTGAACAGATTGAACATTAACGCGACCAGCGCCGCGCCGCTGGTTTGACCCAGCAGGCGCGCCGTGCCCAACATGCCGCTCGCGCCACCGCTGCGATGACGTGGCGCCGAACTGATAATAGTGTGGTTGTTGGGCGACTGAAACAGGCCAAAGCCCGCGCCGCAGATCATCATGCGCCAGATAATGTTCCAGTTATCCGGCGAAGCTGGCAGTAGCGCCAGCGAAAACAGGCCGATAGCAAAGCATCCCAGCCCTATAGCGCCCAACAGCCCGGCATGGTAGCGCTCGATGAGTCTGCCCGCTATTGGTGCCATCACCATCGTTGCCAGCGGCCACGGCGTCAGCAGCAGGCCTGTCGCTACCTCGTCGCGATGCAGCACGGTTTGCAGAAAAAACGGCAGCGACACCATCGCCAGCATCTGCGCGCAAAAGGAGCATACCGAGGTGCCGAGCGACAGCGAGAATACCGGGATACGCAGCAGGTCGACCGGCAGCAGCGGCACCGGCAGCCGCAGCTGCCGACGAATAAACACCACGCCAATAACTACCAGCGCGACCAGTTCCGCCGCAACCAGTTTGCCGCTCTGACCCTGGGCGAAACCGCTCAGCGCAGAGATTAACAGGCCAAACGTCAGCGCGTTCATGATGGCACTGGGAATATCAAAGCGCTGTTCGCTGGCTTTTTGCGGATTATCGGGTAGAAAGCGGAAGGCGAGAAATAGCGCGCCGAGGCCTACCGGCACGTTAATCAGGAACAGCCATTGCCAGGAGGCGACAGAGAGCACGGCAGCGGCCACGGTCGGGCCAGCGGCGGTTGAGACGGCGACGATGAGGGAGTTAATGCCCATTCCGCGCCCCAGGTAGCGCTGCGGATAAATGATGCGGATCAGCGCGGTGTTCACGCTCATCAGTGCCGCGCCGCCAAAACCCTGCAGCACCCTGGCGAAGGTCAACATGCCCAGCGAGTCGGAAAACGCGCAGAACAGCGAGGTACAGGTAAATACCACCAGTCCACACTGATAGACGCGGCGGTAGCCCAGGATATCGCCCAGAAAAGAGAGCGAAAGCAGCGAGACGATAATCGCCAGCTGATAGGCGTTGACGATCCAGATCGAGGCCGCCGGACTGGCCTGAAGATCGCGGGCAATAGTTGGCAGCGCCACGTTGGCGATAGCGCCGTCCAGCACGGCAACGGTAATACCCAGTGCGATAGCTAAAATCGCGCCATAGCGCTGCGGAACGGGCAGGCCATCCGATGGAAGAGTTTGCGGCATAGAGAAAATAGTCAGGAGAGTGAATATCATAATGCTAATGATTTTTTCCTTGCCTTACCATTTATTCAGCGCGCTCAACCATCAGCAAATGTGTCTGTGCTGCCGACAGGTTAGCGTTGCGCTGCCGCTGCGGCAAAAAGTATACTGGGAATAGTGTTCCATTTTTTATAAAACAATAAGGCAAAAGCGTTATGGCGAAGGATGAGGTGGATAAACAGCCCGATTCGGTCTCTTCCGTACTGAAAGTGTTTGGCATTTTACAGGCGTTAGGCGAAGAGCGAGCGCACGGCATTACCGAGCTGTCACAGCGGGTGATGATGTCGAAAAGCACCGTTTATCGTTTTTTACAGACCATGAAGTCGCTGGGCTACGTTGCGCAGGAAGGCGACACGGAAAAATATAGCCTGACCCTGAAGCTGTTTGAGCTGGGCGCAAAGGCGTTACAGAATGTCGATCTGATACGCAGCGCCGATATCCAGATGCGCGAACTTTCCCGCCTCACCCGCGAGACGATCCACCTGGGCGCGCTGGAAGAAGACAGTATTGTTTATATTCACAAAATCGACTCGCTTTACAATCTGCGCATGTACTCGCGCATTGGCCGACGCAATCCGCTTTACAGCACCGCTATTGGTAAAGTGCTATTGGCCTGGCGCGATCCGGAAGAGGTGAAAAGCATCCTGGCAGAGGTCAGCTTTCAGAAGAATACCTCCCGCACGCTTACGTCTACGGACGCGCTGATAACCCAGCTGGAACGGGTACGCGCACAGGGCTTTGGCGAAGATAACGAAGAACAGGAAGAGGGATTGCGCTGCATTGCCGTGCCGATATTCGATCGCTTTGGCGTGGTGATTGCCGGACTGAGCATCTCCTTCCCGACCATCCGTTTTACGGAAGAAGAGAAGGGCAACTATGTTGCGATGCTGCACCGTGCGGGCAGGCTGATATCGGAACAGATGGGCTATCGGGACTATCCTTTCTGAACCGACGGGCCGACAGCACTCGGCCCGTCGCGGTTTCAGTTATCGATCACTTCACTGCTTTTTTTCAGCAAAGGGCAGTCGGTGACGCCGACAATGCCGCTGTCGCTGTGCAGATACTGGGCGGTGGTCATGCCGCGAGCGGTAAGATACTGGCATTGCAGCCCCATCCCTGCGACATTCTTATGGCTTCCGGCCAGTACGCCATAGCCGGTGACCAGCAGAGCCAGCCAAATCACGACCAGCAGGCCAACAAGACGAACAAAAAATTTCATGCTTTCTCCTTTATGCGTCGGCCTTTCCCGTAGTCGCCGACGCCAGTACATTGTGAGCAGATACGCAAAACATTGTCAGCATACAGCAGTGCCGCCATAAAGCCTGCGCGAAGGTTCCTAAATTTCCATCAGCGCGCTATCAATTCGTTGATGAGCAGGTAAAATTCGGCTCATTATAATTATATGTAACATCAGGAGTATAGGTATGTTAAACGAGGTCGCCAATGGCGCGGCGGGAGCCGGCTTGCTTATCGGCATTATGCTTGTCGGGCTGGTCGCCTGGTTTTTTATTACTCGCGCCAGCGTCAGAGCTAATGAACAGATCCGCCTGCTGGAGGAGCTGCTTGACGAGCAGAAACGGCAGAACCAGCTGCTGATAAAGCTTGTCGGCGCGCGGCAGGTGCCGGCTGAAGATAACAATGAGACTGATTTTATTCGTTTAATTCCGGAGCGCTAATCGCTCCGGCACAAGGAGCACCGTATGGCCTGGCAAAACCCCTGGTACGATCCGCAAAAAGCGCACCACACGCCGGAAGGCTTCCGTAACCCTGAACAGGATCTCCGCCAGCCCGGTGATTTACAGCGCTGGCGCAAAGAGCGCAAGGCGCAGGGGCTGCCTTTTCCACCGGCGCAGGGCTACGATGCGTTTATTCGTCAGTGGTGGCAGCCTGCCGATTTAAGCGGCGAGGAGGATGCCGTCTGGTGGCTGGGCCATGCCTGCCTGCTGCTGCGCACCTCGGGCAAATACACGCTGATCGATCCCGCGCTGGCGTCGCGCGCGTCGCCGCTCCAATTTTACGGGCCGCAGCGCAAAACGCCTGCCGCGCTGAAAGTCGAAGACCTGCCCGCGTTGGATCGCGTACTGATTTCGCACAGCCATTACGACCATCTTGACTGGCCTACCATCAAACTGATCCTGCGTCATTTTCCGGACGTGCATTTTGTGGTGCCGCTGGGGCTGGCGCCCTGGTTTAAAAAACGCGGGGCGAAAAAGGTCACGCAGCTGGACTGGTGGGAAAGCGTCACCGATCGCGAAATGCAGATCTTTGCCGTTCCGGCGCGTCACTGGAGTATGCGTACGCCCTGGGATCGCAACCGCTCTTTATGGTGCGGTTGGGTAGTAAAGAGTCAGGGCGTAAATTTCTGGTTCAGCGGCGACAGCGGCTATTCCGAAAGGCTGCTGGCGATCCCGCGCAGGCTGGGGCCTTTCAACCTGGCTGCTTTGCCAACGGGCGCTTATGCGCCGCAGTGGTTTATGCGCGGACAGCATATGGATCCGGACGAGGCCATTTCGCTACATCAGGCGCTGGGCCAGCCCGTCACCATTCCCATTCATTGGGGCGTATTCGAGCTGGCGGACGAATCGCTGGACGAGCCGCCGCGCGTGCTGAGCGAAAAGATGCAGGCAGCAAAGCTGGACGAGCACCGTTTCAGCGCGTGGAAAATTGGCGCGAGGATGCCCCTTAAAAATATAAATTAAGAATAATCCTGGTAAGGGAATTTAAAATGCGTACGCGCTGATATCAATGCCGGTTAATCCAAATAGATTGATGGTACTAATGGCAATTAATCGGGAAGGAGGCTGCATTTAAATGGGGCAGGCAAAAATACATTTTCCTGATTTTGGTGCAGTTTAAATTTAAATATGAACCATATGCTCCTTTTGATACCCCAATGCCATTCTAATTTTGCGTGGCGCGGAGCCATCTTTAAATGAAGATTTTTGAGTAAGCAATGTCATATTTCTGCAATAAGCCAGATGGAAAATCGCCCGGAGCGCAGCGAGAAGCCGTAGACTTGGCAGCGGCGGCAGGCTAAGATGTGCTTAGAAAATTGCATGACCGACGGGCCTGTGCCATTCGGTTTTACTCTGGCGACGTTCAATAATTCCTTTGTTGATGTGCAATAAGTGCCGCAGACGTTTCAAATATGTGCGACAGTCCGACGACCTTATAAAAATGACTTGCCATTAATAATCGAATATGTGATAACGCTTTTGGTAAAACGGGGTACAGTTCTGTTTATGTATGGCATCTTCAGTAAAGAAGTTCTGAGTAAAGACGTTACGTTGAATACCGCTTCCTTGCCGAGCCTTAATTTATGCCTCATGCAGTTGTGTCTCTGATTTTTCTGTACGTCACGCCCCCGGGCGAATTAACACTCTAAGGAATTTGCAAAATGGCAAAGATTAAAGGTCAGGTTAAGTGGTTCAACGAGTCTAAAGGTTTTGGCTTCATTACCCCTGCAGACGGCAGCAAAGACGTGTTCGTACACTTCTCTGCTATCCAGGGCAATGGCTTCAAAACTCTGGCTGAAGGCCAGAACGTTGAGTTCGAAATTCAGGACGGCCAGAAAGGCCCTGCTGCTGTGAACGTCACCGCTATCTAATTTTCGATCTTGCCGTTGCCCGCGCGACGGTTCAGGCAAGCATCAGAATAATAAAGCCCTGCCGGTATCGGCGGGGCTTTTTCCTTTCCGGCCATGAAAACCTGCCCTGGCCTGCATATTTCCGGTAAACTGCCGCTCTTAACGTTACCGGAGAGTTGTTATGTCTTATCTTTGCCCGCTTTGCCATCATCCCTTGCTGCCCGATGCTTCCGGCTGGCGATGTGAAAACCGGCATCAGTTCGATCGGGCAAAAGAGGGCTACGTCAATCTGCTGCCGGTGCAGCACAAGCGATCGAAGCAGCCGGGCGACAGCGCCGAGATGATGCAGGCGCGACGTGAATTTCTGGATGCCGGGCACTATCAGCCTCTCCAGTCCAGCGTCTGCGATATTTTCCAGCGCATCCTGCCGCCCGAAAACGCCAGCGTGCTCGATATTGGCTGTGGCGAAGGCTACTACACCCACGCGGTGGCCGATATGCTGCAAAAAAACGGCGAGGCGGAAGTCCACGCGCTGGATGTATCCAGAGTCGCGGTGCGTGCTGGCGCTAAACGCTATCGCAACGTTCGTTTTTGCGTGGCGTCCAGCCACCGGTTGCCGTTTGCCAGCGAACAGTTTGATGCCGTGCTGCGTATCTATGCGCCCTGCAAGGCGGAGGAGCTGGCGCGGGTAGTAAAGCCCCACGGCTACGTCCTGACCGTTACGCCGGGGCCGCGTCACCTGCTGCAGTTCAAAGAGCTAATCTATCAGGAAGCACGCCTGCATGATGAAACGCCCGAAGCGTTGCCGGGCTTTACGCTGGTAGAGCAGCATTCGCTTAATTATTTAATGAGCCTTAACAGTGAGACGTCCGCCGCACTCTTGCAGATGACGCCTTTTGCGTGGCGCGCCCGTCCTGAAGTCTGGGGCGTACTGGCTACCACGCCGTCGTTTGAGGTTGAAACGGACTTTACGCTGCGCCTGTGGCAAAAGGAAAAGCCTGAGGCTGCGCAGCAGGCAGAGGCGCCTTCTTCTGGCGAATAGCGGAGCAGGGCCGTTTGTTACAGAACGGTCTTCTGTAAATGTAAGCAAATATTTTGACGTTGTCCCTTGCGCTGTTTACAGTAGAACTCCTTAATTTTTACAGGAGCCACGGGCCTGCGCCCTCCCTATGGATCGTCACCGAAGTTGTTTAACTAAGCCACCGGCCTACGCGGCCACTCTGACTTTGCCTTTTGATGGCGCTTATCTTTCCTTGTATCCAGCCATAAGCTGCGCGATGGTGTTGCCAGTTTCTTTTTCCCCTATCTCTGTTCGGAGCCTGTCATGGAATTTCTCTTAGACCCGTCAATCTGGGCCGGTCTGCTGACGCTGGTCGTCCTTGAAATCGTGTTGGGAATAGATAACCTGGTTTTTATCGCCATCCTGGCCGATAAGCTGCCGCCAAAGCAGCGTGATAAAGCCCGTCTGATAGGCCTGTCTCTGGCGCTGATTATGCGCCTGGGTCTGCTTTCTCTGATCTCCTGGATGGTGACCCTGACGCGTCCGTTGTTCAGCGTCGCGGATTTCAGCTTTTCGGGGCGCGATCTGATCCTGCTGGTCGGCGGTTTCTTTCTGCTGTTCAAAGCGACGATGGAGCTGCATGAAAGGCTGGAAAACCGTGAGCACATGGGCGGAGGCGCTAAGGGCTATGCCAGCTTTTGGTCCGTGGTTATCCAGATTGTAGTGCTGGATGCCGTCTTCTCGCTGGATGCGGTAATCACTGCCGTTGGCATGGTCAACAACCTGGCGATTATGATGACGGCGGTGGTGATCGCGATGGGCGTGATGCTGCTGGCCTCAAAACCGCTGACCCGGTTTGTCAACGCGCATCCTACGGTCGTGGTGCTCTGCCTCAGCTTCCTGTTGATGATCGGGCTTAGCCTGGTGGCGGAAGGCTTTGGCTTCCATATTCCAAAAGGCTACCTCTACGCGGCTATCGGCTTCTCTATTCTGATCGAGCTGTTTAATCAGATCGCGCGGGTGAATTTTCTTCGCCATCAGTCCAAAAGACCGATGCGTGAGCGTACCGCCGAAGCTATTCAGCGGCTTATGGGGGGACGACGCGGCGGCCATACGGATAACGGCGAACAGGAGAGCGAAACCCTCAAGCTGATGCCGCAGGAAACCTTTAAAGATGAAGAGCGCTATATGATTAACGGCGTGCTGACGCTGGCCTCGCGCTCGGTACGCAGCATTATGACGCCGCGCGGCGATATTTCCTGGGTCAACGCCGAGCGTCCGGCGGATGAAATCCGCGTGCAGCTGCTGGATACGCCGCACAGCCTGTTCCCCGTCTGCCGGGGAGAGCTGGATGAGATTGTCGGCGTCGTGCGGGCAAAAGAGCTGCTGGTGGCCCTGGAGCAGGGCATTGATGTTGCCACCTACGCTGCCGCTATGCCGCCGGTGATCGTGCCGGAAACGCTGGATCCGATCAATCTGCTGGGCGTGCTGCGTCGCGCCAGGGGCAGCTTTGTGGTGGTAAGCAATGAGTTCGGCGTGGTGCAGGGTCTGATAACGCCGCTGGACGTGCTGGAGGCGATTGCGGGCGAGTTCCCGGATGAGGATGAAACGCCTGATATCGTCGCTGATGGCGAAGGCTGGCTGGTGAAGGGCGGCACCGATCTGCATTCTTTGCAGCAGCTGCTGGATACCCAGATGCTGGTGAAGCCGGCAGACGATCATGCTTCGCTGGCGGGACTGCTGATTGCCCAGAAAGGCCAGCTGCCCCAGGCGGGCGAGGTAATAGCACTGCCGCCGTTCGCCTTCCAGATTGTCTCTGCTACCGACTATCGTATTGATCTGGTCCGCGTGACGCGGGAAAAAGCCCCGGTGGAAGAAGGCTAAACCTGACGAAACATCAGCCGCCGCCGGGCGGCTGATGTTCGCTAAGCCACTGAGGGAAACTTTCCAGCGGCATCGGTCGGGCAAACAGATATCCCTGCAACACATCCACGCCTTTCTCACGCAGGTAGGCCGCCTGAGCTGCCGTTTCCACGCCTTCCGCAACCAGGCTGATATTCAGCCGCTGCGCCAGGGAAATCACCATATCCGTAACGGTCGCGTTAATCGCGTCTGTCCCTATCGCCGCGGTAAAAACCTTATCGATTTTCAGCACGTCCGGGCTAAGCGTTTTCAGATAGGAGAGCGAACTGTGGCCGGTGCCGAAATCGTCAATCGCCAGCTTCACGCCGTTCTGGCGCAGCTGAGCCACCACGCGCTGGTCAACCTCCGGCAGCGCATCGCGCTCGGTCAGTTCCACAATCAGCTGCGGAGCCGGGTTCGCCGGCCACCAGAGCTGCTTCAAATCCGTCACGATTTGCCGGTCATGAAAATGGCTGGAAGCGACGTTGATGGCAATATGGAAATCGGAGCGGGCCGGCAGCAGCGGCAGCTGGCTGACCACCTCGGTTAACACATAACGCGTCAGCGGCGCGATTAAATTATGCCGCTCGGCCAGCGGAATAAAAAGATCTGGCGATACCCAGCCCTGGCGGTCGTTATGCCAGCGCAGCAGCAGCTCGATGCCTTCGCATTCGCCGCTGCGGGCGTTAATCAGCGGCTGGCAGTACACCATAAATTCACGCGCGTTAATGCCGTAGCTGATCTGCCAGGCAAGGCTCATGCGGTTCGCGGTCGCCAGCCAGACAATGTAGCCGGACAGCAGGCTCAGCAGCAGCGCCAGCGGCAGCTGTTCAGGCAGCGCCAGCAGCGCCAGCCTGGCGGGCGCCGGCCCATACAGCGTGACGGAAAAAGGATAGCGCAGCGAGGCGTCCTGATAGCTGACTTCATCCTCGGACGGCAGCGCTTTTTCAATCAGGGGATTGCCGTATTCCAGGCTGTGTTCGCCTACGTTGAAAATAACGCGTTCCACCCACGGCAACTCAGGCTCAAGCAGGTAGTTGCTCATCAGCTCGATATTAACGAGTTGCAGGATCCCGGCCCTGTTGCCTGCTTCCAGCGGCGTCCACAGCAGCAGTACCGGTGATCCCTTAAGCAGATGATCGTCGGTGCTTAGCAACATTCGCTGATTGTTTACGGCCAGTTCGGGATAGGTGGCGCTGAAGGCAAGATTGGTACTGCCATAAATGCTGGAACAGTACATATTGTCCCGATCGACCAGGATAATTGATCGCACGGTTTGCAGCGAGGCCAGCTTTTCTACCAGCGGAAAACGAACCTGATCGCACGGCAGGCCCACCAGCCCCAGCGTATTATTAGCCGCCACGTCAAGCGGCGAAAAAAGGCGATCGAAACGCTGGATCGCTTTGCTGGCAAAAGTGTGCGACAGCTTTTCGATATGATTTTTTTCGACGATAAAGCGTAAAGCCAGGGTAAGGATAAGCACCAGTGCGGCGACTACCACAGCAATTAACAAGCGTCTGCGGCGAAACGCCCCAGTGGCTTCCTGTGACACTTGCATTAATGACCATCCTTAAAGCGAAACGCGAACCAGCCTGTTATCGGCAAAAGTAAGATTAAGTTTAGTCCTGAGAAATGAAAAACGGGGTTAAACAGCGGGTTGCCAACAGCAGAAAGAGAGGGGAAAAGGAAAGCGCCAGCGCCGCAGAAGGCGCTGGCGAAAAATCAGTCACACTGTACTTTTATCGCCAGGCCGCCGCGAGAAGTTTCACGGTATTTGGCGTTCATATCCTTGCCGGTTTCATACATCGTTTCGATCACTTTATCCAGCGAAACGCGTGCCTCGCTGGTACGCCGCATCGCCATGCGCGCGGAGTTAATCGCTTTTACCGAAGCAATGGCGTTACGTTCGATGCAGGGAACCTGCACCTGACCCGCAACCGGATCGCAGGTCAGGCCCAGGTTGTGCTCCATGCCGATTTCCGCCGCCACGCAAACCTGCTCCGGGCTGGCGCCCAGCAGCTCGGCCAGACCCGCCGCCGCCATTGAACAGGCCACGCCGACCTCGCCCTGGCAGCCCACTTCCGCGCCGGAAATCGAGGCGTTCATCTTGTACAGGATGCCGACAGCGCCCGCCGCCATAAAATAGCGGATAAAAATATCGGGACTGACCGAAGCGATAAAGTGATCGTAATAGGCCAGCACGGCCGGCACGATGCCGCAGGCGCCGTTGGTTGGGGCCGTCACCACCCGGCCGCCCGCCGCGTTCTCTTCGTTAACGGCCAGCGCAAACATGTTTACCCAGTCGATCACGTTCATAGGATCGCTGGAAAGTTTGTCGGAGGAAACCAGCAAACGGCGCAGCGCGGCGGCGCGGCGCGGTACGCGCAGCGGGCCAGGCAGAACGCCTTCGGTATTCAGGCCGCGATCGATACAGTCGCGCATGCTCTGCCAGACGTCCGCGAAATAGTGTTCGATCTCCGCCCGGCTGTGCAGCGCCAGTTCGTTCTTCATCACCATACCGGAAAGCGACAGGCCGGTTTCATGACAGTGGGCCAGCATCTCTTTCGCTGAGTTGAACGGATAGGGCACCGACACTTCGTTCAGCGTGGACTGGCCGAAATGCTCTTCATCGACGATAAAGCCGCCGCCGATGGAATAGTAGGTTTTGCTGTAAATCAGCTCGTCGCCCGAGAAGGCATGAATGCGCATACCGTTTTCATGCAGGGAGAGATTATCGCTGCGAAACACCATGCCGCCTTCGCGTGGAAAATCGACTTCGTGCGCGCCGCCGGCCAGCAGCAGACGCTGTCGCGCCTCTACATCACGAATAAAGGCCGGAATGCCGTCGATATCCACACTTTCCGGCGAGGCGCCCGACAGGCCCATAATAATCGCGATATCGGTGTGGTGCCCTTTACCGGTCAGAGAAAGCGAACCGTAAACGTCGACGGCGATGCGCGTCACATCGGTTAATTTGCCCAGGCTGACCAGATCGTCAACAAACTGTTTGCCGGCTTTCATCGGCCCCACCGTATGGGAACTGGATGGGCCTATGCCGATCTTAAACATGTCGAAAACGCTAATCACATTCTGCTCCCGGGTCCGCAGTTAATCGCTGGATAATATTTAATGGTAATCATCATGTGAACGATAGTCGCATGAAATAAACTAATCTTCTGCAGACAGAAAAGTTATTGCGGGCTGCATCACACTGGCGTCCGCTGCTTTTTTCTGCCTGACCTGAACTAAGGCAAACAAAAACCGGCCCGCTATGATTCGGGGCCGGTCTTTTGCGCTGCAATATAAAGGATTTACGCTAATTGTGAAGGGGTAAGGCAAACTAAAAGAGGGAATTTCTTTGCCGTTTTGCTGTAAAGCTCTGGCAAAGCGGGCAAGCGACGCTATTTTGTGCGAAACCGCTACTCTGTTACCTGTAGGCTGAGCTGGCGGATAATGCCCGCGGTCATGCCCCAAATAAAATAGTCGTCAAACCAGGAAAGCCAGATCCGGTGCGTTATGCCGTGGCGCTGGATATCCAGCGGTGCATAGCGCCCCAGCCGGAGTGCTTCCTGAAGCGGCATCTCAAAAACCGATTCCACCTCCGCTTCATTGGCGTGCCAGGCAAGATTATCAGGCAGAATGCCTACTACCGGCGTAACCTGAAAACCGGTGCTGCTGGTCACGGGCGGCAGCACGCCGATCACCTTTACGCTTTCAGGCGGAATAGCGACCTCTTCCTGCGCTTCGCGCAGCGCGGTGTAAATCAGTGACCGATCTTCATTATCCCGCATCCCGCCGGGGAAGGCGACCTGCCCGGCATGCTTGCGCAGCGTGGCGGCGCGTCGGGTCAGCAGCAGCGCAGGACGCGGACGGTTAATAATCGGCACCAGCACCGCCGCCTGGCGCGTGGGCAGCTGAGGCACGGCAGGCTCGGGCCGCTGTAGCTGAAAACGGGTGATAAAACGCTCCAGCGCCGGTGACGCGTCAGGCATGATAGTGCTCCAGACAGGGAAGAATGCGGTTTACCTTATCGAACGTTTCCTGATATTCCGACTGCTCGTCGCTGTCGGCCACGATACCGCCGCCAGCGGTACAGTAAAGCTGGCCGTTTTCCGCCGTCAGGGTGCGGATGGTGATGCTGGTATCCATGCGGCCGCAGACGCTGAGATAACCGATGCTGCCGCACCAGGCGTTGCGGCGGTGCGGTTCAAGCTCATCGATAATAGCCATTGCCCGTACTTTAGGCGCACCGGTGATAGATCCGCCAGGGAAACAGGCGCGCAGCAGATCGCAGGCCGTAAGCCCGGGTTTCAGCGTGCCGGTAATGGTACTGACCAGATGATGCACCGCCGGGAAAGGCTCTACGACAAACAGCTCCGGCACTTTTACCGTGCCGGGTACGGCTACGCGGCCAATATCGTTGCGCAGCAGGTCGACAATCATCAGGTTTTCCGCCCGATCCTTAGGCGACTGCGCCAGCTTCTCCGCCTGACGGCGATCGGCCTGGGGATCGCTCAGGCGCGGCAGCGTGCCCTTAATTGGGCGGGTTTCGATTTCGCCCGCCGCCATATGCAGAAAGCGTTCGGGCGAAAGGCTTAAGATGGCGCTGTCCGGCAGGCGAAGAAAGGCGCTGAAGGGCGCGCGGTTCTGGCGGGTCAGCGATCTGTATGCCTGCCATTCATCGCCGCTGTAGCTGGCCTGAAAGCGCTGGGCCAGATTGATTTGATAGCAGTCGCCGCTGCGCAGCCACGCCTGCACCTGACGGAACTTCTCGCCGTAGGCTTCACGACTCATATTGGAAGCCCAGGCGCTGGTCAGGCGAAAAGGCTCGGGCACCTGCGGCGTTTGTTCATCAAGCCAGCGCAGCCGTTGCGCGGCGTCGCCATGCGTGATCAGCGTCAGGGTCTGGCGATGGTGATCGGCAATCAGCGCCCAGTCGTAAATGCCCACGGCCATATCCGGCGTGGTTAAATCCGGCTTCGCCCGCTGCGGCAGCTTCTCGAACCGCCGCCCCAGATCGTAGCCGAACAGCCCCAGCGCGCCGCCCTGAAAAGGGTAGTCGCTGCTTTCAGCCGCCTGCAAATTGCTCTCCTGCAACGTCTGATGCAGCAGAACGAGCGGATCCTGTTCGCTTTCCGTCACCAGGCCGTCACGTACTACGCAGGTCAGACCGCCGCAGGTGGTCAGCGTGGCGACGGGGTCGGCGACCATAATATCGAAGCGATTGTCGCTGTGTTCCGCAAAGCCGGAGTCCAGCAGCATCGCCCAGGGCTGATGGGCGATAACAGTAAACAGATCCCCGAGCGATTCGGGCGTATACTCCAGAGGATAATAAACAGGTGGCATGATTAAGGCAGATCAGAACTAAAACAGGCAGCAAGCCTGACATATTTTTCTGCTGCTGGCATCTGTTTGTTACGCGTGGAATAATTCCCGCGACTGAAACAGGAGCAATTATGATTAGTGGTTTACCGGCGCTGTCGCTTGAGCAGCAACAGCAGGCAGTGGAGCGTATCCAGGAGCTGATGGCCGACGGCATGAGCAGCGGACAGGCTATCCAGCTGGTGGCGGCTGAAATTCGCGAAACGCACACGGGCGAGATGATTGCCGTTCGTTTTGACGATGAAGATGAAGAGGATGAAGACGAGGCGCGCGAGCGGGCTAACTACCACGACGCTCACCACGCTGACGACGAAGAAGAAGAGTAAGTAAATGGCGCACCGCCCGGTGCGCCATAAGTTTATCTGGCGGCGACGATCTTGATCTCAACCAGATATTTCGGGTTCATCAGGCCGGCCTGCACGGTGCAGCGCACCGGCGCGTTGCCTGGCGACACCCAGGCGTCCCAGGCGCGGTTCATCGCCGGAAAATCCTCTTTGTGTACCAGAAAAATAGTGGCGTCCAGAATACGGCTTTTATCCGAGCCCAGGCGGGTCAGGATGCGGTCGATTACCGCCAGCGCGTTAGCCGTCTGCGCTTCGGCGTCCTCGTCCAGGTTTTCCGGCACGCTGGTGTAATAAATCGTATCGTTATGCACAACCGCTTCCGACATGCGGTGTTCCGGGTCAAGACGATCAATAGGCATCAGGTTCTCTCTTGTTATCACTTTAGTGGCCGATAGCCTGGCATAATGCCTGCGTGGTTGTCATCCCTCAGCATTCCTGTCGGCGGCAGGAGAATGCTATGCTGGCGCTCTGCCTTACTTTTTCTGCCTGGATTGATTATGCCCGCCATTGACGATCTTTTTCTGCGCCTGTCGCGCTCGCCGTTTCGGCAAAAATTCCATTTAGGCCACCGCGAATACCGCTATTGCCTGGACAAGGGCGAAGAGGAGATCGTCGCGCATGCTGCTGACTTTATTCGTGAGCGCCTTGCTCCCGCAGAGCCTGTTAATGACGGCAAGCAAACGCCGATGCGCGGTCATCCGGTATTTATTGCCCAGCATGCCACGGCCACCTGCTGTCGCGGCTGCCTGAGCAAATGGCACCAGATACCTGCGCACCAGCCGCTAACGGCAGCGCAGCAGGCGTGGGTTGTGCAGGCGATCCTGCACTGGCTGCGGCTGGAGATGCAGCGGCCGCAGCCTCCCGCGCCGCGCCGCAAAAAAGACCCGACAAAGGATAAACAGCTCAGGCTGCTGTAAGGCCCGTGGCGGGATGTGGCTATAAAAACGAAATATGCATTAACAAAGTTAATTGAATTGATAAAGGGAAAGGCTTGCGATTTTACCGGTAACATTCTAGTTTTGCTCTGGCAGGCAAATCCACTGGTAAAATAAGGGGTATTCGTATGCAATCTTCTAAGATTATTGTTTTAATTGAAAAAATAGCCATAGCCGTTTTTGCGGTTTTGCTGGTCTATTTTATCGCGACCGGCTTGCTTTCGGCGTCGGGCTGGGATCATAGCTGGCCTTACCCACACCGCTAAAGATGATTCTTTCACCAGGGAAAATAAAGCAGTGTTAATACTATAAGCGCCTCGCTACAGTGGCGCAGCCTCCTCCTTTTCTGACCCCCTTTCTTTGTGTCCGTTCGCGGCATAACATGCCTGATTCAGCTATAACCTTTTGATTTGTATTGGTTTGTATCCTTACGGTAATACTGCCATAATAGCCTGCTTTTTTTAACGGGCGGTGAGGATACGTGGTAAACGATTTTGCAGCAGACGGCGCGCTGGCGCAGGCCATTCCAGGCTTTAAGCCACGCGAACCTCAGCGCCTGATGGCGGAGGCGGTCACAACGGCCATCGATAACAAGCGCGAGCTGGTAGTAGAAGCGGGCACCGGAACCGGCAAAACCTATGCCTATCTGGCACCGGCGCTGCGCTCGGGTAAAAAAGTCATTATTTCTACCGGATCTAAAGCGCTTCAGGATCAGCTTTACAGCCGCGATTTGCCTACGGTCGCCCGTGCATTAGCATTTAAAGGGAAACTGGCGCTGCTGAAAGGGCGCTCGAACTACCTCTGCCTGGAGCGGCTGGAGCAGCAGTCGATGGCGGGCGGCGAGCTGGCGGCACAGGCGATGAGCGATCTGGTGCACCTGCGCGGCTGGTCGAGCGAAACGGTGGACGGCGATATCAGCACCTGCGGCGGCGTGGCGGAAGACAGCCCGGTCTGGCCGCTGGTCACCAGCACCAATGACAACTGCCTGGGCAGCGACTGTCCTCTCTATCAGGACTGTTTCGTGGTGAAAGCGCGCCGCAAAGCGATGGACGCGGATGTGGTGGTGGTGAACCATCATCTCTTTCTGGCCGATATGGTGGTAAAAGAGAGCGGTTTTGCGGAGCTGATCCCGGAGGCGGACGTGATGATCTTTGATGAAGCGCATCAGGTGCCGGATATCGCCAGCCAGTACTTCGGCCAGCAGCTTTCCAGCAAGCAGCTGCTGGATCTCGCCAAAGACATTACCATCGCCTATCGCACCGAGGTGCGTGACGCCCAGCAGCTGCAAAAATCTGCCGATCGGCTGGCGCAAAGCGCGCAGGATTTCCGCCTGGCGCTGGGCGATCCCGGCTTTCGCGGCAATCTGCGGGAAGTCCTTAATAACGCCAATATTCAGCGCGCGCTGCTGCTGCTGGACGATGCGCTGGAGCTTTGTTATGACGTCGCGAAGCTGTCGCTGGGCCGTTCGGCGCTGCTGGATGCGGCCTTTGAACGGGCGGCGCTCTATCGCGGCAGGCTGAAGCGGCTGAAAGATGTCTCGCAGCCCGGTTTCAGCTACTGGTATGAGTGCAACAGCCGCCATTTTGTGCTGGCGCTGACGCCGCTGTCGGTATCGGATCGCTTCCGGGAAGTAATGGACGAGCGCCCAGCCAGCTGGATTTTCACCTCCGCCACGCTGGCGGTGAATGAGCAGATGACCCACTTTGTTGAAAGGCTGGGCGTCGCTGGCGCAGAAACGCTGATCCTTAATAGCCCGTTCGATTTCGCCAGCCAGGCGCTGCTGTGCGTGCCGCGCAATCTGCCTTCGCCCAATCAGCCCGGTGGCGCCAGACAGCTGGCGCGCATGTTGCTGCCGCTGATCGAGGCTAACAACGGCCGCTGCTTCTTCCTTTGTACCTCGCATCAGATGATGCGCGAGCTGGCCGAGCAGTTCCGCGCCATGCTGACGCTGCCCGTATTACTACAGGGAGAAACCAGCAAAGGCGAGCTGTTAAAACAGTTTATCGCGGCAGGCAACGCGGTGCTGGTGGCGACCAGCAGCTTCTGGGAAGGGGTGGACGTGCGCGGCGATGCGCTGTCGCTGGTCATTATCGACAAGCTGCCGTTTACCTCGCCTGACGATCCCTTGCTGAAAGCGCGCATGGAAGACTGTAAGCTGCGCGGCGGCGATCCGTTTGACGAGGTGCAGCTGCCGGACGCGGTTATCACGCTTAAACAGGGCGTCGGCCGCCTGATCCGCGACGTTGACGATCGCGGCGTGCTGGTGATCTGCGATAACCGCCTGGTGATGCGTCCCTACGGCGCGGTGTTTCTGAACAGCCTGCCGCCCACGCCGCGTACGCGGGATATTCAACAGGCGGTGGATTTCCTGCGGCCGCAGTAATTACCCGCGCAGTATGCTATGCTGCGCGCCGAAAATTTTGTCCCGCCTGAGGTAAAAATCCATGCGAATTTTAGCTATTGATACGGCCACCGAGGCCTGTTCGGTCGCGTTGCTGAATAATGGCAAGGTCACGGCGCATTTTGAGCTGTGCGCCCGCGAACATACGCAACGTATCCTGCCGCTGGTGCAGGCGCAGCTGCAACAAGAAGCGCTGACCCTGAACGAACTGGACGGACTGGCCTTCGGTAAAGGGCCGGGCAGCTTTACCGGCGTCCGTATCGGAACCGGCATCGCGCAGGGGCTGGCTTTGGGCGCGGCGCTGCCGTTAATCGGCGTGTCGACGCTGAAGACCATGGCGCAGAGCGCCTGGCGTTTACAGGGCGCCGATCGCGTGCTGGCCGCGATAGATGCGCGTATGGGCGAAGTGTACTGGGCACAGTATCAGCGCGACGAGCAGGGCGTCTGGCAGGGAGAAGAGACCGAAGCGGTGCTCAAACCAGAGGACGCGCTGGCGCGTATGACGCAGCTGAACGGTAGCTGGGCGATGGTGGGAACCGGCTGGCAGGCGTATCCGCAGCTGAGCGCGGAGAGTACGCTGACCTTACAGGCGACCGAGGTAACGCTGCCCTGTGCGGAAGATATGATCCCGTTGGCGGCGCTTGAGCTGGCGGCAGGCAATACGGTGCTGCCGGAAGAGGCGGAACCGACCTACCTGCGCAACGAAGTCACCTGGAAAAAGCTGCCGGGCAGGGAATAAGTCTGGCCGCGCCGCGCCTTAAGCTGCGTGAAACGAGCCGGGCAGAGAAAAACTCAGCAACTAATTGGCCCGAAAGGAGTCAAAGTGACTAGTATCCCTGGAGAGTTTTTATGCGTAATAAACGGTTATTGCGGTCAGGTAGTTTGCTGTTAATCTCCCTGCTGCTGGCGGGCTGCGCCAGCGTGCCGGATTCCGTCAAAGGGCATTCGCCTACGCCGCAGCAGGATTTGGCGCGGGTGCTGAATGCGCCGCAGCTGTATGTCGGCCAGGAGTCGCGCTTTGGCGGCAAGGTGGTGAAGGTCACCAATCAGAACGGCTCGACCCGGCTGGAGATTGCCGCCATGCGGCTGGACGATTTTGCGCGTCCGCTGCTGGGCAGTCCGTCGATTGGCCGTATTTATGCGGATATCAACGGCTTTGTCGATCCTGTCGACCTCAATAATCAGATGGTGACGGTTGTCGGTACGATCAAAGGCACGGAAAAGGGCGAAATCGGCCAGGCGAGCTACCAGTTTGTCACGGTCGCCGTGACGGGCTATCAGCGCTGGCGCCTGACGCAGCAGGTTGTTTCACCGCAGCCGCCGATGGATCCCTGGATCTGGTATGGCCCGCCGCGCGGTCGCCATCGTGGCGGCTACTGGGGCCCGCCGCCGGGAATGATGTTCTATAATCCAGGGCCAGCGGAAGTGCAAACTATCCTGACCGAATAGCGCTCAGACCGAGCGTTACAGACCCGACGGCTGGTTTCCGGCCGTCGGGTTATTTTTTGGCTTCTCAAAACGAGAAGAAATTAGTGATATGCTTCGCAACCTCAAAACGGAACGGGCCAGCAAACTGGTACGCTGAGTTAATATAATGTTAACAGATGGAGCAGTTAAGAGGTTGTGATGACGACAACGTTGAGTTTCCGAGGTGTTTCCTTGAATAAGGTTTGGCTGAACCGCTACCCTGCAGATGTTCCCGCAGAAATCGATGCCGATCGTTATCCTTCCCTGATCGATCTTTTCGAACACGCCGCTAACCGCTATGCCGACAGGCCCGCCTTTATGAACATGGGCCAGGCGATGACCTATCGTAAACTGGAAGAGCGCAGCCGGGCTTTCGCCGCCTATCTCCAGCAGGGACTGGGACTGAAAAAGGGCGATCGCGTCGCGCTGATGATGCCCAACCTGTTGCAGTATCCGATTGCGCTGTTTGGCGTTCTGCGTGCAGGCATGATTGTTGTTAACGTCAATCCACTCTATACGCCGCGCGAGCTGGAGCACCAGCTTAACGACAGCGGCGCCAGCGCCATCGTCATCGTGTCAAACTTCGCCCATACGCTGGAAAAAGTGGTAGCGAAAACGCAGCTTAAGCACGTGATCCTGACCCGGTTGGGCGACCAGCTTTCCCCGGCTAAGGGCACGCTGGTTAATTTTGTGGTGCGCTATATCAAGCGGATGGTGCCGAAATACCATCTGCCGGGCGCTATCTCCTTCCGTCGCGTGCTGCAAGAAGGCTACCGGATGCAGTATGTCCGGCCTGCGATCGTGAACGACGATCTGGCTTTTTTGCAGTATACGGGCGGGACGACAGGCGTGGCGAAAGGGGCGATGCTGACCCATCGCAATATGCAGGCCAACCTGGAGCAGACCAAGGCGACCTATGGCTCGCTGCTGAAAGCGGGCGAAGAAACGGTAGTGACCGCCTTGCCGCTTTATCATATTTTCGCGCTGACGGTGAACTGCCTGCTGTTTATCGATCTGGGCGGGGCGAACCTGCTGATCACCAATCCGCGCGATATTCCGGGGCTGGTGAAAGAGCTGGCGAAAAACCGCTTTACCGCCATTACCGGCGTCAACACGCTTTTTAACGCGCTGTTGAACGACAAAGACTTCCAGCAGCTGGATTTTTCCAGCCTGTCGCTATCGGCGGGCGGCGGCATGGCCGTGCAGAAAGCCGTTGCCGAACGCTGGGAGAAGCTTACCGGTCATTATCTGCTGGAAGGTTACGGCCTGACGGAGTGTTCGCCGCTGGTTTCGGTGAATCCTTACGATATCCGTTACCACAGCGGCAGCATCGGCCTGCCGGTGCCGTCGACCGATATCCGCATCGTGGACGGCGAGGGTAACGAGGTAGCGCCGGGCGAACCGGGCGAGCTTTGCATTAAAGGGCCGCAGGTTATGCCGGGCTACTGGAATCATCCGCAGGCCACCGGCGAGGTGCTGAAAAACGGCTGGCTGCACAGCGGCGACATTGTTACCGTCGATGCGGAAGGATTTATTCGCATCGTCGATCGGAAAAAAGATATGATTCTGGTTTCCGGTTTTAACGTTTATCCTAATGAGATCGAAGATGTGGCTATGCTGCATCCCAAAGTGCGCGAGGCGGCGGCGGTAGGCGTTCCTGATGCGGTAGCAGGCGAGACGGTGAAGATCTGCGTGGTAAAAAAAGACGCCTCGCTGACCAAAGAAGAGTTAATCGCCCACTGTAAGAAGCATCTGACCGGATATAAAATTCCTAAGATTGTCGAATTCCGCGACGAGCTGCCGAAAACCAACGTCGGCAAAATTTTGCGCCGCGAGCTGCGCGACGCGTCGGCAAAAACGACGCCGTAGCCGTAGTCAGGCGCACGCCAGTAACTTCTACGCCGGTTAAGCCGGCGTTTTTATTGAACCACACTGAGGCACAAGAAGCCGCAGCGAGAGGATCACCTTGAATTACACCATGATAACCACCAACGAGGCGCTGGCCGAAGTGTGCCAGGCCGCCCGTCAGGTTCCCGCCGTGGCGCTGGACACCGAGTTTGTTCGCACCCGCACCTATTATCCCGGCCTTGGACTGATTCAGCTGTTTGACGGCGAGCGGGTTTCACTGATCGATCCGCTGCCCATCAGCGAATGGACGCCGTTTCGTGAGCTGCTCCTCGATCAAAACGTCATTAAATATCTGCACGCGGGCAGCGAGGATTTGGAAGTTTTCCTGCATGAGTATGGCGTGCTGCCGGAACCGATGATTGATACGCAAATCCTGGCTGCTTTCACCGGCCGGCCGCTCTCCTGCGGTTTTGCCACCATTGTGGAATCTTTTACCGGCATCGCGCTGGATAAGAGCGAATCGCGCACCGACTGGCTGGCGCGTCCGCTGACGGAAAAGCAGTGTCACTATGCCGCCGCGGACGTCTGGTATCTGCTGCCGATTGCGCAGAAACTGATGGCGGAAGCCGAAGCTGCCGGTCGGCTCGACGCCGCGCTGAACGAGTGTGGCCTGCTGTGTCAGCGTCGCCGTACCGTTGTGGTGCCGGAAGAGGCCTGGCGCGACATCGCCAATGCCTGGCAGCTGCGTCCTCGCCAGCTTGCCGCGCTGCGCCTGATGGCCGCATGGCGTCTGGAGCTGGCGCGTGAAAAAGACATGGCCGTGAATTTTGTGGTGCGGGAAGAGAACCTCTGGAAGGTGGCGCGGTATATGCCGGGTTCGCTGGGCGAACTGGATCACCTTGGCCTGGGCGGCCAGGAAATACGATTCCACGGCAAGGCGCTGGTGGCGATGGTGGCGCAGGCCAATGCGCTGCCGGAAAGCGAACTGCCAGAGCCGGTCGCTAACCTGATCGACAATCCCGCCTATAAAAAAGTCTTTAAAGCGCTGAAGGCACTAATGGCGGAAGCGGCGGAGAAAAACGGCGTCAGTCAGGAACTGCTGGCCTCGCGGCGGCAGATTAATCAGCTGCTGAACTGGCACTGGAAGCTGAAACCGATGGGGACGCCGGAGCTGCTCGACGGCTGGCGGGGCGATCTGCTGCGCGACGACATTCTGGCGTTGCTGGCAGATTATTAACGACGCGGGCTGCCCGCAGCCCTTTTCCCCTGCAAACAGGCAGGGGAAAGTCAGGCGTGGCAAAGGCTCATTTCGGGGTTTCTTCTGCCTCGGGCAGCGTCACGTTAAGCTCCAGAATGGAGATATCGTCATCTTTCTGATCCAGTTTAACGCTCAGCATTTCCGGATCGATCTTCACGTATTTGCAGATAACTTCCAGAATGTCTCTTTTCAGCTGCGGCAGATAGTGAGGCTCGGCGTCGCCCCTCCTGCGCTCCGCCACGATAATCTGCAGCCGTTCCTTGGCTATATTGGCTGTGCTTTTTTTACGGGATAAAAAGAAATCAAGTAAGGCCATGTTTTATCCCCCAAACAGGCGTTTCAGGAAACCCTTCTTCTCTTCTTCAATGAAGCGGAAGGGACGTTCTTCACCCAGAAGACGATCGACGGTATCGGCATAGGCTTTGCCCGCGTCGGAATCGATATCCAGAATGACCGGTTCGCCCTGGTTAGATGCGCGCAGCACGGACTGATCTTCAGGGATCACGCCCGCCAGCGGAATGCGCAGGATCTCCAGCACGTCTTCCATGCTCAGCATATCGCCGCGGCTAACGCGCCCCGGATTGTAACGGGTGAGCAGCAGATGTTCTTTAATCGGATCCTGACCGTTTTCCGCGCGGCGAGACTTGGAAGAGAGAATGCCGAGAATACGGTCGGAGTCGCGGACAGAGGAGACTTCCGGGTTGGTGGTGATAATCGCTTCGTCAGCGAAATAGAGCGCCATCAGCGCGCCGGTTTCAATACCCGCCGGTGAATCGCATACGATGAAATCAAACGCCATCGTGGCTAAATCGTTAAGCACTTTTTCCACGCCTTCGCGGGTCAGGGCATCTTTGTCACGCGTCTGTGAAGCAGGCAGGATAAACAGATTTTCAGTACGCTTATCTTTAATCAGCGCCTGATTAAGCGTGGCGTCACCCTGGATGACGTTAACGAAATCGTAGACTACCCGGCGCTCACAGCCCATGATCAGGTCGAGATTTCGCAGACCGATATCGAAATCGATCACGACGGTTTTTTTACCTTTCTGGGCTAAACCGGTAGCGATGGCCGCGCTGGACGTGGTTTTGCCCACGCCTCCTTTACCCGATGTAACAACAATAATGCGTGCCATATAATAATTTTCCTTAAGAAAAGAAAGGGCTCGTGAGCCTGGCTCAGTTCAGTGTCTGTATAGTCAGGGCGCCATCTTTTAAGCAAAGACGTGACGCTTTTCCAAAAAATTCAGCAGGGATTTGGTCCATAATCCAGTACTCACCGGCAATGGACACTAACTCTGCGGATAAATTCGTGCAAAAAATCTGGCAGTCGCGATCGCCGCCGGCCCCGGCTAAGGCCCGGCCGCGCATCATGCCATAGATATGGATATTGCCGTCGGCTATCAGTTCGGCACCCGCGCTGACGCTGCTGGTGACGATCAGGTCGCTGTTTTTCGCGTATATTTGCTGGCCAGAGCGAACGGGCGCGTTGATGACGCGCGTTCTGGCCGCCGGGATCTCAACGGGCTTAGCCGGCTCCGGCGCTTCAGGCGCGGGCTTTTGTTCTTTGCCTTCAGACAGCAGCGGCAGGCCGGCGCGCACAATCATGCGCTTGAGCGCCTCGTCTTTGCAGCCGCTGACGCCGACAATATGCAGGCCGGTCGACGCGATAGCCTGCTGCATCTGCCGCCAGTTAACCTCGCTGGTTAAGGTGGAAACATTCAGCACAACCGGCGCGTTTTTCAGGAAAGCGGGAGCCTGGCTGACTTTATCCTGAAGCGCCTGGCGCACCACATCCGCATCGTGGTGGTGTAAGTGAACTACAGACAGAGTAAAACTGCTGCCCTTTAACTCGATTGGCGTTTGTGACATCTGTCCCGCTCAGTCCTGTTATTTCAAATCCCGGCGAAATCTCCGTCAGAGTGACGGTTAATCGCGCCCGGACGATATTCCGAAGTTCAGCAAGCATGTTATAGTTACTGCTATATTCAGGCAAGCCACCGACCAGGTTAATTCGAGTAAAAAATATGTTTTGTGTGATCTACAGAAGTCCTAAACGTGACCAGACTTATCTTTATGTTGAAAAAAAAGACGATTTCTCGCGCGTGCCTGCTGAACTGCTTCAGGGATTTGGTAAACCCCAGCTGGCGATGGTCCTGCCGCTGGACGGCAGTAAACGCCTGGCCAATGCGGACCAGGCAAAAGTGAAAACGGCGCTGCTGGAGCAAGGTTATTATTTACAGGTGCCGCCGCCGATGGAAAGTCTGCTTAAGATGCATCTGGGAAAAGGTAAAAAAGATTAATTAGGAATCATCTGCAAGCTATTTTCCCACCGCTTTTCTTCCCGCCGGATATTATTGACGGCGGGAAGCACGTAAAAAGGGCCTTTTATGAAGCAACCTCTCTTCACCACGCTTATTTTTTCCCTGCTGCTGGCCGGCTGTGCCAGCAAGAACAGTAAAGCCCTTGAGAAAAAAAACGCCGCGCCGGCGCAGCAGAAAACCACGCTGGCCGCAACCGGGCGCGATCCGGCGGAGTTTCCCGCCTATGTCGAGGAGCTTAAGCGCCAGGCGCGGGAGCAGGGCATAGATGCCGCCACTATCGACACTGCCTTCAGCAATATTCATTTCGTCGACCGCGCTATTTCTGCCGACCGTAACCAGTTAGAAAAGAAAGTCACGCTGGACGACTATCTGACGCGCGTGCTGCCGGAATGGAAAAAGCAGCGTGCGCGCGAAAACTTCCAGCAGTATTTGCCGCAGCTGCAAACGGCCAGCCAGCGTTATGGCGTGCAGCCGGAATATATAGTGGCGCTTTGGGCGATGGAAAGCAGCTTCGGCAAAATCCAGGGAAAAGAAGAGATCGTCTCTGCGCTCTCTACGCTGGCTTTTGAAGGACGCCGCGAAGCCTTCTTCACTAAAGAGCTGATGGCGGCGCTGCGGATTATTCAGCAGCAGCATATCAGCGCGGCGCAGATGAAGGGCTCCTGGGCTGGCGCGATGGGGCAGAATCAGTTTATGCCTTCTTCTTTCCTGCGCTACGGCGCGGACGGCGACGGCGACGGGCAAATCGATATCTGGAATAACGTGGAGGATGTGTTTGCTTCTACGGCCAACTATCTGGCAACGGAAGGCTGGAAGCCCGGCGGGCGCTGGGGCCAGGAGGTGATCCTGCCGGTCGATTTTGCTAAAGCGCAGGCAGGGCTGAAAACCGACCAGGCGAAATCGGTTGGCGACTGGCAAAAACTGGGCGTACGCTTCAGCGATGATGCGCCGCTGCCGGATAATGCGCAGCGCAGCTGGATTATTTTGCCCGACGACGCGCCGGGCCGGGCCTTTATGGTTTACGACAACTTCCGCGTCATTATGCACTGGAACCGATCATATTATTTCGCCATCAGTATCGGCATGATGGCCGACGCCATTTCTCAACAGGATGTGGTCCACTGACCACTCACGCAAACAGGCAGGGGAACAGTATGTATCAGCATCATAACTGGCAGGGCGCTTTATTAGATTACCCGGTGAGCAAAGTGGTCTGCGTAGGCAGCAACTATGCAAAACATATTAAAGAGATGGGCAGCGCGACGCCTGCTGAGCCTGTCCTGTTTATCAAGCCGGAAACCGCGCTGTGCGATCTTCGTCAGCCGCTGTCGATCCCGAAAGATCTGGGCGCGGTGCATCATGAAGTTGAGCTGGCAGTGTTGATTGGCGCCACGCTGAAACAGGCAACGGAAGAGCACGTGGCGAAAGCTATTGCAGGCTACGGCGTGGCGCTGGATTTAACGCTGCGTGACGTGCAGGCCGGCTGTAAAAAAGCGGGACAGCCGTGGGAAAAAGCGAAAGGCTTCGACAATTCCTGCCCGGTTTCCGGTTTTATTGCCGCCAGCGAGCTGGGCGCCGATCCGCAGGATATCGAGCTAAAGCTGATCGTCAATGGCGAAGTGCGTCAGCAGGGTTCCACTGCGGATATGATCCATAAAATCCTGCCGCTGATTGCCTATATGAGTAAGTTCTTCACGCTGCGCGCGGGCGATATTATCCTGACCGGCACGCCTGAAGGCGTTGGCCCGATGTCCTCTGGCGATACGCTGGAAGTGTCGCTGGGCGGACGCGGCGTGGCGACGCGCGTGCTGTAAGACTTGCAACTCAGGCCCGAACTGTTTATAAGGTGCGGGCTTTTAACTAAACAGGACAGCAAAATGAGTGATACCCCTTTCTGGCAGCAAAAGACGCTGGAGCAAATGAGCGATGAGGAATGGGAATCCCTGTGCGACGGCTGTGGCCAGTGCTGTCTGAACAAGCTGCAGGATGCCGATACGGATGAAATCTACTTCACTAACGTCGCCTGCAATCAGCTGAATATTAAAACCTGCCAGTGCCGTAACTACGAACGCCGCTTTGAGCTGGAAGAAGACTGTATCAAGCTGACGCGCGATAACCTGCCGACGTTTTCCTGGCTGCCGCCGAGCTGTGCTTACCGGGTGCTGGCCGAAGGCAAGAATCTGCCCGTCTGGCATCCGTTGCGCAGCGGCAGCAAGGCGGCGATGCACGCGGCACGTATTTCTGTTCGCCATATTGCCGTACGCGAAAGCGAAGTGCAGGACTGGGAAGATCACATCATCAATAAGCCGCGCTGGTACGGTAAATAGACTGATTTGAAAGGATTAGCTTAGCTTGCGCTGCTCTGGAGCATGGGTGGGGCATCGCGAGTGAATTTGGCCTTTAAAAGGCCAGTCTGATCCACGCTGTTTTTGCTTATCTGTTTGCCGTTGATCTTGCTGAAACCACTGAGACGCGGCATTTCTCTCGCTATGGCAGACATCCCGAACCTTTATGCGCCGGACAGATGCAAACGCCTGTCAAATTACTAATCAGCCATAAAACCCGGCTCATGATAATTTTCTGGCTGGGGCAGGGGCTTGCGCCCCTGTTCATCAAAAGTAATGCTTAAACAGCAGCTCTTTCACCATAAGCGTTGATATGGCAAACATAACAAAAAGAATAGCGGTTTCTTTTTGCGTTATTTTATTTGCGCTAAAAATATAAGAAAGTACGATAGCGGGCATAATAAAATAACGTCCCTGGATACCTATCACCCTCGTGGTTGGGAATGGGCTATATTGAATAAGCAAAGCGAAAAAAATCAGAATAACGCTGGCAGAAAATCCCGCCAGGATGGCTATGTAGCATGATTTTTTATAAAGCGGCTTGAATTCTTTTAATGCCATAATGACAAGCGTAACTAACAGCACAACAAACAGCCTGAATACCCATTCCGGCAAAGGCACATCCAGCCAACCCAGCACACCAACAAACTGATGAGCAAATGAGTTGATGAAAAAGGGATCAAACATTGTTCCAAAAATGATGTTTATCATCTCTATAGGGTGGTGCAGGTAATGCGAAAATATTCCGGCATTCGAGATGCCGCTATGCCTCACTCCGCCATCGTTGGTATGCAAAATCGCTATCACTGTCCAGGCGATGATGGGTAAGGCTGTAGCTAATGAATATAATAGGTGTTTTTTATTGCCGGTGATAAATGTGAGGCTGAATGGCAGGATAAGCAGCGCAGCAAGATTGGGCTTACAGGTGCCGACAATAAATATAAGAGAATAGATAAGAACGGTTTGCCATCTATGTGTGCTGGCTTCTGCATCCTGCTTTATCAGTGCAGCGTACAGAGACATGATAAGGAAAGTAAGAGCAATTACCGTTCCGTCTATGCTGGCGGAGGAGAACTGGAATACACTCATGGGCAAAGCCATAACGGCTATAGCCAGCGCCGGTATAGGGTAAATTCTCCATGCCAGGAAAATTATAAGCATACTCGAGATGAACGTGATTATTCTCGCAAGCATGTAGGTGTTATATATACTCATGCCTGAAGCTTTACCGGTAATTAACGCTATTGATTGAGGTATGTATATGGCTGGAAAATAAAGCGAAACATTCGGCGCTTTCAGGTACTGCTTTTTATCGCCCCAGTTAAGTGACTTTGATTGGTTAATTTGCCCGGCCATTGATATCTTATTTTTATCGAAGCCGAGCATAGTAAACAGGCTCATAAACTCAACATAAGCACTGTCCAGGGTTGTACCGGTGATCCTTCCTTGCTCATTTTCAAGCAGGATTTCTCCTCGCGATAATGTATCGGCTCTTACGATGTGATAATGTTCATCAGGCGAAGACATCGGAGGATTCGATTTATTGATATAAAAAAAACATGCCAGCGCGGCTAAAAAGAGTAAAAGGCAATTTACCCTTTCGCCTTTTTTTATAAACCTATGAAGAAGTCCATTCATTTCCGTACCCCAAATATAAATTCAAGCCGTTACCGAGTGCTTTTTTACCATACTTAAATGATTTTTATAAGAAATTTATTGGTACATATCTGCGTGCCGCCCGGGCTGGTTTGACTTTCCGCTCGTTGATGCTGAGTCAACCTCGGCCCACTTTACCTCTCGCAATAAGTTACTGGCTATTTAGCCAATAGCTCTACCGCAGGCATCTGAACCGCTCACTTTAAAACAGCAATAAAACAGAAGGAATGGCGTGCCGTGATGAGAGGGGCCCGGGCTAAGGCAACGGGATTGTTTTGAAAAAGCTAATTGACCGATTGGCATTGCGGACAAAACCTCGCCGATCCTTGCTGCTGATTGCGTTCTCCTCCCGCTTAAACTGGAGCTACTCGTGAATCAGCGCAGGCGAGGCGTAAGAGCATCCTCTGCGCCAGCTGATAGCGAGACCGGCCTCTGGTTTGGCAGAGAAGGCCACATCCTCCAGCTACCAGGGTTAAACTGCTGTTACCTGACTACGCAGTTTAGGTTTTGCCTATCTCAATGAGAATCAGCACCGCCTGGATAAGTTGCGTCACTCTGCAAATAATCAGGGTATGACTACATACCGTGTGAGAGTGGGTTTCCATAACCCTTCAGCCCTGACTTTCAGGCAACTTGATGAAATATTGGAACAGCAGAGGTTCTGGAGAACAGCATCGCGCAGCGCTACGTTTCGTTATTTTATGGAATATGAATACGAATCAGAGGTACGCGATCTGTGTGAGGTTTGTGAACTTGCCTACTCCCAGGCCTGTAAGGTTAAAAAATGCCCTTTGGTCATGGTCGTCGAGGAGACGACCGAGGAAAAAACGCTTGCTAACATGCAGCAATAGCTGTCCTGCTGCGCACTCTAACGATAAGAGCGCAGACTGACTGCGGGACAGTTGTCCCGCTCTGTTTCTAAGCCCGGCTGTTATCCCCATTCCGTAAGATGAGCCGGCTTGCTTTTTAGCACGCTTAAAACAAGCTCACGACGCATTAACGTTGCGCTTCGTCATTTGGCCTTTTCACTGCTTCAGGGGCTGGCTTCAGGCCATTTCTGACCTTTCCATGGACTGATTGGGGTGTATGGTAGACGGCAATACGTTGTTAGCTGCCAAAATCAGCTCGCCGTCTGGCCTGACCGCACATTTGTGCCCAATACAGCCAGACGACGGCAATACGTTGTTGCAGTGCAAATCAGCCGTTCGCATAGTTTCACCCAAGAAAGTTAAACGAAAACAGCTTGTTAGTGAGCAGTCTGTCCACAGATATTCGCAAAGAACGACAAGGTAACCAGCGAGGTAGGGTAATTCGTCTGTTTCATTGGTGTTTTCTTAAATATCAAAATGTAATTTTTTGTTTCTTGCACCTTTGGGGTTATTCTTATTCCATTAGATAAATTATTATCCTTGAACGGAAAAAATCACGCGCCTTATATTTAAATTTGTACACGTCGGTGTGCTTGTATAATTTTTTATTAAGCGAAGCGGTTAACACTTTTGCAAATACAAAGATTTTATCTACTCTTAATTACGCAACACGAAATTCCCGGCGTAAAAGCCGGTTGCCAATTAACTAATGAAGTTTGTATTCAGGAGGAGATTATGGCTGAACATCGTGGCGGTTCTGGAAACTTTGCAGAAGACCGTGAAAAAGCTTCTGAGGCAGGTAAAAAAGGCGGTCAAAATAGCGGAGGTAATTTTGCTAACGACCGTGAAAAAGCATCAGAAGCAGGCAAGAAAGGGGGTGAGCATAGCCACGGCGGCGGACGCAAGTCTGAATAAAAGCGAACGGAAATTTATCGCTTAATACGCCAGCCCCGGCATTTAATGCCGGGGTTAAATTTATTTATACAGGTAAATTCTCTATCTGAACTTTATAAAAAGTGAAGTTATTAGTCTTTTTTATAGCCCTTATTTTGAGCCTGCTTACCCCGCCAGTATTCTTCCAGATAGGGTATAAGTTCAAAAAACAGTATTCCGGCCAGAACACAGGCAATATATGCGTCAGGTAAAGGATCGGCTCGCTGATGAAGATCGAAGCGGGCAGGCTCTGCGCCCAGGCCAGACAGCGCCAGAAACTGCGACCAGTGTCGCGAAATCACCAGCAACAGCGCCATTAACGGCACCATCTCCAGAAAACTGTGGATATGCTGCTCTACGGGCGATACGCGCCGGGTGGTTACGGCATAGCTGACATCCCACAATGCTGTCGCTTCGTGGCAGAAGAACATCACGATCATAAAGCCAATCACCAGCGCATTGATATCCAGGAAAAGCGCAGCGAGAAGCGGGGCGCCCATCTCCAGAAACATCAGAAGATGAATAAAGGTTTCTTTCAGCCCGGCGGTAGTCTCTATGTTTGTGGCTCTGTGGCATAAATAGTCGGCGAAACCGGCAATAAGCCAGACGGGCAGCACAAAATAAAGCAGCACCATCATCTGCGGATCAAAATTTTGCATGGCGACGGCTCATCGGTGTAAGAATGCATAAAGCATAGCCATACAAAACAGAGATGCCAGAATAATGCGCTGTTTCCGGAGTAATGACAGGTTTGCATTATTTCTGAGGTAGGGCAGAAAAGTCGGCTAATTAAACTCAGGGTGCGCCGCGCTAAACGCTAAGTAAGCTATTATTCAGTAGACGTTGATGCCGCTCCAGGTATTGCCCGCAGTTTACTCAATAAGGAACACCAGATGCTCACTTCTACAATGGATAATTATATTCGCAAGGTAAAAATGAAACCGATCCTTCTTTCCATGCTTGCCGTGGCACTTGCTTTGCCACAGCTTGCTTTGGCGGATATTAAATGCGGGCCTTTTCGTCTGGCCGGGCAGACGGCGAACGGCAGTTGGGCGACCGTGGACGGCGTAAAAACCCGCAGGCAGCAGGTCAGCTGGCTGCAGCAGAAAGGCGATGTCGACAATGTGAAAATGCACTGGACCGTGGCTGCTACCAAATTTCAGGGCGATTACGGGATGACATACCTGAATAAGGCGGGTAGCGCCACGCTTGACGTTGAGGTATTGCGCAGCAGCCGCAGCCAGATAAAAATTTCCGGCTCGTACGACTGTCGTAAGATCGATTAGCGTCTGGCATCCGTCAAGGGCAGTGCGCTACCGGCTTGATTTCCTTTGCTATGCTTAAAATCTTTACCCTTAACCGGGAGGTAAAGCGTTATGCATCGCAGAGAGTTTATCGGTTGCGGAGGCGCACTGGTCGCCCTTTCGCTTATGTCTTCCACACCTGCCGCCGCAGCGGCCTCCGAAGCTTCGACACCGCCTCAGCTTGATAAACCCGTTCTGAAACTGAAAGGGATCGCTATTGGCGAAGGTCAGCCCAAAGTAATTATCCCAACCACTGCCAGCAGCGAAAAGGCGGTTTTAGCCTTCGTTGATAAGATTGCGGACAGAAGCGATTTTCATATGCTGGAGCTAAGGCTCGATCCGCTGGACAACGTTGACGATACCGACGCGATGGCGGCTTTAACGCGGCAGGTGTTCTCGCGTCTTGGCGACAAGCTATTGCTGCTGACGTTTCGCACCAAAGCCGAAGGCGGCAAGAAAGCCATCAGCGATCGGAAGTATGCCGCGCTGTATCACGCCTTACTGACGGCTGGCCAGTTCGATCTGCTGGATATTGAAATGTACCGCGACAGCACGCTGACCGATCCGCTGATCGGGCTGGCGCATCAACAGGGTAAACATATCATTCTCTCCAGCCATGAGCTGCACGCTACGCCTTCCGCTCAGGAAATTATTGCCCGCCTGAGCGAGCAGCAGCGGCGCGGCGCGGATGTGTTGAAGCTGGCGGCGATGCCGAAAGGCCCGGAAGACGTGCTGACCCTGCTTAACGCTACGCTGGATATGCATCAGCATTATGCGCAGCGCCCGCTGTTAACGATGTCGATGGGTGAAACGGGCGTGCTGTCACGTATGAGCGGAGAACTGTCCGGTTCAGCGCTGACTTTCGCTATGTTTGGCGACGCTTCGGCGTCGGGGCAGGTTGACGTACAGGATCTGGGAAAGGTGCTGGAGGTGGTACATAAAGGAATGCGTTCATAAGGCAGCTACAGGCACATCCTGACGTTCTGAGCAGATCGTTTCCGATGCGGCCTGTAGCCTGGGGGCGGGACGCAAAGCGTCGCCACCCCGTACTGTATTAAGCGGTGACGGTGACCACTGAGACGTTCGTGGTTACCTGGTTGGTGGTCACGGTGGCGTCCACGGCACCGACCTGTCCCTTGATCACGCAGCGATACTGGCCGGCATCGGCGGTAGTCACGGCTGCTTTGCTCCAGGTGGCGCTTTTCGCATTGGCGATATTCGTCCAGGTAGTGCCGTTGGTCGACTTCTGCCACTGCCAGGTTGCGGCATCCTTAGCCGCAACGGTCAGGTTTAACGTGCCGCCCGCCGCGACGGAAACCGTGGCTGCCGGCTGGGTGTCAATCTGCGGCGTAAAGGCGTAATAAGGCATCGCGTATTCAATTCCGTTGATGTTAATGCGCATCCACTGCCGCGGTTTAGATTGCTCAACCGGCACGGTAGTCGAGGCCTGGGAGCGAGTGCTGATCCCGGCAACATCATCCTGTGCGCCAAAACCGGCCAGGCCGTTGTTCATCGACATCCGCGCCTGCGCCGCCACGCCGCCTTCCGGCGCTGCGCTCTGCGTCACGCCGCTTGGCGTAAACCTTGCCCAGCTGCCGTTATCCTCGCGCATTTCACCTGTGCCGCGAACGTGCACACCATATTCGGCAATGGTATCAGGCAGCTTGACCCACAGGCCCGGCAGGATATCGTTAAAATCCTGAGGGATATACTGCACTTCGCTAATACCCGGCGTGCCTTCCATCCAGTAGCTTACTGCCGGAACCGAGCCCGCGCCACGCGCTACGTGGATATGCAGCGTACCGGCTGCACGGTCGTTCTGGATCGGCATGGCGGTGTCGCCACCGATGCCGCCGTAGGTACTGCGGCAGTCCACCTCAATTTTCCAGTGGCTGCCGGTTTTCGGCATCCGAAACGTACCGATATTCAACCAGCGCTGGCTGCTGTCAATGGTGCCGCGCAGCACGCCGCTCAGCCACTGCGCGCGCAGCGGATGGTCCAGATAGGTGCCGCTGTTTTGAAACAGCGACATGCCCATTTCATACCCGGAGAGTCTGGCGACAATATCGCTGCCGTCCGGGTTTTTCGGATAGCTGAACCAGGTTGCGCTGCCTGGCGCAGAAGTGCGGTCGTACTCCACGCCGGTCGGATTTGACCATTGCGACATAATAACGCGTGAATTAAAGAACACGGCATCGTAGGTAGAGGACTCAATGCTCAGCGCTTCAATCAGCCACTGGCCGTTGTTGATATCCATCGGAACGGCGCTGTGTTCGATCCAGCCGTTACGGATCAGGCCCTGACCATGACGAGGGATCCAGATAGCCGGCGCGTAGCAGTACTGGAAGTTAAATTCCGTAAGCTCAATCGCCGTGGAGTGATCCCAGGCGCCGGACGGACGGTTGCTCCAGCCTACCTTAATCACCGGGCCCGCCACGCGGCTGCAGTAAATCTGGGTGAATTTACTGTCAAGACTGTCGAGGTAGTAAATCGCCGCTTCACCGGTATTGCTGGCTTTAAAGTAGGAGACGTTGGCAAAGGTGCCGCCCACGCATTCGTTAGTGATAAACGGCTGTTTATTGGAGGCGGTATCGTTAAACACGCCCACCGTTGCGCCAATCAGCATATTGGTTTTTTCGTCCTGCTTCACCGTTTGCTGGCCTTCCCACTCAATGCCGTAGATGGAAAAGTAGCGGTGGTTCAGCGCCAGCACGGCCGAAGCGGATTTGTCAGAGATAATACGCGTGCCGATCTGCTTACCGAAGCTGGTGGTCACGCCGCGCATCACGAAATCGCCGGCGGCGAAGTAGCCGCTTGGGTTATAAGGCAGTTCCGAATGGTTGGCCGGGATTTTGTCGCCATAGGTGCGCAGGTCGAGCGGCTTAACCAGGTAGGTGCCCGTGCCGAAACGGATACCGACTTTGCTGGAAAGGCCGTCGGTAAAGCCGCGGGCGAAGCTGCCGGTCATAAATTCATACATCGCCTTAACGGCAGGCGCGCAGTCAACCTTGCCGCCCGGTACGGCGCCGAAGTCATGAACGGTTAACGCTTCAATATCGCTGTCGCGACGCCAGTGGTACGCGCCGCCGTTGCTGGCGATAAAGCCGCCGTCGTCCGCCGCCGCGACCAGATAACCGGTAAACCAACCTTCGCCGAAGGTGACAGAGCGGTCGCCGGCAGCGCGGGCATTCCAGGAGCTCAGGAAAACGCGTTCGCCTTCAGCGGCAGGTTTGCGAGCACGCAGCGCGGCGAATGAAGCAACTTCATTAAAAATCAGTGTATCAGCCATAATGTTTCCATCCTTTGTTAGTGAGTTTTTAACTGTATGTTTATACAGTAACTGCACTGTATTCCTTTGGTGAAGAATTGGCAATAGTGTTTTTTATTATTTATTTCATATATTTACGCGATTAACTCGTTACGATTTAATAAGCGGCGTGATATTAACTTAACAATATTTCTTATGTTTTAAGCAGGTTAAAAAAGGGGAGGTAAACGGTGAAATGACGTTCTGAACCCGGCCTGGCTTTAAGGTGCCGGAGGGAGAAAGACAAAAAAATCCCCTGAGCGCGTGACTTCAGGGGAGGCGGGTTCAGGACTGAGGCTGACCGACAGGGCCGCTGCCGCCCGGTGCGCCCGGAGGCTGCTGTCCACTCGGCGGCGCCGGCGGCGGGCTGTGCGTATCATTGGCGCCCCAGTGGGCGCAGCCGGAGAGTAGCGTAACGGAAAAAGCAAAGGAGAGGGCTAACGCAATGTTTTTCATAGTTTCCCTTTTCGCATCGAAGTATGCCTAAAGCGTAGCCGCCTTGTTAAGGGCTGACAACGCGGCGTGTGGGAAAAGGCAAAGCCCGGCCGCCCGCAGACAACGGGCACGACCGGGAGAAGGAGAGCGTTTAGCGGGAAAAAAGATCGCGTTTTTTCGGCGTGAAAAACTGCGCAAGCAGCACCAGCAGGGCGACAACGAGGTAGGCGGCAAAGATAATCGTCATCCACTGCGGCATACCCAGCGAAAACAGCGACCACTGATTTTCCGCACAGTCGCCCGTCGCAACGAATACCGACGGCAGCCACTTATCAAGAGGCAGCCACTGCGGGAAGCGGGCGGCGAAATCACAGGTGGTAAAAGGATTCGGATGCAGCTGGATCATCGTATGCTCCCATGCCAGACGCACGCCTTCCACGGCGCTATAGATCCAAATCAGGATCGCCACCCAGCGCAACGGCGTTTTGGGGGCAATAGCGCCCACCAGCGCAGCGCCAAGAATACCGAACAGGGCGCAGCGTTCGTAAATACACATCACGCAGGGCTTTAGCAGCATCACGTGCTGGAAATAGAGCGCAACCATCTCCAGAGCAAAAGCCGTCAGCGCCATCAGCAACCAGGCGCCGCGACCACGAGAACGGCTATTAAAATAGTGCAACATAATCAATCCCTGTAATAAGCGTTGAACCGGCAGTGTAAACCAAAAGGGCTGCCGTGCCAGCCACTATGCGGTAAATTTACGCTGCTGAATACGGCGCGGCTTAGCCGCTGTGTAAAAAAATGTATCGCTTCGACGGCGCGCTGAAAGCGGCCACGGCTTAATAACGTAAATCAAGGGCTTAATTTCAGGAGAAATGCGATTTCGGCAGCGTTTTACGCTTTCGTCAGTCTAGGTGACGGCTAAGCCATCTGGTATGATGAGCCGAATTTTTGCAGCCCTGAACGCAACGGAAACAATACGCTATGGTTATTAAGGCCCAGAGCCCTGCGGGCTTCGCTGAAGAATATATTATCGAAAGTATCTGGAACAGCCGCTTCCCGCCGGGGTCAATTCTGCCTGCTGAGCGCGAGCTGTCAGAGCTGATCGGCGTGACCCGCACCACGCTGCGTGAGGTGCTGCAGCGCCTGGCGCGCGACGGCTGGCTGACCATTCAACACGGCAAGCCGACCCGGGTAAATAATTTCTGGGAAACCTCGGGCTTAAGCATCCTTGAAACGCTGGCGCGTCTCGATCATGACAGCGTGCCGCAGCTTATCGACAGCCTGCTTTCGGTTCGCACCGATATTTCCTCCGTATTTATTCGCCGCGCTATCCGTATTCATCCGGATAAAGCTGAGGCGGTTCTGGTCACCGCGCAGCAGGTAGAAGACAAGGCGGAAGCCTATACCGAGCTGGATTACAATATCTTTCGCGGGCTGGCTTTTGCCTCCGGTAATCCTATCTACGGCCTGATCCTTAACGGGCTGAAAGGGCTGTACACCCGCGTAGGCCGTCACTATTTTTCAAATCCGGAAGCGCGTCGCGTGGCGCGTGAATTCTATCAGCAGCTGCTGACGATTTGTCAGGCCCAGCAGCTGGACAAGATTGTGGAAACGGTGCGCGATTACGGCCATCGCAGCGGTGAAATCTGGCACGGCATGCAAAACACCATGCCCGCTGAATCCGGCATACGTCGTTAGTATTCCTGTAAAATCTCTGGATAAGCCGTAAAAAAGCCGGTCTTCAGCACCGGCTTTTCAGGTTATTACAGGGAAGTGGGGCGGGGCGGACAGCGGTCGAGGATTTCCGTGCTGCCGTCGTCATTTTGCTGCTCCAGATGGACATCAAAGCCCCACAGGCGATGCACGTGCTTCAACACTTCGCGGCGGCTCTTATCCAGCGGCGCGCGGCTATGCGGCACGTAGCGCAGCGTTAATGAGCGATCGCCGCGCAGATCGACATCATAAACCTGAATATTAGGCTCCAGGTTGCTTAAATTATACTGCGCGGAAAGCTGCTGACGGATCGCCCGATAGCCCGCCTCGTCATGGATAGCGGCAATTTCCAGGAAGTTATTGCGATCGTCATCCATCACCGTAAACAGGCGGAAATCCCGCATGATTTTGGGCGACAGGAACTGGCTGATAAAGCTCTCGTCCTTGAACTCGCGCATCGCGAAGTGCAGCGTTTCCAGCCAGTCTGAACCGGCAATATCCGGGAACCAGTAACGATCTTCTTCCGTCGGCTCCTGACAGATGCGCTTGATATCCTGAAACATGGCGAAGCCCAGCGCGTAAGGGTTAATACCGTTATACCACTGGCTGTTATAGGGCGGCTGATAAACCACGTTGGTATGGCTGTGCAGAAACTCCAGCATAAAGCGCTCGCTGACTTTGCCCTCGTCATACAGATGATTAAGGATGGTGTAGTGCCAGAAGGTCGCCCAGCCCTCGTTCATCACCTGCGTCTGCTTCTGCGGATAAAAATACTGGCTGACTTTACGCACGATACGCAGGATTTCTCGCTGCCACGACTCCAGCAGAGGCGCGTTTTTTTCCATAAAATAGAGCAGGTTTTCCTGCGGCTCGTTGGGATAGCGTGCTGCTTCGGTATGGGCCGCCTCCGCTTCGCGACGCGGCAGCGTGCGCCACAGCATGTTCACCTGGCTTTGCAGATACTCTTCGCGGCTGCGCTGACGGGCCTTCTCCTCCTGCAAGGAGATCTTTTGCGGGCGCTTGTAGCGATCAACGCCATAGTTCATCAGCGCATGGCAGGAATCCAGTAGCCGTTCGACTTCCTCCACGCCGTAGCGCTCTTCACACTCGCTGATATAGTTACGGGCGAAAATCAGGTAGTCAACGATAGAGCTGGCATCCGTCCAGCTGCGGAACAGGTAGTTATTTTTAAAAAAGGAGTTGTGGCCATAGCAGGCGTGCGCCATCACCAGCGCCTGCATAGTGATGGTATTTTCCTCCATCAGATAGGCGATACACGGATTGGAGTTAATGACGATTTCATAAGCCAGGCCCTGCTGACCGTGCTTATAGCGCTGTTCGGTTTCGATAAATTTTTTACCGAATGACCAGTGCGCGTAGTTGATGGGCATCCCGACGCTGGAATAAGCGTCCATCATCTGTTCAGAAGTGATGACTTCGATTTGATGCGGATAGGTATCAAGGCGATAGAGTTTGGCGACGCGGTCAATTTCTGCAAGGTAGACGTCCAGCAGATCGAACGTCCAGTCGGGACCGTCGCTGAGTCGTTGGCTGTTCGTAATGGACTCATCAAAGATAGTCGTCATAGCGCACCCCTTTTTTAAAACCGGTTTTCGACGTTACATCAGTAGCGACAAACATCCGTTTTCATTACGACCTGCCATGACGCTGCCGCCGTCGGAACAGGCCTGGAATTGAAGCCAGTAACTCAATGATAGTTCACTCTCTCCGATCGCTCAGGGGAATACAATGGAAATCTTCGGCAGAAAATAGAGCGGAAGCCGGAAAATCATTTTAACGTCAGGCAAAGCGCAAAAAATAATAATCCGGACAGGATAATATCCTGTATATAAGCGGAAAATATGGCGTAATCATATTCTGCTGCGGAAAGGAATAAATAGCGCCTTCATGATTATTTGCTGCTGCCGTCGCAACTATTGCAATATTAAACTCCGATTTATCATCGGCATCTTGTTTTTATTCCCGCCCAGGGTAAAAAAGAAGGGCAATATTTTTACAGGGCGTCCGCTGTCATCCCGCAGCTTTTTTCACCGCAGCGGCCGCCTGTATCCAGTGTATTCATCTTTAAGAAACCGGCGGTGGAGTAGCGATGCGAGTTGTCATTCTGGGAAGTGGCGTGGTGGGCGTGGCCAGCGCCTGGTATCTGGCCCAAAGCGGGCATGAGGTGACGGTTATCGACCGTCAGCCCGACGTGGCGCTGGAAACCAGCGCGGGCAACGCGGGACAAATTTCGCCCGGCTATGCGGCACCGTGGGCGGCGCCCGGCGTGCCGCTGAAGGCGATAAAATGGATGTTTCAGCGTCATGCGCCGCTGGCTATCCGCCCGGACGGCAGCCGTTTCCAGCTGGCCTGGATGTGGCAAATGCTGCGTAACTGCGATATGCGCCACTATCAGGAAAATAAAAGCCGCATGGTGCGCATCGCTGAATACAGCCGCGACTGCATGAAGGCGCTGCGCCATGAGACGGGTATTGCCTATGAGGGACGCCAGGGTGGAACGCTGCAGCTTTTCCGCACCGCGCAGCAGTTTGAAAGCGCCACCAAGGATATTGCGGTATTAAAAGAGGCGGGCGTGCCCTATGAACTGCTGGAAGCCAGCCAGCTGGCCGAAGCGGAACCCGCGCTGGCGACGACCAGGCATCTGCTGACCGGCGGTCTGCGCCTGCCTAACGACGAAACCGGCGACTGTCAGCTGTTTACCCGTCGGCTGGCGGAGATGGCGAAGGCGGCAGGCGTGACTTTCCGCTTTAATACGCCCGTTGACGCGCTGCTGCAGGAGCATAACCAGATTGTTGGTGTGAAATGCGGCGCTGAGATCGTGACGGCGGACGCGTACGTAGTGGCGTTCGGCTCTTATTCCACTTCGCTGCTTCGCGACATTATCGCTATCCCTGTTTATCCGCTGAAAGGCTATTCGCTGACTATCCCGATTACCAATCCGGAGGCGGCGCCCGTTTCCACGGTGCTGGACGAAACCTATAAAGTGGCGATTACGCGTTTTGATAATCGGATCCGCGTGGGCGGCATGGCGGAGATCGTCGGCTTCAATACCAAACTGCTGCCCGCCAGACGCGAAACGCTGGAGATGGTGGTGCGGGATCTCTATCCGCAGGGCGGCGATCTCGCCCAGGCGACGTTCTGGACCGGGCTGCGTCCGATGACCCCGGACGGCACGCCGATTGTCGGCCGCACGCCGTTTAAAAATCTTTATCTGAATACCGGTCACGGAACGCTCGGTTGGACCATGGCCTGCGGCTCCGGACAGCTGCTTTCTGATATTATCTCAGGACGCGCTCCGGCGATTGCCGCTGACGATTTATCGGTTATGCGCTATCTGCCGGGATTTCTGCCCACTACAGGCCCAATACTGCACGGCGCGCGCTAGTTTCCGCTTATAACAGGAGAAGTTATGTCTCGTCCTATTGTCGCAACTATCGACACCAGCGCGTTGCGGCATAACCTGGCCGTCGCCCGCCAGGCTGCTCCTCGCTCCCGCGTCTGGTCGGTGGTAAAAGCCAACGCCTACGGACACAGTATCGCTCGCGTCTGGCAAAGCCTGTCAGAGACCGACGGTTTTGCGCTGCTGAATCTTGAAGAGGCTATTCTGCTGCGCGAAAGCGGCTGGAATAAGCCCATCCTGCTGCTGGAAGGTTTTTTCCATGCGGACGAGCTGCCGATTCTGGATCGCTACCGGCTGACCACCAGCGTGCACAGCAACTGGCAGATCCAGGCGCTGGCGAAGGCGAAGCTTTCCGCGCCGCTGGATATTTACCTGAAAATGAACAGCGGCATGAACCGTCTTGGCTTTCAGCCCGCGCTGGTACAGCAGGTGTGGCACAAGCTTAAAACGCTGCCGAACGTTGGCGAGATCACGCTGATGGCGCATTTTGCCGAAGCGGAAAGCAATGAAGGCGTGACGGCGCCGATGGCGCGCATCAATCAGGCGGCGGAGGGGCTGAACTGCCCGCGCTCGCTGGCGAATTCGGCGGCGACGTTGTGGCACAGCCACACCCATTACGACTGGGTGCGTCCGGGCATTATCCTCTATGGCGCTTCGCCAAGCGGCGACTGGCAGGATGTCGCCAGCAGCGGGCTACGGCCAGCCATGACGCTGAACGGTGAAATCATCGGCGTCCAGTCGCTCAGGCGCGGCGATGGCGTAGGGTATGGCGCACGCTACCGCGCCAGCGACGAGCAGCGTATCGGCATCGTTGCCTGCGGCTATGCCGACGGCTATCCGCGCCATGCGCCAACCGGCACGCCGGTTTGGGTTGATGGCGTCAGAACGCAGATTGTCGGCGCGGTTTCCATGGATATGATCACGGTGGATTTGACGCCCTGCCAGCAGGCGGGCATCGGTACTCAGGTGGAGCTGTGGGGTAACAACATCAAAATCGACGAGGTGGCAAAAGCGGCCGGTACGGTAGGCTATGAGCTGATGTGCGCGCTCGCGCCTCGCGTACCGGTAAACGTCGTTTAAGGTTAAAGCGCGGTCAGCGTGCCGCGCACTTTTTTACTGTAGTACCAGGCCGTTCCCGTCAGTATCGCGCCCACCACCATCATCAGCGCCAGCGCGGATTTTTCCGCCAGCGGCAGCGCCATCGCCAACAGCCCACCCGACGCGCCGCCGGCCATCTGGATAAAGCCCGCCAGCGCGGAAGCGACGCCCGCCTGTTTCTGATAGGGCTCCAGCGCGTAGCTGGTGGCCGGGCCGACGGTAAAAGCCAGCCCGGCGACGGATACCGCCACCGGCAGCATATAGAGCGCCCAGTGATGCTGCCATGCCAGCGGTAACAGCAGCACGCCGCCCAACAGCATCACCGCGCCCAGCGTCATCGCCACGCTGCCCGTCGCCAGACAAATCGGGCGACCCAGCTTGCGGATCATCTTATTCACCAGCACGCTGACCAGCATGATCCAGAAGCCGTTGGCGCCAAAGGCGATGGAGAACTGCAGCGCAGAGAGCTGGCCCTCGGTCATCAGCACCTGCGGCGCCAGCGAGACGTAAGTTAATACCATCCCCAGCGCGCCCGCGTTGGCAAAGGCGAAAGCCAGGAAGCGAGGCTGACGCAGGATCTGCCAGTACTGACGCAGCGGAATGCCTTTTACGGCCAGCGTGCCTGCCGGGCGGGTCTCCGGTAAAAAGAAAATCACCAGCAGACCAATGACGACCGCATAGGCGGTTAAAAACCAGAAGGGCGCGCGCCAGCCAAAGGCCTCGGCAAGAAAGCCGCCCAGCATTGGTGCCAGCGCGGGCACGATATTCAGCGCGCCGTTCAGAAAGCCATAGGCGCGGGCGGCATCGTCGCCGTCAAGCCTGTCGCGCACGCCGCTGAAGGCGACCACGGCGGTACAGCAAACGGCGCAGCCCTGCACCACGCGCGCGCAGAGGAACTGCGGCCAGCCGGAAGCGGTGGCGGCCAGCACGCTGCCAACGATATACAGCAGCAGCCCGGCCAGCGCCACGGGCTTTCTGCCCAGGTTATCCACCAGCGGGCCGGCGACAATCTGCCCCAGGCCCATCACCAGCAGAAACAGAGGAATAGTCGTTTGCACGGTGCTGACCGGCGTATTCAGCCCAAGCGCGATATCGGGCAGCGTAGGCAAATAAAGATCGATGCCAAGCGGTGCTAACAGAACCAGGCTGAGAAGAAGTAAGGTGAATTTTTGCATCGAGGCGGCGGCGTCCAGTAAAAAAAGCAAGCCGCACAGAGTAGTGATAACGGGGAGAAAAGAAAAGGAAAACTTATGGGGCGGTGCCGCAGCAGCCGCCCCGGAACTCAGTAAGCGCCGTCGCGACGCAGTACCACGCCAGCCGTTTTAAACAGGATGGCGATATCCGTCCACAGCGCCCAGTTTTTCACATACCAGGAGTCGAAATAGACGCGGGTATCGTAGTCGATATCGTTACGGCCGCTAACCTGCCACAGGCCGGTCATCCCCGGTTTCGCCATCAGATAATAGTCAACGTCGCCCGCGTAGCGCTCCAGCTCCGCTTCAATCACCGGACGCGGCCCCACCAGGCTCATCTCGCCACGGATCACGTTCCACAGCTGCGGCAGCTCGTCCAGGCTGGTTTTACGCAGGAAAGCACCGATTTTGGTTACGCGCGGATCGTTTTTCAGCTTGAAGTCTTTATCCCATTCGGCGCGCGCTTCGGCGCTGGTTGCCAGCAGCTCTTCCAGCACCTCTTTCGAGTTGGTGACCATTGAGCGGAACTTCAGGCATTTAAACTTCTTGCCGTCCTGACCGACGCGTTCGTGACCGTAAATTTTGTTACCGCCGTCCCGGCCCACCAGCCAGCAGATCAGGCCGAAAGCCGGGGCCAGGAACAGCAGCAGCAGCGAGGCGACCACCACGTCGAACACGCGCTTCAGGAAGCGTGAAGAGCGTTTGGCCAGGTTATTGCTGACGCGCAGGATCATCACTTCATGACTGAAGATAAAAGACATATCGGTGCCGTAGAGCGGCACACCGCGCAGCGTCGGGACGACCGAAACGCTGCGGCATTTCTTTTTCGACAGCAGCTTGAGCCACTTATCGCGCATCGCCTGCTGCTCGTACTCCATGGCAACGATAAACTGGGTGTTTTCCAGATCGACCGTGTCCCAGACGATGTCCTTCGCGGTAATAACCGGCACGCCGTTCAGGCTTTCCGCGCCGGTATGGCCGTTAGAGGCGACAAAAGCTTTTACCTCATAGCCCAGGATCTCTTCGCTTTGCAGCGCCGCATAGGCTTCGCGGGCGTTTTTACCGGAGCCGATGATGATAGTTTGCTTCTGCCACTGTCCCGCTTTCAGAATGGCGTGCTTGACGCTGGAGCGCAGCAGCGGCACCAGGACCAGCGCATAGATCCAGGTGAAGCTCCACAGCAGACGGGAGAAATCCCATTTTGAAAACGCAATCAGCGCCAAGTCGAGCAGGGAGAAAATCACCAGGGTTTTAATGATCTCTTTCAGCTCAAACCAGAAAGGCTTGCGGTAGGTATAGTGACGAAGCCGCATCCAGAACCAGGCCGTACAGACCACGGACATCACAAACTGGGCGGTAAAGCGTATTTGCACTTCCTGCGGGGGAAGAAATATATCCAGGTTCCCCCAAATACCTCGTACGGTTGCCGTGGATAAAAACAGCGCCAGGTTAATGGAGATTAAGTCGCTAAGACTTAATGCCAGCTTGGCGATAATGTTTTTCCGGGTGCCGCTAAATGCGCGGCGACGGTCATTCAGTACCAGAGTACTTGCCATAATGCCTGCTCTCTTTTCATAAGGGATTGCTGACCTGACGAGGATCAAGCACGCGTTCAGGGGTTATCATACTGAAATTAAGTGTTTTAATTTCAGCGTATTAAATAGTTAACGGCCGTATGTTTCAGGAGATTAAATAAATGAAACACGTCGGCGTTGTTTCATCATGAAGCAGTGACAGAGTATGCAGGAGAGCAGAGAGTTAGTTAATACGGGTAATTCCTAAAATGGGAAAAATGCTTTTTGAAAGGAAATGGAAAGTAAACGAAGCGGGAAATTAAATTGCAAAAGATAATTTATGACAGGCGTATAACAAATATAAGACATTATTATAGCTCACCGCCGCGAAATAACGCGGCGGCAAGATAAGCGGCTTTGGTTCAGATTCAGGCTGGCTTTTTCAGTACCCACTGATCCTGCTCGGTATCGTAGTGACCGATAGCCAGATCGACAGGTTCGCCATCAATCCAGGCGGGCACGCTGGTCTCATTATCCCACCCGTCGAGCTGATAGCTCAGCGCCGGGTTGGTCTTGCAGGGAATAATGACCGTATCGACATTTTGCGCATCCAGCTCTGCGTCGATAATTTCATAGCGACCAATCTTTACGACATGACCCATGATTTTCTCCCTTCCGGATTAGACACGAACTTTAAGCGTAGTCGTTATTTGCCAGTCGGCCCCAGGATTATTCTCGCTCTTCCGCCATCCGCACGCCGATTTTCACTATTTCGTTATCCTGCTTTTCCGCCACGGTCCAAATCATGTTTTTCCATTCCACCTGATCGCCGACCACCGGCGCGCCGCCGATCATGCTGGCGACCAGATGCCCGAGCGTCTGCTGCATATTCATCTCTTCATCCAGCTCGATGCCGTAAATTTCTGAAACGTCATGCAGGCGAGCATCGGCCTGAAGAATAAAGTCGCCAAAGAAGCGCTGATCGAGCGAAACGGGCGGCGACTGGCTGAACAGTTTGCCCAGTTCCGGCAGATCCTTTTCGCGGCCAATCACGCACAGCACGTCGCCTTCGCGCAGACGGGTATTGCCGGTTGGATGCAGCAGCAGATTATCGCGGAAAAGCGCGGCGATACGCGTCTCGCGCGGCATTTTCAGCTCGCGTAGCGCGGCGCCGATACACCATTTATCAGCGCCCAGCTGGTAGACAAACTGCTCCCAGGGATTCTCAGGGTGGATATCCAGGCCCACGCGGGAAACAGGCGAGGCGGTAGGCGGCACGATCACCCTGGCTTTACGGGCAGCATAGCCGAGAGAGGTTCCCTGTACCATCAGCGAAACCAGCACCACAAAGAATGCGATGTTAAAGAACAGCGAGGCATGCGGCAGTCCGGCCATCATCGGGAAAACCGCCAGGATAATAGGCACCGCACCGCGCAGACCAACCCAGCTGATAAAGAAGCGCTCACGCGTGGTAAACCCACGAAACGGCAGCAGGCCGACAAAAACGGAGAGCGGACGGGCAAACAGGATCAGCCACAGCGACAGCAGCATGGCCGGTAAGGCGATATTCCAGAGATCGGTAGGATTCACCAGCAGCCCCAGCACCAGGAACATACCGATCTGGCTCAGCCAGGCCATGCCGTCAAAGGTTTGCAGAATGCCGTGCCGGTTGCGGATTGGGTTATTGCCCAGCCAGAAGCCGCAAAGATAGACCGCCAGAATGCCGCTGCCTTCCAGCACGGTGGTCAGCGCAAACACCAGAATGCCGCCGCTGACGGCCAGCAGCGGATAAAGCCCGCTGGGCAGCGAGACGCGATTAATCAGCTGCAACAGCCCCCAGCCGCCGCCCAGGCCCAACACGATACCCAAACCAAACTGCTGAATAAGATGCACGATAAACATCCAGCTCAGGCCGGTCTGACCCTGTTCCAGCATTTCGATCAGCGTAATGGTCAGGAACACCGCCATAGGATCGTTGCTGCCGGATTCCATTTCCAGCGTGGCGCTGACGCGTTCATTCAGCCCTTTACCGCCGAGCAGCGAAAATACGGCCGCCGCGTCGGTCGAACCGATAATCGCCCCGACCAGGAAGCCCTCAATCATGCTCAGGTTAAACAGCCAGGCGGCCGCCATGCCGGTCAGCCCGGCCGTAATCAGCACGCCGATGGTCGACAGCGAGAGCGCCGGGCCCAGCGCAACTTTGAACGAGCTGGCCTGGGTGCGCATTCCGCCATCCAGCAGGATCACCGCCAGCGCCAGGTTACTGATAAGGTAAGCGGCAGGATAATTATCAAAAGCGATGCCGCCAATGCCGTCCACGCCGGCCAACATGCCCAGCGCGAGGAAAATAACCAGAATAGGGATGCCGAGCTTTGAAGAGAAGGAACTGAGCAAGATGCTTGCCGCCACCAGCACTGAACCGATGATAAACAGACTATAGATAGCACTGGCTTCCAATGGGGCAATCTCCTGTATCTGATAAAAAAACTGCGTCGATGGCGAGGCGTAAGCATACCCTGAATATAGGAATAGGGGCAATTTTGTTTCGCCACGGCTGTTTTGGCGTGTTTTCTGCTGCTGCAGCTAACAAGTGTATGATAATTTAGAAATTCTGGAACGATCGCGGGAATAATAGTAACAAATAGCCTGTGCTTTTGACATCAGAATACGATTAATGTCGTTAGCTTGAGAGGGACTGGCGGGAAGGATGGGAGCGAAACGGGAGAAAGAAGGGGTATTTACTGCATAATCAGCAGCGGTAAGCGTTGCATCGGACGTCGTTTTTAGCGTAAGCCTGGCCTGACGGCGGCGAAGGCTGAGAGAAGGGTAAAAACGCTTAAGCATCGAAAGCGAAACGCAATGCACTCTTCAGGAGCAAGGTTTTTTCAGAAGGCTGCTGCCTGACCCAGGCATAGTACGTTGCCCGGCCCGGCACGTCATTTTGCCAAAGCTGTAAACAGCCCGGGGTTGAAAGGCGGCTTCAGGCAGCGCTGAATGTTGCTAAGCGGGTAAGAAAATCAGCCAGCCCGAAATGCTGACTGATTTATCACTACTTTCAGGCGTTTTCCGCCTGCTTGTGGAAAAGCTCACGGAATACCGGATAAATATCTTCCGGCTCACGAATATGTTGGATAGCAAAGTTGTCGAACATCGCCTGTAAATGCTCGTACTCGCGCCACAGCGTCTGATGGGCGCGGCGGGTAATTTCGATGTAGCTGTAATAACGCACTACCGGCAAAATATGCTTGGCCAGGATTTCATGACAGAGCGGTGAATCGTCCGCCCAGTTATCGCCATCGGAAGCCTGAGCAGCATAAATATTCCACTGCGCCGGATCGTAACGCTCTTTCACCACTTCATCCATCAGCTTCAGGGCGCTGGAAACAATAGTGCCCCCCGTTTCCTGCGAGTAGAAGAACTCCTGCTCGTCCACTTCTTTCGCCTGCGTATGGTGGCGAATATAGACCACCTCAACATTTTTATAGGTTCTGCTCAGGAACAGATAGAGCAGAATATAAAAGCGTTTAGCCATATCTTTGGTGGCCTGATCCATGGAGCCGGAAACGTCCATCAGGCAGAACATCACGGCCTGGCTGGACGGTTCGGGACGCTTCTCAAAGTTTTTATAGCGCAGGTCAAAGGTATCAATAAAGGGCACGCGTTTAATACGGGCGCGCAGGTCGGCAATCTCCTGGCGCAGGCGTTCTTCTTCCAGCAGCTGGGCCGGTTCGGCTTTCTGCACGGCTTCCAGCGCGGCCTCCAGCTCGCCCAGCATTCGCCGCTTCCCGGCTGTCATGGCCGTACGCCGCGCCAGCGAGTTCTGGAGCGAACGCACCACGCTGATATTTGCCGGCACGCCGTTAGAGGTGAAGCCGGCACGATGCACCTTGTACTCGTTCAGCTGACGATGCTGATTCTTTTTCAGGTTCGGCAGGGCCAGATCTTCAAATAACAGATCCAGATACTCATCCTTAGAGATATTAAAGACGAATTCATCTTTGCCCTCGCCATCCTGACTGGCATTGCCCTGTCCGCTACCGCCACCGCCGCCGCCTCCCTGAGGGCGTTCGACACGATCGTTTTGCACAAAATGGTCATTGCCGGGATGCACGCGATGGCGCTGGCCGCCACGGCCCTGATGAAATACCGGTTCGTTGATATCATCAACGGGGATAGAAACTGACTCGCCGCTCTCAATGTCGGTTACCGAACGCTTATTAATGGCCTCGGAGATCGACTGTTTGATTTGCGACTTATAGCGGCGTAAAAAGCGCTGACGGTTCACCGCGCTTTTGTTTTTACCGTTAAGACGCCGATCGATAAAATAGGCCATAATTCCCCCAAACAACGTTGCCGTTGGGCCAGGTTTGCTGACCCACGGGAATGCATTTATGAAGTCGGGTTTAGGATGATTTTCTCACGCGCAGATACCATTCGCACAGCAGACGAACCTGCTTGCGGGTATAGCCTTTTTCCATCATACGGTCGACGAAATCATCATGTTTTTTCTGTTCATCCGTGGACGTTTTGGCATTGAACGAAATAACCGGCAGCAGTTCCTCGGTATTCGAGAACATTTTCTTCTCGATTACCGTGCGCAGTTTTTCATAGCTGGTCCAGTTTGGATTACGCCCGCTGTTGTGGGCACGGGCACGCAGCACAAAGTTGACGATTTCGTTACGGAAGTCTTTCGGATTGCTGATCCCGGCAGGCTTCTCGATTTTTTCCAGCTCCGCATTCAGCGATTCGCGGTCGAACAGCTGGCCGGTATCCGGGTCGCGGTATTCCTGATCCTGGATCCAGAAATCGGCATAGGTTACGTAGCGGTCAAAGATATTCTGACCGTACTCTGAATAAGATTCCAGGTAGGCGGTCTGGATCTCTTTGCCAATAAACTCGGCATATTTCGGGATCAGATAGCCTTTCAGGTGCTCAAGGTATTTTTCGGCTAAATCCTGCGGGAACTGTTCGCGTTCGATCTGCTGCTCCAGCACGTAGAACAGATGCACCGGGTTGGCGGCAACTTCGGTATGATTGAAGTTAAACACGCGGGACAGGATTTTAAAGGCGAAGCGGGTGGATAAACCGTTCATCCCTTCATCGACCCCGGCGTAATCACGGTATTCCTGGTAGGATTTAGCTTTTGGATCGGTATCTTTCAGGCTTTCGCCGTCATAGACGCGCATTTTCGAGTAGGTGCTGGAGTTTTCCGGCTCTTTCAGGCGAGAAAGAATGGAGAAGCGCGCCAGCGTTTCCAGCGTGCCTGGCGCGCATGGCGCGTGCGTCAGCTCACTGTGGTCAAGCAGCTTGTCGTAGATCTTGATCTCTTCCGACACGCGCAGGCAGTAAGGCACCTTGACGATATAAACACGGTCAAGAAACGCCTCGTTGTTTTTGTTATTACGGAAGGTCACCCATTCTGATTCGTTGGAGTGCGCCAGAATAATGCCGTTGAAAGGCAGGGCGGAAATCCCTTCGGTACCGTTATAGTTACCTTCCTGGGTCGCGGTCAGTAAAGGATGCAGCACCTTGATTGGCGCTTTAAACATCTCTACGAATTCCATAATCCCTTGGTTAGCCCGGCACAGCGCGCCAGAATAGCCATAGGCGTCCGGATCGTTCTGTGCGTGGTTCTCCAGTTTACGGATATCTACTTTACCTACCAGCGCGGAAATATCCTGGTTGTTTTCATCGCCCGGTTCGGTTTTGGCAATGGCGAGCTGTTCCAGAATCGACGGCCAGACTTTTACAACTTTAAAGCGGGAGATATCGCCGCCAAACTCATGCAGCCGTTTGGCCGCCCAGGGCGACATAATGGTGCCGAGGTAACGCCGCGGCACGCCGTACTCTTTTTCAAGGATATTGGCGTCTTCCTGCGGGTTAAACAGGCACAGCGGATGATCGTTGACCGGGCTACGTTCGCCGTCGGCGCTGAGCACGTAAATGGGTACGCGCTGCATCAAAGATTTCAGACGCTCGGCAAGCGAAGATTTACCGCCGCCCACCGGGCCCAGCAGATAGAGGATCTGTTTCTTCTCTTCCAGCCCCTGCGCGGCATGCTTCAGATAAGAAACGATTTGCTCAATCGCTTCCTCCATGCCGTAAAACTCCTCAAAGGCGGGATAGCGTGCAATGACGCGATTGGAAAACAGTCGGGAAAGGCGTGGCTCCTGAGCAGTATCGACCATTATTGGCTCACCAATAGCCATTAATAGCCTTTCTGCCGCGTTGGCGTATGCACTACGATCTTGCCGGCAAACGGTAAGAAATTCCTGCAGTGTGAACTCTTCGTCCTTGGCAGCTTCATAACGCTGACGATAGTGATCGAATATATTCATAGCGATGCCCGTCCTTTCGTTTTTAGCACAGGTACCAGGAGCCTAATGAGGGAAAGCCCCTGAAGGAACTTATAATGAGTACAGCAACCCTTATGCCAACCTGACTTCTAATCGGGATACACAACAAAGATGGTTACTCTGCTCTTCAAACTTAGCGTCTTTGATTAAAGCTTAGTTGGCATTCAGGAAATTTCCTGAACCTCCTCGCATTTCTGATGCAATTTCAATAACAAAGTCAGAATTGATCTTAGCGCTGCCCCTTGCCTGATGCGGGCTGGCGGGATTTTGTAAATAAGCACGCCTGGTATCTTCAGGCGCTGGCAGCGTTAAAGTTGATTCTGCGTGCGGCAGAATCTTTAAAATTTTAAACAAATGATGTAACACTGATAAACTCACTCTGCTGATTGTTATATTTATGGAATGAATTAATTGTGAACTATTTCAAAGTTAGCGCGCTTGCCGCGCTTTTACCCGTTTGTTTTACCGCTGGCGTAGCTCATGCTAATCCGTTAACGCTTGGCGCCTCGGTGATTTACAGCCAAAGCCCTTACAAAGGTGGTGACGATCGTTATTACCCGGTACCGGTCATTAACTATGAAGGCGACAGCTTTTATGTGCGCAGCCTGACGGCGGGCTACTACCTCTGGAAAGATTCACAGGATCAGCTGTCGCTGACGGTGTTGGGCTCGCCGCAGAACTTCGATCCCGATGATACCGACAATAAACAGCTGAAAGCGCTGGATAAGCGTCATATGACGCTGATGGGCGGCCTGGCTTATCGCCATACGGCTGACTGGGGTACGATCAGGACGGTGCTGGCTGGCGATATGCTGGATAACAGCGACGGCTATATCTGGGATCTGACTTATCTCTACAGCTTCCACTTCGGCGATTTCAGCCTGACGCCGGGCATCGGCGCGCTCTACAGCAGCGAAAACCAGAACGATTACTATTATGGCGTTTCTAAGAATGAATCGCGCCGTAGCGGATTGCGCAGCTACGAGGCCGACGACAGCTGGAACCCTTACCTGGAGCTGACGGCTGCCTGGTCGATTAATCAGAGCTGGAACGCCACGGTTGCCGGTCGCTATACGCGCCTGAGCGACGAGGTCAAAGACAGCCCGATGGTGGACAAAGATTCTCAGGTCAGCGTCTGGACCGGCATCAGCTACACCTTTTAATTAAGGCTGCATCATAAAAGGGCGCTCAGCGCCCTTTTGCATCATGATGGCGATCTGAAACAGTGCAGGAGGGCATGATGACCAAAACCGTAACTTTCTCCGACCAGAGCGTACCGGCTATCGGCCAGGGAACCTGGTATATGGGCGAGGAAAGCAGCAAGCGAGGCCAGGAAGTCGCGGCATTGCAGGCCGGCCTTGAGCACGGGCTGAAGCTGATTGATACCGCTGAAATGTATGCGGACGGCGGCGCGGAAGAGGTGGTAGGCGAAGCGCTGCGCGGCCGTCGCGACAGCGCCTGGCTGGTTTCAAAAGTTTATCCGTGGAACGCGGGCGTAGTGGATGCCGTAGAAGCCTGCGAACGCAGCTTACGTCGTCTGCAAACTGACTATCTCGATCTTTATCTTCTCCACTGGCGCGGCACTGTTCCGCTGGAAGAAACCATCACGGCGATGGAAAAGCTACAGCAGGCAGGCAAAATTCGACGCTGGGGCGTGTCAAATTTTGACAGTAGCGACTTAAAAGAACTGCTGGCCGAAGAGGGGGGCAACGCCTGCGCGGCTAATCAGGTGCTTTACCATCTGGCTTCGCGCGGCATTGAGTATGATTTATTGCCGGACTGCCAGCAGCATGCGATCCCGGTAATGGCCTATTGCCCTTTGGCGCAGGCTGGCCGACTGCGGCACGATTTGCTGACCCATCCTGTTCTGAACAATATTGCACAACAAAAGGGCATTACGACGGCGCAGCTGCTGCTGGCCTGGGTTATTCGCAAAGAAGACGTGATGGCGATCCCTAAAGCCAGTTCGCTGCAGCACGTGGCTGAAAACGCCGCCGCGCTGGAAGTTGTGTTAAGCAATGAGGAGCTGGCGTTAATCAACGAAGCTTTCCCGCCGCCCAATCGCAAAATGCCGCTGGACGTGGTGTAGAACCGCAGGCGGGCATTGGGCCCGCCGTCTTCACTAAGCGCGTTTACGCACTTTAATCGTGGTTGCCAGCCGGGCCGGAGACTCGCCCGCGCTGACCATGGGCTGCGTCACGTGAGCCGTTTCCACGCATACCATGCTTTTATAGCCTTCGTTTGCCATATCGCTCATGCTGCACGAAAGCGCCGGGCCGGGATTCCAGGTGACAACGTCACTATGATAGTGATGATAAACTTCTATGATCCTGTTACCCGCCGTATCGTGGATAGTGCTGCAATCTTCCGGCTGGGTAAATATGCGATCGACGCGGTCAGGATAGGTTTGCCTGCCGTTTTCGGCACGGCCTTCAGCATTCTCTTTTACCTTATCGATATAAGGCTGACCCAGTCCGCTCACCTCTACGCCCGCGATATCCTCAACGGCAAAGTAAGTGTGCAGGGCACCGGTGGCCTCAAAGTCGCCGTGCGCTTCCAGCTCAATTTCACAGCGATCGCTGAAGCGGAAACGGGCAAACAGCGTAAAATCGTGCGGCCAGAATTTTTTCGTCTGCTCGCTGCTTTCCAGCGTCAGCGTCAGCATCACGCTTTCTTCGTTCTCGTCGTGCGCCGACAGCGTCCAGGGCAGCGAGCGGGCAAAGCCGTGCGCCGGTTCGCCGGCCGGCCCAAACCATGGCCAGCAGACGGGCACGCCGCCGCGAATGGCTTTGCCAGACGTCCACGCCGTTTTCTCACTCAGCCAGATAACCGGTTTCTCGCCGCTGGGCTGCCAGGCAACCAGCTGCGCGCCCTGAAGCGTCACCGCCGCGCGCACCTTCGGATGCGCGATAACTACTACGGGCAGCTCGCCCATTAAGCGCAGTGAAATATAGGGCGTGATTTGGTCGGCTACGGGCAGCGAAAAAAGTTTTTCGTTCATCGGAGCTCCTGTTATTCAGCGAAAAAAAAGGGCGACCGCAGTCGCCCTCAGAATCAGCTAATCGCGATTATTTTGCGATATGTGCGATCAGATCCAGAACCTTGTTAGAGTAACCGGTTTCGTTATCGTACCAGGAAACCAGCTTAACAAAGGTGTCGCTCAGTGCGATACCGGCTTTAGCATCGAATACGGAAGTCAGGGTTTCGCCGTTGAAATCGGTAGAAACCACTTCGTCTTCGGTATAGCCCAGGATGCCTTTCAGCTCGCCTTCAGCCGCTGCCTTGATAGCTTCACAAATTTCTTTGTAAGAAGCAGGCTTAGCCAGACGCGCGGTCAGGTCAACCACGGAAACGTTAGGAGTAGGTACGCGGAAAGCCATACCGGTCAGTTTGCCGTTCAGCTCAGGGATCACTTTACCTACCGCTTTAGCTGCGCCGGTAGAAGATGGGATGATGTTCTGAGATGCGCCACGGCCGCCGCGCCAGTCTTTGTGAGACGGGCCGTCAACGGTTTTCTGGGTAGCGGTGGTAGCGTGAACGGTGGTCATCAGCGCTTCAACGATGCCGAACTTGTCGTTGATAACTTTTGCCAGCGGTGCCAGGCAGTTGGTGGTGCAGGATGCGTTAGACACGATTTCCTGGCCAGCATACGCCTTGTGGTTAACACCCATAACGAACATTGGGGTGTCATCTTTGGAAGGACCGGTCAGAACAACTTTCTTCGCGCCAGCCTGGATGTGTTTACGAGCGGTTTCGTCGGTCAGGAAGATACCTGTTGCTTCGGCAACCACGTCAACACCGACTTCGTCCCACTTCAGGTTAGCTGGATCTCTTTCAGCGGTAACACGGATGGTTTTGCCGTTAACAACCAGATGGCCATCTTTAACTTCTACGGTGCCGTCGAAACGACCGTGAGTAGAGTCATACTTCAGCATGTAAGCCATGTACTCGGCGTCCAGCAGATCGTTGATTGCAACGATTTCTACGTCAGAACGCTGCTGAGCAGCACGGAAAACGATGCGACCGATGCGGCCAAAACCGTTGATACCTACTTTGATAGTCATATATTCCACCAGCTGTTGTTAGTGAATAAAAGGTTGGCTGTAAAATTACAAAAACCTTATCAGGCGTCAAGCGGAATCGCTTCAATAGTTGCGACAAATCAAACCCTGGAGCAGGAATAATTGCCTGAAAACGCCTTCCGCGACGAGCGTCTTACCTTTAGTTTGGGGCATTCGGCCCGAATATAAAGGGGTCGGGATTTTAAAGGGTGATCCAGGTCACAATTTCATTGCCTGCTTACTTTCAGACTCCGCCTGAGCATGAAAAATCCCCTGACGTTGTTATGCATTTGTTAGAATGTAGAAATCTTCAGACCACTTTGCCAGAGATACCTGATATGGCCGAACGCCCACTGAAACCTGAAACCGATCTAAACGAAATGCAGCGCTACGTCACTCAGCAGCGCGGGACAGAGCCGCCGTACTCCGGCAAGCTGCTGCATAACAAGCACGAAGGGATTTATCACTGCCTCGTTTGCAACTCGCCGCTGTTTCTGTCCGGCACCAAGTATGATTCCGGCTGCGGCTGGCCGAGTTTTTATCAGCCCTACAGCGATGACGCCATCCGCTATCTGGAAGATGACTCGCACGGGATGCAGCGAATCGAGATCCGTTGCGGTACCTGCGATGCCCATCTGGGGCACGTTTTTCCCGACGGCCCTCAGCCGACAGGCGAGCGCTACTGCGTCAATTCCGCTTCATTAAGTTTCACCGATGAAGATGGCACTCAGATTAAAGGATAGACGTTATGGAGCTGGATGAGATCATTGCTGCCATGACGCCCGAGGTTTATCAGCGTCTGGCTACGGCGGTAGAAACCGGTAAATGGGCCGACGGCGTGGCCCTGACACCGGAGCAGAAAGAGAATAGCCTGCAGCTGGTGATGCTATGGCAGGCGCGTCACAACGACGAGCCGCAGCATATGAGCGTGGGCAAGGGCGGCGAGATGGTGACCAAAAGCAAGAAACAGCTGAAAGAGGAATTTGGCATCGATGACGACATCACGCCTATCAGGCTGCACTAACATCGTTTGATATCGTGATAAAGCTCGGCTACGTATTGATAACCGGGCGAGCAGGCCCTCTTAGCCTGGTGACTAAAAGCTGCATGGATGCGACGCCGAACGAGGCAGCGTCTGCGGCGCGGTTTAAATAATGACTGCGCCTTTAGCCGCCATTTCTGCCAGCGCGATTTCACTGTCCTGCGGTGACAGGTTTACGCCCCGACAGCCTGCGGCGACGACCTGAACCTGATAACCGAGCGCCAGCGCGTCCAGCACGCTGTATTTTACACAGTAGTCCGTCGCCAGGCCCATCATCGTCAGGCTGGTGACGCCCCGACTTTTCAGCCAGCTATCCAGCCTTGTTTTGTTGCGGTGGCCGTTATCGAAAAATGCGCTATAGCTGTCGATAAGCGGCTGCTCGCCTTTATAAATCTGTGTGGTCAGATAGCGCCGATCCAGCTCAGGGTGCAGCTCTGCGCCTGCGCTATGCTGCACGCAATGATCCGGCCACCCTATTTGCGGCAGGCCGTCCAGTTCGCCCAGCGTGCCCACCGATTGCCCCGACACTGACGCAAAGCTGCCGTGGTTAGCCGGATGCCAGTCCAGCGTTGCCACCACCGGCCGCTGAAGCCGATGAAATTCTGCCGCATATTGGTTAGCGACGGCGAGTGTGCTGTCGCCGTCCTTCACGGCCAGCGCGCCGCCGGGGCAAAAATCATTTTGCAGATCGATCAGGATCAGGGCCTGGTTCATGCTTATCTCACTTTTCGTCAGGAGTCAGCTCACCGCGCAAATTCACCTGCATTTGCTGGCGAACTTCATCGCTGGAAAGGTTCTGGCTGAGCAGGAAGTGCAGCTTGGTCAGCGTTGCCTCCACGGTCATATCGTAGCCGCTTACCACGCCCGCCAGCGCCAGCGCGTTCCCCGTCGCATAGCCGCCCATGTTTACCTTGCCGGACATACATTGCGTCAGGTTCACCACGACAATGCCGCGATCGGAAGCTTCTTGCAGCTCTTTCAGGAAAGCCGGATTCTGCGGCGCATTGCCAACCCCATAGGAGCGCAGGATCAGCGCTTTTACCGGCTGGCGCAGGAAGTTGCTCACCACGTCGGCAGAAATTCCCGGATAGATCGTGACAACGCCGACAGGCTGAGGCGTAATCGAGCGCACAATGAGCGGTCCCTGGCCGCCAGGAGCCGGAGGCGTGTTCAGACGACGAATATGGATACCCGCTTCCAGCAGGGGCGCCAGGTTAGGCGAGGCAAAAGCGTTAAAGCCGTCGGCATGGGCTTTAGTAGTGCGGTTACCGCGATAAAGCTGATTATTGAAGAAAAGGGCGACTTCATTAATAGGATAGTTAGCCGCGACAAACAGCGAATTAAGCAGGTTTTGCTGACCGTCGGAACGCAGCTCCGCCAGCGGGATCTGTGACCCTGTCACAATTACCGGCTTGGCCAGGTTTTCCAGCATAAAAGAGAGCGCGGAGGCGGTAAACGCCATGGTATCGGTGCCGTGCAGGATCACGAAACCGTCGTAATTATCATAATTAGCCTGAATATCATCCGCAATCGTTTGCCAGTCCTGCGGCGTCATATCGGAAGAGTCGATCAGCGGCTGGTACTCGTGAATAGTAAAATCCGGCATTTCGGCACGATGGAATTCCGGCATCTTCGCCAGCTGATTTTGCAGATGACCAGAAACGGGCACATAGCCATGCTCGGAACGCTGCATCCCGATGGTGCCGCCGGTATAGGCTACATAGATGGATTTTTTTTGCATGTGATTACTCAGGCTTGAAAAAGAGGGCAGTATAAGGGGAAAAACCGGGAAAAGCAGCCCGACCAGCGGGCTGCTTTCGGCTTATTTGACCTGGCTACAGGTCAGGCAGAACGCATAGCGATTCTGCGGGTCGTTCAGGTTGTCGAGCAGGCCCGGCTGATTTTTCATCGCGGCCATTACGTCATACATTGGCGCAGGCAGATACGCTTGCAGCGCCTCGGGCAGCGCCGCACGTGTGGAAGCGTCCATCTGGCTGAACAGCAGATCCATAAAGCCCGGCTCATCCTGATACCAGTTCAGCTGGTATTGCTTGAGATGCGCCAGCTCCGCCGCCTTCGCCACCGCGTCGTCGAAGTCGCCCAACGCGTCGACCAGGCCATTGCTTTTGGCGTCGCTGCCTGTCCAGACGTGGCCCTGAGCGATTTGATCGATCTGCTCCGGCGTTTTGCCCCGCGAGCTGGCTACCAGACCCAGGAAGTTTTTATAGCCGTTTTCAATGCTCAGCTGCATCAGCTGCTGCACTTCCGACGGCAGTGCTTTGGTCGTCGTCACGTCCGCCAGCGGCGAAGTCGCCACGCCGTCGGTATGGACGCCAATCGCATCCAGCGAGTTTTCAACCGTATTGATCACCCCGAAGATACCGATAGAGCCGGTCAGCGTGCTCGGGCTGGCAATAATGTAATTCGCCGGCGTAGAGATCCAGTAGCCGCCGGAAGCCGCCATACCGCCCATCGACACCACCACCGGCTTGCCTGCCGCTTTGGCCGCCGCCAGCTCCTCACGAATGGTTTCAGACGCGCTGACGCTGCCGCCAGGGCTGTTGACGCGCAGAATAATCGCCTTGACCTTGTCATCCAGGCGCGCCTTGCGAATAGCCAGCGCGGTGGTATCGCCGCCGACGTTGCCCGGCGTTTCCTCGCCGTCCATGATCGCGCCGTTAGCCATGATGACGGCAATATTGCCGTTGGCCACCGGTTTGTCCTTCAGCGGGTAATCGTAGATGCTGGTGCCGTTAAAGTCCTGCGCCTGCTTGTCCCAGCTGAAAACTTTGCCCAGCTGCGCATCCACGACTGAACGAGAAGCCAGTTCATCCACCAGTTTGTTATCTTTTGCATAGCGCGCGGTATCGCCGCCTACTTTCTGCAGGCCATCAAGCACGCCCTGTGCGCCCGGGAACAGCTGCTGCGGCGTTACCTGGCGATTGGCAGCGACAGTATTAAGATAGTTTTGCCACAGCTCGCCAATCCAGCGGCTGTCCGCATCACGCGCGGCAGGCGACATATCATCGCGCAGGAAAGGCTCTACCGCCGACTTATAGGTGCCGACGCGGAAAACATGCGAGCTGACCTTCAGCTTGTCCAGCAGCGTTTTGTAGTAAAGCCCGTTGGTGGCGAAACCGTGTAAATCGACCGTGCCCTGCGGCGACAGATAGATCTTATTGGCGAAGCTGGCGAGGTAGTATTGCGCCTGGCTGTAGCTGTCGCCCGTGGCGTAAATCTGTTTGCCGCTGTCGCGGAATTCGCGCAGCGCTTTGCCCATATAGCTCAGCGAGGGCTGATCGGCCCCGGCGAAATCGCGCAGATCGAGCACCATGCCGGTAATATTGGCATCGCTTTTCGCCTGGCGAATCGCGTCCACGACGTCAAACAGCGAATTCTCTTTCAGCCGATCGCTGCTGGTGCCAAGCAGCTGGCGGCCAATCTTGCTGAGCTTATTGCTGACCGAAGGCTTGTCGACAATCACACCGGCAAGGTCGACCACCAGCGCGCCTTTCTGCGTTTCCACAGGCGCGGATGATTTGGTGAACTGAAAATAGACCACGGCGCAGATCAAAATCAGCAGCACCAGGAAAAGATTAAGAATAAATTCCCGAATAAAATTCAGCAGGCGCCAGGCCCATTTAAAAACGCCAGCGATCGCTCGCCACAAAGTGCGCATAGTCTCTCCATAATCGCGATAATAAACCCGGAAAATCGACGGAAACCAGCCCGTGCCGGGTCGGGATGGTGACATCCTAAAGAGCAGGGGCAAACTTGTCAGCAGGAAAAAGCGGAATGCTGTAACAAATCATCATCCTGTGCTAGCTTCAGCTGCTCAGCATTCTTATCAGGAGTAAGTTATGGACGCACTGGATCTGGTAGTCAACCGTCGTTCCGCCTCACGTTTAAGCGAACCTGCGCCCGCCGGAGAAGCGCTGGAAAATATCATCCGCGCCGGGATGCGCGCGCCCGATCACGGCACGCTGCAACCGTGGCGTTTTATTGTTGTAGAGAACGAAGGACGCGACCGCTTCAGCCAGCTGCTGGAAAAAGCCGCGCGTGACGACAATATGGAGCCGAAAGCGATTGAGAAGGCTAAGCAGTCGCCGTTTCGCGCGCCGATGATTATCACCGTGGTGGCCCATTGTGAAGAGCACCATAAGGTGCCGCGTTGGGAACAGGTGGTGTCCGCCGGCTGCGCGGTGATGGCGATGCAGATGGCGGCCGTGGCGCAAGGTTTTAACGGCATCTGGCGTAGTGGCGCCTGGACCGAGCATCAGGCCGTGCGCGAGGCGTTTAACTGCCGCGAGCAGGACGCCATCGTCGGCTTTCTTTATTTAGGCACGCCGCAGTTGAAATCCTCCACCACGCTTGTTCCGCCCGATACAACGCCTTTTGTCAGCTATTTCTGACAGATTGTCACCTTCAAAAAAGGCAGAATAGTCGCCTGACCGTCATTTTGCCGGGATAATAAGCGAACGGACGGTGAAACGCTTATCACCGTCTGTTGAAAACGCTACCATCTACCCACTGTTATCCCCTGAAGGAAGCCATCGCCGGATGCGTTTGTTTATTGCCGAAAAACCCAGCCTCGCTCGCGCGATTGCGGACGTTCTACCCAAGCCGCATCGTCGGGGCGACGGCTATATCGCCTGCGGCAGCGATGATGTAGTGACCTGGTGCGTCGGTCACCTGCTGGAGCAGGCGCAGCCCGACAGCTACGATAGCCGCTATGCGCGCTGGTCGCTGGCCGACCTGCCTATCGTGCCGGAAAAATGGCGCCTCCAGCCGCGTCCTTCCGTAGCAAAGCAGCTTAACGTCATTAAAACGCTGTTGGAGAAAGCCAGCGACGTGGTACACGCGGGCGACCCGGACAGAGAAGGGCAGCTGCTGGTGGACGAAGTACTGGACTATCTGGCGCTGCCGCCGCAGAAGCGCGAGCGGGTACAGCGCTGCCTGATCAACGATCTGAACCCACAGGCCGTTTCAAGGGCGATAGATCGTCTGCGGGAGAACCGCGAATTTATCCCTCTGTGCGTATCGGCGCTGGCGCGGGCGCGGGCGGACTGGCTTTACGGCATCAATATGACCCGCGCCTATACGCTGCTGGGCCGTAATGCCGGTTACGATGGCGTGCTGTCGGTCGGGCGCGTGCAGACGCCGGTGCTTGGGCTGGTGGTACGGCGCGATGAAGAGATCGAGAATTTCGTGCCGAAAGATTTCTTCGAGGTAAAGGCGCATATCGTCACGCCGAAGGATGAGCGCTTTGTCGCTACCTGGCAGCCGAGCGAAGCCTGCGAGCCGCATCAGGATGAAGAGGGACGGCTGCTTAATCGCCAGCTCGCCGAGCACGTAGTCGCGCGTATCGGCGGCCAGCCAGCGCACGTGACCAGCTATAACGACAAGCGCGAGAACGACACCGCGCCGCTGCCTTTCTCGCTTTCTTCTTTACAGATAGAAGCGGCTAGGCGCTTTGGCCTGAGCGCGCAAACGGTGCTGGATACCTGTCAGAAGCTTTATGAAACGCATAAGCTCATCACCTATCCGCGTTCGGACAGCCGCTATCTGCCCGATGAGCATTTTGCCGGCAGGCATGCGGTGCTCAACGCCATCAATGCGCATCAGCCAGAACTCACGCCGCCAGCCGATTTTGACAGCGATCGCCGCAACCGCTGCTGGGATGATAAGAAAGTGGATGCGCACCACGCTATTATTCCTACGGCGCGCAGCGGGCAGGTCAGGCTGACGGAAAACGAAGCGAATATCTATCGCCTGATCGCCACGCAGTATCTGATGCAGTTCTGTCCCGATGCCATTTACCGTAAATGCGTGATCGAGCTGGACATCGCGGGCGGGAAATTTATCGCCAAAGCGCGCTTTCTTGCCGAAGCGGGCTGGCGCGCGCTGCTGGGCAGCAAAGAGCGGGACGAGGAAAACGACGGCACGCCGCTGCCCGTAGTGGCGAAAGGCGATGAGCTATTGTGCGAAAGCGGAGAGGTGGTCAGCAAGCAGACTCAGCCGCCTCGTGCCTTTACCGATGCCACGTTGTTATCGGCCATGACCGGCATTGCGCGATTTGTTCAGGATAAAGATCTAAAGAAAGTGCTGCGTGCGACCGATGGTTTAGGAACAGAGGCGACGCGCGCCGGGATTATCGAACTGCTGTTTAAACGCGCTTTCCTGATTAAGAAAGGGCGTTACATCAATGCGACTCCCGCCGGGCGCGCGCTGATCCACTCGCTGCCGGAAATGGCGGCGCGTCCGGATATGACCGCCCAGTGGGAATCCACGCTGACCAAAATCAGTGAGAAGCAGTGTCGCTACCAGGACTTTATGCAGCCGCTGGTGGGGACGCTCTATACTCTGATCGATCAGGCGCGACAGCAGCCCGCTGCGCACGCGTTCCGTGGCCTTCCATCACCGGCGGGTAACCGTAAAAAGCCGCAGCGTAAGGCGGCGAAAGCGAAGGGGAATTAAGCGATGAAAAGCATTTTAGTCACGGTCGCGCTGCTGTTTTGTGCTCCGCTGTATGCGGCAGGCGGCATGCATCTCAGCACCGGCCACGACGATTATGAGCAGGAACCACCGCAGGGCGGCGGCGGCAATGCCGATGTGATGGTGGATATGCCGCCGGAAGCGTGGACGCAGGGGCAGAACAATCAGCCGCCGTGCCTGCGCTGCTGTACCTATCAAAATCGCAGCTATACGGAAGGTTCGGTAGTGAAGATGGAAGGGGTGCTGTTGCAGTGCAGCCGCGATGAAAAATCTTACGGCACCAATAATCTGATTTGGCAGACCATTAAGTAATCTGTGCGAGCCAGGCGGCCAGCAAGGGAATATCCGCTGGCGCCAGCTCGTAACGCATTGCTTCCTGCGGCAAACACCAGGCGAGCGCCTGATGACAGTTAAGCCCGGGTTCACCGGTAAAGGCTTCTACCAGCCAGGCGTGCAGATGGATCTGCCGCCCGCTGACTTCCCGGCTTTCGCTGACGATATAGCCACCGATAGCGGCCTCAATGCCCAGCTCCTCTTTCAGTTCCCTTTGCAGCGCCTGAGGCTGGCTTTCGCCTGCCTCCACTTTGCCGCCCGGAAACTCCCACAGGCCGGCCTGATCGCCATGCGGGCCGCGCTGCGCCAGCAAAATTTTCCCCTGACGCACAATCAGCGCGGCCACTACGTCAAGCCGTTCAGCCGCCATCAGAAGCGGAATTCGGCCCAGACGGGCGCGTGGTCGGAAGGCTTTTCCATGCTGCGGATATCGTAATCAATGCCGGTTGCTACGCAGCGCTCGGCCAGCGGCTGGCTTGCCAGCAGCAGATCGATACGCAGGCCCCGGTTGTCATCGAAGCCCTTAGAACGGTAATCGAACCACGAGAAGCGATCGTTGATGTCAGAATTCTGCGCGCGCCAGGTATCGACCAGGCCCCAGTTCAGCAGGCGATCCATCCATTCCCGCTCTTCCGGCAGGAAGGAACATTTGCCGGTGCGCAGCCAGCGCTTGCGGCTCTCTTCGCCGATACCAATATCCAGATCGGTCGTGCTGATATTCATATCGCCCATAATCAGTACAGGATTACCGGGCTGGTGCTCCTGCTCCAGATAGCTTTGCAGATCGCGGTAAAACTTCTCTTTTGCCGGGAATTTTGTCGCATGATCGCGGCTCTCGCCCTGAGGGAAGTAGCCGTTGATCACGGTAATATTGCCGATTGGGCTGGCGATATCCGCCATAATCAGGCGGCACTGCGCATCCTCATCGTCACCGGGAAAACCGCGACGTACCGCTACCGGCTCGCTTTTAGTCAGCAGCGCGACGCCGTAGTGGCCTTTCTGTCCGTGGTAAAACACGTGGTAGCCCAGGCTGGCGACTTCTTCGAGCGGAAACATGTCATCGTGGACTTTGGTTTCCTGTAGCCCGATGACGTCCGGCTGGTGCTGCTCGACGAGCGCGGCAAGCTGATGAGGGCGGGCGCGCAGCCCGTTGATATTAAAAGAGACGAATTTCATAACTGCACCCGGTGGCGGGAAAAAAGATGTGCGGATGGTAGCAGAATCGGGCGCGGGCTGTCATTAACGCGCTTTTACTCTATTGACAGACCGGCTTATTGCAGAGCTTGTCATAAAAAAGCATGGCGTCGTGCTTTCGGTTATTCTATCTTCACACGAATCGTTCGATCCGCACCATTTATCCCATGAGGAACCTCTATGTTAAGTTTTACCGCCAATCAGGCTAAAACGCAGTTTGGTGATTTGATGACCAAAGCACAGCGCGAGCCAGTCAGCATAACCCGTAACGGTCGTCCTGCCGTTGTTGTTGTTTCTGCCGCAGATTATGAGGTCATCGAACAGCTGAAACTGGAAGCCTTACGCACAAGGTTGGCCCATTCGATTGCGCAGATGGAAGCCGGCCAGGTTCAGGATGGCGAAGCCGTATTTGATGAGCTCATGAAGGATTTGTAATGGGAAAGTATACGCTTACGGATGATGCAAAGCAGGACGTGGAAGAGATTAAAGCTTATTCAATGGAGACCTGGAACCGTGAAACTGCAAAGGCGTATTTGACAGGGATGCGTCTTGCTATACAAAGGCTTGCGGATAATCCCGGCATTGGCGAAGACGCCAGTGATAATACCTGGCCGGGAGTGCGTAGCTGGCCTTATGAGAGACACTATATCTTTTTCGTGCCGAACCCTGAAGGGGTGACCGTGGTCGGCATTCTTCATCAATCCCGCTTGCCAAAGGCATTTAAAAAACGCGCGCCGTGACTTTATTGATACATCTTTACAGGATTAGGCCGAAGCTTCTCATTCTTCCCCGTGGGGGATCTGGAAGATTGTGCTTAAACATTGGGATTCAAAGAGGTCTGAAATGGTGGTGCTGAGGTTGGCATCGTGCGGGAAGGATTCACGTCACTGCGTTCCGTGCCCTGCGGGTCAAACCTTCGAGGCCGAAGCTTCTCATCCTTCCCCGTGGGGGATCTGGAAGAATGTGCTTAAACATTGGGATTCAAAGAGGTCTGAAATGGTGGTGCTGAGGTTGGCATCGTGCGGGAAGGATTCACGTCACTGCGTTCCGTGCCCTTCGGGTCAAACCTTCGAGGTCGAAGCTTCTCATCCTTCCCCGTGGGGGATCTGGAAGAATGTGCTTAAACATTGGGATTCAAAGAGGTCTGAAATGGTGGTGGGGGAAGGATTCGAACCTTCGAAGTCGATGACGGCAGATTTACAGTCTGCTCCCTTTGGCCGCTCGGGAACCCCACCCGGGGAAGCGTACTACTTGTTGGCTTTAAACGCCGAACCAACATAAGTTGGAAATGGTGCAAACTAACTTGTGCTGCTGTGCAGGAAGGATTCACGTCACTGCGTTCCGTGCCCTTCGGGTCAAACCTTCGAGGTCGAAGCTTCTCATCCTTCCCCGCGGGGAATATGACAGAGCGTGCTTAAACGCCGAACCAACATAAGTTGGAAATGGTGGTGGGGGAAGGATTCGAACCTTCGAAGTCGATGACGGCAGATTTACAGTCTGCTCCCTTTGGCCGCTCGGGAACCCCACCACTGGCCTTGCTTCCTGCTTGCTGAAGCGGGGCGCATCATATCAAATGCTGGCCCGCTGTAAAGCCCGGATTCAGCGATTATAACGCGTTTGCCGCTTTTTTATTCTGACTGCTGCTTTGTCCGACAAAACAGCAGTCTTTAACCTTTACAGAATGATAGTGCGATTGCCGTAGACAAATACGCGCTGCGCCAGCACCTGATAAAGCGCGCGGCTCAACACATTTTTCTCTACGTCACGTCCCGCACGCATCATATCTTCCGCCGTGTAGGTGTGATCCACATGGATGACGTCCTGCATGATAATCGGGCCTTCGTCCAGATTGTCATTAACGTAGTGCGCGGTAGCCCCGATAATCTTCACACCACGCTCGTAGGCCTGATGATAAGGCCGCGCGCCGATAAAGGCAGGCAGGAACGAGTGGTGGATATTGATAATCTGATTAGGATAGCGCTGCACAAAAGCAGGCGTCAGCACGCGCATATACTTGGCCAGCACCACATAATCAGGCTGGAAACGGTCAATCTCCGCCGCCATGTTATTGTCGTGATCTTCCCGCGTCAGGCCTTCATGGCTCACCAGAATAAACGGAATATCAAAGCGTTCGACCAGCGTCCGCAGCGTTTCGTGGTTGCCGATAACCGCCGCGATTTCAACATCCAGACCGCCATAGGTGCTCTTCATTAACAGATCGCCCAGGCAATGCGCTTCTTTCGTCACCAGGATCACCACGCGGCGACGGCCCGCAGCGTTCAGCTCTCTGAACGATCCGGCAGGCAGGGCGTTGTCCAGCTCGGCCAGCAGTGTGGCATCGTTAAAAACGCCTTCCAGCTCGGTGCGCATAAAAAAGCGGCCGGTGCGATGATCAACAAACTCATTGTTCTGCACGATGTTCAGCTCGTGCTGGTAACAAATGCTGGTAATTTTGGCGATCAGGCCTTTGGCATCAGGGCAAATGGTTCGTAAAACTTTTCGTTGTAGTGTTTGCGCTTGCATTGCGATGGTAATCCTGTCAAAGCAATTCTGAGGGAATGCGGGGGACCATTACTGGCCACAACATTTTTTAAATTTTTTTCCGGAGCCGCACGGGCATCGGTCATTTCGCCCTGTTTCGGGGAAGGTTCCGTCAACATAATACCAGCGTTGCGCCAGACGAAGAAAGCGCGAACGTTCATGAATAAAGCTGTTGCGCTGATTTTCAGAGAAACGGGCGAAGAAGGTGACGTAGCCTTCTGCATTATCCCCTGGTGCTTGTGCCTCAACTATATGTAAACTAAGCCATCTGGTCACGGCAAAGCTCTCTTCCAGGCTCTCGCGGAAGCGCGCGGCATCGCAGTCAGGATGCCAGGTGGCAATCAGGTAATCGGCATCGCCTTTGGCGTAAGCGGTATAGCGCGAGCGCATCAATGCTTGCGGCGTAGGGGGAATGCCGTCACCATTGAGCCAGGGCTGGCAACATAAGCTATACTCCAATCCGCTACAGCATGGGCAGGATTCAGACACGTTGTCTCCAGAGGATAATAAAAAGCAGAGTGAGTTTTGGGCGTCATGGTAACCGAGCTGTGTGAGTGGCGCCATTGGTTCGTTAAGCAAACACCAGAGGTGGAATGAGACAGGTTAAGATTGGGCTGGCACTGGGATCGGGTGCAGCCAAAGGGTGGGCTCATATCGGCGTGATTGAGGCGCTGGAACGAGCCGGCATCAGGATTGATGTGGTGGCAGGTTGCTCCGTGGGAGCGCTTGTCGGCGCCGCTTATGCCAGTCAACGTCTTCCTCTTCTCGCCGGTTGGGTGCAGGGTTTCAGCTATTGGGAAGTGCTGCGCCTGATGGACTTCTCCTGGCAGCGTGGCGGCCTGCTGCGCGGCGAGCGCGTGTTCAGCCATGTACGTCGCCTGCTGCCGCATACGCATATTGAGGCTTGCAGCCTGCCGTTTGGCGCCGTCACCACCAATCTCAGTACCGGACGCGAACTCTGGCTGACGGAAGGGGATCTTCATCAGGCCATTCGCGCCTCATGCAGTATGCCGGGTCTGCTTTCGCCGGTCGCCTGGAACGGCTACTGGCTGGTGGACGGTGCCGTCGTCAATCCCGTGCCCATTTCTTTAACCCGTGCGCTGGGCGCCGATATCGTTATCGCCGTCGATTTACAGCACGACGCGCATCTGATGCAGCAAAACTTACTCTCCGTTACGCCACAAACCGTGAAGCTGCCCGCTGCTGCCGATGGCTGGCGCGGCAAGCTGCGACAAAAACTGAGCGAGCTAGCCCAGAAAAAAGTTAATCAAACGCCGGGAGCGATGGAAATTATGACTACCTCGATTCAGGTGCTCGAAAACAGAGTCAAGCGCAACCGGATGGCCGGCGATCCGCCGGATGTGCTGATACAGCCTTTCTGCCCGCAGATTTCCACCCTGGATTTTCATCGGGCGGAAGAGGCCATTGAGGCAGGCAGGCTTGCCGTAGAGAAAAAGATGGATGAATTGCTTCCGCTGGTCCGTCAGTACGCAATGCCGGAAGAGAAATGAACAGACTTCGGGCAAATCTGAGAGGCGCAATTGTGGTTTTTGAGCCACTATTGACTTATCTGGCGCACAAGGGGGGACAATGGAGAAGCCATTAAGCGGAAAACAGATCCTGATAGTTGAAGACGAAGTGGTTTTCCGTTCTCTGCTGGATAATTTTCTGAGCGCGCTGGGCGCCACTACCTCGCTTGCCGATGATGGCGTTCAGGCTCTGGAAAGTATGCAGCACCAGGTCTTTGACCTGATGATATGCGACCTGGCTATGCCGCGCATGAACGGTATCAAGCTGGTTGAACATCTGCGCACCCGGGGCAACCCCGTGCCGATCCTGGTGATTTCCGCCACTGAAAACATGTCTGATATCGCACACGTACTGCGCCTTGGCGTGCAGGATGTGCTGCTGAAGCCGTTAAAAGATCTGGAAAGGCTGCGCGAGGCGGTTTACGAATGCCTCTATCCCTCTATGTTTACTTCCAAAGTCGAAGAGGACGAGCAGCTCTTTCAGGACTGGGACGCCCTGGTGCGCGATCCCCAGGCGGCGGCAAAGTTGTTAAAGCAGCTGCAGCCGCCGGTACAGCAGGAAATCGCTAACTGCCGCATTAACTATCGTCAGCTGACGATGGCGGAACAGCCGGGCCTGGTGCTCGACGTCGCGGCGCTTTCTGATAAAGACCTGGCTTTTTATTGTCTGGACGTTACGCGCGCGGGCGATAACGGCGTGTTGGCCGCGTTATTATTAAGGGCATTATTTAACGGCCTGCTTCAGGATCAGCTTTCGGGTCAGGCGCAACGTCTGCCCGAGCTAAATAGTTTGCTGAAACAGGTTAATTTACTTTTACGCCAGGCCAACCTTCAGGGGCAATTTCCATTGCTGGTCGGCTATTATCACCAGGGATTAAAAAACCTTATCCTGGTTTCTGCTGGTTTAAACGCCACTCTGAATATTCATTCTCATCAAATACAGCTGAGTAATGGCGTTCCGCTTGGCACGCTGGGCAGTACGCATCTTAATCAAATCAGCCAGCGCTGCGATGCCTGGCAGTGTCAGGTGTGGGGCGCCGGCGGCAGGCTGCGCCTGATGTTGTCCACCGATTAAACGTCCCTTTCCTTTTTATCGCTGCGTGCCAGGGACAGGACCAGCGATAAGCTTTACACTTAGGTAATAGTCTTAAATTGCGTGGAAATGAATGAACCAGGATAAATCCATCCGGGTTCAGCTGATATACTCACTTCGTTTTTTAACTCGACATATCAAGTAATAACTTGAACGGCCTAAAGAGAGGTACTTAGATGTCTGCCTATAAGTCCAAAGTAAAAAAAGCGGTTATCCCTGTTGCTGGTCTGGGAACCCGTATGTTACCTGCCACCAAAGCAATTCCTAAAGAGATGCTGCCGCTGGTTGATAAGCCGTTAATTCAGTATGTCGTTAACGAGTGTATCGCTGCTGGTATCACCGAGATCGTGCTGGTAACGCACTCATCTAAAAACTCTATCGAAAACCATTTTGATACCAGCTTTGAGCTGGAAGCGATGCTGGAAAAACGCGTTAAGCGTCAGCTGCTGGAAGAAATCCAGTCTATCTGCCCGCCTCACGTGACCATCATGCAGGTACGTCAGGGTCTGGCGAAAGGCCTGGGCCACGCGGTAATGTGCGCTTATCCGGTTGTCGGTAACGAGCCGGTAGCGGTTATCCTGCCTGACGTTATCATCGACGAGTACGAATCTAACCTGGCTCAGGACAACCTGGCCGACATGATGCGTCGCTTCGATGAAACCGGCCACAGCCAGATCATGGTAGAGCCTGTAGAAGACGTGACCGCATACGGCGTGGTTGACTGCCAGGGCGCAGAGCTGAAAGCGGGCGAAAGCGCGCCGATGGTCGGTGTGGTAGAGAAGCCTAAAGCAGATAAAGCGCCATCTAACCTGGCGGTTGTGGGTCGTTACGTGCTGTCTGCGGATATCTGGCCTCTGCTGGCGAAAACGCCTCCGGGCGCAGGTGATGAAATCCAGCTGACTGACTCTATCGCTATGCTGATGGACAAAGAAACCGTTGAAGCTTACCACCTGAAAGGCATCAGCCACGACTGCGGTAACAAACTGGGCTATATGCAGGCATTCGTCGAATACGGCGTGCGTCATAATACGCTGGGTGCAGATTTCAAAGCATGGCTTGAAAGCACCGTTGGCAACGAGAAATAAGATTAATTTTTTAACCGGGACAATTCAATGAAAGTCACCGTATTTGGTATCGGCTATGTGGGTCTGGTTCAGGCTGCGGTTTTGGCCGAAGTCGGACATGACGTTCTTTGTATCGATGTCGACGCAAACAAAGTCGAGAATCTGAAGAAAGGGATCATTCCAATTTTTGAACCAGGCCTGACGCCGCTGGTGATGCAGAACTATGAGGCAGGTCGCCTTAAGTTCTCCACCAATGCGGAAGAGGGTGTTAACCACGGCATTATGCAGTTTATCGCTGTGGGCACGCCTCCGGATGAGGATGGCTCTGCGGATCTGAAATATGTCACCGCGGTAGCGCGTACGATTGCCCAACATATGAACGATCATAAAGTGGTTATCGACAAGTCAACCGTACCGGTAGGAACGGCTGACCGCGTGCGCGGCGTGATGGAAGAAACGCTGAAGGCGCGTGGCAAAGAGATCGCTTTCGATGTGGTATCTAACCCGGAATTCCTGAAGGAAGGTGCGGCGGTCAACGACTGTATGCGTCCTGAGCGTATTGTGGTAGGTACCGACAACGAAGCGGTAGTAGACCTGCTGCGCGAGCTGTATGAGCCATTCAACCGCAATCACGATCGCATGATCCTGATGGATATCCGCAGCGCCGAGCTGACCAAGTATGCGGCTAACTGCATGCTGGCAACAAAAATCAGCTTTATGAACGAGATCTCCAACCTGGCTGAACGCCTGGGTGCGGACGTCGAGAAAGTGCGTCAGGGTATTGGTTCCGATTCCCGTATCGGCTACTCCTTTATTTACCCTGGCTGCGGCTACGGCGGCTCCTGCTTCCCGAAAGACGTGCAGGCGCTGATCCGCACCGCCGAGCAGATTGGCTATAAGCCGCGTCTGCTGCAGGCTGTGGAAGACGTTAACGACTCGCAGAAGCACAAGCTGCCGGACTTTATCAAGCGTCACTTTGGCGACAACCTTCAGGGCAAAACCTTTGCGCTGTGGGGACTCTCCTTTAAGCCAAACACCGACGATATGCGTGAAGCGTCAAGCCGCGTGCTGATGGAAGCACTGTGGCAGGCCGGGGCTTCCGTTCAGGCTTTCGATCCGGAAGCGATGGACGAAGCGCAGCGCATCTATGGTCACCGCAGCGATCTTAAGCTGATGGGCACCAAAGAAGCGGCATTGCAGGGCGCAGATGGCCTGGTTATCTGCACCGAATGGCAAAACTTCCGCGCGCCGGATTTTGATGTCATTAAAAATGCGCTGAAAGAACCCGTGATTTTTGATGGTCGTAACCTGTATGATCCAGAAAGAGTCAGCAAACGCGGTTTCGTTTATTATGCAATCGGCCGCGGAGCTTCTATCCAAATTGCATAATTAACGAGGGAAGTATGAAATATCTGGTTACCGGCGCAGCAGGCTTTATCGGTTTTCATGTCGCACAACGCCTGTCAGGCGCCGGTCACCAGGTTGTCGGTCTCGACAACCTGAATGACTATTATGATGTAAAACTCAAACTCGCCCGCCTGGATTTACTCAAACCTTTTTCAAACTTCACTTTTATTGAGCTTGACCTTGCCGACAGGGAAGGGATGGCCGCGCTTTTTGCCGCCGAAGGTTTTGACCGCGTTATTCACCTGGCCGCACAGGCAGGCGTTCGTTATTCGCTGGAAAACCCGCTGGCCTATGCCGATGCCAATCTCATCGGACATTTAAATATTCTGGAAGGATGCCGCCATAATAAAGTCGGTCATCTGCTTTATGCTTCTTCCAGCTCCGTATATGGCCTGAACCGCAAAATGCCGTTCTCAACCGACGATACGGTAGACCATCCGGTTTCCCTGTATGCGGCGACTAAAAAAGCCAATGAGCTGATGTCTCATACCTATTCTCATCTTTATGGCATCCCAACTACTGGCCTGCGGTTTTTCACCGTCTACGGCCCGTGGGGACGCCCTGATATGGCCTTGTTTAAGTTTACCCGCGCCATGATTGCGGGTGAAAAGATTGACGTATATAACAATGGCCAGATGCGCCGCGACTTCACCTATATCGACGATATTGCCGAGGCCATCGTACGTCTGCAGGACGTTATTCCTCAGCCAGACGCCAGCTGGACAGTAGAAAGCGGCAGCCCGGCGACCAGTTCGGCGCCGTATCGCGTCTATAATATCGGCAACAGCAGCCCGGTGACGTTAATGGCTTATATCGAGGCGCTGGAGAAAGCGTTAGGCATGACCGCCGAGAAAAACATGCTGCCTATGCAGCCAGGCGACGTGCTGGAGACCAGCGCGGATACCACGGCGCTTTATAAGGCGATTGGATTTAAGCCACAGACTGGTGTAGAGGAAGGCGTAAGTCGATTTGTTAACTGGTATCGCACTTTCTATCAGGTATAACGGTAATAAAAAAAGGAAGCTTCGGCTTCCTTTTTTTATGTAGCCCGGATGAAAATTCATCCGCTGAAGAAATTTACAGCATGAAATCTTCGAGTTTTTTACCCTGTTCTTCGATAGCTTTTTTGATTACGGCTGGCGTACGACCCTGGCCGGTCCAGGTTTTCGTTTCGCCATTTTCATCCACATATTTATACTTGGCAGGACGGGCAGCGCGCTTGGCTTTACCCACGCTTTTTGCAGCGTTCTGCGTAGCAAGCAGTTCATTAGGATCGATGCCGTCGGCAATCAGCATTTCACGATATTGCTGCAGTTTACGGGTGCGCTCTTCGATTTCAGCCTGAGCGTGGCTCTCTTCATCACGGCGTTCGTGCACAACAACTTCCAGCTTCTCCAGCATCTCTTCTAAAGTTTCCAGCGAGCATTCTCTGGCCTGTGCACGCAGAGTACGGATGTTGTTCAAAATTTTAAGTGCTTCGCTCATTGTTCTAATCTCAAAAATTATAATGGGGGAATGTTCTGCCTGATAATAATAGAGTGCGTCATAATGAACTGCAATAGCTAATTTTGTAAGGGAAAGAAATGTGTTTATCTTTCGACGCTGACAATCCCTTATTAAGCCCTGGACAAATAGGCTTAAGATGAATAAAAGATTGATTGTTGCAACAGATAACCACTTCAGCTTACCCCAACGCCTGGAATTATAATCAAAGTTGTAGGCTTGTTTTGCTAAATGGTGTTCAAAGCTAACCCACAGAAAACGCAGTGAATAATAGCAAGAACACAATCCTTTTTTTAATCGTTAAATGCGATAAAAATAGCCGCGGTAAAACCCGTTGCGAAAAGGGGCCGGCGATTTCGCCTGTCCATTAGTACAGTCTTTACGCCAGCGGCTACGCAATACTGCACGAAAAAGGCGCGCCGCAGGGTCATCCTGGTCTTTGATGAGTGTGATACAATAATCTTAACCCGTTAAACTTTAATTCGGAGCAAGGCCAGATGGCTCAGCTTTATTTTTATTATTCCGTAATGAATGCAGGTAAATCGACTGCGCTATTGCAGTCCTCATATAACTATCATGAGCGCGGGATGCGCACGCTGGTCTATACAGCAGAAATTGATAATCGTTTTGGATCGGGCAAAGTGAGTTCGCGTATTGGCCTTTCTTCTCCAGCAAAATTGTATAATAACGACACGGCACTTTTTGATGAGATAAAAGCAGAACAGCAAATGGAACCGGTTCACTGCGTGCTGATAGATGAATCGCAATTTCTGACCAGAGAGCAGGTAAAAGCGTTATCTGACGTGGTGGATAATCTGGATATCCCGGTTCTCTGTTATGGTTTACGAACCGATTTTCGCGGGGAGTTATTTAGCGGCAGCCACTATCTTCTTGCCTGGGCCGACAAGCTTGTCGAGCTGAAAACAGTTTGCCACTGCGGAAGAAAAGCGGGAATGGTATTAAGAGTCGATGAAAACGGCGAGCCTTACGATGAGGGCGAGCAGGTAGTGATCGGCGGCAACGAGCGCTACGTCTCGGTCTGCCGTAAGCATTATAAGGCGGCGCTTGAGCAGCACTCGCTGGAGGCGGTTTACGGGGAAAAAGGCCGCAAGCCAGCCTGAAAAGGGGAAAGGCGATGCGACAAAACCAGAGCGGTTCTTAACGCCTGATGTGCGCAGGATGATTAGCCCGGCTTAAGGATAAAAAAAACCCGCCTTGCGGCGGGTTTCAGTCAGGTTAGATTATTTTTTCACTTTCTTGCGCATTTCGACCGGCTGCGCCACCAGGGCTTCGGCTACGGAATCGAAAGGCTCTACGTATTCACGACCGTAGAAGGTATCCATCATAATTTGCTTCAGCTCGGCAATCAGCGGATAGCGCGGGTTAGCACCGGTACACTGATCGTCAAAGGCATCTTCCGCCAGCTTATCCACTTTTGCCAGGAAGTCCGCTTCCTGTACGCCAGCCTCGCGAATCGATTTAGGAATACCCAGTTCCGCTTTCATTCCTTCGAGCCACGCAAGCAGTTTTTCAATTTTCTGCGCGGTGCGGTCGCCAGGCGCGCTAAGACGCAAATGGTCGGCTATTTCAGCATAGCGGCGGCGAGCCTGCGGACGATCGTACTGGCTGAACGCCGTCTGCTTGGTTGGGTTATCGTTAGCGTTGTAGCGGATAACGTTGCTGATCAGCAGGGCGTTAGCCAGACCGTGTGGAATATGGAACTCAGAGCCTAACTTGTGCGCCATGGAGTGGCAGACGCCCAGGAAGGCGTTGGCAAAAGCGATACCGGCGATGGTCGCGGCGTTATGGACGCGCTCACGAGCAACAGGGTTTTTCGCGCCGTCACGATAGCTCGCCGGTAAATTTTCCTGCAGCAGCTTCAGCGCCTGGAGCGCCTGGCCGTCGGAATATTCGTTAGCAAGCACGGAAACATAGGCTTCCAGCGCGTGGGTCACGGCATCCAGACCGCCAAAAGCACACAGCGACTTCGGCATGTTCATCACCAGGTTGGCGTCAACGATAGCCATATCCGGCGTCAGCGCATAGTCAGCCAGCGGATATTTCTGGCCGGTCGCGTCATCGGTCACCACCGCAAAAGGCGTAACTTCTGAACCGGTGCCGGACGTAGTGGTAATGGCAATCATCTTCGCCTTCACGCCCATTTTCGGGAACTTATAGATACGTTTACGGATATCCATAAAGCGCAGCGCCAGCTCTTCGAAATGGGTTTCAGGATGCTCGTACATCACCCACATAATTTTTGCCGCATCCATTGGCGAACCGCCGCCGAGAGCAATAATCACGTCCGGTTTGAAGGAGTTCATCTGCTCCGCGCCCTTACGCACGATGCTCAGCGTCGGATCCGCTTCGACTTCAAAGAACACTTCGGTTTCAAGGCCGTGAGATTTCAATACCGATACCACCTGATCCGCATAGCCGTTGTTAAACAGGTAACGGTCGGTAACGATAAAGGCGCGTTTGGCACCGTCGGTCGCCACTTCTTCCATGGCGATAGGCAGGGAACCGCGGCGGAAGTAGATAGACTTAGGAAGTTTATGCCACAACATATTTTCTGCTCGCTTGGCCACGGTTTTCTTGTTGATCAGATGTTTAGGTCCTACGTTCTCGGAGATAGAGTTGCCGCCCCAGGAGCCGCAGCCGAGCGTCAGTGACGGAGCAAGTTTAAAGTTATACAGGTCGCCGATGCCGCCCTGCGAAGCCGGGGTATTAATCAGAATACGCGCGGTTTTCATTCTGTCGCCGAAGTAGTTAACGCGCTCGCGCTCGTTATCCTGATCGGTGTACAGGCAGGAGGTGTGACCGATACCGCCCATCGCCACCAGTTTCTCCGCTTTGCTGACCGCGTCTTCAAAATCTTTTGCACGGTACATGGCAAGCGTAGGGGAAAGTTTTTCATGCGCGAAAGGTTCGGACTCATCGACCAGCTTCACTTCGCCAATCAGGATCTTAGTGCTGGACGGTACGCTGATACCTGCCATTTCGGCAATTTTCACCGCTGGCTGGCCCACAATCGCCGCGTTCAGACCGCCGTTTTTCAGGATGATATCCTGTACCGCTTTCAGCTCTTTGCCCTGCAGCAGATAGCCGCCGTGGCTGGCGAAGCGTTCGCGTACGGCGTCGTAGGCGGAATCCACCACGATAACAGATTGTTCAGAGGCGCAGATTACGCCGTTATCGAAGGTTTTAGACATCAGGATGGAAGCTACGGCGCGTTTGATATCCGCCGTCTCGTCAATCACGACCGGAGTATTACCGGCACCGACGCCGATAGCCGGTTTACCGGAGCTATAGGCCGCTTTCACCATGCCTGGCCCGCCGGTCGCAAGGATCAGGTTAATATCCGGATGGTGCATCAGCTGATTGGAAAGCTCCACGGAAGGCGCGTCAATCCAGCCGATAATATCTTTTGGTGCACCGGCGGCAATAGCTGCCTGCAGCACGATGTCCGCCGCTTTGTTGGTGGCGTCTTTAGCGCGCGGGTGCGGAGAAAAGATAATACCGTTGCGGGTTTTAAGGCTAATCAGCGCTTTAAAAATAGCGGTGGACGTTGGGTTAGTGGTGGGTACAATGCCGCAGATCAGGCCGGTAGGTTCGGCGATAGTGATGGTGCCGAAGGTGTCATCAGTGTCGAGAATACCGCAGGTTTTCTCATCTTTATAAGCGTTATAGATATATTCAGAGGCAAAATGGTTTTTGATGACTTTATCTTCAACAATCCCCATTCCGGATTCCGCTACGGCCATTTTAGCCAGAGGAATGCGGGCGTCGGCAGCAGCCAGAGCGGCAGCTCGGAAAATCTTGTCGACCTGTTCCTGAGTGAAATTCGCGTACTCTCGCTGGGCTTTCTTTACACGTTCGACCAGTGCGTTAAGCTCAGCAACGTTAGTAACGGTCATAATGCTCTCCTGATGAAAGTTAAACTCTGTTAGTAAACAAGTCAGAACTGTCAATTATAGACAAGGGCGCCTGGTTGTTACCGAAACGTGCTGGCTTTTTGGTTTCCAGGTTCTACAGGTTTACTAAAAGAGTCTACGCATCATTACCGTTACAGGCGGTGAATCTGCGGGTAATTCCGTTTACTGAGTACAATAGTACGCACAGGTCTGGCCGATGATTTTGATGTAGATCAAGAAGCATTCATGCTGACACCTTTCAGCATCAGCCTTGCGGCCTGTTACCTGAATTTTCAATAGGCTACATTTGCCGAACAGGCTAAATTATTAGCGCTATAGTTTGCTAATATATGAATTATTAGAGTAATTAACTGCTTAAACAGCTGTCGGAGAGAGCAAATCTACGGCAGCCCGGGCTTGACCGACGCGTTAAGCGACATCCCCCTTACTGGAGTAAAGCGTGAACCCGACCATCCTCGATCTTTCAGGCTATATAAAATTTTTCGTCGGGCTTTTTGCGCTGGTAAACCCGGTCGGCATTATTCCCGTCTTTATCAGTATGACCAGCTATCAGCTGCCGGCAGCCCGTAACAAAACCAACCTGACGGCCAGCCTTTCCGTCGCCATTATTCTCTGGACCTCGCTATTTTTAGGCGACGCCATTCTGCATCTGTTCGGTATCTCGATTGATTCTTTCCGCATTGCGGGCGGAATACTGGTGGTGACTATCGCGATGTCGATGATCAGCGGCAAGCTGGGCGAGGATAAACAGAACAAGCAGGAAAAAACAGAAACCGCCGTGCGCGAAAGCGTGGGCGTAGTGCCGCTGGCGCTGCCTTTAATGGCGGGGCCTGGCGCCATCAGCTCGACCATTGTCTGGAGCACCCGCTATCACAGCTGGGTAAACCTGCTTGGCTTTAGCGTGGCGATTGCGCTTTTCGCCGTCTGCTGCTGGCTGCTGTTTCGCGCGGCACCGCTGATGGTCAGGGCGCTGGGGCAGACAGGAATCAACGTTATCACCCGTATTATGGGGCTGTTGCTGATGGCGTTGGGTATCGAATTTATCGTCACCGGCGTCAGGGCGCTGTTTCCGGGGCTGGTGGGATAAAACTCCTCACTATAAAACGGGCCTGTAGAGGCATAATCTGCGCTTAATTCACCGATGCAATAAAATGGCGCCCCAAAATTGTGCAAAAGAGTGCCGCGCTGCCCTTTTTTGGTGCGAGTATTCTTCTGGCTTAACCAGCTGCGCAGATTATTAATGTAATTACTGAAAAATAACCTTTTTTCAGAAGCTCATCAGAAAATGTTATTTCAATAACAAATTTTATCGCTGTTATGATGCGTGCATCACACAGTAAATGTCATGATAAAGGTTTCATCTATTATTTTATGCTGAGAAATAGGGGTTAAAGCCTCATCTCTGCTGCAACATACAAATAACGGCAAGAAATAGCGGATTTTTAAATAAATTATTTCCAAATCAAAGGGTTGCCTTTTGTTTTTTGTTCAAAATAAGTTATGTATTCGTTAACTTCTGCGTAATAAAAGCGAATTGGTTAACATTTTCGTTATTTTACCTTGGCGCGAAAAGTCGGCATCTGATAGGTTTTGCTGCAGCGGACAAAACTGGCATCAGATGTGCAAAGCCTGTCAGGCAACGTTTACGTCAGAAATTTTCGTACAGAGGTAGAAATCGTTTAATGAGATTATTGCTGAAGCCTCTGAAGCTGGCCGTCGCTGTCTGTAGCGCGTTGACCGCTTCCTCCCTGAGCGCTGCGCCCGCAGGCATTGCACTGGCCCCGCAGCAAAGCATCACGATTAATAACGGCGGCGAAGTCTCCACGCTCGACCCGCAAAAAATTGAGGGCGTGCCGGAAAGCAACGTGGTGATCAACCTGCTGGAAGGGCTGGTGGCGACCGACAACAATGGCCATATCGTGCCGGGTATGGCCGAGAGCTGGCACAGCGAGGCGGGCAAGGTCTGGAATTTTACGCTGCGTAAGGCCACGTGGAGCAACGGCGAGCCGGTAACCGCACAGGATTTCGTTTACAGCTGGCAGCGCCTGGCCGATCCGCATACGGCTTCACCCTATGCCAGCTATCTGCAATACGCGCATATTGAAAACATTGACGAGATCCTGGCCGGAAAAAAACCACCGACAAGTCTTGGCATCCGCGCGGTTGACGACACTCATCTACAGATAGTGCTGAGCGAGCCGGTACCTTATTTTATCGCGCTGGCGGCCTACGCGGCACTAAAGCCGGTAAACCGTAAAGCCGTCGAACAGTGGGGCGAGAAGTGGACGCAGCCTGCGCACTACGTCGGCAACGGCGCTTATACCCTCAGCGACTGGGTAATCAACGAAAAAATCGTGCTGAAGCGCAATCCTCACTACTGGAACAATGCGCAGACCACTATCGAAACGGCCACCTTTCTGCCCATAACGTCTGAAGCGACCGATGTTAACCGCTATCGCAGCGGCGAAATCGATATGACCAACAGCGTGCTGCCGCCCGAGCTTTTCCCCATGCTGAAGAAAACGCTGGGCACTCAGGTGCGCGTCAGCCCGCTGCTGTGCACCTTCTATTATGAACTGAATAATAAGCGACCGCCGTTTAACGATCCGCGCGTGCGTACAGCGGTCAAGCTGACCCTGGATCGCGATATTATCGCCAACAAGATTATGGGGCAGGGGCAGATCCCGGCGGGCGGGTTTACGCCGCCTTTTATTGACGGCGCGGATTTACCTCCACCGGCCTGGATGAAGCTGACGCAGCAACAGCGCAACGAACAGGCGAAGGCCTTGCTGAGCGAGGCAGGCTACAGCGCGGAAAAACCGCTGCGTTTCCGGCTGCTTTATAACACTTCCGATTTAAATAAAAAGCAGGCTATCGCTGCGGCTTCAATGTGGCAGAAAAACCTGGGCGCGCAGGTCACGCTGGATAATCAGGAGTGGAAAACCATGCTGGATACCCGGCATCAGGGCGATTTTGAGGTGGCTCGCGCTACCTGGTGCGCCGACTACAACGAACCCTCCACCTTTCTTAACGCCATGCAGAGCCAGTCTTCCAACAACACGGCGTTCTATAAAAGCGATAAATTCGACGAGCTGTTGGCAAAAACGCTGTCGGCCGACGATGCCGCACAGCGCGCCTCGCTTTATCAGCAGGCCGAGCAGCAGCTCGATCGCGATTCCGCTATCGTTCCCGTCTATTACCGCGTCAGCGCAAGGTTGATCAAGCCCTGGGTTGGCGGTTTTACCGGTAAAGATCCGCAGGATCAGCCGGATATAAAATATTTATATATTATAAAGCATTGATTTGTAAGGAAGGTAATAGCTAGTGATGACAGCAGCCAGGGCAAATAAAAAACGGCCGTGACGTATTCGTTCCCCGTCATGAGCCGTGGCCCGGCAAAGAGGGATAGCTAAAGCGTCCCGGTAATAATAAAAACTGGAGTAGCAAAATGACCAACATCACGAAAAAGCGCCTGCTGGCGCTGGGTATTCTGAGCGCGCTGACCGGCATGGCATCGGCCGCCACGGTGCCCGCAGGCGTGCAGCTTGCCGCTAAGCAGGAGCTGATTAAAGGCAACGGCGACGAAGTGCAGTCGCTGGATCCCCATAAAATTGAAGGCGTGCCGGAATCTAACGTCAGCTACGACCTGCTGGAAGGGCTGCTGATCAACGACACCAACGGCCATCCCATTCCGGGCGTGGCGGAAAGCTGGGAAAACAAGGACGGCAAAGTCTGGACTTTCCATCTGCGCAACAACGCTAAATGGTCTAACGGCGAGCCGGTCACCGCACAGGATTTCGTCTATAGCTGGCAGCGCCTGGCCGACCCTAAAACGGCATCGCCTTACGCCAGCTACCTGCAATACGGGCATCTGGCCAATATCGACGATATTATCGCGGGCAAAAAGAAGCCCGATCAGCTGGGCGTAAAGGCGCTTGACGCCCACACGCTTCAGGTTACGCTGACCGAGTCGGTGCCTTATTTTTATAAACTGCTGATCTACGCCGCCATGTCACCGGTCTATAAACCCGCTATCGATAAGGCCGGCGAAAAGTGGACGCAGCCGGAAAACTGGGTCGGCAACGGCGCCTATAAGCTACAGGAACACATTATTAACGAGCGCATCGTCGTGGTGCGCAACCCGCAATATTGGGACAACGCGCATACCGTGCTGGATAAGGTCACCTTCCTGCCCATCCCTTCTGAAGTTAACGACGTTAATCGCTACTTCAGCAGCAACGGCAGCGATATGACCTACACCAACCTGCCGATCGAGCTGTTTAAAAAGCTGCAAAAAGAGAATCCGAAGGAATTGCGCGTCGACCCTTATCTCTGCACCTATTATTACGAAATCAACAACCAGAAAGCGCCTTTTAACGATCCTCGCGTCCGTACCGCGCTGAAGCTGGGGCTGGACCGCGATATCATGGTCAACAAGGTGCTGGCGCAGGGTCAGCAGCCCGCCTGGAGCTATACGCCGCCGGCCACCGACGGTGCCAATCTGGTCAAGCCGGAATGGATGAGCTGGACGCAGGAGAAGCGTAACGAAGAGGCGAAAAAACTGCTGGCGGAAGCGGGCTACACTGCCGACAAGCCGCTGACCTTCGAGCTGCTTTATAACACCTCCGATCTGCATAAGAAGCTGGCTATCGCCGTCTCGTCGATCTGGAAGAAAAACCTGGGCGTCAATATCAAGCTGAATAACCAGGAGTGGAAAACCTTCCTGGATACCCGTCATCAGGGCAATTTTGACGTGGCGCGCGCCGCCTGGTGTGCGGACTATAACGAGCCGACCTCGTTCCTGAACACCATGCTCTCCGACAGCAGCAACAATACCTCGCACTATAAATCGCCAGCCTTCGACAAAATTATGGCGTCGGCCATGGCGGCCAGCGACGAAGCGGCCCGCAGCAAAGCTTATACCCAGGCGGAGCAGCAGCTGGATAAAGATTCGACCATCGCGCCGGTGTTCTACTACGCCAATACGCGCCTGGTTAAGCCTTACGTCGGCGGCTATACCGGCAAAGATCCGTTGAACTATCTGTACGATAAAAATCTCTACATCATCAAACACTAAAAAAATCGGGGGAAGGAACGCTTCCCCCATGTAATTCTTTTGAGCAGTGCTGAAGCACAGGCCAGCAGGTACGGGCAATGTTAAAATTTATTTTTCGTCGTTTTCTGGAAGCGATTCCGACGTTACTGATCCTGATTACTATCTCTTTCTTTATGATGCGCCTCGCACCCGGCAGCCCTTTTACCGGCGAGCGTACGCTGTCGCCCGAAGTGATGGCGAACATCGAAGCCAAATATCATTTAAACGATCCCATCTGGAAACAGTATCTGGACTATTTGATCCAGCTGGCGCGCGGCGACTTTGGGCCGTCGTTTAAATACAAAGACTATTCGGTCAACTACCTGGTCGGACACGCCTTTCCGGTATCGGCCAAACTGGGTTTTGCTGCTTTTATCCTGGCGATTGTGCTGGGCGTGACGGCGGGCGTAATAGCCGCGCTGAAGCAGAACAGCAAATGGGATTTCCTGGTGATGGGCGTGGCGATGACCGGCGTGGTGATCCCCAGCTTTGTGGTGGCGCCGCTGCTGGTGCTGGTGTTCGCCATCGTGCTGAAATGGCTGCCGGGCGGCGGCTGGAACGGCGGGGCTATCCAGTACATGATTTTGCCGATGGTGGCGCTGTCGCTGGCCTATATCGCCAGTATCGCCCGCATCACGCGCGGATCGATGATCGAGGTGCTTCACGCCAACTTTATCCGCACGGCGCGCGCGAAAGGGCTGCCGATGCGCCGCATTATTCTGCGCCACGCGCTGAAGCCTGCGATGCTGCCGGTGCTCTCCTACCTTGGCCCGGCGTTTGTCGGCATTATTACCGGTTCAATGGTTATCGAAACCATTTACGGCCTGCCGGGCATTGGGCAGCTGTTCGTGAATGGCGCGCTGAACCGCGACTACTCGCTGGTGCTCAGCCTGACCATTCTGGTCGGCGTGTTGACCATTCTTTTTAACGCGATCGTTGACGTGCTTTATGCGGTTATCGATCCAAAAATTCGTTATTAATCGCGGAGTTCGCCATGATACTGAGTAAGAAAAACAGCGAAGCTCTCGACGCCTTTAGCGAAAAGCTGGAGATCGAAGGCCGCAGCCTGTGGCAGGACGCCCGCCGTCGCTTTATTCATAACCGGGCGGCGCTGGCCAGCCTGAGCGTGCTGGTGCTGATTGCGCTCTTTGTGATCTTCGCGCCCATGCTCTCCTCGTTCACCTACGATGATACCGACTGGGGCATGATGTCCAGCGCGCCGGATATGGTGTCTAAGCACTACTTCGGCACGGACTCGTCGGGACGCGATCTGCTGGTGCGCGTGGCGATCGGCGGACGGATCTCGCTGATGGTCGGCATCGCTTCCGCGCTGGTGGCGGTGCTGGTGGGCACGCTTTACGGCTCGCTGGCCGGTTACCTGGGCGGCAAAGTCGATTCGGTGATGATGCGCCTGCTGGAAATCCTTAACTCCTTTCCGTTTATGTTCTTCGTGATCCTGCTGGTGACCTTTTTTGGCCGTAATATCCTGCTGATTTTCGTGGCGATTGGGCTGGTTTCCTGGCTGGATATGGCGCGTATCGTGCGCGGCCAGACGCTGAGCCTGAAGCGCAAAGAGTTTATCGAGGCGGCGCATGTCGGCGGCGTCTCTACCGCCAGCATCGTGCTGCGCCATATCGTGCCTAACGTGCTGGGCGTGGTGGTGGTTTATGCCTCGCTGCTGGTGCCGAGCATGATCCTGTTTGAATCCTTCCTCAGCTTCTTAGGCCTGGGCACGCAGGAGCCGTTGAGCAGCTGGGGCGCGCTGCTCAGCGACGGCGCCAACTCGATGGAAGTCTCGCCGTGGCTGCTGCTGTTCCCGGCCGGTTTTCTGGTGGTGACGCTGTTCTGTTTCAACTTTATCGGCGATGGTCTGCGTGATGCCCTCGACCCGAAAGATCGCTAAGGAGTTTCCCGATGAACGTTACACAATTACAGCCAGCGATGGCCACGCAGGCGGGAAGCGAACTGCTGCTGTCGGTAAAAGATTTGCGCGTGACTTTCACCACGCCGGACGGCGATGTGACCGCCGTTAACGACCTTAATTTTGACCTGCGGGCGGGCGAAACGCTGGGCATCGTCGGCGAGTCCGGCTCCGGCAAGTCGCAGACGGCTTTTGCACTGATGGGGCTGCTGGCGGGCAACGGGCGCATCGGCGGCTCGGCGCGTTTTCGCGGCAATGAGATCCTCAACCTGCCGGAAAAGCAGCTTAACCGGCTGCGGGCGGAACAGATCGCGATGATTTTTCAGGATCCCATGACCTCGTTAAATCCCTATATGCGGGTGGGCGAGCAGCTGATGGAAGTGTTGCAGCTGCATAAAGGCTTGAGCAGCGCGCAGGCTTTTGAAGAATCGGTGCGGATGCTGGATGCGGTGAAAATGCCCGAGGCGCGCAAGCGCATGAAGATGTATCCGCACGAGTTCTCCGGCGGGATGCGGCAGCGCGTGATGATCGCGATGGCGCTGCTGTGTCGGCCTAAGCTGCTGATTGCCGACGAACCGACCACGGCGCTGGACGTCACCGTGCAGGCGCAAATTATGACGCTGCTCAACGATCTGAAAAGAGAGTTCAACACCGCGATTATTATGATCACCCATGATTTGGGCGTGGTGGCGGGCATCTGCGATCGCGTGCTGGTGATGTATGCCGGACGTACGATGGAGTACGGCAAAGCGCGCGATATCTTCTATCAGCCAACGCACCCTTATTCGATTGGTTTGCTCAACGCCGTGCCGCGCCTCGACGCGGAGGGCGAATCCCTGACCACCATTCCCGGCAATCCGCCCAACCTGCTGCGGCTGCCAAAAGGCTGTCCGTTTCAGCCTCGCTGTCCGCACGCGATGGAAATTTGCGCCACGATGCCGCCGCTGGAGCCGTTTGGACAGGAGCGGCTGCGCGCCTGCTTTAAACCTGCGGAGGAGCTGGTATGAGCACGACAGAAAAGAACGTTCTGCTGGAAATCGCCGATCTGAAAGTGCATTTCGCGATCAAAGACAGCGGGCAGTGGTTCTGGCAGCCGCCGAAAACGCTGAAGGCCGTGGACGGCGTCAGCCTGCGCCTGTACGAAGGCGAAACCCTGGGCGTGGTGGGCGAGTCCGGCTGCGGGAAATCAACGCTGGCCCGCGCCATCATCGGGCTGGTCAAGGCCACGGAAGGGCGCGTCGCCTGGCTGGGCCGCGACCTGCTGGGGCAAAGCGAAGAGGAGTGGCGCAGGGCGCGTAGCGATATCCAGATGATATTTCAGGATCCGCTGGCCTCGCTGAATCCGCGTATGACCATCGGCGATATTATTGCTGAACCGCTGCGTACCTATCATCCCAAAATGGCGCGTCAGGAAGTCAAAGAGCGGGTCAAAACAATGATGATGAAGGTGGGGCTGCTGCCGAACCTGATTAACCGCTACCCGCACGAATTTTCAGGCGGCCAGTGCCAGCGCATCGGCATTGCCCGGGCGTTAATTCTGGAGCCCAAACTGATTATCTGCGACGAGCCGGTTTCCGCGCTGGATGTTTCTATTCAGGCGCAGGTGGTCAACCTGCTCCAGCAGCTACAGCGCGAGATGGGGCTGTCGCTGATCTTTATCGCCCACGATCTGGCGGTGGTAAAACATATCTCCGATCGCGTGCTGGTGATGTATCTGGGCCATGCGGTGGAGCTGGGCACCTATGATGAGGTTTATCAGAACCCGCAGCATCCTTACACCAGGGCTTTAATGTCCGCCGTGCCGATCCCCGATCCCGACCTGGAGAAAAACAAGGTTATCCAGCTGCTGGAAGGGGAGCTGCCTTCGCCGATCGATCCGCCATCGGGCTGCGTATTTCGCACCCGCTGTCCGATAGCCGGGCCGGAGTGTGCCAAAACGCGTCCGCTGCTGGAAGGCAGCTTCCGTCATGCGGTCTCCTGCCTGAAGGTCGATCCGTTATAAAAACCAGACCGCATCCCGGCGACGGGATGCGGCTGCGGTTTATTCACGCCACAGAATATGGCAGAGCTTGTGGTCTTTTTCGCGGCACAGCAGGACGCGAGCGAAGATATCGGTCACCGGGTCGCCGTCGTTTTCTCCCAAGCCAATCACCACCTCGGCAAAAAAGTCCGGGTTCAGATCGAAATCCACATGCTCGGCCCAGTCCTCGGCGGGATCGTGCAGCTCTGCGCCGCCGCGCTCTTCAAACTGAAGATTAAAGAGCAGGATATCGGCCGGATCGAGATTATCGCCCGCCAGCTCCAGAAAAATATCGTAGGCCTGTTCCAGGGTTTCATCTTCGGTAAGGCGGTTATTTAAATCCATAAAATTTCCCATAATGCCCGTCAGGGCTGTGCAATGCCGCTCGTTTTACAACAGCGGGCTGAAGAAATAAAACAGTCGTTCGACAATCCTCTGCCACCAGGCGCGCCGCGTCCACTGTTTTGCATCCAGCAGCCGCGAACGGGCGATATAATCATCCTGTACGCGCGCCAGATCGCCGCCGAAACCGTCATCATCAATCACCAGCGTGATCTCGAAATTGAGCCACAGGCTGCGCATATCCAGGTTAACCGTGCCGATGAGGCTCAGCTGCCCGTCAACCAGCACGCTCTTGGTATGCAGCAGGCCTTCTTCAAACTGATAAATTCTGACGCCCGCTTCCAGCAGTTCCGCAAAAAAAGCGCGGCTCGCCCAGCCTACCAGCAGTGAATCATTATGTCTTGGCACGATAATGCTCACCTCGACGCCGCGCTGCGCGGCGGTACAGATAGCGTGCAGCAAATCGTCGCTGGGCACGAAATAGGGCGTGGTCATAATCAGCTGCTCGCGCGCCGAATAGACGGCGGTCAGCAGCGCCTGGTGAATCAGATCTTCAGGAAAGCCCGGCCCGGAGGCGATAACCTGAATGGTATGGCCGCTTTCCTGCTCGAAAGGCATAATAGTGCCGTCCGGCGGCGGCGGCAGAATGCGCTTGCCGGTTTCAATCTCCCAGTCGCAGGAGTAGATGATGCCCATGGTGGTTGCCACCGGGCCTTCCATGCGCGCCATCAGGTCAATCCACTGGCCCACGCCCGCATCCTGTTTAAAAAAGCGCGGATCGACCAGGTTCATGCTGCCGGTATAGGCAATATAGTTATCGATCAGCACCACTTTGCGATGCTGGCGCAGATCCATGCGGCGTAAAAAGACGCGCAGCAGGCTGACTTTCAACGACTCCACGACATCAATGCCCGCGTTGCGCATCATCGCGGGCCAGTCGCTGCGGAAAAACTGCACGCTGCCGGCGGAGTCCAGCATCAGCCGACAGTGAACGCCGCGCCGCGCCGCCGCCATCAGCACTTCCGCCACTTCATCCGCCATGCCGCCGGGCTGCCAGATATAAAACACCATCTCGATATTATGGCGAGCCAGCTGGATATCGCGGATCAGCGCCTGCATCGTATCGTCCGTAGAGGTGAGCAGCTGTAGCTGGTTACCTTTTACCCCGGCGATACCCTGACGGTTTTCACAAAGCTGAAACAGCGAGCGCGCCACGTCGCTGTTATCACGGGCAAAAATATGGTGACAGGATTTCAGATCGTTCAGCCATTTGGCGGTGGAAGGCCACATGGTGCGGGCGCGTTCGGCACGACGCTTCCCCAGATGCAGCTCGCCAAAGGAAAGATAGGCGACGATGCCTACCAGAGGGAGAATATAAATAATCAGCAGCCAGGCCATCGCCGAAGGCACCGCGCGGCGCTTCATCAGAATGCGCAGCGTGACCCCGGCAATCAGCAGCCAGTAACCAAACAGCAGCAGCCAGCTCATTAAAGTATAAAAAGTCGTCATAAAAGCGGAAGTCCTGTTCACCTCTGATTACAGGAGTTTACGTGCAGATCGGAGCGGACGAAACCTTTTCCTCAAGTCATCGGACTTGGCGTAGAGACAGAAGTCTTTATAATGCGGCGCGAGTTTTTGCAAGCGAAGAGGGTAATATGAGACGGAGTAGAAATGAAGTCGCACGCTGGCGCATGTCGCGTCAAATTCAGCGCCGACGGGCGCGCTGGCTGGAAGGGCAGTCGAGACGCTACGGACGGATGCACGCCATTCGCCATCAGCTAAGCCAACAGCAGCGTCGTTCTATTCTGTTTATTACCCAGCTGGTCTGAGCGTAAATACCCGGCCTTGCGCCGGGTTTCTTTTACTGCCTGCGCCTCAGGCGCCCGGCATCCAGGCGCCGCTGGCGATAAACCATATCAGCAGCGCCGCGCCTGCTATACCGACCGCGGCCGGGAAAAGATAGCCAATTTTCATCAGGGTTCCAGGCGGAAGGCGTTAAAACGTGCGCTTAAATGGTTTAACGGCAACCTGCTTATACACGCCCGCGGCGATATAAGGATCGTCCTGCGCCCAGGATTGCGCCTCTTCCAGCGACGAGAACTCGGCGATCACGGTAGAGCCGGTAAAGCCCGCCACGCCAGGTTCGTTGCTGTCCACCGCCGGCATCGGCCCGGCGATAATCAGGCGTCCCTCATCCTGTAACAGCTGCAAACGTGCCACATGCGCGGGGCGAACCGCCTGCCGCTTTGTCAGTGAATCCGCATTATCTTCTGCATAAATTACGTAGAGCACGTTAACTCCTGTCCATCGCTAATGATTGGCGATCACGTTAAGGCATCGTTCGCTATTCTGCAAATGAAAGATGCTCTTGCAGGCGCGGCGCGTAAGGCTAACCGATTTTCTGACAAATTCACGCCTGAAAAGAGGCGAGTTGTTGAAACTGATTGCTATTTGCATTTAAACTTACGCCTCAACTTTTACAGCAGAAAGATTATGACGACGCTGACAGAAACTTCATTTCCTCGCCGACTTTCGCTACCGACCCTGCTTTCCGTGGGTCTGCACGCCGTGGTGATTGGCGGAATACTTTATGCTTCTTTTCACCAGACCGTGGAAGTGCCAAAAGCGTCTCAGCCTATCAGCGTCTCTCTGGTCGCGCCGGAAGTGCAGCCGGAGCCACAGCCAGCGCCCCAGCCTGCGCCGCAGCCGGTAGCGGAGCCTGAACCCGAACCTGAACCCGTGCCGGAGCCGGAGCCGCCTAAAGCGGAACCGGTGCCGATCCCGAAACCCGTTCCCAGGCCTAAACCCAAACCTAAGCCTAAAAAGGAAGTGGTGAAGCCGAAGAAAGAGGTGAAGCCGCGCGAGGAGCCTCGCCAGGCCGCGCCGTTGAATAACGATCGTACGGCTACCGCGACCAAACCTTCTACCGCGCCGAAAACATCGGCAGCGCCTTCAACGGCCGTCTCTTCCGGCCCGAAAGCGATGAGCATTGGCAAACCGGCCTATCCGTCACGCGCCTTTGCGCTGCGTCTGGAAGGGCATGTTCGCGTGCAGTTTGACGTGGACAGCTCGGGGCAGGTGGGAAATATCCGCATTCTCGAGGCCGAGCCGCGCAATATGTTCGAGCGTGAAGTGAAAAACGCCATGCGTAAGTGGCGCTATGAGGCGGGCAAGCCGGGCAAGGATTTGAAAATGAACGTTGTCTTTAAAATCAACGGCGGCAGCAGCATTGAGTAACGGGTGATGTTGCCCATCATAAAAAAACGGGAGCAAATTTTGCTCCCGTTTTTTATGCCGTTACGCTTCGCTAAAATGGCTTTTTTCCGGTGGCAGCGGTCGCGATTTGCCTTCGCTGTCAACGGCAACGTAGATAAATACCGCTTCGGTGGTACAGTAGCGCTGGCCAATCGGTTCTGAAGACACCTTCTTAATCCAGACTTCTACGTTAATCGTAATCGAGCTGCTGCCGGTACGAATGCAGCGCGCATAACAGCTGACCACGTCACCTACCGCAACCGGCTTCAGAAAGGTCATGCCGTCAGCCCGCACCGTCACCACGCGGCCGCCCGCGATCTCTTTTGCCAGAATGGCGCCGCCCATATCCATTTGCGACATCAGCCAGCCGCCGAAGATATCGCCGTTGGCGTTAGTATCCGCAGGCATAGCCAGCGTGCGCAGCACCATTTCGCCCTCAGGCTGTCGTTGTTCGTCGCTCATTATCTTGCTTCCGCATAAAAACGCCGTATCCGGCGCTGAATTATTTTTCTTCCTGCGGCATCAGGCGATAGATATAGACGCCGCTGAGCAGGGTGAAGAGCAGAGTCAGGCCGGTCAGGCCAAACACTTTAAAGTTAACCCAGAAATCCTGCGGTAGCCAAAAGGCGACGTAGATATTGGCCAGGCCACAGGCCAGAAAGAATATCGCCCAGGCCACGTTCAGCCTGCGCCACGCGGCCTGCGGTAGCGTCAGCTCTTTACCCAACATGCTCTGGATCAGCGTCTGTTTCATCCAGAACTGGCTGTAGAGCAGCGCGGCAGAGAACAGCGTGTAGATAACCGTGACTTTCCATTTAATAAATTCGTCATTATGAAAAACCAGCGTCAGCGTGCCGAAAACGGCGACCAGCACAAAAGTGACGATGGTCATCTTCTCCAGCCTGCGATAAAGCAGCCAGCTGGCCACCAGCGCCAGCGCGGTGGCGACGATCAGCGCGCCCGAGGCGACGAAAATATCGTAGAGCTTATAAAAAACGAAAAAGACCACGAGAGGAAGAAAATCGAGTAACTGCTTCATAAGGGCTTCCGGTTATCAGATCAACACATCGGCTGCGCGCCGGTGAAGCGCGCAGCGACTGATTAACGTAACAGCATATACAGGCGGCTGAGGTAAATGATCAGCAGCGCCGAAACGAGATTGCTTAGCGCGTTCAGCAGCACCGAGGTGACGTTGGCCGGCAGCACGGTCAGCGACGAGGCCATCAGCAGCACCAGCACCTTCGCCAGCAGCCAGCCCAGGATAGCGGGCGCCACCACCTTAACATGTCCCCACACCAGCCGAGTGCTGGCGCGCATCGCGGCGAAAATGCCGACTTTTTCCGCCGTCATGATCATCGGCGACAGCGACAGGATGATAGCGAAAATAATGCCGGGCACCATCAACGCCATAAAGCCGAGCTGAATAATCAGCGTCATAAAAAACACCAGCGGCAGCAGTCGCAGCAGCATCGGCGCGGAAGCGCCCATGGCGCGCAGGGCGCTGACGCGCTCGCCGGCGGTAACCATAGGGATCAGGCAGAGCATCGCGCCCAGCAGCAGCGTATTGCCGACCAGCGAGGCAAGCGTACCCGCAGCGGAAGCGTGCAGCAGCAGCTGCTGCTGTTCTGGCGTCATGGTACGGATCCACTCCATCAGGCTCATTGAGCCGCTGTTGCCATCCGCCAGCCCGGAAATATCAGGCGTCAGCGCATGGCCGATCAGTACCGTAATAAAAGAGGTTAACAGCGCGATCAGTACGATGGTAACAAACTGATGGCGAAAGAAATTTCCCGTGTCACGGTATAACGAAGCCGCCGTGAATGACATGTACACTCCTTGAGAGCCGAATTTAGCGATCCGGCGATTGTACATGGTCTTAAGCCAACCTGGCACCCTGGCTTACACAACTTTCGCTTTGGCGATTTCTCGTGCCGTCTGACGCACACCGCCTGCACGCTTCATATAACACTATCTGGCCAATAAACCCGCATCAGATCACTTTTTAACTTAATTTTTCTTTATGAAATAAAGGTGGTTTTGATCCAGATCAATTTTTAGTGGATTTGCCGTTTATTGTGTTTCTGTGAGGATGATCTTTCTGAAAATAAAGATAAAATCAGCGCATTAAAAATAAGGGTGACAATTTGCGCTTTTTTCTATGTACACAGGAGTGATTATGAAAATTTCAGTATTGGCCTTGTTGGTCGCGGCCTGCGCGCCGGTAGCCGCTTCGGCACATCAGGCTGGCGATTTCTTTATGCGTGCGGGTTCCGCGACCGTGCGTCCAACCGGCGGCTCGGATAACGTCCTGGGACTGGGCGAATTCGACATCAACAACAATACCCAGCTGGGCCTGACGTTTACCTATATGCTGACCGATCATGTCGGCGTTGAGCTGCTGGGCGCCACGCCGTTCCGTCACAAGGTCGGGCTGGCCTCTACCGGCACGCTGGCTACCGTGCATCAGCTGCCGCCAACGCTGATGGCGCAGTGGTATTTCATGGATAACAACAGCAAGCTGCAGCCCTATGCCGGTATCGGCGTGAACTACACCATGTTTTATGACACCGATTTTAACCAGACCGGCCGCGATGCGGGCCTGAGCAACCTGAGCGTAAAAAACAGCTGGGGCGTGGCGGGCCAGGTCGGCCTGGACTATCAGCTAACGCCGCAGTGGATGCTGAACGCCTCGCTGTGGTACATGGATATTAATACCAAAGTGCGCTTTGACGCGGCGGGCGCAGGCCGCCAGAGTATCGACACCCATATCAACCCGTTCGTGTTCTTCTTTGGCGCGGGTTACCGCTTCTGATCGCCGCCGTCAGACAGCAAAAAGGCGCATACGCTGCGCCTTTTGTCGATCCTGTTACGCCCGAAAAGCGTTATTTGATCTGCATATTATTTACTACGGACTTTACGCCTTTCACGCTGCGGGTCACCTGCACGGCACGGCTGGCCATCTGGGCCGAGCTGACGAAACCGCTGAGCTGTACGCGGCCCTTAAAGGTTTCCACGTTGATTTCACGGGACTTCAGCGCTTCATCGTTCAGCAGCTGCGTTTTAACTTTGGTGGTGATGACGGTGTCGTCAATATAGCCGCCTGTGCCTTCCTGCTTTGCCGTTGGCGCGCAGGCGCTAACTGAAACAGCCACAACGGCTGCGATAACCATACCCGTCAACATTTTAAACAGCTTCATGGTAAATCTCCCTGTTATTTCCGAATGGCCTGGGCCGTGATTACAGATTCGCTCTGTAAAAGAAGCGTAGACCTGGGCGGCGAATTTTCCACAAAACAGCGCAAAAAGAGCGTGTTACTTGTTTACGGGGCGGTAAAGCTGCTGCCTGAGGCTACGCGGCTGGCCTGCTCTCGATCGGGCGGGCGTAACGGCTCAGCAATCACGACTGAGCCGCAAAAATAATAAAAGTACAGGAGGGGCAAAGCCCTGCCAGAGCGACAGGGCGGACGGTTAGCGCGTGGCGGCCTTCAGCTTCGCGACGAAAGCTTCCAGCTCGGCCAGCATCGTGGCCGGTTCATTGTGATGACGCTCGATGATTTTGACGATAGCGGAGCCGGAAATCGCACCCGCTGCGCCAGCGGCAAGCGCCTCCTTCACCTGAGACGGTTCAGAAATCCCGAAGCCCTGTAGCGGCGGCGCGGCGTGGTATTCGGTCAGCTTGTCCACCAGATGATGCAACGACTGGCTGACGCCACGGCTTTCCGTGCCGGTTACGCCCGCGCGGGAAAGCAGATAGGTATAGCCGCGCCCGTGTGAAGCGATCTCGCGCAGCAGATCGTCGCTGGCGTTCGGCGGGCAAATAAAGATCGGCGCAACATTATGCCGCATCGCCGACTGGCGGAACGGCGCGGACTCTTCGACCGGCACGTCTGCAATCAGCACGGAATCCACGCCCGCCTGCTGGCAGCGCGCATAAAAGTTGTCGATGCCGTTGGCGAAGACCAGGTTGGCGTACATCAGCAGCCCGATCGGGATGGTCGGATGCTTCTGGCGGACGGCGGCCAGCAGCTCAAAGCAGTGGCTGGGCGTCACGCCGGCGGCAAAGGCGCGCAGCGTGGCGTTCTGGATGGTCGGGCCGTCGGCCAGCGGATCGGAGAAGGGGATCCCCAGCTCCAGCGCGTCGGCGCCGCCCGCGATCAGCGCATCGATAATTTGCAGCGACAGCTCGGGCGTGGGATCGCCCAGGGTGACGAAAGGCACAAAGGCGCCTTCCTTACGCGCGTTCAGCCGCTGAAAAAGCTGGTCATAACGTTCCATCAGATCTCTCCCTTCGCTGTCAGAATCTCGTGCACGGTGAAAATATCTTTATCGCCGCGGCCGGACAGGTTCACCACCAGCAGCTGCTCTTTTTCCGGCGCTTCACGCATCATTTTCAGGGCGTGAGCCAGCGCGTGGGAAGACTCCAGCGCGGGAATAATGCCTTCGCTGCGGCAAAGGATTTTAAACGCGTCCAGCGCTTCGTCATCGGTAATGGAAACGTAGTCGGCGCGGCCAATGCTGTTCAGATGCGCGTGCTGCGGCCCCACGGAAGGGAAATCCAGCCCGGCGGAAATCGAATAGGACTCCTCAATCTGACCCTCTTCCGTCTGCATCATCGGCGCTTTCATACCGAAATAGATGCCGACGCGGCCATGCTTCAGCGGCGCGCCGTGCTCGCCGGTTTCAATACCGTGACCGGCAGGCTCCACGCCAATCAGCCCGACGGAAGCCTCGTCGATAAAGTCCGCGAACATGCCGATAGCGTTGGAGCCGCCGCCCACGCAGGCGATAATCGCATCCGGCAGGCGGCCTTCCTGCTCCTGGATCTGCACTTTAGTTTCTTCACCGATCATGCGCTGGAATTCGCGCACTATAGTCGGGAAAGGATGCGGGCCCGCCGCCGTGCCTAACATATAGTGGGCGTTTTCATAGCTGCCCGACCAGTCGCGCAGCGCCTCGTTACAGGCATCTTTCAGCGTGGCGGAGCCGCTGTGCACTGGGATCACCTCTGCGCCCATCAGCTTCATGCGGAACACGTTGGGCGACTGGCGCTCGATATCCTTGGCGCCCATATAGATGCGGCACTTCAGACCCAGCAGGGCGCTGGCGAGCGCCGAAGCGACGCCGTGCTGGCCCGCGCCGGTTTCCGCGATAATTTCGGTTTTGCCCATGCGCTTCGCCAGCAGCGCCTGGCCCAGCACCTGATTGGTTTTGTGCGCGCCGCCGTGCAGCAGATCTTCACGCTTCAGGTAAAGACGGGTTTTGGTGCCTTTGGTCAGGTTCTTACACAGCGTCAGCGCAGTGGGGCGACCGGCGTAATTTTTCAGCAGGCCGAGGAATTCCGCCTGAAACTCAGGATCGCGCTGGGCGCTGACAAAGGCCTCTTCCAGCTGTTGCAGCGCGGGCATCAGGATCTGCGGCACGTACATACCGCCGAACTCGCCAAACCAGGGATTTAATAAAGTCATTTCGCTTCCTTATTCGCAGTTGCGCCGCCGTAGCGACGCCAGACGGTCAGTAGGCTCTCAGCGTTTGAAACACCGAGGCGATTTTGTCCGCATCCTTCAGGCCGGGTGCACTTTCGACGCCGGAGTTAAAATCCAGGCCGGCGAAGCCAAGCCGGGCGGCGCTGACGCAGTTGTCGGCGCCCAGGCCGCCCGCCAGCAGCACGTTATCCAGCTTTTCGCCTTCCAGCAGTGCCCAGTCGAAACGGTTGCCGGTGCCGCCGCTGCCGTTGTCAAAGACGTAGCGATCGACGTGCGGCCAGTCGCGGGCGGGCAGCGCGGAACGAATGCTGAACGCCTTCCAGATTTTTACCTCATCCGGCAGCTGACGGCGTAGCTCGGCGACAAAATCCCGATCTTCATCACCATGCAGCTGTACGGCAGAAAGGCCCAGCTCGCGGCTGATAGTGACAACGTCACTAAGGGAGTTGTTACGGAACACGCCGACATATTTCAGCGCGCCGCCCGCCATCACCGTTTTCGCCTGCTCCGGCGTCACTTTGCGTGGCGAGCCTTCGGCGAAAATCAGGCCGCCGTAGACCGCCCCGGCTTCCAGCGCGCTCCGCGCATCCCCGGCGCGGGTCAGGCCGCACACTTTGTTATCGCCAATAATGACCCGACGCACGGCGGCGGAAAGATCCGCCTCCGACATCAGGGCGGAGCCGATTAAAAAGCCGTTGGCGAAGTGGCTCAGCTCGCGAACCTGAGCATAGTTATTGATGCCTGATTCGCTGATCACCGTTACGCCATGGGCAACTTTAGGCGCAAGACGACGCGTGCGGTCGAGATCGATAGAGAGATCGCGCAGGTCGCGGTTATTGATGCCAACCACTTTGGCGCCCAGCGCGGTGGCGCGAGCCAGCTCTTCGTCGCTGATCACCTCAGTCAGTACGCCCATATTCAGGCTGTGCGCCACGGCGGCCAGCTGGCGATACTGCTCGTCATTCACTACGGAAAGCATCAGCAGGATCGCGTCTGCCTGGTAGTAGCGCGCCAGATAAATTTGATACGGATCGATAATAAAATCTTTGCACAGCACGGGCTGGGTAATGGCGGCGCTGACCACCGGCAGAAAATCGAAGCTGCCCTGGAAATATTTTTCGTCGGTCAGTACCGAAACGGCCGAAGCGTGATCTTTATAAACGCCCGCAATGGCGGCCGGATCGAAATCTTCCCGGATCACGCCTTTTGAGGGCGAGGCCTTTTTGCATTCCAGAATAAAAACGGTTCTGGCGCCTGACAGCGCATGATAAAAGCTGCGGGTCGCCGGTTCGATCTCGTTCTGAAACGAGGCCAGCGGCTGGCGCTGCTGGCGCTCGGCCAGCCAAATCGCCTTATCCTGCACAATTTTGTTCAGTACGGTTTCCATATTATCCTCTTGCTGCCAGCGCGACCACGCGCTCATAGGCCTGGCCGCTGCGGATCGCTTTCAGCGCCTTTTGCGCATTTTCCCGTAAGTCTTCCTGGCCGAAAATCTTCAGCAGCAGCGCGACGTTAACGGCCACGGCCTCTTCGTGCGCCTGCTCGCCTTTACCCTGGAGCAATCGCGTCAGAATGTCACGGTTTTCTTCCGGCGAGCCGCCCGCCAGCGCCTCCTGGGGATGATAGCTCAGGCCAAAATCTTCTGGCGTCAGCTGATAGCTGGTGATTTCGCCGTCACGCAGCTCCGCCACCTGCGTCGTGCTGTGCAGCGCCACTTCGTCCATGCCGCCGCCGTGCACCACCGCCGCGCGCTGATAGCCCAGCACTTTCAGCGTCTGGGCAATCGGCAGCACCAGCTCCGGGCTGTAAACGCCGATCACCGCCAGCGGCGGCCGCGCCGGGTTGATTAGCGGGCCAAGCACGTTGAACAGCGTGCGGGTCTTCAGCTGCTGGCGCACCGGCATCGCGTGGCGGAACCCGGTATGGTACTGCGGCGCAAACAGGAAGCAGACGTTAAGATCGTCCAGCGCCTGGCGCGCCTGTTCGGCTGGCATAGCCAGATTGATGCCGAATGCTGCCAGCAGATCGGAAGATCCGGATTTGCTGGAGACGCTGCGGTTGCCATGTTTTGCCACCTTCAGCCCGCAGGCCGCCGCCACAAAGGCGCTGGCGGTAGAAATATTGATACTGTTGCTACCGTCGCCGCCGGTGCCGACGATATCGGCAAAGGCGTACTCCGGGCGCGGAAAGGGTTTGGCGTCCGCCAGCAGCGCCGTGGCGGCCCCGGCGATCTCTTCAGGCCGTTCGCCGCGGATCTTCATGGCGATCAGCGCGCCGGCCAGCTGGGTTGGCTCCAGCTGTCCGGTGACAATGGCGGAGAACAGCTGGTGGCTCTCGTCACGGGTCAGGGTCTGCGCCTGGTACAGTTTTTCCAGTATTGCGTTCATCATGCTCTCCTTATTTCGCCAGCGCCCAGGCCAGGGTCTGCTCCAGCAGGCGTGCGCCCTGACTGGTCAGAATCGATTCCGGGTGAAACTGGAAACCGCAGACGCGGTCGGCGTCGTGACGCACCGCCATCACCATGCCGTTAAAAGTCGCGTTAATTGTTAGCTCAATCGGTACGTTGCTGCCGACCAGCGAGTGGTAGCGTGCCACGGGCAGCGGATTGCTCAGCCCGGCGAACATGGCCGACTCGTCATGGGCGATGGCTGAGGCTTTACCGTGCAGGATCTCGCCCGCCTGGCCGACGTGGCCGCCGTAGGCTTCCACAATTGCCTGATGGCCCAGGCAGATCCCGATAATCGGCAGCTGTCCGCGCAGGCGCCGCAGCAGTTCCGGCATACAGCCCGCATCGGACGGCGCGCCAGGGCCTGGCGACAGCAGCAGCACCGGATTGTCCATCTCCTGCAAACGGGCGATCAGCGTGTCGGCAGGCACGTTATTGCGGTAGATCACTACGTTATGACCGAAAGCGCGCACCTGGTCGACGAGGTTCCAGGTAAAAGAGTCGATATTGTCGAGCAGCAGAATATCAGCCATCAGAAAATCTCCTTGCAATGATGGGCAGTGGCGATGGCGCGCAGCACCGCGCGGGCTTTATTGCGGCTCTCATCGGCTTCCGCCTGCGGGTTGGAATCCAGCACCACGCCCGCGCCGGCCTGAACGGTAGCGACGCCGTCCTCGACGTAGGCTGAGCGGATCACGATGCAGGTATCCAGATCGCCGCTGGCGGTAAAGTAGCCGACCGCGCCGCCGTAGCTGCCGCGCCGGGTGCCTTCCGCCTCGGCGATCAGGCGCATGGCGCGAACTTTCGGCGCGCCGCTCAGCGTGCCCATATTCATACAGGCGCGGTAGGCATGCAGCACATCCAGATCCTCACGCAGTTTGCCTACCACGCGGGAAACCAGGTGCATCACAAAAGAGTAGCGGTCGACCTTGGTTAAATCGGCCACGTAGCGGCTGCCCGGCTCGCAGATGCGCGCCAGATCGTTACGCGCCAGGTCGACCAGCATCAGGTGCTCGGCCAGTTCTTTATGGTCGGTACGCATTTCCAGCTCGATACGGCTGTCGAGATCGCGATCCAGCGAGCCGTCGGCATGACGACCGCGCGGGCGGGTTCCGGCAATCGGATAAATTTCGATCTGGCGGCTGTCGGCCGAATACTTCAGCGAGCTTTCCGGCGAGGCGCCGAACAGGCTGAAATCCTGATCCTGCATAAAAAACATATAGGGGCTGGGGTTGCTGTTCTTCAGCGTGTCGTAGGCGGCCAGCGGCGACGGGCAGGGCAGCGAGAAGCGGCGCGACGGCACCACCTGGAAGATTTCGCCGCTGCGGATGGCTTCCTGCATCTTGCGCACCACGGCGCAATACTCTTCGTCGTTCTGGCTGACGGCAAGCGACATTGTCTCCAGCGGCTGCACCGGAATAGCGGACGCGGGCTGCAGCATCTGGCCGTGCAGCTGTTCGATACGGCGCTGCAGGCGTAAAAATTCGCCGGGCGCTGCCGTAAACAGGCTGGCCTGTAAGCGTGCGCTCTGGCTCTGATGGTCGATCACCAGTAACGTTTCGGCCAGATAAAAGCAGTAATCGGGACAGCGCTGGTCGTTGTCCAGCCCGGGCAGATCTTCAAATCCTGCCACCAGGTCGTAAGCGAACAGGCCGCCAAGCAGCATCGCCTCGCGCTCGTCCGCCGGGCTTTTCAGCAAATGCGGGATCAGGCGCAGCGCGTCGAACACCGACAGCGTCTTCAGACGGGAATCCTCATCCTGCACCGCATTATCCTGCGGAAAACGCAGCTCGCGGCCGTCGGGACGTACGGTATTGATAACCGACTCCGGCAGCGCGGCATCCAGCAGCGGCAGCAGCGCGCGGCCATTCTCCGACAGCGCCTGGACGGTAACGGTATCGTCCAGCGCCTTAATGCGCAGCGCGCTGTCGATAATCAGCAGGCTTTTCAGGTTGCGTTTGCTGTCAATGTCCGCCGACTCCAGCAGCAGCGTAGCGGGACGCGCGCCGCAGAGCTGGTGGAAGAGCGCGGCCGGATCCTCACGGTAGGGCGCGGCGCCGGTAATCAACTTCACTGTAGTTTGCGTTTGCATAAGGTCAGTTCTCAAATTTGGCTAAAAAAAAGGCCCGCTTGCGGCGGGCCTGGGTAGCGTTACAGCGACAGCTGCGTGCACGACTTCTCCGCCCGTTCAGGAAGAAGTACGCCACCAGCCGTTCGTTGTCATTGTGTTTTTCATTTTTCGCTACCTTGTGTGTGAACTTGCGTACTAGTTAACTGGTTCGTGGCGGAAATGTCAATACTCTTTTTCTCTTGCCCGCAATTGCGGGTATCATGCAGCGACCTTTTTAGCGCTTTCCGGAGTCGTTTTGTCTGCAACCCCGCTTAATCCCTGGCCCATCTACGATTTACACAGCCACACCCGCGCCTCTGACGGCCTGTTAACGCCTGAAGAACTGGTGCTCAGAGCCGTGGAGCAACGCGTCGGTGTCCTTGCTATCACCGATCACGATTCGGTTGACGGCGTGCAACCCGCCCGCGAAGCCATCGCCAGACACCAGCTGCCGCTGCGGCTGATAGCGGGCGTCGAAGTTTCTTCGCTATGGGAAAATCACGAAATTCATATTGTCGGACTGGGCGTGGAAGAAGAGCATCCCGTGCTGAAGCAGTTTCTGCAGGCACAGAGCGATCGTCGAATGGTTCGCGCGCAGCTGATAGCTGAACGGCTGGAGAAAGCGCGCATTCCCGGTGCGCTGGAAGGCGCGCTGGCGCTGGCCGACGGCGGCGCGATCACCCGAGGCCATTTTGCCCGCTTCTTAATTGCGCAGGGCAAGGCCGATAATATGGCGCAGGTCTTTAAAAATTACCTGGCGCGCGGCAAAACCGGCTACGTGCCGCCACAGTGGTGTACAATTAAACAAGCCATTGATGCTATTCATCATTCTGGCGGGCGTGCCGTGTTGGCTCATCCGGGCCGCTACGGCCTTTCCGCAAAATGGTTGAAGCGTTTAATCGCCCACTTTAAAGAAGAAGGGGGGGATGCAATGGAGGTCGCACAGTGCCAGCAGGCGCCCAACGAGCGCACGCAGCTGGCGCGTTACGCGCAGGACTACCAGCTGGCCGCGTCGCAGGGATCTGATTTCCATCAGCCCTGTCCGTGGATAGAGCTGGGAAAAAAATTATGGCTTCCGGCCGGTGTGGAAGCCGTCTGGCTGCGCTTTCCTGAAATTTGATCCTGTTCGCCCGTCGCGCGACAGGCATGAGGTCGATTATGAGTCAGTTCTTTTATATACACCCGGAAAACCCCCAGCCCCGGCTGATCAAACAGGCCGTAGAGCTGCTGCATAAAGGGTCGGTCATCGTTTATCCTACGGACTCGGGCTATGCGCTGGGCTGCAGGCTGGAAGATAAAAACGCGATGGAGCGCATCTGTCGCATCAGGCAGCTGGACAGCGACCATAACTTTACGCTGGTCTGCCGCGATCTTTCAGAGCTGTCTACCTATGCGTACGTGGACAATACCGCGTTTCGCCTGATTAAAAATAATACGCCAGGCAACTACACGTTTATTTTGAAGGCGACCAAAGAGGTGCCGCGCCGTCTGATGAGCGATAAGCGTAAGACGATTGGTCTGCGTGTGCCTTCCAATCCGGTGGCGCTGGCGCTGCTGGAGGCGCTGAACGAACCCTTAATGTCCACTTCGCTGATGCTGCCGGGCAACGATTTTACCGAATCCGATCCGGAAGCGATTCAGGAGACGATCGGCAAGCAGGTTGATTTAATTATTCACGGCGGCTATCTGGGACAGCAACCTACTACGGTTATCGATTTAACCGAAAGTACGCCGCAGGTCGTGCGCGAAGGCGCAGGCGACGTTAAACCTTTTCTCTGAATAATATCAGGCTCGTCAAAAAGGCGAGCCTTAATAAATAAACATAGATAATTACTTTTCAGATATTAATACGCGAGCATATTATTCTCACGACGTTGTTTTTTGCAGCCAGTCTTTAAAGTCCGCATAAGGAATATAAAGTGACACATCTTTCAACGGTCCGCTACCGGCCTTATGCCTCTTAATCTGATTGGTAAAACCGACTATCACGCCGCCGATTGTATCATCGCCGTTATAGACCGCGCCGCCCGACATGCCTTTCACCACGCCCGCATTGGAAGCCATCGCTACGCAGGGACGTTTATTCCACTCATTGCGAATACCGGTCAATGCCAGGTTCACGCCGGAAGATTCCACCGGCATGGCGGTAATAAAGCTGTAGCCGTACATTTTCACCGGCGCGCCAATTTCACCTTCGCGAAATTTCGGCAGGGTTTTCATGTCGTTTTTATGATAAATAATCGCCAGGTCGCAGTAAGGATGATAAGCCTTAACGCGCTGTACGGAGAGTTTAGCCACGTGAGCGGCAGTCAGGCTGTACTCGGGCGTAATCGGAATGCTGGTACCCAGCGAGCCGACGCCCAGCACGGTAGGAATGCCGGTAAAGTTCATATCGACACGTTTCAGTGCTTCTCTGCTGTACTCATATTTACCTACAGAGCAGCCGGTCAGCGTCAGCAAAGCCAACGCCGCGAGGGGCATTATTCTTTTCATAATAGTTACACTTTGTCGGACACGTCAGTAAATCCCTGGTGAAGATTGACGACGTGCAAGGCCGATGCCGATTGAAATCGGCGTTATACAGGGAGTCGTGCTCCCCTCTGTTTTTTAACTGACGTTTACTGCAAAAATAATTTACGACTTAACTAAAATTTTTATTGTGACTGTTTAACAGTTCACTGTGCAGGCTCTTTTTGGCCTGAGTGAATTCTACACAAACTAATTAGTGGATCAAATAAATAAACAGCCGAAAATAATTAAAACCGCAATTACGATGAATTAACTCAATCTAAAATGGCGATAAGCTATTTGTTTGGAGAGGGCTTTAGCATTTGTGTGGGTCATTTGTGTTAAGTCAGTTTGAATCACTGGTGTGGCGTAAAAAAGTGGTTTTAACATCGGAGAAACATTTTGCTTAATGGATTCACCCTCTGCTGAGGTGGCTATTTGGGTTTAATTAAGGTGAAATTCAGGCGCGGCGCAGTATCGGCAGAAAATACATTAACTTTAATTTAACTTAAAATAAGTGAATATATATCAACAAGGCGATAACATTTGCCTTAAATAACGCGGCGCGGCCCGGCGTTAAATTGGCTTAGGGCGGCCGCTTTGGTAAGCGCAGGGAATGAGTGACCGTCCGTCGATAGCGGGCGACGCCGCCGCTTTTCAGGATGGCGCATCTTTTCCCTGGCAAACGGCCCGGTAGCGTTATCAATAGCCGATAACTTAGTGTAGAATGCGCTTCCCCTGAAAATGGGGCGGGCGTCGCGTGCATTCAGCCGCAAAAAGCCCCGCCTCCTGAGTAACGGCCCATTCATTTTATGACGCCTGGGAAGGCGACAAAGAGGCAGCGCCATGAGCGAAAAATTACAGAAAGTCTTAGCGCGCGCCGGGCATGGTTCCCGCCGCGAAATTGAAACCATGATTTCTGCCGGACGCGTTAGCGTGGACGGCAAAATGGCCACGCTGGGCGACCGCGTAGAGCCGAGTAAAGCATTAAAAATCCGTATCGACGGCCATCTGGTTTCGGTAGCGGAATCCACTAATGAAGTTTGCCGCGTGCTGGCCTATTACAAACCGGAAGGCGAACTCTGCACCCGTAACGATCCCGAAGGCCGTCCTACCGTATTCGACCGTTTACCCAAGCTGCGTGGCGCACGCTGGATCGCCGTAGGGCGTCTGGACGTTAACACCTGCGGCCTGCTGCTGTTCACAACGGATGGCGAGCTGGCTAACCGTTTGATGCACCCAAGCCGGGAAGTGGAAAGGGAATACGCCGTACGCGTGTTTGGGCAGGTCGATGACGATAAGCTGAAGCAGCTGAGCCGTGGCGTACAGCTGGAAGATGGCCCGGCGTCGTTTAAAACGCTGAAGTTTACCGGCGGCGAAGGCATCAACCAGTGGTATAGCGTTACGCTGACCGAAGGCCGCAACCGCGAAGTGCGTCGCCTGTGGGAATCGGTAGGCGTGCAGGTCAGCCGTCTGATCCGTACCCGCTACGGCGACATCACGCTGCCGAAAGGGCTGCCGCGCGGCGGCTGGACGGAGCTGGATCTGCCGCCGACCAACTATCTGCGCGAGCTGGTTGGGCTGCCGCCGGAAACCACCAGCAAAGTGGCGTTGGAAAAAGATCGTCGCCGTACCAAGGCCAATCAGATCCGTCGCGCCGTCAAGCGCCACACTCAGGTCAGCGGCAACCGCCGTACGACCAGCAAGCGTTAACAGAAAAGGGCGAAGCGATTCGCCCTTTTTTTTGCCTGTTACCAGTCGATACCCTGCTGTGCCTGGATCCCCGCATCAAAAGCGTGTTTAACCGGACGCATTTCGGTTACGGTATCCGCCAGCGCCAGCAAATCGCGATGACAGCCCCGGCCGGTAATGATAACGCTCTGCTGAGGCGGACGGGCGCGCAGCGCCGCCATGACCTCTTCCAGCGGCAGATAGTCAAAGCTCACCATATAGGTCAGCTCATCCATCACCACCAGATCCAGCGACGCATCCTGCAACATCCGTTTGCCGTGCTGCCAGACTTCAAGGCAGGCGGCGGTATCAGTTTCGCGGTTCTGCGTATCCCAGGTGAAGCCGGTGGCCATCACCTGAAACTCCACGCCGTGCGGCTCCAGCAAATTGCGTTCGCCGTTTGGCCATTCGCCCTTAATAAACTGAATGACGCCCACGCGCTTTTGATGGCCCACCGCACGGGCGGCAGTGCCGAAAGCGGCCGTGGTCTTGCCTTTGCCGTTACCGGTAAACACCATCAGAATGCCGCGCGTTTCGGTCGCGGCGGCAATGCGCGCGTCAACTTTCTCCTTCAGCTTTTGCTGACGCTGCTGGTGGCGATCGTCGGCCATTATTCCGCTGCTCCCGGTTTGCGTCCTGGCTGCGCATCGAAGCTGACGCCGCTTTCCGTGCAGTCATCGCCCATCACGTAAAGGTAAGTGGGCATAATATCCGCCGGGGTTTTCAGCTTGCCTGCGTTCTCCTGCGGGAAGGCGCTGGCACGCATTTTGGTGCGCGTGCCGCCGGGGTTAATGCAGTTGACGCGCAGCTGGCCGCGATACTCTTCGGCCAGCACCTGCATCATGCCTTCGGTGGCGAATTTAGAGACGGAGTAGGCGCCCCAGCCCGCGCGTCCCTGGCGGCCTACGCTGGAAGAGGTAAACACCAGCGAGCTGGCCTGTGACTTCAGCAGCAGCGGCAGCAGCGCCTGAGTCAGGAAGAAAGTGGCGTCAACGTTTACGCGCATCACCTGCTGCCAGACGGCGGGATCCTGCTCGGTCATGGGCACCACGTCGCCCAGCAGGCCCGCGTTATGCAGCACGCCGTCCAGCCTGGGGACATGACGGGAAATTTCATCGGCCAGCTGACGGCACGCTTCGGGCGTGGCGCTGTCCAAATCCAGCGTAAAGAAAAGCGGCGAAGGCTTGCCGACAGCGGCGATTTCATCCGCCACATTTTGCAGCTTCTGCGCGTTGCGTCCCAGCAAAATAACCTGCGCGCCATAGCGAGCGTAGGTGACAGCAGCCTCGCGGCCAATGCCGTCGCTGGCGCCGGTAACAAGAATAATACGATCGTTGAGCAATTGACTGGCAGGTTGATAATTCATTGATGCGCCTCTGGCGATGCTTAGTGCGGAAGGGAAACAGGGTAACGCCGCTAATCCATTGACCGCAACAGTAAACCGCCCGAATGCCTGGTCTCTGCGCAGCGCTATCTTTGCGTACTCAACGGATCCGGGCGACGACGGGCAGCGACTCGGCTACACTAGCTGCTGATCTAATTGGATGTTAAATAAGGCGGAATGCGTGGAACTACTCTCTTACTACGGACTTTTTCTGGCCAAGACGGTCACGGTGGTCGTGGCGATCGCGGCCATTGCTATTTTGATTACGCATCTGGCCATGCGTAAACGCGCTCAGGGCGGCCAGCTGCGCCTGACGCGGCTGAATGAGGCGTATCAGGAGATAAAGGATGAAATGCGCCTGGCGAGCATGAAGCCGCATGACAAAAAACGCTGGTATAAAGAGCAGAAAAAAAAGGACAAGCTGGAGGCGAAAACCGCTAAAGCCGAGGCGAAACAAGGTATTAAACCAGCCGAAAGCAAGCCCACGCTGTACGTGATGGATTTTAAAGGCAGCATGGACGCGCACGAGGTTGCCTCGCTGCGTGAAGAGATCTCGGCGGTTATGGCCGTCGCCAGACCGCAGGATGAAGTGCTGCTGCGTCTGGAAAGTCCGGGTGGCGTGGTGCACGGCTACGGGCTGGCCTCTTCCCAGCTTCAGCGGCTGCGTGATAAGAACATCCGTTTGACCGTGGCGGTGGATAAGGTAGCGGCGAGCGGCGGCTATATGATGGCCTGCGTGGCCGATCGCATCGTGGCTGCACCGTTTTCTATCATTGGCTCGATCGGCGTGGTTGCCCAGATCCCTAACTTCAACCGCCTGCTGAAGCGCAATGAAATTGACGTAGAGCTGCATACGGCCGGAGAGTACAAGCGCACGCTGACGCTGTTTGGCGAAAACACCGAGCAGGGCCGCGAAAAATTCCGCGAGGATCTCAACGAGACGCATCAGCTGTTTAAAGAGTTTGTGCATCAGATGCGTCCGACGCTGGACATCGACAGCGTGGCGACGGGCGAACACTGGTTCGGCACCCAGGCGCTGGAAAAAGGCCTGGTTGACGCTATCGGCACCAGCGACGATCTGATTATCGACCAGATGCAGGCGCGGGAAGTGGTTGCGGTGCACTACGTGAAGCGCAAAAAAATGATGGATCGCTTTACGCAAAGCGCCAGCGTCAGCGTCGAACGCCTGCTGCTGCGCCTGTGGCAGCGTGGCGAGAAGCCGCTGCTGTAACCCTGTTAGCGCCTGCCTGGCGGGCGCTATTTCTGCAAGTGATAAAGCGGCGACAGCTCCGTGGCCAGAAACTTAAAAACGTTAAACACCACCGTGCTTTTACTGCCGGGCAGGCCTTGCTCGTCCAGAAAATAGTCGCCGTGAAAAACCAGCACGTCGCCTTTCTGCTCCACGTCGGTGGCGCTCAGTCCGGGAAAAAAATCCTTGTGCTCCGCGATGAGCTCGTTCGCCTTTTGCAGGAGGGCGGATTTATCAATAGCCTGGGTATGCTTCACAGAATTCTCTCCTTTATAGAGACGGCAGATGAGCAGTATATTACGCCGCGCTGCCGCAAAAACTCAATGCCGATGGGCGCTTGCCTGCCCACACGCTTTTTTATGACTTTCTGGCGTAAATCCGTTGTGGATGCTAATTAAGTTGCGTAACAGATTTTATCAGGTAGAGTGTGGGCGTTTCGGGTTCCGGGCGTAAAACTGGCTTTACGCTTTGTTAGTGATGCGCTTAACAGTTTGTAAAAGGTGTCGTTAATCAGTGAGTTGGCTTCCTGAGCGGGAAGCGTTAACAGGGAAAGTGCCGGATTCTGCCGTCGGCCATGAAGGTTTTAACGCGCTGGATTGCCCGCAGGCTTTCGGCACAATTTACTCTCGGATGTTTTAATCAGGTAAAGGTAAATATGGGCAAAGCTCTCGTAATAGTTGAGTCCCCGGCAAAAGCCAAAACAATCAATAAATATCTCGGAAACGACTACGTGGTGAAATCCAGCGTCGGTCATATCCGCGATTTGCCGACCAGTGGATCAACAGTTAAAAAGAGCGCTGACTCTACAACCAGTAAGACCACCAAAAAGGTGAAAAAGGACGAGAAGGCCGCGCTGGTCAGCCGGATGGGCGTCGATCCTTATCACGGCTGGGAAGCGAACTATCAGATCCTTCCCGGCAAGGAGAAAGTGGTCTCCGAGCTGAAAGCGCTGGCGCAAAATGCCGACCACATCTATCTCGCAACCGACCTTGACCGCGAAGGGGAAGCCATTGCCTGGCACCTGCGGGAAGTGATCGGCGGTGATGATTCGCGCTTCAGCCGCGTGGTGTTTAACGAAATCACCAAAAATGCTATTCGTCAGGCTTTCGACAAGCCGGGCGAACTGAATATCAATCGGGTTAACGCTCAGCAGGCGCGCCGCTTTATGGACCGCGTGGTGGGCTATATGGTTTCGCCGCTGCTGTGGAAGAAAATCGCTCGCGGACTGTCCGCCGGGCGCGTGCAGTCGGTCGCCGTGCGGCTGGTGGTGGAGCGCGAGCGCGAAATCAAAGCGTTCGTGCCGGAAGAGTATTGGGAACTGCATGCCGATCTGAATACGCCGGAAGGCACGCTGCTGCCGATGGAAGTGACTCATCAGCACGACAAGCCTTTCCGTCCGGTTAACGGCGAGCAGACCCAGGCCGCCGTCAGCCTGCTGGAAAAAGCGCGCTATCAGGTTACCGACCGTGAAGATAAGCCGACCAGCAGCAAGCCCGGCGCGCCGTTTATTACCTCAACGCTGCAACAGGCGGCCAGTACCCGTCTGGGCTACGGCGTGAAAAAAACCATGATGATGGCACAGCGCCTCTATGAAGCGGGCCACATTACCTATATGCGTACCGACTCGACCAATCTGAGTCAGGATGCGGTCAGCATGGTGCGCGGCTACATTGAAAACGAATTTGGCGAAAAATATTTGCCGAAGGCCGCCAATGCCTATGCCAGCAAAGATAACTCGCAGGAAGCGCACGAAGCGATCCGTCCTTCGGACGTCGCCGTCCTGGCCGAGCAGCTGAAGGATATGGAAGCCGACGCGCAGAAGCTGTATCAGCTAATCTGGCGTCAGTTCGTTGCCTGTCAGATGATGCCGGCGCAGTATGACTCCACGACGCTGACCGTCAGCGCCGGCGAGTTTAAACTCAAGGCGAAAGGGCGCACGCTGCGCTTTGACGGCTGGACCCGCGTGATGCCTGCGCTGCGCAAGGGCGATGAAGATCGCACGCTGCCGCCGGTTGAAGTGGGTAAAGAGCTGGCGCTGCAGCAGCTGAAGCCAAGCCAGCACTTTACCAAACCGCCGGCACGCTTCAGCGAAGCCTCGCTGGTGCGCGAGCTGGAAAAACGCGGCATCGGTCGACCTTCTACCTACGCCTCGATTATCTCGACCATTCAGGATCGCGGCTACGTGCGCGTGGAAAGCCGTCGCTTCTATGCGGAAAAGATGGGCGAAATCGTTACCGACCGGCTGGAAGAAAACTTCCGCGAGCTGATGAACTACGACTTCACCGCGCATATGGAAAACAGCCTGGATCAGGTTGCCAACAACGAAGCGCAGTGGAAAGGCGTGCTGGATAAATTTTTCGCCGACTTCAGCCAGCAGCTGGAAAAGGCGGATAAAGATCCGGAAGAGGGCGGCATGCAGCCGAACCAGATGGTGCTGACCACCATCGATTGCCCAACCTGCGGGCGTAAGATGGGTATCCGTACCGCCAGCACCGGCGTGTTCCTCGGCTGCTCGGGCTATGCGCTGCCGCCGAAAGAGCGCTGCAAACAAACCATCAATCTGATCCCAGAGAATGAAGTACTGAATATTCTCGAAGGCGAAGATGCGGAAACCAACGCGCTGCGCGCGCGCCGTCGCTGCGGCAAATGCGGCACGGCGATGGACAGCTATCTGATCGACAACCAGCGCAAACTGCACGTGTGCGGCAACAACCCAAGCTGCGACGGTTACGAAATCGAGCAGGGCGAATTCCGTATCAAAGGCTATGACGGGCCGATCGTAGAGTGCGAAAAGTGTGGCTCGGAGATGCACCTGAAAATGGGGCGTTTCGGCAAGTACATGGCCTGCACCAACGACGACTGTAAAAATACCCGTAAGATCCTGCGTAACGGCGACGTTGCGCCGCCGAAAGAAGATCCGGTTCCGCTGCCGGAGCTGCAGTGCGAAAAATCGGATGCTTACTTTGTACTGCGCGACGGCGCGGCAGGCGTTTTCCTGGCGGCTAACACCTTCCCTAAATCCAGGGAAACGCGCGCGCCGCTGGTGGAAGAGCTGCAACGCTTCCGCGATCGCCTGCCGGAAAAGCTGCGCTATCTGGCCGACGCGCCGGTTGCCGATGATGAAGGCAACAAGACGGTAGTGCGCTTCAGCCGCAAAACGAAGCAGCAGTACGTCAGTACGGAAAAAGAAGGTAAGGCTACAGGCTGGACGGCGTTCTACGTCGACGGCAAATGGGCCGTCACCGAAAAAGCGGCGAAAGCCAGTAAGAAATAACCTGTCGGGCCGGCGTTTCAGCTGGCCCGTTTTTCTCCTGCGGCTTTAGCCCTGCTATACATTCCACCCATCTTTGATATGATTGTTATAGATATACCTTTCCTTATTATAAAATCGCATTAGGCCGATACGTTGTGCTCTGATAGCACAGCCCGTCGGCGCGCGGCGCCAAACTGGACGGATCAAACATGAAATTGCAGCAGCTGCGTTACATCGTTGAAGTGGTCAATCACAATCTGAACGTCTCTTCAACGGCTGAGGGGCTTTATACATCGCAACCCGGGATCAGTAAGCAAGTACGTATGCTGGAAGACGAGTTGGGTATCCAGATCTTTGCCCGCAGCGGCAAGCATCTGACGCAGGTCACGCCCGCAGGCCAGGAAATTATCCGTATCGCCCGCGAAGTGCTGTCAAAAGTCGAAGCCATCAAATCAGTCGCCGGGGAACATACCTGGCCGGATAAAGGCTCGCTGTATGTTGCTACAACGCACACGCAGGCCCGCTACGCGCTGCCCAACGTGATTAAAGGCTTTATCGAACGCTATCCTCGCGTTTCGCTGCATATGCATCAGGGCTCGCCTACGCAAATTGCAGAAGCGGTGTCTAAAGGCAACGCGGATTTTGCTATCGCTACCGAAGCGCTGCATCTTTATGACGATCTGGTTATGCTGCCTTGCTATCACTGGAATCGCGCCATCGTGGTGACGCCGGATCATCCGCTGGCAGGCAAAGAAAAAGTCTCTATCGAAGAGTTAGCCGAGTATCCGCTGGTTACCTATACCTTCGGCTTTACCGGACGTTCAGAGCTGGATACGGCGTTTAATCGGGCTGGCCTGACGCCGCGTATCGTTTTCACCGCGACGGATGCGGACGTGATTAAAACCTACGTACGTTTAGGATTGGGCGTGGGTGTCATCGCCAGCATGGCGGTCGATCCGGTCTCGGATCCGGATCTGGTCAGAATAGAAGCTACGGACGTCTTCAGCTTCAGCACCACCAAAATCGGCTTCCGCCGCAGCACCTTTTTGCGCAGTTACATGTATGATTTTATTCAGCGTTTCGCGCCGCACCTGACCCGTGACGTCGTCGATACGGCCGTGGGGCTGCGCTCGAACGAAGATATTGAAGCAATGTTTAAAGATATTAAATTACCCGCCAAATAATTTTCCGTCCCTGCATCCCTATTCAGAGCCGCGACGCGGCTCTGCGATAATCATTGGTCCTGCCTGTTACTGCAATTGATAAAATCTTTTTATTCTTTTTACGTAAATGCCGCCCCCATCACATGTTTTTCCAAAGTTATTCATTAAATGAGAAACAGTACACATTTTTCAGCGGGCATCTTTGCGCACCTCCAGGATGATTCTCATACTCTGGTTATCAAGGCGCAACAGGGCGCGAACGGCAAGGAGGTTTCAATAAATGCTGATTTATCAATGGTGCGAAAAAACAGCTATTGTCAGTAAATTTGGCTTAAAGGGTAATTTGTTAACGCGAGTTTGGTTAAGTACGATCAATAGATTTCATAAACTTTAATGAATACTATTAATCGTTCGGCGTAATAAAAATAGCTGGATTTCACGCCATAAAATGTTTAGGATTCCTCCTAATTTCTGATTGCTCAAAACAATCGTTTCAATGAGAGTGATTATCAAAAACTATGGCTAGCAGAATTTCTGTAGAAACCGACTTCGGTCACAAGGCTCTGAAGGTTCAGCGTAACAGCAATCTGAGACGTAAGGCCTGGTTAGCGGTATTCGCCGCATCGGCGCTGTTTTGGGGAGCTGTTGCAGTCGTGATTTGGCAGATATGGGGGTAGCGATGCACCTGCAGTATTCGGATCAAAAACCACAGCAAGCTGTTAAGTTGAAAAAAGTAGAGTGTAAAAGCAAAGCGAGAGAGAGCATCATCCCGGAAAGCTGGGGGCTGAGCGAAGTGCAACGTAACTTTATTGATTTTATGACGGATAAAACGAATAAAGCTTAAGCCTTACGCTTATATTCACTCTTTGTTTTAACCATGACAAATATAAATATTAACATTATTTAACGGACCAGCTATTTCTGGTCAGGGCACGCTGTCGGCCCAACGATGGGAAACCACAATGGCAACCCATTGATAAACGGTAAAACCTGCTCGCAAAGGCGTGAGGTTTTGAAGTAATACGTTTGGTCTTATAAGACCTGAGTGAGGGCAAAAATGAATTTAACTCAAATGACATGGTTCAGTGCCTGGACGTTTTCAGCCTTATTCTGGGCTAGCCTGCTCTGGCTGAGCATGGTCATGCATTAATAAAGCATATTTAAACAGATATTAACGACGCCTCGCTGAGCAATCAGCGGGGCGTTTTTCTTTTATGCTTCATCGATGTTATCAAAACGTTACGCCAACTTTGTACTATCTTTAAATCAAACCCTGCTTTTATTCAGGTTATGCGAAGATAAACGAAGGAGGAGTAATGTCGTCTACCCTACGTGAAATAACAAAAGACGCGCTGGAAGTTAAAGGTCAACGTTATCACTATTACAGCCTGGCCAAAGCCGCCGGGCAGCTTGGCGATCTCTCCCGTATGCCCAAATCCCTGAAAGTGCTGCTGGAAAACTTGCTGCGCTGGCAGGATGAAGATTCCGTTACCGATGAGGACATTCGCGCGCTGGCAGGCTGGCTGGCTCAGGCGCATGCCGACCGCGAGATCGCCTATCGGCCCGCCCGCGTGCTGATGCAGGACTTTACCGGCGTGCCCGCGGTGGTCGATCTGGCCGCTATGCGCGAAGCGGTGAAAAGACTGGGCGGGGACGTGGCTAAAGTGAATCCGCTTTCGCCAGTCGATCTGGTTATCGACCACTCGGTTACCGTTGACCGTTTCGGCGACGACGACGCCTTTGAAGAAAACGTGCGTCTGGAGATGGAGCGTAACCATGAGCGCTACGTCTTTTTGCGCTGGGGGCAGAAAGCCTTTAACCGTTTTAGCGTGGTGCCGCCGGGCACCGGGATTTGCCACCAGGTCAACCTGGAATATCTCGGCCAGGCGGTATGGCATGAAATGCAGGACGGTGAGGAAGTTGCCTATCCCGACACGCTTGTTGGCACGGACTCGCACACTACCATGATTAACGCGCTGGGCGTCTTGGGCTGGGGCGTGGGCGGTATCGAGGCGGAAGCCGCTATGCTGGGGCAGCCGGTGTCAATGCTTATCCCTGACGTGGTTGGCTTCAAGCTTAACGGTAAACTCAATCCTGGCATTACCGCCACGGATTTAGTGCTGACCGTGACCCAGATGCTGCGTAAACACGGCGTGGTAGGGAAATTCGTTGAATTCTATGGTGATGGCCTGGCTGACCTGCCGCTGGCGGATCGCGCTACCATCGCCAATATGGCGCCGGAATATGGCGCAACCTGCGGCTTTTTCCCCCTGGACGACGTCACGCTGGGCTATATGAAACTTACCGGCCGCAGCAGCGAACAGGTGGCGCTGGTGGAAGCCTACGCCAAAGCGCAGGGGCTGTGGCGTAATCCCGGCGATGAGCCGGTATTTACCAGTTCACTGGCGCTGGATATGGCTACCGTTGAAGCGAGCGTGGCCGGGCCGAAACGGCCGCAGGATCGCGTTTCGCTGGGCGAAGTGCCGCAGGCTTTCCAGGCCAGTAACGAGCTGGAAGTCAATCGGGCGCAGAAACAGCACCAGTCGGTCAGCTATCGCGACAGCGCCACGGGCAAGGAGCATCAGCTGGAAGATGGCGCAGTAGTGATTTCAGCCATTACTTCCTGCACCAATACCTCCAATGCCAGTATCCTGATGGCGGCGGGCCTGCTGGCGAAAAACGCGGTAATGCTTGGCCTGGACCGCAAGCCGTGGGTAAAAGCGTCGCTGGCGCCGGGATCCAAAGTGGTTTCCGACTATCTGGCGGCGGCGCGACTGACGCCTTATCTGGACAAGCTGGGCTTTAACCTTGTTGGCTACGGCTGTACTACCTGTATCGGTAACTCCGGCCCGCTGCCTGACGCTATCGAGAGCGCGATTAAAAAAGGCGACCTGACGGTTGGCGCGGTGCTTTCCGGCAACCGCAACTTTGAAGGCCGAATCCATCCTTATGTCAAAACCAACTGGCTTGCTTCGCCGCCGTTGGTGGTGGCCTATGCGCTGGCCGGCAATATGAATGTTAATCTGGAAACGGATCCGCTTGGTACTGACAAGACCGGCAAGCCGGTATATCTGAAAGATATCTGGCCGTCACCAGAAGCGATTGCGGAAGCGGTACAGCTGGTTTCCACCGATATGTTCCATAAAGAGTACGCGGAAGTGTTTGAAGGCACGCCGGACTGGCAGGCCATCAGCGTTAGCGAAGCGGCCACCTACGACTGGGACGAAGGATCTACCTATATTCGCCTTTCACCGTTCTTTGATGATATGGAAAAAGAGCCGAAGCCGGTTGTTGATATCAAGGGCGCCAGGATCCTCGCGATGCTGGGCGACTCGGTCACTACCGACCATATTTCGCCTGCCGGCAGTATCAAAGCGGAAAGCCCGGCCGGGCGCTATCTGCTTGCTCATGGCGTCGAGCGGGGCGATTTTAACTCTTACGGCTCGCGACGCGGCAACCATGAAGTGATGATGCGCGGTACCTTTGCCAACATTCGCATCCGCAACGAAATGGTGCCGGGCGTGGAAGGCGGCATGACGCGTTTCGTGCCCGGCGACGAGCAGCTGGCGATCTACGATGCGGCGATGAAATATCAGCAGCAGGGGACGCCGCTGGCGGTGATCGCCGGGAAAGAATATGGCTCCGGCTCCAGCCGCGACTGGGCGGCTAAAGGCCCGCGCCTGCTGGGGGTGCGCGTGGTCATCGCCGAATCTTTTGAGCGTATCCACCGTTCAAATCTGATTGGGATGGGCATACTGCCGCTGGAGTTCCCGGAAGGCGTAACGCGTAAAACGCTGGGGCTGACCGGTGACGAGCAGATCGACGTGGAAAACCTGAGCCAGCTGAAGCCCGGCGGCACGGTGAAAGTCACGCTGACCCGTGCGGACGGCAGTCAGGAAACGCTGCAAACGCGCTGCCGTATCGATACCGGCAATGAGCTGACCTACTACCGCAACGACGGCATCCTGCACTACGTTATACGTAACATGCTGGTCGAGAGCTAAAATAAAAATGCCCCTGATAAGGGGCATTTTTTTGCGCGGAAGGGGGAAAGCGCCGCGCGGAAAAACAAAACGGGACGCTGTCGGCCCCGTATCCGTTACTCTTTTGGCAAGAGATGACCCATCTTCTCGGCTTTGGTATCAAGGTAGTGCGCGTTTTCAGGGTTACGCCCGACAATCAGCGGCACGCGCTCGATGATATTAATCCCCGCCTCGCTAAGGATCTCGACCTTACGCGGATTGTTGGTCAGCAAACGCACTTCATTAACGCCCAGCAGCTTAAACATGTCCGCGCAAAGGGTAAAATCGCGCTCGTCGGCCGCAAAGCCAAGCTGGTGGTTAGCCTCAACGGTATCGTAGCCTTTATCCTGCAGGGCATAGGCGCGGATTTTATTCAGCAGACCGATATTGCGGCCTTCCTGACGGTGATAAAGCAGAACGCCGCGGCCTTCTTCCGCGATATGGTTCAGCGCCGCCTCCAGCTGGAAACCGCAGTCGCAGCGCAGGCTGAACAGAGCATCGCCCGTCAGGCACTCGGAATGCACGCGCGCCAGCACCGCCTCGCTGTTCGTTATATCGCCATAAACCAGCGCCACATGATCGTGACCGGTTGCCAGTTCTTCAAAACCAACCATGAGGAAATCTCCCCACGGCGTGGGCAGTTTGGCTTCTGCTACCCGTTTAAGCTGCATGTGACTCTCCAGATACATCAGGGGCTGCGCTAACCTTTGCGCCGACCATTCATAATAGCTATTTTGCCACAATCGGGCGTCGGGCGGTTAACCTCTTCGAGCGATTGTTTTAATACCGCACAATTATCGCCATCTCAATCAATATGTTATTATTTTTTATCACGTTGTCATCAGAAATAAATCAATGCCTTACTGAATCGCCGGGGAAAGCCATGTTTGAGATCGCCAAACGCACCACGCTGGGTGCTCTGTTGCTGTTGATTATGCCATTCGGCGTGCTGCTGTCCGGCTGGCGCTGGCAGCCGGTGGAAACAGGGTGGGGCCATCAGCTGCTGTTCTGGCTGACCGAAACCGTGACCAGTCCCTGGGGAACCTTAACCAGCGTGATCCTCTGCGCGTGGTTCCTGTGGTGCCTGCGCTATCGTCTTAAGTCGGCAATTATTCTGTTGCTGATCGTGGTGTCGGCAATCCTGCTCGGGCAGTACACCAAAACGTTTATTAAAGATCAGGTACGCGAGCCGCGCCCTTATGTGCTGTGGCTGGAGCAAAACCACGGGCTTGATGAAAAATACTTTTACGAGCAAACCCGCAAGCAGCGCAGCGTAATGGTGCGGGAAGCGATTGCGGAAGATCCTCGCCTGCCTGACTGGCTGAAGGCGCACTGGGAATTTGAAACCGGCTATGCTTTCCCTTCTGGTCATACCATGTTTGCAGCCAGCTGGGCGCTGCTGGCGGTAGGGCTGTTATGGCCTCGCCGCCGTATCGTCACGCTGTGCGTGCTGGTGGCCTGGGCGATTGGCGTGATGGCAAGCCGTCTGGTGCTGGGAATGCACTGGCCGCGCGACCTGATTACCTCAACGCTTATCAGCTGGGTGCTGGTCACGCTGGCGACCTGGCTGGTGCAGCGCTACAGCGGGCCGCTCACCGTTCCGCCGGCGGAAGAGCAGGAAATAAGCGAACGCGACGAGGCGTGATTGTGTTCGCGCCGTTTGCCCCCATAACCTGAGGATTGGGCAGGCATTTCATGCGCCCTGCGCGCATCAGGCAAGCAACAGGGCTAATTTTTTGGCATAATTCATCTGGTTATCACCAGACTATGGGACGGACTGTGAAATACTTGCTGATTTTTTTACTGGTTTTAGTGATTTTCATTATCTCTATTACGCTTGGCGCGCATAACGATCAGGTGGTTACCTTTAACTATCTGCTGGCGCAGGGCGAATATCGCGTTTCGACGCTGCTGGCTACGCTGTTCGCTGCGGGTTTTTTAATCGGCTGGGCGATTTGCGGTCTGTTCTGGCTCCGTCTGCGCGTGGCGCTGGCTAATTCTCAGCGTAAACTGAAACGTCTCCAGCAGAAGCTGGGGCAGGCAGAAGAAGCGGCGGCTCAGCCAGCCGTGCCTGCCGTTAAGGAATAATCCCCTATGTTGGAACTGCTGTTTCTGTTGCTGCCTGTTGCCGCTGCCTATGGTTGGTATATGGGGCGCAGGAGCGCGCAGCAGGATAAGCAACAGGAAGCGAGCCGCCTGTCGCGCGATTACGTCGCCGGCGTCAATTTCCTGCTGTCCAATCAGCAGGATAAAGCGGTCGATCTCTTTCTGGATATGCTGAAGGAAGACAGCGGCACGGTAGAGGCGCATCTGACGTTGGGTAACCTGTTTCGCTCGCGAGGCGAGGTTGACCGGGCTATCCGCATTCATCAGGCCCTGATGGAAAGCGCTTCGCTGACCTACGATCAGCGCCTGCTGGCCGTGCAGCAGCTGGGCCGCGACTATATGGCCGCGGGTTTTTACGATCGGGCGGAAGAAATGTTCAGCCAGCTGACCGATGAGACGGACTTCCGCGTCGGCGCGCTGCAGCAGCTGCTGCTTATTCATCAGGCGACCAGCGACTGGCCAAAAGCCATCGAGGTGGCCGAACGGCTGGTAAAGCTGGGCAAAGAAAAGCAGCGTATGGAAATTGCGCATTTCTACTGCGAGCTGGCGCTCCAGGCGATGGGCAGCGACGATCTGGATCGCGCTATGGGCCTGCTGAAAAAAGGCGAATCTGCCGACAGGCAGAGCGCCCGCGTCTCGATCATGATGGGGCGTATCCACATGGCGAAAGGCGACTATGCAAAAGCGGTTGGGTTTTTACAGCGCGTGATAGAACAGGATAAAGAGCTGGTCAGTGAAACGCTGGCGATGCTGGAAACCTGCTATCAACAGCTGCAACAGCCCAACGCCTGGGCCGAGTATCTGAAGCGCTGCGTTGAGGAAAATACCGGCGCGGCGGCCGAGCTTTACCTCTCTGACGTCATTGAAAAAGACGAGGGCGGCGAAGTGGCGCAGATCTATATTAATCGCCAGCTGCAGCGCCATCCTACCATGCGCGTTTTCCATCGTCTGATGGATTACCACCTGCATGAAGCGGAAGACGGTAGGGCAAAAGAGAGCCTGATGGTGCTGCGGGATATGGTCGGCGAACAGATCCGCACCAAGCCGCGCTACCGCTGCCACAAGTGCGGCTTTACCGCCCATGCGCTTTACTGGCACTGTCCTTCCTGTCGCGCCTGGTCCTCGGTTAAACCTATCCGCGGCCTGGACGGGCAATAAACCGGCCAGCGGCTCCTGTTGTGGAGCGCTGGCTTTTTTAACAGGTGAAAAATAGTTACAACATACTAATGAGTAAACTTCATATCAGGGTTTCAGCAGCAATGAGAGCCGCATGGTCTGGCAGGCGAAAAGGGAAAACTTGCCGCTAAACTGTGAATTTAACGACGTCGCAGGTAGAATGCTTGCCGTTTATCTCCTGCACCCTGCGGTGCGCTATTTCAGAGGGTTTCAACATGCAATCATCTCACGGCTCCCGGATCCTGGTGGCGCTGGACTACGCTAATCACGCCAGCGCCATGGCCTTTGTTGACCGTATCGATCCGCGCAGCTGCCGCCTGAAAGTCGGCAAAGAGATGTTTACGCTGTTTGGCCCCCAGCTGGTGCGGGATTTACAGCAGCGCGGCTTTGAGGTGTTTCTGGACCTGAAATTCCATGACATCCCCAATACCACCGCACATGCCGTTGCGGCGGCGGCCGATCTGGGCGTCTGGATGGTTAACGTCCACGCCAGCGGCGGCGCGCGGATGATGACGGCCGCTCGTGAGGCGCTAAAGCCCTTTGGTAAAGACGCGCCGTTGCTGATCGCCGTGACCGTACTGACCAGTATGGAAGCGGAGGATCTGCGCGGGATTGGCATCGAGCTTTCGCCAGCGGAGCATGCTGAAAGGCTGGCGCGGCTCACGCAGCAGTGCGGCCTGGACGGGGTGGTATGCTCAGCGCAGGAAGCGGCGCGCTTCAAACAGACGCTGGGCAGCGATTTTAAATTGGTCACGCCGGGCATTCGTCCTGCGGGCAGCGAGGCGGGCGATCAGCGGCGCATTATGACTCCGCAGCAGGCGCTACAGGCCGGGGTGGATTATATGGTAATTGGTCGTCCCGTCACCCAGGCCGCTGACCCGGCAGCCGCGTTGAAGAACATCATCGCATCACTTCAGGAGGCATAATGGGCGATAACAACAGCCGTCTGGTCTATTCCACCGAAACCGGACGCATCGATGAACCCAAAGCGGCGGTACAGCGGCCAAAAGGTGACGGCATCGTGCGCATACAGCGGCAAACCAGCGGCCGTAAAGGCAAGGGCGTATGCCTGGTCACGGGCGTCGATCTGCCGGATGCCGAGCTGGAAAAGCTGGCGGCCGAGCTGAAGAAAAAATGCGGCTGCGGCGGATCGGTTAAAGAGGGCGTGATTGAAATTCAGGGCGACAAGCGCGATCTGCTGAAAACGCTGCTGGAAGCTAAAGGACTGAAAGTGAAGCTGGCGGGCGGCTGAAGCAAAAAGGCCGCGTTTTGTCGCGGCCTTGTGCTTTCTTTGCTTAACGGTCAGCCGTTAACGGCTGATCTGATGACCGATGATCCCGCCCACAGCGGCACCGCCGACGGTGCCCAGACCGCTGCCGTTAGAAAGAATAGACCCGCCGATAGCACCCGCGCCCGCGCCGATAGCGGTATTGCGATCGCGTTTCGACCAGTTTGAGCATCCGCTTAAGGAAAGCACCAGAGTGGCGGCCAGCAGGCCAGCGGTAATACGTTTAATTGTTACTGACATAGTCACTTCTCCATCATTGCTGCTGCAGGAATAACGCTATAAGTATAGAGGTTTACCTTGCCTTTTGGCCCGGATACGCCCGTTTCTTAGCGATTTATCTCACGTAAATAAAACATTGCCATCATATATCACGTCGTTCTTACCGTACTCGTGAAGCAACACTTACACATTTGTTAAGTTTCAGACTTATTTCTGTAAAGGTATTGCTGGCACGTATTCTAAGCATAGACGATCGTCTTCACAGGTAAAAAATCTTAATTTCCCACGCTTTTTACCGTCACCCAGCTAATTTCTGCCACGCATCCAGCGATTGCCTCCATACCCTGATGGCTGGCCAGCGGGGACAATGTAGAAAAAAGTGGGAGAAACCAAATGCTGGAAGAACTGAAACAACAGGTGTTGGAAGCCAATCTGGCGCTGCCTCGCCACGGTCTGGTGGTGTTCACCTGGGGTAACGTAAGCGCGGTCGATCGTGAGCAGGGCCTGATAGTGATTAAACCTTCCGGGGTCAGCTATGAGGCGATGAAACGCGAAGATATGGTCGTGGTCGATCTGCACAGCGGCGAGGTGCGGGAAGGCAATATGCGGCCTTCTTCCGATACCGACACGCACCGCGCGCTCTATCTGGCCTGGCCTGAGGTAGGCAGCATTGTCCATACGCATTCCCGCCATGCCACCATTTGGGCGCAGGCGGGCAGAGAGATCCCCGCCTGGGGCACTACCCACGCCGATGATTTTTACGGCGCCATCCCCTGTAGTCGCCAAATGACGCCGGAAGAAATCGGCTCCCGCTATGAGTGGGAAACGGGGCAGGTGATTATCGAAACTTTCCGTGAAAAAGATCTGGATCCGCTGGCTGTGCCGGCCGTTCTGGTCAATTCCCACGGCCCGTTTTGCTGGGGAAAAACGCCGGAAAAAGCCGTGCATTCGGCGGTCGTGCTGGAAGAAGTCGCCTATATGGGCATTTACAGCCAGCTGTTAACGCCGTCGCTGCCCGCCATTCAGCAGCCGCTGCTGGACTGCCATTATTTACGCAAGCACGGCAGCAATGCCTGGTATGGTCAGATAAAATAATTTAATCAGAAATCATAACGTTATTTCCTTCCACCGGTCTTTGCGGTAAAAACCGTCAGTTATTAGCACCTCGCTGGCTTTCAGGCCGGCGGGGTGAAAATAATTTACCTTTAAAATCAAACGAAAGTACAGCCGTCTCGCACTCTGCATTACGCTTGGAGCGCGCTTAAGCGCACCCATAAACAGAGGATGAGAATATGACCGTAATTAATCAGACCACCTGCCGGCTGTTTAGCGAAGCTGGACAAACCACTCAGCTTTCCGCCTACTACGAAGAAGGACGACGCACGTTATGGATGATGCTACGCGCGCAGCCGCGCCCCAGCTTTAACCATGAGCTTATCGAAGAGATAATGAACCTTAGCTATGCCGCGCAGCGTTCCGGCTTGCCCATCGACTTTTGGGTAACCGGCTCGCTGGTGCCGACGATGTTTAATGCGGGCGGCGACCTCGGATTTTTTGTGGAATGCATTAAAAACGGGCGTCGTGAAGCGCTGCGGGCCTACGCGCGCGCCTGCGTGGACTGCATTCATGCGGCGGCGCGCGGGTTTGATACCGGCGCGGTGACCATCGCCATGATCGAGGGCAGCGCGCTGGGCGGCGGCTTTGAGGCCGCGCTGGCGCACCACTTTATCCTGGCGCAGGACACGGCGCGCATGGGCTTCCCGGAAATTGCGTTCAACCTGTTTCCGGGCATGGGCGGCTATTCGCTGGTGGCCCGGCGTTCGGGCATGAAGCTGGCGGAAGAGCTGATCTGCGAAGGAGAGTCGCATTCGGCGGAATGGTTCGAAACGCGAGGGTTGGTCGATCGGCTGTTCCAGCCGGGCGAGGGCTACCAGACTACCCGCACCTTTATCGACACGATGAAACCGAAACTCAACGGCGTCAGAGCGATGTTAAAGGCGCGTCAGCGAGTATTGCAGCTGACGCGGGCAGAGCTGATGGATATCACCGAAGATTGGGTGGAATTCGCCTTTTCTATCGAACCCAAGGATATAGCCTATATGGAAAGGCTGGTACAGCTGCAGAACCGCCACAGCGCGCAGGTTATGCGTAAAGCGGGTTAAGCACCGGCGTAACGTTTTGCCAGCCATTGCTCCAGCGCGTCTGCGGGCATAGGCCTGGCATATAAAAATCCCTGGCGAGCGTCCACACCGCTCGCCATTATAAATGTCTCTTCCTCTGTCGTTTCGATACCTTCCGCGATAACCTGCAAATTCAACGCCTTCGCGACCGCGACAATCGCCCGCACCAGCGATTGTGAAACCGGCTGACTGTTAACGCCGCGAATAAAGCTTTGATCCAGCTTGATGGCGTTAATCGGCACGCGCGCCAGCTGCGAAAGGGAGGAGTAACCGGTGCCGAAATCGTCCAGATGCACTTCCGCTCCCAGCGCCTGGAACTGATTCATCAGCGTCAACGCCTGCTGCTCGTTTTCAATCAGGCAGCTTTCGGTCAGCTCAATATCCAGCGGGCAGCTCGCCAGGTTCGCTTTGCCCAGCGCGCGCTTCAGATCGATATAGATGCTTTCATCAAGCAGCTGGCGCGGCGAGACGTTAACGGCCACGCGCAGGTTGATGCCTTTTTTGCGCCAGGCCAGGATCTGTTCAAGCGCGGTCAGCATGACCCAGCGGCCCAGCGGCACGATCAGCCCCGACTCTTCGGCATAGGAGATAAAGTCCGCCGGTGAAACCAGCCCGCGTTCCGGCGACACCCAGCGTACCAGCGCCTCTACGCTATGCACTTCACCGGCCCGATCCAGCTTGGGCTGATAGTGGATAATCAGCTGATCCTGCTCCAGCGCCTTGCGAAGATTGGTATCCAGCCAGAGATATTCAAATACCCGCTGATTCATTTCAGCCGCAAAAATGCAGTACTTGCCGCGCCCGTTCTCTTTTGCCGTATACATGGCCGTATCCGCATTGCGGATCAGGCTCTCGCGATCTTCGCCATGCTGCGGACTCAGCGCGATGCCGATAGAGCAGCCGGAATAGACTTCAATCAGCCCGATGCGGAAGGGCTGTCTGAGCCTGTCGAGAATGCGCGTAGCCATCGCTTCCAGCTCTTGCTGCGTCGCGCCGACCGCCAGCACCAGGAATTCGTCGCCGCCCAGGCGCGCCAGCGTCTGGTTCTTTGCCAGGCAGCTTAAGATAGCCAGCGACACCGCTTTTAACAGCTGATCGCCGAACATATGGCCATAGGCGTCGTTAACCTTCTTGAAATTATCCAGGTCGAGATAGACGATACCGATCTGCTGCTGCACCTCTTCCGCCAGCGCTTCTGCGATAGCGTTATTGATCGCATTACGATTGGGCAGGCCAGTAATGCCGTCGGTGTTCGCCAGTACCCGCAGACGCTCCTGCGCCCGTCGCTCTTCGGTAATATCGGTGCCGGAGCAGATCAGGAAGATTTCATTTTTCCCGCTGCCGCTGTGGACAAACTTGTTTCGGAAAAGAAACAAACGCTGTCCCTGACGGGTTTTCACCCATCTTTCCACTTCGTAAGAGTTGCCGTCGCGGAAAAAACCGCTGATGTTGCGACGTGACGAAGCCGCCTCCTGGCGGGTCATAAATAGTTGGAAGACGTTGCGGCCGATAACTTCCTGCTCTTTCAGCCCGGTATACTCCTCGCTTTTGCGGTTAAAGCGCTGAATATTGCCGCGCTGGTCCAGGATAACGATCACCGAGTTGGCTTCCGACACCACCTGTTCGGCAAACGAAAGGCCCAGCGCCAGATCGCGCGCCACGCTTGCGGTATCGCCCCAGGCGGAGGCGCTGCCCGCCCATTCGGTCTGGTTAACGCGGCGGCCAACCAGATGCATGGAAAGCGGCTCGCCATACAGCGACACCGTCAGGTTCACGCTGGAGGTGATCACGGTCATCGCGCGCAGCAGGCTCGCCTGCGTAGGCGTTAAGGGGATAACGACGTGCGTATCGGCCGATTCATCCTCTGCAAATAAAAGCGCATCGCTGTCGGACTTTAAACGCCAATGAGGGCTGTTAGTACCAAACCAGGTATAAAGTAGTGATTGCCCTTGCTCATCGGTCATCAGATTTCTCCCTGGAGGATGCAATACAGGCTGTATCTTCTTATTTTAGCAACAGTATTCGGCAAACAGGATAATCACAAGCGCAATGTTTAAGATATTTTTTATGTCGGAAATTAACTATGGCGAAAAAAGCCCCGACCGCGCGATCGGGGCGGAGATCAGCAGGGACATTTTCCGACTTTTCCCGCCACGGAAGGAAAGCGGGCTTCCAGGCAGTAGCGGTGAAACTCTTTCTCCGTCATGGCCTTATTAGCGGGATGATGCTGCTGCATATGTCGCAGGTAGGTTTGATAGTCCTGAACGCCAACCATCAGGCGAAAACACTGCGCCAGCCGCGACATTAACAAACGTAACGTTAGTGATTCTTTTAATACCGTTGTGGCTAAAGGTCGACAGCGGATCACCTGAAGCCGGTTTCTTGCAGGTCGGGAAAAAATCGCTCTAGCCATGACGCGCCTCGCTTCGCAGGGAAATATCGGCTTCGTGCACCGTCGGACTTTGACTGTTTAATGCGCGACGAATGACGAAAAAAGCCGCGATAAGCATGGTAACGGCAACCAGCATAAAAAAGGCGCAGAGCGCGGCGTTGATCTGATTGCTGAACACGATAGTCTGCATATCCGCTACAGTTTTGGCTGGCGCGATAATCATGCCGTCCTCAATGCCTTTAGAAAACTTTCTGGCCTGAGCAAGAAGGCCAATGGCCGGTTTTTCGTGGAAAATCTTCTGCCAGCCTGCATACATTGAGGTGATAAAAAGCCACGCCGTCGGCAGGATGGTCACCCAGGCGTAACGCTGTTTTTTCATCTTAAACAGGACAACGGTGCCGAGGATCAGCGCCATTGAGGCCAGCATCTGATTACCGATGCCGAACAGCGGCCACAGCGTGTTGATGCCGCCAAGCGGATCGACCACGCCCTGATAGACAAAGAACCCCCAGCCCGCTACCGCCACGGTGGTGCCCGCCATATTGCCCAGCCAGGAACGGTTGTTCGCCAGCGACGGCACCACGGTGCCCACCAGATCCTGCACCATAAACCGGCAGGCGCGGGTGCCCGCATCCACGGCGGTCAGAATAAACAGCGCCTCAAACAGAATGGCAAAGTGATACCAGAACGCCATCATGGCGCGGCTGTTAAACACTTCGGTAATGATATGCGCCATGCCTACGGCAAAAGTAGGCGCGCCGCCGGCACGAGAAAGGATAGTGCCTTCGCCAACATCTCTGGCGATGCCGCTCAGCATTTCCGGCGTCACCACAAAGCCCCAGCCGTTAATAGCCTGCGAGGCGGATTCTACCGTAGTGCCGATTAGTGCGGCAGGCGAGTTCATGGCGAAATAGACGCCAGGCTCAATGACCGAAGCGCAGATCAGCGCCATAATCGCGACAAACGATTCCATCAGCATCGCGCCGTAGCCAATCATGCGGATATGGCTCTCACGTTCAATCAGCTTGGGCGTGGTGCCGCTGGAGACCAGCGCGTGAAAGCCGGAGATAGCGCCGCAGGCGATAGTGATAAACAGGAAAGGAAACAGGCTGCCGGCGAACACCGGGCCGCTGCCGTCAATAAAACGCGTCACGGCGGGCATTTTCATCTCCGGCATGGCAAACAAAATGCCGATAGCCAGACCAACAATCACGCCGATTTTCAGGAAGGTGGAAAGGTAATCGCGCGGCGCCAGCAGCAGCCACACCGGCAGCACGGAAGCGACAAAACCGTAAATAACTAACACCCAGGTCAGCGTAGTGCCTTTGAGGGTAAAAAACGGCCCCCAAAACTCGTGTTGCGCAATGTTGCCGCCGTAGATAATTGCCGCCATCATCAGCACAAAACCAATCAGCGATACTTCTGCGATTTTTCCCGGACGCAGAAAGCGCATATAAATCCCCATAAACAGGGCAATAGGGATGGTGGCCGCGATAGTAAACAATCCCCAGGGGCTGTTGGCCAGCGCTTTGACCACCACCAGCGCCAGCGCGGAAAGAATAATGATCATTACGCCCAGCGCGCCCAGCATGGTTACAACGCCCGCGAACGCGCCCAGCTCCTGTTTCGCCATTTCGCCCAGCGAGCGGCCGTCGCGGCGGGTGGAGATAAACAGGATCAGGAAATCCTGTACCGCACCCGCAAGCATTACGCCGATCAGGATCCACAGCGTGCCGGGCAAAAAGCCCATTTGCGCCGCCAGAATCGGGCCGACCAGCGGGCCGGCGCCGGCGATAGCGGCAAAATGGTGGCCGAACAGTACCCATTTATTGGTGGGCACGTAGTCCAGCCCGTCGTTGAGCCTTTCGGCGGGAGTGAGCCGACGGTCGTCCAGTTCGAACACGTTTTTGGCGATAAAGCGGCTGTAGAACCGCCATGCGATGCTGTAGCAGGCCACGGCGGCCACCACCAGCCAGAGCGCGTTAACCTGTTCACCGCGGCTGAGCGCCAGCATGGCGAAGGCGATCGCGCCGACTATCGCCACGCCGGCCCAGACAATGGCCGATTTTACCTTGATCATCACAATACTCCTTGTTATCTCCCAGCGAGATAACGCTAAAGTAATGTTGATATTTTGTTAGTGAAAGCAGGGGGAATAAGAAGTGTGAGGCAAGAGGTTTTTTTCTCCGCGCGACCTCAGAGAGCAAGGGCGACAGAAGCAGGCGGGACAGGGCGTCCCGCCTGACAGAGCATCAGGCTGCCGGACGAGCCACGATGCTGCGGGTTTCCATCCGCACTTCTGCGATGGTCACTTCGATCAGATCGGTCACGCGATAAACCACTTCGCCTTTGATCTGCACCGTGCCGCTTTCCTGGCTGCATACCATCTCATCACGTACCGCGTGAATAAACGGCGCAGGGATAAAGGCAACGGCGCCGTTAGCGGTCAGGCGCACGCGCATGCCGCCGCGAGACACATCGATAATCTCCGCCGCAAAGCGCTCGTCGGTGCCCGCCGCTTTCTGCAGGAAACGGGAATAGAGCCAGTCGCCCACGTCACGCTCTGCCATACGGTTCAGGCGGCGGCGCTCGCTCATCTTCACGGTAATCTCATCCTGCGGACGGGAAGCCGCTTCGCCTTTGATCATCGCTTTCAGCAGGCGATGGTTGATCATATCGCCGTACTTACGAATAGGCGACGTCCAGGTCGCATAGGCTTCCAGTCCCAGCCCGAAGTGCGGGCCAGGCTCGATGCCGATTTCGGCGAACGACTGGAAACGACGGATGCGGCTGTCCAGGAACTGGGTCGGCTGCGCGTCCAGTTCGCGACGCAGCACGCGGAAACCTTCCAGCGTGGCGATAGCCTGCGGATCGACCTTCACGCCGTGGTTTTCCAGCACGCTGGCGGCCTGCTCGGCGTTCACCAGGTCAAAACCGAGGTGAATGTTGTAGATCCCGAAGCCCAGCTTCTCGCGCAGCACGGTGGCAGCGCAGATGTTGGCGGTGATCATCGCTTCTTCCACGATGCGGTTAGCGATGCGGCGATGTTCAGCAACGATATCCAGCACTTCGCCTTTTTCGCCCAGCAGGAAGCGGAAGTCAGGGCGATCTTTAAACACCAGCGCGTGGGTTTTACGCCACTCGCCGCGCGCCAGGCACAGCTTGTGCAGCAGACGGATCTGGGTAGCGATCGCGTCGTTTTCCGGCTGCCAGTCGCCGCTGTTTTCCAGCCAGTCGGAAACCTGGTCGTAAACCAGCTTGGCTTTGGATTCAATCCAGGCCGCGAAGAAGTGGATATCTTCGCCCAGCGTGCCGTCGGCCGCTACCGTTACGCGGCAGGCAAGCACCGGACGGCGCTCGTTGGGACGCAGCGAGCAGACGTCATCGGAAAGCTGGCGCGGCAGCATCGGAATGTTAAAGCCCGGCAGGTAGTTGGTGAACGCGCGCTCGGCGGCAATAGCATCCAGCTCGCTGTTCGCCGCCACGTAAGCGGTCGGATCGGCGATAGCGATAGTCAGGCGCAGCTGGCCTTCCGGTAATGCTTCTACGTACAGCGCATCGTCCATATCTTCCGTGCTGGCGCTGTCGATGGTAACAAAATCCAGCGCGGTCAGATCTTCGCGCTCAAGCTGCTCGTCAAGCATCTCGCCAGCCACGGCTTCCGGCGCTTCGCGCTCCAGATTGTGGCGGGAAAGCGTCACCCACCACGGCGCCAGATGGTCGTCAGCGGTGGTGATAAAAGCGGTCAGCTCGGCGTAGAAAGTGCGATCGCCTTTCAGCGGATGGCGCTTCATCTCGGCCACGGCCCAGTCGCCAGCCTGGAATTCATGATTCAGGTTGCGGTCGGGACGGCACTGAATAGCGTCTTTGAGCAGTGGATGATCGGGCACGATAGAAAGGCGATCGTCTTTCTTCTGCACGCGGCCGACAAAACGCGTCAGGAAAGGCTCAACAAGTTTTTCCGGATCGGCGACTTCACGATCCTTATCGGTTTGCAGCACGGCAACAATGCGGTCACCGTGCATCACTTTTTTCATGAACGGCGGCGGAATGAAATAGCTTTTCTGGGCATCAACTTCCAGAAAGCCGAAGCCTTTTTCGGTGCCTTTTACCACCCCTTCAACACGCGGCGTCTGGGAGTGGAGTTTCTCTTTGAGCTGCGCGAGCAGCGGGTTATCCTGGAACATAATCTCAACGTTTTCGTGGCCTAAGAGCGGCAGACAGTTTTACGCGATTAACCGCCCCGCGGCAAGTAAAAAGCCCGGAAAATCGCGGGCTTTGCGAGGCTGTGCGCTGAATTGCCGCGCTTTTTTTGGCACGGGCTGGCGGCGGCAAAAGGGCGGAAGAATTTTCCAGCCGCGAATGCCTGTCGCCAGCCGTAAGAAATAAAAAAGCCGGGAAAATCCCGGCCTGGTGTTAGCGCATTGTGACTCAGGCGATACGCAAGCCTGGCTTCACTTCGGACAGGGTGATTTTCACCGGCACCGATTTAGACGTTGGCGTGCCGCTGCCGTCGCCAAAGCTGGAAAGCGGCACCAGCGGGTTGGTTTCCGGATAGTAGGCCGCCAGGTTGCCTTTTGGAATGTTGTAAGGCACCAGCTTGAACTCGCTGACTTTACGGGTGATCCCGTCGTTCCACAGCGTTTCGATATCCACCTTGTCGCCCGCCGCAAAGCCCAGACGCGCCATATCTTCCGGATGGATAAACAGCACTTCGCGCTGGCCATACACGCCACGGTAGCGGTCATCAAGGCCGTAAATCGTGGTGTTGTACTGGTCGTGCGAGCGCAGCGTTTGCAGCGTAAACGGCACTTCCACATCCAGCTGCGGGAACAGCGAGTCCGGCAGGCTGGCGGCGCTGAACTGCGCTTTATTGTTCAGCGTATTGAAACGGAACTCTGCCGCGGCGTTGCCCAGATAGAAACCGCCCTTGATATCGCACTTAGCGTTGAAATCCGTAAAGCCCGGAATGGTAGCGGCGATATGGTCGCGGATCAGATTGTAATCCGCTGCCAGGCCCAGCCAGTCCACTTTTTCCGAACCCAGCACGGCGTGCGCGATACCGGCAACGATCGCCGTTTCGGAACGCTGCGTCTCGGCGATAGGCTTGCCCACGCCTTCAGAGGCGTGAACCATGCTGAAGGAGTCTTCCACGGTGATAAACTGCGGGCCGGTCGCCTGGATATCCTGCTCGGTACGCCCCAGCGTCGGCAGGATCAGCGCGTCAACGGCACCAGGACACAGGTGGCTGCGGTTCAGCTTGGTGCTGATCTGCACGGTCAGGCCGCAGCGACGCAGCGCCTCTTCGGTGCGCGGGCTGTCCGGCGCGGCGGCGGCCAGGTTGCCGCCCAGCGCGATCAGCACTTTGATCTCGTCACGCAGCATCGCTTCCAGCGCTTCAACCGTGTTGTGACCGATTTCGCGCGGTGGCTCAAAGCCAAAGTGTTTGCCCAGGCTGTCGAGGAAGGCCTGAGAAGGCTTCTCGTCAATGCCCATGGTGCGGTTGCCCTGCACGTTGCTGTGGCCGCGAACCGGGCAAAGGCCTGCGCCTTTTTTGCCCAGCTGGCCAAACAGCAGCTGCAGGTTAACGATCTCGCGCACCGTATCCACAGAATGCTTGTGCTGCGTGATGCCCATCGCCCAGGTACAGATCACGCGCTCGGCGCTCTGGTAGATAGCGGCCGCTTCACGGATCTGCTGTTCGGTCAGGCCGGACTGCTGAACGATATGCGACCATTCCGTCGCCTCGACGGCAGCCAGGTAAGCTTCCATGCCTTCGGTTTTGGCATTGATAAAGACTTCATCAAACAGGCCAGGTTCGCCAGCAGCCAGACGGGCATAATGCGTTTCCGCCAGCGCTTTCACCATGCCGCGCACCGCTGCCATATCACCGCCGAGGTTCGGCTGATAATAGGTAGAGCTGATGGTGCCCGCTTTACTGGTTACCACTTCCAGCGGCTTCTGCGGATCCGCAAAGCGCTCCAGGCCACGTTCGCGCAGCGTGTTGAAGGTCACGATTTTTGCACCGTGATCGGCGGCGTGACGCAGGCTGTGCAGCATACGCGGGTGGTTGGTGCCGGGGTTCTGGCCGAAAACAAAAATAGCGTCCGCATGATCGAAATCATCCAGGCGAATAGTGCCTTTGCCCACGCCGATGCTGCGCTTCAGGCCGGTGCCGCTGGCCTCGTGGCACATATTTGAGCAGTCCGGGAAGTTATTGCTGCCGTTCATACGGCCAAACAGCTGATAAAGCCAGGAGGCTTCGTTGCTGGCGCGGCCAGAGGTGTAAAGCTCCATCTGGTCAGGATTGTCCATCGCCTTGATATGGCGGGCGATCAGGGCAAACGCGTCGTCCCAGCTGATGGGCTCGTAATGGTCGGTTTCACGATTGTAGCGTAGCGGCTCGGTCAGGCGACCCTGATATTCCAGGAAGTAGTCGCTCTGCTTATAGAGGGCGGAAACGCTGTGTTGAGCAAAGAAGCTGGCGTCGATAAAGCGGCGCGTCGCTTCCCAGGTCACGGCCTTGGCGCCGTTTTCACAAAAGCTGAAGGTGCTTTTGTTATCGTCGCCCCAGGCGCAGCCGGGACAGTCAAAGCCTTTGGCTTTGTTCATGCGCATCAGGTTGCGCATATTTTTCAGAACTTGTTTGCTGTCAAAAACGAAACGGGTTGTCGCTTCCAGTGATCCCCAGCCGCCCGCCGCCGCCTGGTAGGGTTTTATTGCAGTTTTAAATTTCATAGTGCTTCGCAGGTGGTTACAATGTTTTTGTCTTGTTAAGAAGTTATTACTTCTTTTATCGGCACAGTCTGTGACTTCTTAACAAAATTGTCTAATTGATTGCTTTAATCATGCGATAGGTGGGGTTTATCGCTAAAGCGTGAGACATATCAAAGAATCATACGGAAGCATATGCATTTCTCCGCGTCCCGTCTTGCGCTGGATCATACTCAGGCTTTCAGCCGGAAAGACGAGGGGCCTGTGAAAGAATTTGCCAGTAAAATTCATGCTTTCGGCAAAGCGCTGATGATGCCGATCTCCGTTATCGCCGCCGCCGGTATCTTTCTGGGCGTGGCGGCCGCGCTGCAAAACCCGGCGATAACCGGCGATGCGTTTGCCAGCCTGCACGTTCCACAGCTGATTATTGGCTTTATCCGCAAGGTGGCGGGCGCGCTGTTTGCCAATCTGCCGCTCTTTTTTGCCGTTGCCAGCGCGATTGGCCTGGCGAAAGCGGAAAAGCCGACCGCCGCCTTTGCTGCCGTTATCGGCTTTATCGCCATGCATGTCGGCGTCAGCGCCACGCTTGCGGCGCAGGGATTGACGGCGGCTACGACCACGCCGGAAGCGCTGCAGGCGAAAGGCATGGAGCAAACGGCCGCCATGATGACCTCGGCGGAATATATCCCGATGCTGGGTATCTTTACCTATAACATGAGCGTGCTGGGCGGCGTTATTGCCGGTTTGCTGACCGCGACCATTCATAACCGCTTCTATACCACGCAGCTGCCTACCGCTATCAGCTTCTTCGGCGGGCGACGTTTTGTGCCGATCGTGACCGTGCTGGTGCTGCCGCTGGTGGGCGTGCTGCTGGCGGCGATCTGGCCCACTATCGGCGCCGGTATCGCCTGGGTTGGCGAGCTAATCGGCAAAAGCGGGCAGTATGGGGCTTTCTTATATGGCACCAGCGAACGCCTGCTTATCCCTACCGGCCTGCATCATATCCTTAACGAAACGGTGCGCTTCACGCCTATTGGTGGCGTCGCTACCGTGGATAATCAGACCATCGTGGGCGCGCTGAATATCTTTAATACCGCGCTGACCCATCCCGGCTCCGTACCGGATGACATTATCAGAAACGCCACGCAGTTCCTGGCGCAGGGAAAAATCCCGGTGATGATGTTTGGCCTGCCGGCGGCCGCGCTGGCGATCTATCACTGTGCGAGGCCGGAGCACAAGCAGCGGGTCAAAGCGCTGATGCTGGCGGGCGCGCTCACTTCGTTTACGACCGGCATCACCGAGCCGCTGGAATTCTGCTTTATCTTTGTTTCGCCCATTCTTTATCTGCTGCACGCGCTCCTTAGCGGCCTGTCTTTTATGCTGATGTCGATGCTGCACCTGATGATCGGCAATATTCAGGGCGGCGCTATCGATCTCGTGGTGTTTGGTATTCTTGGCGGCAGCAAAACTCAATGGTGGTGGACGCTGGTGCTTGGCGCCATCTACGTGCCGGTTTACTACTACGGTTTTCGCTTTGTTATCCTGCGTATGCGGGTAGAAACGCCGGGCAGGGAAGCGGAAGAGACGGAGCCGGAAAGCAAAACGGTCGCGGCCGATCAGCGTATTCGGGTGATCATTAGCGGACTGGGCGGCGAAGGCAATATAGAGGACGTCGATTGCTGCTTTACCCGACTGCGGGTGCGGGTAAAAGAGATGAAAGAGGTCGTCGATCAAACGCTGATGACCACGGGCGCCAACGGCATCAACCGCGTCAGCGACCACGATATCCAGGTCATTTACGGGCCGCAGGTTGAAAAAATCGCCAGCGAGGTGAAAGCTGCCCTGGGCGTGGCCTGACTGCTGCCGTCCCTGGCAGGCCGCATTTACAGAACGTTCGCCGTGTCAGGCTTTCCGGGCGAGGGCGGCGGCGACCAGGCCATCCAGCCATGCCTGATGGCCGTTAATCATCGGGTTTGGCGTGGTTTTCGCCAGTGCTTTAGCCGGATGGCCGTTCTGGGTTTCCTGGGTCAGGATACGTACGCGTCCGCCGGCCAAATCTTCCAGCAGCCAGGCATGATGCACATCCAGCCGCGTTTCGCCTTCGCCGGACCAGCCATGCCACGCCACGCGCGCCGGTTCGCCGGTGGATGGCGCTACGCATTCAGTTACCTGCGCCTCGACAGGAAAACCAAAAGTCGTGAAGTAGAAACGCACCTCCTGCGCCAGCTGCGGACCTTTACCGTGACAGAAACGAATATCAGCAACATTTTCATAATAGGTTGGCCACAGCGCTGGGGTATTCAACAGCGGCCAGACTTCCGCCGTGGACAGACCTGCCACAATAACCTCGTTCGAGGCGAAGTTATCACAAAAACCCGGAATATAGCCTTCAGGCCAGATAATAGCGTTCATTAGTCACCCATAAAAACAGAGCACAGCGCCAGTCGCTGTTGGTAAAGCGAGTATGCGGAGAGTGCTGATATAAGGCTAATCAGGGTTTGTTATTACTGATATCATGAAGAATGATATCTAAAGGGGAAGCGAAGCGAGATGAAAACGGATATCCGCACAATGGATTTGAATCTGTTGAAAACCCTGGATGCATTGTTGGATGAACGCAGCGTTACGCGTGCGGCAGCCAGGCTGTCGCTTACTCAGCCAGCCGTCAGCGGAATGCTGACGCGGCTGCGCGACTGTTTTGACGATCCGCTGTTCAGCCGAACGCAAAGAGGGATAGTGCCCACGCCACGCGCGCTGGAGCTGGCTGCGCCGGTGAAAAGGATCCTCAGCGAAACGGAAGCGTTATTACAAAGAAAAGTGTTTAACCCGGCCAGCGCAGAGATGAAGATCACCGTCGCCGCCACGGATTATGCTTTAAAAGCGGTTATCGTGCCGTTTGTGACCGCGCTGCGTCGACAGGCACCGGGCATTCGCGTGGCTGTGGTGCCGGTTGAGGCCGGCCAGCTCGCAGATCAGCTGGCGCGGGGCGAAATCGATTTCGCCCTGGTCACGCCTGAAACCACGCCGCAGGAGCTGCACACCCGTCACCTTTTTGATGAACGCTATGTCTGCATGATGCGCAAAGATCATCCTGATGCCGGCCCCCGGCCGCTGACGTTAGACCGTTTCTGCCAGCTTGACCAGGTTCTGGTTTCTTTTACCGGGGACAGATTTTCCGGCGTGACCGATCGCGCTTTAGCGGCGTTGGGACGCGAAAGAAGGGTGGTCATGGCGATCAACAGCTTTCTGATGCTGCCGGAAATTTTGCAGCTCAGCGATCTGATTGCGGTAACGCCTTATCGACTGACCGTGGGCGTCGAGAAAATGGCGATACAGGCGCCGCCGCTGGTCATTCCCGGCTTTACCAAAATCCTGGCGTGGCACGACCGCACGCATCGTGACGCCGGGCACCGCTGGCTGCGAGCCTTGTTTACCGCTCTGTTCAGCGATGAGCCGTAATCAGACAGGGACAGACGGCCCTTCTGCCGTCTTGCTATTGCAATGGGTATATTTCATTACAGAGATAAAGGCTTAAGCCTGCTGTGGTTTATTAACTGTTATTTTAAAACATTATTAATAATCCTGAAAAATTATGTCATATTTTTCGCGTCTATATACTTTACTGATTTGGCTGGCTTTTTCAGGGTGCGTATGAGAAAGCCTGTTGAATATAAAATGAAACAGGCGATCCGCCATTAAATAAAGGTTTTTTCTTGCAGGCTGATGAGAGGTTGCTATAGTTATTCATGCACGACGTTCACCGGCGTTCGGTAAAAAAAGCAGTAGCCGAGCTATATTATCCGGTGAGAAATTGAATACACGAAGAGGAAGCTATTATGACTCAGCATCGTGGAAATTCCGGCAACTTCGCCGAGGATCGTGAAAAAGCATCAGAAGCAGGTAAGAAAGGCGGCCAGAGCAGCAGCGGTTCTTTCAAAAACGACCGTGATAAGGCCTCCGAAGCCGGTAAAAAAGGTGGGCAGAACAGCCACCGCAGCTAAGTAGTATGGGATGACCACAGGTAGTATCGGGCCGTTTAAATTGGCTCAACTATTAGCCGATTGATTAAGTTGGCCGAAGAAAGTAATTTAAGGTTGTCCCGTAACCGGCTAAAACCCGCATCCCTCTGTTTCAGGGGTGGCGGGTTTTTTTATGCATTATTATTAATTTCTACAACTTATTCAGAAGTGGGAGCTTCATTTTCGCTTTTGCCGATAATTTTATATCTGCATGGTTCCAGATTTGCCGCTTCGTTTATATCCTTCTTTTGGAACAGGTGGAGAAAATTCAGATCGCGAGAAAGGGCGTGCGCCGTATAAGACGGCTTTTTTACGCTTGCCGCCTGTCTGTGAATATGCGAAAAACGGACTTCATTTTTTCAGGAGAAAAGCATGTCTGCCCAAACCCTTGCCATTGGCCTTTTGCTTTACCCCGATTTAACCCAGCTCGATCTTACCGGCCCTTTTGAAGTTTTTGCCCGTGCGCCTGGCGCGCAGGTGCATCTCATCTGAAAGACACGGAAACCGGTCGTCTTCGATCGCGGCATGGCGATCCTGCCTGCGAGAAGTAACTGAAACAGGCGCTATCGTTACGTTGTCACATAAACCTTATCGTGTTGGCATGTAAACTAATATTGGGCACCGAGTTATAAATATAAGTCTGGAAGCGTCTATAAATAAGAATAATCTGTTTCGCCTGAGGGTTGTTAATATTAAAAGATGGCGAAACACACATGGTCCTATTCTGAATATAAGCGACAAAAGCATTATCAGGGTGCATTCGTTACCGAAGTATGGAATAACTGGCAACAATTTAGCAGCTAACGCTTTTCTGCCAGGCAAGGCAGGCTTACGGGGAATATAATGCAGACTGAAACCGTTCAAACCGACGAACTGGAAGGCAAAGCCCTGGAATGGGCCGTGCTTAAAGCTATAGGCGGCGCCTGGCCGAAAGGCGCGGCTACGACGTGGGACAAGGCTGGATATCTGATAAGCAATCTGAATATATTCCTGAGCAGCGGCGGCCATAAACAGATGTTTATCGCTTATCTGGACGAAAGAGCGCCCTCCGTGGGCAAAACCTTACCGGAGGCGGTGTACCGCGCCGTGGTTCACGCTTCAATAGGCAGCTGGATATCAGTGCCGGTATCAATTTTAAAGGCTTAGCCGCCGTGAAGGAATAAAGACAAAGGCGGTGAAATTAATGAGCTTTTCTATATTTTACAGTGGCACTAAAAACCTTGTATTCTGAAACCATCTTATCGCACACGGATAGTTAAGGCCTCGTGCCACTGAATACGGTTATTATAATATCTGTCCTCGCTTTAAATTAACTATCTGCTTTCTGGCTCGCTTTCAGTGTAACCTCTCTATAGAAAATATTAGCGCTTTTATCAGCACCTATTAAACCTGAACCGTGCGCGCTTTTGGTAAAAATAGCAGCTATATCATGCTCATCTCTGTGCTGACACGGACAGGTAAGGCGTTATTCAGCATTATTTATATAAAAAAAGCCCGCAGGGAGCCGCGGGCAAAAAAACGAAGTTAACTCTGTTTTGCCTCACCACCCTAAAGTAATACGCAGACCATAAAGTGATCCGAATCACATCCCGGTGGTTAAATTTTGTTCTGAGACGAATCTTATTAAGGGATGTTTACCCTGAAATGCTGCCAATACCGCCGTGCGAGCCAAAGTATGGAGAGAGGTTTAGCAGCATAAGTGCCGCCATCAGGCCACTTTAAACAGCTGTTACCGGCACGGCGGTTGGTCATCTCGCCTGAACCACAGCGCCTGGCCATCGGCTCTTAATTTGCTATTTGCTGAACCATAACTATGCTTAATCAGGTAGTCGCCAATGCGCCGCCCGACCGACGGACTGACCCTTAATCAGTGATGATAAACAGGCGCACCAAATTTCAGGCTCTGCTCAGGCAGGGCCTTTTTTCTGTCTGCGGTGTACTACACTACCAGAACATGCTCCTGCGCGAGGGACGTATCAACCCTGCTTCTCCTCAGGGAGACGGGTGAACAAGCTGCGCTAACGATTTTACCGGAACGTAACCGGAATCAGGTTACCGGAACGCAACTGGCATCAGGTTACCGGAACGTAACCGGCATCAGGATTAAACCGCCGTTAGCTCACCTGGAGAGAGCATCAGCCACGGAGCTGAAGGTTTGGGGTTCGAATCCCTGACGGCGGTCCAGTACTTGTTCTGAAGGTCACCCTGGGTGGCCTTTTTTTACGCCTGCGCTTTATTAACCTTTTTATATAAAGGGTATTATAGGGGGATCAGCGTAAGAGATAACGTTTTGAGCGTTGTCTGTCCGTTATTGGAATAAGGTGCGCAAACAACCTGAGCCTCGCCAACGCGGGGCTTTTTTACGTCCGGAAGAAGGAGAACACTATGCTGACCGTTAAAAGTATCATCGGGGGTGTGACGCATATCTGTGAGGTGAACAATATCACTATTGCAAGACGCGGTTCGGAAACCTTCGGCTATGTTCTGACGCTGACCAAAGAGCATCCCAATCCCGATTTTGCTGAGGTAATGCCTGCTATCTATGAAAATGAAGAGAAAAGCAAAGTCTTACAGCAAGAGGCCATTATGATCAGTGAAAGGGATGGCGTACTGGTCGGGGACGCTGTAGCTGTGCTTATCAGCGAGGTGGATAGCGTGAAAATGCCTGGCCTTAAAGAAGCGGATGGAACGCTGTATCAATACATCTATCCGGGAGACAAGGTCTACGTGATGAATTCGCACGGTTCAACCATTGAGACAGTCAAATGATCAAGGTTTCCCCACAGAGAAAGCCAGGCGTTAAAGTGCGGCAGCCTAATCCAGATCGAAAATGCAGGTTAGTTGAGTAAAATTTGCGCAGGGATGGTATAATCAGGCTCACTTCTCACAAGGCCAAATACCATGTCCTTTTTCGCTCAGATGATGGACCGTATCGCCAGAATAAACGCTGACGCCAAATGCCCTATATGCGGAAAAAGCTCTAAGCATTCAGTTGCAAAAATTTCCCGAGAGCAGGCATTGCTCTGCCCACATTGCAAATCCCTTTTTGTTATTCACGGTTAAATAGTGCTGAAAAGCTAAGCCGCCTCCGGGCGGTTTTTATCGGCGTGTTTAATACTGACCGCGCCAGGAATGGCTGTTACGGCGCCAGAAACAGGGGCGTCCAGATGATTTATCCTTAAAACATGAAACATAACTTGCTAAATTAATTAACACATACAGTGAGTTTTGGCTTACAGGCTGAAGATTAAAAGGGCCGGGTGACCAAAACGATAAAAAGCCGATAGCACAATACGGATCCTTTGCACGTCAGTATTACGTGAACAAATGTAACTTAAGTAATAAAATCAATATTAATAATAGGTTGTATTGCCCTGCACGAAAAAAAATTTAAACTTGATACAAGGGCTAATTTTTTTCAATGGCATACCGATAACCCTACCCTGGGGACAAAAGGTCTTCTTAGGGCTTATTAAATTATCAGGTTTGAGGTAGGTATGAATATTACGCAGCGTTTGTTCCTGACGTTTACCCTGTTGGCGCTGGCTTTATGCACGCTGGCAGCGGTATCGTTCTCAATTATATCGGGTTTTCAATCCCGCTTCGAATATGTGCAGAATAATGCTATCCCCAGCATTAAGGATCTTAACAAATCCATTAGTGCTTCCAGCGGTTTGGGCCTGGCCTTATACAAGCACCAGGCGCTTACCGATGATACAAAGCTGCCTGCCGCTGAACGCCATATCGACGACACGCTGGATGAATTGAAAAAGCTGACTGATTACTACATGGCTAATGATATCTCCAGTGCTGAAGATCGTAGTATGACAGAGCAGATCTACCGTGACATCGACGCAGTACGGGCTGACTTACCGGCGTTCCTTAACGCTTCCCGCGCGCAAAATGAGAGCGTAACGCTGGCCTTGCTTCAGGGTGAATCAGGTATAGGTGCTGCAGGTAGAAAATTAGCATCAGATTTGAATAAGCAGATTGAACTTAATATCCAGATTGGCAATGAGCTAAAAAAAATCAATAAAGAAATCTATTCAAAAACAATCTGGATGATGTCAACTGCGGTTATTTTGGTGATTGTGCTGCTCAGCTTTTTTGCCATAAAAACCATTCTGAATATCAGAAGAAGTCTTCTGAATATAGAAGAGACAATGCTGGAAGTCAGCAACACGTTAGACCTTACTCGTCAGGCTGACGACAGCCACGCTGATGAAATAGGAAAAACCGCTTCAGCGTTTAATAAATTACTGACTAAGTTTTCAGAGACGTTAACGGCTGTTAATAGCGCATCGTTATCCGTAAGCTCAGGATCTTCACAAATTGCCGCAGGTAATGAAGATTTGTCTTCTCGTACCGAGCAGCAGGCGGCTTCGCTTGAAGAGACCTCTTCGAGTATGGCTGCACTGAGTGAAACGGTAAAAAATAACTCCTTCAGTGCCAGCGAGGCGAGCACGCTGGCCGATAGCGCTAATAAGCTGTCGACAGAAAACGGTCAGTCCGTGAGGAATATGTTGAATACGATGGAAGATATCCGCACCAGCTCCGGAAAAATTTCCGAAATAACGGGGCTGATCGAGGGAATTTCATTCCAGACCAATATTCTGGCGCTGAACGCTGCCGTTGAGGCGGCAAGAGCCGGCGAGCATGGCAGAGGCTTTGCAGTGGTGGCAAGCGAAGTGCGTAATCTTGCGCAGCGTTCTTCCTCTGCGGCAAAAGAGATTAAAGATCTGATCAACGCCTCTGTTATGCACGTCGAAAGCGGGGCGCTGCAGGCGGCCAGCGTGGGTGAAAACTCAGCAAAAGTGACCAGCTCAATCAACCAGGTCGCGACTATTGTCAATGAGATTGCTACTTCGGCAGCGGAACAAAGCCGCGGTATTGAGCAGGTTCATTTGGCTATCGGGCAGATGGACGAAGTGACGCAACAAAATGCTGCGCTGGTCGAGGAAGCCTCGTCCGCGTCCAGATCGCTACAGGATCAGGCGGAGACGCTCAGCCAACTGGTGTCTGCCTTTAAGTTAACTTCAGATACGCGGATGTACAAAAAAACCGAGACCTTTGTTAAGCCATCCGTGAGCCGTACGCCCGCGAAGGCGGCCGCTGTATCAGCCGGGGATTGGGAAAGTTTTTAATGTGGTTCGCCCCCAGTAATGGGGGCTTTGGCATTAAAGTCATTTTCCACGCTCTTGATCCACAGCCAATGCAGCGCCGATAGCCCTTTCGGGCGCGCTCGTTGGGCTGATATCGTCACCGGTCATCAGCAATAACGTTTAGTCGAACCAGTCTGCCATTTTTTCTGTAGCCTGGTTTTTTACATCTTCGTTGATATACATCGACACAGCAGCCAGCGCCCCAGCCGGGACACCAGGGTCATCCGTAAAGCCAACAACGGGCAAAGCATCAGGGACGGCATCAATCGGCAAAACGAAATAAGCAAGCGCAGCGTAAATCGTCATTTTGCCCAAATTGGCGTGTCTGGTCTCTGCGCAGAAAAATAGAACCAAAGCGCTTTTTCAATGACTTCATGCCCCGCTTTTTTAACGTACTTAACAATTTTTACCAAAAGCCGTCATCGTTAAAATCTTTAGCGGTGGTGAACTTGTTTTCCATCTCTTTCTCCTGAAATTAAACCCTGTTGTTCATCGGCATATCTCTTCAGGGCTTTATCTCTTTGTGAGCGGCCCGGTATTTATGTACGGCTTCTGTCGTAAAACTAAAGCTACCGTTAACCATTTCAGTAAAGAGATGCCGGGCAACTTTATTACGCACCAAAAAAAATGCCGCAATTGTCGGGCTGCAATAATAAAAATCCATTATTAACGAGCTATCTGGCCTGAAGGTAAAAAAAGCCTGTAAGGTATGCAGGCAAATAATCAGAGCCGGTTGACCCGGCACACTAAATTAATCCCAATGTTATAAAATGGCTGGAGGCACGTACCTGAGCCTGAAATTTGTTCCGACGGAATTTTATCAGGGAAACTTGCATACAAATGCTTTTGCTGAATGAGCGCGGACAACAGCCATTATTGACGTTCAGCAGCACGACATTAGCCTTTAGGGCTCTTTAAATTGACATCTCAGGCGCGCTGGCTGAAGATCTTCTTTAGTCAGCAATGCCTGTCGACCGGGCTGATTTTGCGCCCGGATGCCTGCTTACCAGTCAATAAAGCCTGTCTGACATAACCTTCTGAAAAATAAGAAAAATGGATATAAAACAACTTATTTACCTGTGTAACCTTGAGCGCGAGCGCCATTTTGGCCGTGCGGCGGAGGCGAGCTTCGTCAGCCAGCCGACGCTGTCGATGCGTCTGAAAAACCTGGAGCGCGAGCTGGGGCTATCGCTGATCAACCGCAGCAATAACTTCGACGGCTTTACGCCAGAAGGCGAAAGGGTGCTGACGTGGGCGCGGGAAATCGTCTCCGTCTATCAGGGCCTCAAGCTGGAAGTCGAATCGTTAAAACATGGCGTTGCGGGCACGCTACGTATTGGCGTGGTGCCGCAGTGCAGCATCTCGCTGCCGCTGGTGCTGAAAGGCATCCAGGAACGTTATCCGCAGCTTAACTATCGCGTCTCGGTGCTCAGCGCCGATCAGCTGCTTGACGCATTGAACAGCTATACGGTGGACGTCGGCATTGGCTTCTTTGAGCTGGTCACGCTGCGCGAGCTGCATTTCCAGGCCGAACCGCTGGCGGACAACGGCGTGGAAGTGGTTTTCCATCCCGAACATTTTCCGCAGCTGGTGGGCGAAGCGCCGCTGAGCCTGAACGAACTTAAAGAGATCCCGCTGTGTCTGGCGGAGCAGACGCGCTATTTCCGACGCTATCTGGATACCCACTTTCGGGAAGCCGATATCCATCTGCGGGTGATACTGGAAACCACCTCCGTGTTTCAACTGGCGCAGGGCGTTCAGGTAGGGCTGGGCTGCCTGATTTCGCCTCGCGGCCATCTGCTGCCGGCCATGACGCCGGAATTGCAGTCGCGCCCGCTGGCCATTGCGCCGATGAGCCGCCAGGCCGCAGTGGTCATTGCCGAGCCGGGCAGAGCGACGCCGCTTTCCCAGCACTTTTTTGACGAGGTACGCCGCTGGCTTAGCGAACGTTAGCCGCGACGAACGCTAACTCCCCAGCGACTGCATCAGCCGGTTATTCCAGCCTGCCAGCGCCGTACTGAAAATCACGTTCATCATTCTCTGCAGCGAAAAACCCGCCTCTTTCAGCGGCTGTAAATGCGCGGCGCTGAAGCGCTCCGGCGAGCGGGTCAGCTGCGCGGCGGTCTGTATCACTGCCCGATCGACGGCGCTGGCGCTTCCGATCGCGTCATCAACGCCTGTTTTTAACGCGCTACGCAGCGCTTCCGGCGCGTACCGGTTAAAGCAGGCTGCACTGCCGTTGATCCGTGCGGCTACGGCGGCGGCAAGCTGGCCTTCCGGCGTCATCGTTTGCTCTTCCAGTACCTTAATCAGCTGACCCCAGCCGTACAGGGCATCCCCGTCGTGCGCCAGCAGCCAGGTGCTGCGGCTTAATGCCTGCTGCGGCTGGCAGAAGGTCAGCGCTTCCAGCTGGCTGTGCGTGGCGTAACGCAGCTCAACGGGCGTCAGCCGGGGCTGCCAGCTATGCTGGTCGGTAAAGCCGCATTCGTCCGCATCTGGCGGAACGGTTACGCCAGGGATCCAGCGAACCGGCAGGGCGAGCAGGGCATGCACGCCAGCCGCCACTCGCGCCTGATAACAGACAAAACCGATAATCTGGCTAAAGGTGATGATATCCGGCGCGGTCAGGCCTGCCTCATCCAGCCGCTGCAATGCCGCCTCGTCAATCAGCGTCGGCTGCATCGCCAGCTGGCGGGCATATTCGGTAATTTGCGTCAGGCGACGGTTGCTCTCACGTGAAGAGTCCGGCCCGCTTAGCGGGTTGAGGCGTGCGGCGTAATGGTTACACAGGCGCTGAACGCCGGTAACCTGCGCCACGGTAAGTGCGGTGCTGAGACGATCGTATAACGTCAGCGTATGCGTCAGCGAGGCGGTCAGCGACGAAGGAAACAGCAGCGAGTAGAGATCTCTTGAAGCCAGCAGCGCCGGCTGCGCTTCCTGTAGCGTCTGCCGCAGCCCGCCTTCACAAAGCGCGGCCAGTCCCAGCAAAAAACGGTCTTCAATATCAGCGGCCTCGGGCACCAGAGGCTCTGCCCGGCTGGCGAGCGTGGCCTGGGTTTCGTGATACCAGTGGCTATGGCTTTTAAGCCGACGCTGTTCCATAGTCATTCCTTTTCAAGTTGGCTGGCCCTGAGTACGGACCGGAGGGCAAGCCTATCCTCGCGCAAGCGGAATAACCGGCAAAGACCGATCGGTGCTAATAAATAGCGGAAAAGCATAATGGTGAAAGAAGCAGCGGAACCGGCTGGAAATTCGCCCATTCCTGGCAGAACGGGCGTTTAAAAGAGCGGGACTAACGATCTTTACGCCAGGCGTCCGCCGTCAGCGCTTCGCCAAAGTGGCTGGTAATCAGTCTTTTCGTCAGATCGTGTAGCGGGCAGGCGAGGACATCTGCGGTGCTGCCGCGCTCTACCACTTCGCCGTGATGCATGACGATTACCTGATCGCTGATATGCTTCATCATGCCCAGATGCTGCGTCACATAGATATAGGCGATGCCGTGCTTGTCCTGTAGCTCCAGCATCAGATTCACCAGCTGCGAGCGCATAGACATATCCAGTGAGGCCAGCGCCTCGTCGGCGACAATGACCTTAGGTTGCAGGATCAACGCGCGGGCAAGACCGACGCGCTGCTTCTGTCCTGGCGCCAGCATATGAGGATAATAAGCAGCGTGATCGCGCAGTAAACCGACCTGGCGCAGGGTGGCGATAATGCGCTTTTCCCGCGCTTCGGCGGTCAGATCGGTATTCAGACGCAGCGGGAAATCCAGGATCTGGCCGATGCGCTGGCGTGGATTCAGCGAAGTGGACGGATCCTGAAAGATCATACGGATACGCTGGCTGCGGTAGCCGTAATCGCCATATTGCAGCGGCCGATCGTCAATCAGGATTTCGCCCGCGCTCGGCTCAATCATGCCGCTGAGCATTTTCGCCAGCGTCGACTTGCCGGAGCCGTTTTCGCCGATGATCGCCAGCGTCTGTCTTTCACGTAGCGTAAAGCTGACCTCTTTGACCGCCTCAACATGCTGACGTCGAAACAGGCCGGTTCGGTAACGGTAGGTTTTACTGAGGTTGCGCACCTCCAGCAGCGTTTCAACCATTACTGACTCTCCATATTCAGCGGGAAATGACAGGCGAACAGGTGCGATTTTCCGCCCGCCAGGCGGGGCGTTTCGATACATTTTTTCTGCGCATAAGGGCAGCGCGGCCCCAGACGGCAGCCAATGGGCAGGTGCTCCAGCGAAGGGATCGCGCCGGGCAGGGTGTTCAGACGACTCTTATGCGGCAGCGAGCGCCCAAAGTCCGGCATCGCCCTGATCAGCGCCTGCGTATAAGGATGGTGCGGCTGCACGATTAAATCTTCGCTGGTGGCGGTTTCCACCGTCTGGCCGCAGTACATCACGTTGATGCGGTTCGCCCAGTGGCTCAGCATCTGCAAATCGTGGCTGATCAGCAAAATCGTGGTGTTGTTGTTCTGATTAAGCCGGGAAAGCAGACGGAAAATCTGCGCCTGCGTCGTCGGCTCCATTGCGTTAGTGGGTTCATCGGCAATCAGCAGGCGCGGCTGGTTGGCCAGCGCAATGGCGATCATCACTTTCTGGCATTCGCCTTCGGTCAGCTCATAGGGAAAACTGCGCATAATATCTTTATGATCTTTGATGCCCACGCGGTGCAGCAGCTCGATAGCGCGACGATGCCGCCAGCCGAAACGCTGGTACCAGCGGCCTTTCCACGTCCAGCGGGGAATAGCCTGTTTTAGCTGTTTACCCACGCTTTCAGAAGGATCGAGGCAGGACTGCGGCTCCTGAAAAATCATCGACACGTTATGGCCAACAAGTTTACGCCTTTCGCGCGGCGACAGCTTAAGCAGGTCGATATCGTCAAAGCGCATACGGTCGGCAGTAACCCGCCAGTTATCTTTGGTCACGCCGCAGATCGCTTTGGCGATCAGGCTCTTGCCCGAGCCGGATTCGCCCACCAGGCCGCGAACTTCCCCTTCGGTCAGCGTAATACTGACGCGATCGACCGCCTTGACCGGGCCATCGGCGGTCATAAACTCAATGGTCAGATTACGAATATCGAGCAGCGGCATTATTCAACTCCCGCAACGATGGCGCGACGAATACCGTCGCCCAGCAAATTGACAATCAGCACGCTGAGCATTATCGCCGCGCCGGGCAGCATCACCGTCCAGGGTGCGACGTAAATCAGCTCCAGCGCATCACCAAGCATGGCTCCCCATTCGGGAGAAGGCAACTGCGCGCCCAGATCCAGAAAGCCCAGCGCGGCGATATCCAGGATAGCCATCGACAGCGCGCGGGTAAATTCCGAAACCAGCAGCGCCAGGATATTGGGGAAAATTGCATAGCGAAGAATATTCATGCTGGAGGCACCATCCAGACGGGCGGCGGTGACATACTCCTTTTCCAGTTCGTCGTGCACGGCGGTATAGACCGAGCGCACCAGACGAGGGATTATCGCCAGGAATACCGCCAGCCAGGCATGACTTAAACCTGGGCCGAAAAACGCCACCACGATGATCGCCAGCAGCAGCGAAGGAATGGAAAGAAAGGTATCCAGAATGTGGTTCATCACCGCCGAACGCAATCCTCTGGTCAGCCCGGCAAAAACGCCCAGCACCATGGCGCAAAGCGAGGCCAGTACGGTAATGGCGATAGCCGAGCCTACCGTTGGCGCCGCGCCGCTCAGCAGACGGCTCAGCAGATCGCGGCCCAAATCGTCCGTGCCGAGAAAAAATGAAACATCGCCGTAGCGCGACCACGAGGGCGGCAGCAGCTGATAACCTAAAAACTGCTGCGCCAGCCCGTAAGGCGCAAGCAGGCGGCCAAACAGGCACAGCAGCAGCAGCGCGATAAACAGGTAGAAACCGACCATCGCGGTGGTGTCATGATAAAACAGCCGCCACGTGGTGCGGAAAGTGCTGGGCAGCCGTTTTTCGGCGTAAATGTTATCGGAGGGCATACCATTCCTTATGCTTCAGCGGCGTTGTCAGCGCGCCCAGAATATCGGCCAGCACATTGACGGTAATCACCAGACCGCCAACCATCATTACGCCTGCGGAGATCGCCGCGTAGTCCTGCTGCCTGATGGCGTCCACCAGCCAGCGTCCCAGACCTGGCCAGCTGAACACCACTTCAGTGATCATTGCCAACGTCAGCATGGTAGAGAATTGTAGTCCCAGGCGAGGCACAACCGGCGGCAGCGCATTATGCAGCACATGACGGCGGATAATGGTCAGTCGTGAAAGACCGCGAGTGGCGGCGGCTTTAATATAGTTTTGCTCCATCACTTCGCGCGTGCTGATACGCAGCAGACGCACCACTTCCGTAGTAGGCGCTACGGCCAGCGCTGTCACCGGCAATATCAGGTGCAGCAGCACGCTTTTCAACATCTCGTGCCGCCAGGGCGAATCGCTCAGCCAGGCGTCAATCAGCGCAAAACCGGTGATGTTTTTCATGGGATAAAGCAGATCGACGCGGCCAGAAACCGGCAGCCAGCCCAGATCCAGCGAGAAAAACAGCGTCAGCAGCAGCGCCAGCCAGAACACGGGCATTGAAAAGCCCAGCAGCGCCAGCGCGCTGATCGCTTTATCCTGCCAGCGGTTGCGCATCACGCCGGCGGCAATGCCGAACGGGATGCCAACGGCCATCGCCAGCACGAAAGCGAGAATGCACAGCTCAAGCGTAGCGGGGAAGACTTCTAACAGCTGCAGGGAAACCGGCTCGCCGTTAATGCTGGATACGCCGAAGTCAAACTGCATCAGCCCCTGATACCAGAACAGTATTGCATCACTAAACGAAGCGCCCTGTAGCGGCGCGTGGGGCGTAAAGTAACTCAGGCTGAAACCGACCACCGTCAGCAGAAACAGCGTCACCAGCCACAGCACCAGCCTTCTCAGCGTATAGATAATCATGGCTTCGTCCTTGGGTCGCGATAAACGCCGGCAAAAGAGGCGTTGCCGAACGGGCTGAGCACCAGGCCGTGAATATCATGGCGATAGGCCTGAAGCCGCAGCGAGTAGGCCAGCGGCAGCACCGGCAGCGACTGCGCCAGCATAGCCTGCGCCTTGCCGTAGTACTCGATGCGCGACGCCAGCTGTTGCGAGAGCAGTGCTTTTTGTAGCGTCTCGTCAAAAGCGGCGTCGCACCAGTGCGCAAAATTGGTCTGCGAGCCGATAGCGGCGCAGCTTAACAGCGGGCGGAAAAAGCTGTCGGGATCGTTACTGTCGGTAGCCCAGCCCGTTAGCGTCAGATCGTGATTCATCTCCATCAGGCGCGCTTCCTGAAAGCGTCCCTCGACGGGCACAATTTTGACCGTAACGCCAACCTGCGCCAGATCGGCCTGGATCAGCTCGGCGGTTTTCAGCGGGCTGGGGTTCCAGGCCTGCGAGGTGGCCGGTACCCACAGCGTCAGCTGGAGATCTTCCACGCCCAGCGCCTTAAGCATCTCACGTGATTTTTGCGGATTGTATTCGGTGACGCGCGCGTTGTTATCATAAGCCCAGGAAGCACGTGGCAAAATAGAAGCCGCTGTTTCCGCCGTGCCGTAGTAAACGGACTCCATCAGCCGCTCATTGTTAATTGCCAGCGCCAGCGCCTGACGCACCTCGGCGCGATCCAGCGGCGCTTTGCGCGTGTTAAACGCCAGATAGGCGATATTCATACCGGGCCGCAGCGTCAGCCGCAGGCGCGGATCGTCGCGCAGCACTGAAATCTGGCTGGCGGCAGGATAGGCCAGCACGTCGCATTCGCCGGTCAGGAGTTTGGAAAGGCGTCCGGTGCCGCCCGCGCCCATATCAATCACCACCATCGGCATGCGCGGCATGCCTTTCCAGTAATTAGTATGGCGGGCGAGGCGGATATACTGGCCGGTGCGGTATTCGCTAAGCTTAAACGGCCCGGTGCCGACAGGCTGGCGATCCAGCTGCTCCTGCCGATCGACTTTACTCAACTGCGCGGCATATTCCGCCGAAAGCACCGGCGCATAGTGGGTAGCCAGGTGCCACAAAAAGGAAGCGTCCGGCGCGTTCAGCCGGATCTCGACCGTGTCGCTGCTCAGCTTTTTCACGCTGGCGACGCTGTCGGCGAACTGCAGGCTGTCGAAATAGGGATAACTGCCGCCGTTAACGCCATGCCAGGCGGATTTGCGGTCGAAAATACGCTGAAAGCTGAACACCACGTCGTCCGCGTTCATAGGTCGGCCAGGGGTGAACCATGCCGTTTTCTGAAAAGGCACGTTGTGCCGCAGATGAAAGCGGTAGGTCGCGCCGTTATCCAGCGTCTCCCAGCTTGCCGCCAGTTCCGGGATCAGACGATAGGTGTAGGGGTCGACATCCAGCAGGCGATCGTAAAGCTGCGCAGCCAGCGTATCAACCACCAGCCCGCCGCTGACCAGCTGCGGATTAAAGGTGGTCGCCGCGCCGTTCACGCAATAGACAAAGCCGCTCTGGCGGATGTCTTCCGGCGGAGCGGCGGCAACCATAGCGCTGAACAGGCTAAGGCCGACAAGAAAAGTGCAGAGTAGTTTGCGCATAGGTCATCTGAAATATCAGGCAATCCTCACAGTGTACCGCACTCTTGGTGCTCCCCCAAAGTTTGCGGGGACAACTGACGTTTTTTCATACGCGGGCCGTTGTGTGCTTTGGGGTTGATGCCCCTTTGTTATTGATAAAAGGTCGCGAAGCGTTGGTCAAAAACGTCAGGCGTTTTCTGGCAGCGAGCAAGGTCAGGTTGGCGAAATACGCCCGATCTTAGTGTGGTAATGAGAATTATTCTCAATAAATACTTTACAGCTATGTATGAGAATGATTATTATTCTTCTGCGCTTCAACGGTGGCTCTACCGGAGAAGGGCACGACATTGCTCACATTGCTTCCAGTATTTTTAGCCCGCCCTGCGCGGGCTTTTTTTTTGCGCATTTTGCGGCGGTCTACGATCGTGCCGCGGTGAAAGAGAGGCCACGGCCGACTATACTGGTAGCTAAAAGGAGGCGCTTATGTCTGATAAAATCAAATTATTACAGGGTGATATCACGCAAATTCCCGTCGAGGCGATGGTCAACGCGGCTAACTCGTCGCTGCTGGGCGGCGGCGGCGTGGATGGCGCAATACATCGCGCCGGGGGAAAATCGATTCTGGAAGAGTGCAGGGCGATCCGCGCGCGACAGGGCGGCTGTAAAGAAGGCGATGCCGTAATAACGGGAGCGGGCAACCTGCCTGCCCGTTACGTTATCCATACCGTAGGGCCGGTGTGGAACGGCGGGCAAAACGGCGAGCCTGACCTGTTACGTAGCGCTTATCACCGCTGCTTCGACCTGATTGACGAGCATAAGATCAAATCCGTTTCATTTCCTAATATCAGCACCGGCATCTATCGTTTCCCCAAAACGCTGGCGGCAGAAATTGCCTTTGAAGCGATCTCCGCCAGGCTGCACGAGGCGGTAGAACAGGTCAATATCGTCTGCTTTGAGCAGGAGAGTTACGCTATCTGGCACAATTTGCTCCAGCAGCGCGGCTAAAATTGCCTATAGCTCGCCGTCTTCAGCGCCGATTTCCACGTTGTGCTTTTTCATCATTGCGCGTAGCTGGTGATAGGTGACACCCAGCAAATCCGCCGCGCGGCGCTGGTTGTAGAGCGCCTGCTTTAAACTCTTTTGCAGCAGATCCCTTTCCTGCTGATGCTGCCAGCGGCGGAGATCCAGCGGCAGCGCGGGCAGCCGCTCTGCCGCTGGCGCTGTGGGGGCGGCGTACAGGCGCTGAAAAGGATTGATAATAATGGTATCCAGCTCCTGATCCGTTTCGCTGTGACGATAGACTGACCTTTCCACCACGTTTTTTAGTTCCCGCACGTTACCCGGCCAGCCATAGTCCAGCAGAGCCTGCCGCGCCCCCGGCGAGAAGCCGGGGAAGAAAGCCAGGCCCAGCTCCCGACACATCTGAATAGCAAAATGCTCCGCCATCACCAGGATATCGCTACGACGCTCGCGCAGCGGCGGCAGCTGCACCACGTCAAAAGCAAGCCTGTCCAACAGATCGGCACGGAATTTTCCCTCTTCGGCCAGCTGCGGCAAATCGGCGTTGGTGGCGCAGACCAGCCGCACGCTGACCTGCAAAGGCTGACTGCCGCCGACGCGTTCCAGCTGCCCATATTCAATCACCCGCAGCAGTTTCTCCTGTACCAGCATCGGCGCCGTCGCCAGCTCGTCCAGAAACAGCGTACCGCCGTCGGCGCGCTCGAACCGACCCAGATGACGCTTCTGCGCGCCGGTAAACGCGCCGGCTTCGTGGCCGAAAAGCTCGGAATCCAGCAGATTCTCGTTCAGCGCCGCACAGTTTAATGAAATAAAAGGGCCCTGCCAGCGCTCGGAAAGATAGTGCAGCCGGCTGGCGATCAGCTCTTTGCCGGTACCGCGCTCGCCGATAACCAGCACCGGCTTATTCAGCGGTGCCAGACGTGAAACCTGCTCCAGCACCTCCAGAAAGTTATTCGACTCGCCAAGCAGGGTTTCTTTTTCCATTTTTTTCACCAGGTATTGGTTAATTACGCCACTTTAGAGAAACAAGGCGCGGCTGTAAACCGGCGTAATTAAGGAAAATCAATAAGATAAAAGTTGGCACGCGATTTGAATAGTAATACCCGTAACGCCAAAACAATTTAAGAGGATGAAGATTATGGGTATTTTTTCTCGCTTTGCCGACATCGTAAACGCCAACATCAATTCGCTGCTGGAAAAAGCAGAGGATCCGCAAAAGCTGGTGCGCCTGATGATTCAGGAAATGGAAGATACGCTGGTGGAAGTGCGTTCCACTTCAGCCCGCGCGCTGGCAGAGAAAAAGCAGCTGCAGCGCCGCATTGAACAGGCGGAGATCCAGCAGGCCGAGTGGCAGGAGAAAGCGGAGCTGGCGCTGCGTAAAGATAAAGACGACCTGGCCCGCGCCGCGCTGATTGAGAAACAAAGACTGAACGATCTGACCGCCTCGCTCACGCGCGAAGCCGAACAGGTCGAAGAAACGCTGACCCGTATGAAGGGCGAAATCGGTGAGCTGGAGAAAAAGCTGAGCGAAACGCGCGCTCGTCAGCAGGCGTTGACGCTGCGTCATCAGGCCGCTTCTTCTTCCCGCGACGTGCGTCGCCAGCTGGACAGCGGTAAAATTGACGAGGCGATGGCTCGTTTTGAATCCTTTGAGCGCCGCATCGACCATATGGAAGCCGAGGCGGAAAGCCACAGCTTTGGCAAAAAGAAAACGCTGGATCAGGAATTCGCCGATCTTCAGGCCGACGATGCCATCTCTGAGCAGCTGGCGGCGCTGAAGGCAAAAATGAACCGTAGCGAATAATCTTTGCCGGTGGCATTCCCCGGAATGCCCGGCATATCAATTCAAGGAGAATGAATGAGCGCGTTATTTCTGGCGATCCCGCTGACGATATTTATGCTGTTTGTGGCCCCCATCTGGCTATGGCTGCACTACAGCAAGCGTCAAAACAGTGATGCCACACTGTCGCAAGGCGAGCTACAAAGGCTGCAGCAGCTGACTCAGGATGCCCGCAGGATGCGCGAACGTATCAAGGCGCTGGAGGAGATCCTCGACGCCGAGCACCCTAACTGGAGGCAGCCATGAGCAGCAGGAAACTTTACCGCATTCCCGCGCGCGGCAAGGTAAAAGGCGTCTGCGCCGGGATTGCCGACTATCTGGATATCCCGGTACGGCTGGTGCGGGTTATCGTCGTGCTGTCGATGATCTTTGGTCTGTTTATGCTCACGCTGATCGCCTATTTTCTGCTGGCCTTTGTGCTGGACGAGAAGCCGCAAAGCGCGGAGGAAAACGCCCCGACGGCACACATGCTTTTAGACCAGCTGGAGGCGGAGCTGCGCGGCGGTGAGCCAGGCGTACGCGATATAGAACGCTACGTCACTTCTGAAACCTTTAGCGTGCGCAGCCGATTCCGTCAGCTGTAGGCGCCCGGAGAACACCATGCGTAACTGGCAATCTGCTTTACACCGCAACGCCGCGCCCACGCTGAAAAAGGCCGGTAAGTTCGTGCTGCTGGGCGCGTTAAGCTACGGCCCGGCTGGCCTGACCGGCTGGGCGGTGAAATCCGTCGCGCGTCGGCCGCTGAAAATATTGTTAGCCTGGGCGCTGGAGCCGCTTATCCGCCGCGCGCTGCGGGGCGCAACGGCGCGCTGGAACAAACCCTGAACGTCGCGGCTATGCTATTCTGAGCCGTCGGCCTTAAGGATATGGACCAATGAAACGACTTCAGACAGAACTGCTTTCATTAATGAACCGGGGCGCAGATCGTCATTTGCGCCTCGCCGTCACCGGCCTGAGCCGCAGCGGCAAAACGGCTTTTATCACCTCGCTGGTCAATCAACTGCTTAACGTTAACGCCGACGCGCGTCTGCCGATGTTTTCCGCTGCGCGTGAAGGTCGCCTGCTGGGCGTTAAGCGCGTGCCACAGCGCGATATGGGTATTCAGCGCTTTACCTATGATGAAGGCCTGGCGCAGCTGTATGGCGAGCCACCCGCCTGGCCGACGCCGACGCGCGGGGTCAGCGAAATGCGTCTGGCGCTGCGCTATCGCTCGCAGGAATCTTTGCTGCGCCATTTTAAAGATGCCTCCACGCTTTATCTTGAAATTGTCGACTACCCCGGCGAATGGCTGCTGGATCTGCCCATGCTGGCGCAGGACTATCCTGGCTGGTCGCGACAGATGACGGGTCTGTTGAATGGCGATCGCGCCAGCTGGTCAGCGCCATGGCGCAAGCTTTGCGCCGATCTGGATCCGTTTGCGCCTGCGGATGAAAACCGGCTGGCGGCAATCGCGGCGGCGTGGACAGACTACCTGCATAAGTGTAAACGGGAAGGGCTGCACTTTATCCAGCCTGGCCGCTTTGTGCTGCCGGGCGATATGGCCGGCGCGCCAGCCTTACAGTTTTTCCCCTGGCCGCAGGCGGAAGAGGCGGACGCCTCCAGGCTGGCGCAGGCGGATGCCAACAGTAATATCGGGATGCTGCGCGCGCGCTATAACTACTATTGCCAGCACGTGGTTAAAGACTTCTACAAAAACCACTTCCTGCGCTTTGACCGCCAAATCGTGCTGGTGGACTGTTTGCAGCCGCTTAACAGCGGGCCACAGGCGTTTAACGATATGCGGCTGGCGCTGACGCAGCTGATGCAAAGCTTTTCCTACGGCCAGCGCACGCTGTTCCGCCGCCTTTTCTCGCCGGTAATCGATAAGCTCCTGTTTGCCGCCACCAAATCCGATCACGTTACCAGCGATCAGCACGCCAACCTGGTGTCGCTGTTGCAGCAGCTGGTACAGGATGCGTGGCAGAATGCTGCTTTTGAGGGTATCGATATGGAGTGCCTGGGCCTGGCGTCGGTGCAGGCTACGCAAAGCGGGCTGGTCGATCATCAGGGCGAAAAGATACCGGCGCTGCGCGGTCACCGGCTGACCGACAACGAACCGCTAACCGTCTATCCGGGCGAGGTGCCGCCGCGCCTGCCGGGCAACGTATTCTGGCAGCAGCAGGGGTTTCATTTTGAACAGTTCAGGCCGCAGCAGCTGGATGCAGACAGGCCTTTGCCGCATATCCGTCTGGACGCGGCGCTGGAATTTTTACTGGGAGATAAACTGCGATGAACGCACCGCTTAAACCGCGTATCGACTTTGCGCAGCCGCTGACCGCGGAAAAAGATGCCGCTATAAAATCCGCCAGACATTTTACCCCGCAGGAGGCGAGCTTTATCGCTGCGGAGCCGGAAGCGCATGTGGAAGAGGAAGACGCGGGCGAAAAGGCGGTCGAGGCGGCGCTGCGGCCTAAACGTAGCCTGTGGCGCACGCTGGTAAAAACCGGTCTGGCGCTGTTTGGCCTGAGCGTGGCGGCGCAGGGCGTGCAGTGGACTTATCAGGCCTGGCAGGCGCAGGACTGGATCGCCCTGGGAGGCTACGCGGCGGGCGGACTGATCGTCGTGGCCGGCGCCGGTTCCCTGGTAGGCGAGTGGCGACGGCTTTACCGGCTGCGCGAGCGGGCCGAAGAGCGAGATATCGGTCGCGAGCTGTTAAACAGCCAGAGCATGGGCAAAGGGCGCGAGTTTTGTGAAAGGCTGGCGCGCCAGGCCGGGCTGGATCGCACTAACCCGGCGCTGCAACGCTGGCATGCCTCGCTGCACGAAACGCATAACGATCGCGAAGTCGTGGCGCTCTATGCACAGATAGTGCAGCCGATGCTGGATAGTCAGGCGCGACGCGAAATCGGCCGCAGCGCCGCCGAATCAACGCTGATGATCGCCGTCAGCCCGCTGGCGCTGGTGGATATGGCGTTTATCGCCTGGCGCAACCTGCGGCTGGTTAACCGTATCGCCGCGCTGTACGGCATCGAGCTGGGCTATTTCAGCCGCATTCGTCTGTTCCGGCTGGTGCTGTTAAACATTGCGTTCGCTGGCGCTTCCGAGCTGGTGCGGGAAGTGGGTATGGACTGGATGTCGCAGGACATTGCCGCGCGCTTCTCCGCTCGCGCCGCGCAGGGCATCGGCGCAGGCCTGCTCACCGCGCGGCTGGGCATCAAGACGATGGAGCTATGCCGTCCGCTGCCCTGGCTGGAAGGCGACAAGCCGAGGCTGGGCGATTTCCGCCGCGACTTGGTGGTGAAATTGAAAGAGACGTTGCAGAAGTAGGCAACTGTCAACTTTTCCTTCCAGAACGCTTCTGACCCCTGCGGCAATGGGGTATTATTAATGTCCGCCCGGAATTGATAAAGGTTTATACATGCGTCTGGAAGTCTTTTGCCACGACCGACTTGGTCTGACCCGCGAACTGCTCGATCTGCTGGTTGAAAGGAACATCGACCTGCGCGGCATCGAGATTGCCTCAATCGGCCGCATCTATCTTAACTTTTCAGCTGTGCCCTTCGAGCAGTTCAGCCAGCTGATGGCGGAAATCCGTCGTATTCCCAGCGTCACCGACGTGCGCACGGTGGCGTTTTTGCCGTCCGAACGCGAGCATCGGGCGCTGAGCGCGCTGCTGATTGCGCTGCCGGAGCCGGTGTTTTCCATCGATATGAAAAGCAAAATTGAGCTGGCGAACCCGGCAGCTCAGGCGCTGTTTTCGCTTAATGAAGAGAAAATGCGTAACTACGGCGCAGGCGCGCTGATTGGCGGCTTTAATTTTCAGCGCTGGCTGGAAAACGAGCGCATTGAGCCGCAGGCGCATCATGTGGTATTGCAGGGCCGCGACTTTCTGATGGAAATCACGCCTATTTTTACCGCAGGCGAGCACGAACAGGCAGACCGGCCAGCTGGCGCGGTAGTTATGCTTAAATCCACCGCCCGAATGGGCCAACAGCTACAGAACCTGGCGGTTAACGACGACAGCGAGTTCCAGCATATCGTGGCGGTTACGCCAAAAATGCGTCAGGTCGTGGACCAGGCGCGCAAGCTGGCGATGCTGGATGCGCCGCTGCTGATTGTAGGCGATACCGGCACCGGCAAAGATATGCTGGCACGCGCCTGCCATCTGCGCAGCGCGCGCGGTAAAAAACCTTTCCTGGCGCTGAACTGCGCCTCGCTGCCGGACGACGTGGCGGAAAGCGAGCTGTTTGGTCATGCCGCCGGCGCCTATCCCAACGCGCTGGAAGGCAAAAAGGGCTTTTTTGAGCAGGCCAACGGCGGCTCGGTGCTGCTGGACGAGATAGGCGAGATGTCGCCAAGAATGCAAACCAAGCTGCTGCGTTTTCTTAACGACGGCACTTTCCGCCGCGTAGGCGAAGAGCATGAAGTGCACGTAGACGTGCGGGTAATCTGCGCCACGCAGAAAAACCTGACGGAAATGGTGCAGCGCGGCGAGTTTCGCGAAGATCTCTTTTATCGACTGAACGTGCTGACGCTGAACCTGCCGCCGCTGCGCGATCGCCCTCAGGATATTTTGCCGCTGACGGAAATGTTTGTTGCGCGTTTCGCCGACGAGCAGGGCGTCGCCAGACCCAAGCTTTCTCCTCAGCTTAATGCCTTCCTTAGCCGCTATACCTGGCCCGGCAACGTCCGCCAGCTGAAAAACGCGCTTTATCGGGCGCTGACCCAGCTGGAAGGTTATGAGCTGCGGCCGCAGGATATCGTTCTGCCGGAGTTTTCGATGGATATTCAGCTTGGCGAAGAGGCAATGGAAGGATCGCTGGACGACATCACCAGCCGCTTCGAGCGTTCGGTGCTGACCAAACTTTATCTCTCTTATCCCAGCACGCGCAAGCTGGCGAAACGGCTTGGCGTCTCGCATACCGCTATCGCCAACAAGCTGAGGGAATATGGGCTGAGTAAAAAAGCGGACAGCGAAGGGAAATAATTGATTAATGATCGTTCAGCAAGAGTCATGGCTGATATGATCACATAGTCATTAAAGAAAAATAAAATGACATCGGATAAATTTTATCTGATCAATTAAGGCAAGACCGTAACAAGGTTCTCGTGTTGGGGTTAGGCAACAGATGCCCCCCTAAATGAGGGGGGGCATCTAGAAATAAGCTCGTCTGGATGGTATAACTCTTGGTGATGATTAACATAATTTCCTTACCAAGGGTTATTATTAAGATGGTTGATTAAAAATAGCAACAGATGGTGAATGTGGCTGCCAGGATTTATTTGTAAGCCCTTAAAGTGATATGTTAAAGGATGTCTGTATCATATTAAAAAGAATACCGAAATTATTATTTTCTAAACTGACTGCCGGAGGTTGAAAATGAAGATGGAATTTCAAGTCAATGATATTCTTAAAGAATTTATTGAAGCGGCACTACACCATCTTGGTGAGCTAAAATGGGCTTACGTTATCCTTTCTAAAAAAAATCTGTCACGTATATTTCATGTTACTAATTACCCTGCTGAATGGGTGAAATACTATCAAGAAAATAGCCTGCAATACACCGATCCCGTGGTTATTACGGCTTTGAATCGTCTCACACCATTCTTCTGGGACGAGAAAATCAAGGTTGGAAACGATTTTGATTTATCAGGAATATTCGCCAAAGCAAAAAAGCATAGTGTCATTAATGGTTTTACCTGTGTTTTGCATGATTATAAAAATAACCTTGCCACTCTCTCTTTTATTATTGATCCTGAAAAAAAAGAAGAAATAAAATCCTGTCTCAATGAAAATAAAGCTCTCATCGACTTATTGCTTGCAACCGTCCATGAGAAATACTTAGCGCTTAATTCATTGCCAGATAACGAAGAGGAAACTGTATCTGGAACTGATCTTTTTACAGAAAGAGAAAATGAAGTATTGTATTGGACAAGTGTGGGGAAAACTTACCCTGAAACGGGAATGATTTTAGGTATTAAAACTACTACAGTGAAGTTTCATATGTCTAATATCGTTAAAAAGTTAGGCGTAACAAATGCAAGGCACGCAGTGCGTCTCGGCGTGGAACTTCAACTTGTGAGGCCAGTTAGATAAAAATTAAAGCTTATTAAGCACAAAAGGCCACTGTTCTAACAAAGTTTGAGGAAGTTTTTTTTCTTTATCAAGGATTTCCTCTTTTAATTTCCTACAACTTTCATCATCAATATGTCCTAATAATAAATGGACAGGCTCGCCCTTCTCTGACTGTCCTGTTTTCAGTTTTGTGATTTTCCAGCCTGATTGTTCAATGATTTGCATCATAGCATGACTGGCTACAGCAATGATGCCTTCATATTGGTGTTTCCGTGCAAAATTAATTAGCGATAAAAAAAGAATTTTAGTGACGGGGAAGTTATATTCTAATAGATTTCTGGTGCGCATTTTATCCACAAAAAAGCGTGTTGATTCAATATACTTTCCTTCCGGTATTTCGATATCTTTGAAAAAGCTAAAGAATGTTTTTTCAAGCATATTAGCATTACTCATAGGGATTATTCTTGTTCCGCATATTATTTCTTGATCGACAACACCAAGAATATAGTTTGTTTGTACATCATCAAACTGATCGTTTTCCATTCCATTTATACATGTCACAGCCCATCCAAGTCTGTCATAAAAAGTGCTTTTCCTTAGGGTATACAAATCAATTTTTGCCCTCGAAGAAAGATCTACATAGTTAATGCTATAAATATTAAACATAATGCTACCCGTATAAATTTTGAGTTTATATGCGGCAACACAATTTGATTTCCTGAGATGACGCCGAGACCTGAAAATGATAATGGTAATTATCATTTTTGCGAGTGATTTATGATGTAGAAAAAAAGATTTCATTCTTACAATAAGTTGCAGGACGAAGTGCAGATATTTTTCTGCATGGCAGGGGAGTTTAACGGTCATCAAAAGGATTGAGATTTAAAAATTTTTGAATTGATAACCGTAAGATTTTACGGAGATGGATTTTCTTTTAAGAAAAACTAAAGTATTAAACGTGGCTAATAAAAACACCTAAAAAATAACAAGCCGGTTACTAACCGGCTTACTAAATTACTTCAGCACGGCCAGCGCGGCGTCATAATCCGGCTCGGTGGCGATTTCATCGACCAGCTGGCTATGCAGCACCTTATCCTGCTCGTCCAGCACGACGACGGCACGCGCCGTCAGTCCTCTTAGCGCGCCGTCGTTAAGCGCCACGCCATACTCTTCTTTAAACGTCTCACCACGCAGGGTGGAAAGCGTAACCACGTTATTCAGGCCTTCCGCGCCGCAAAAACGCGACTGGGCAAATGGCAGATCGGAAGAAATGCACAGCACTACCGTGTTTTCTACCTTTCCGGCAAGCTCATTAAATTTACGCACCGAGGCGGCGCAAACGCCGGTATCCACGCTCGGGAAAATATTCAGCACCTTGCGCTTGCCCGCATAGTGCGAGAGCGAAACATCAGAAAAATCTTTAGCTACCAGCGTAAATGGTTTCGCGGTCTGGCCCGGCGTCGGCAGCTCGCCTGCCACGGCGACCGGATTGCCCTGAAAATGTACGGTCTGAGTCATAACTTTTCCTTATTAACGCGGTAAACGAATGTCTGAGTGTAAGCTATGGGGCTAAACTCCAACAGCGCTAAACACAACATTTCCCGCTTTATTGTCAAAATCCCCGTGGAATGGCTATGGTGTGGAAAGAATCATTGCTCTGCCAAAAGGAACCTTTAATGAGAAGTGTCAAAGTCTGGCCGGAAACCTGGCCGTTGCGCGCGCCTTTTGTTATCGCACGCGGCGGCCGCAACGAAGCGGACGTGCTGGTGGTGGAACTGGAGGAAGAGGGGATCGTCGGCACCGGCGAAGCCACGCCCTATGCGCGCTATGGTGAAACGGCGGCTTCAGTGCAGGCGCAAATCACGGCGCTGACCAAAGATCTGGAGCAGGGCATGACGCGTGAGCAGCTACAGCAGGCGTTACCCGCTGGCGCGGCGCGTAATGCTATCGACTCCGCGCTGTGGGATCTGGAAACCCGCAGGGCAAACAGCGATCTGTGGCGGATGACTCATGTTGTGCGTCCCGATGTGGTGGAAATGGCTCAGACCATCAGTATCGACTCGCCGGAAGTCATGGCCAGCGGCGCGCTGGCGCTGTGGCAGAACGGCGCGAAGGTGTTGAAAATCAAAATGGACAACGCGCTGATCACGGAAAGGCTGGTGGCTATCCGCACCGCCGTGCCGGACGCCACGCTGATCGTCGATGCCAATGAGTCCTGGCACAGCGAAGGCCTGGCGGCGCGCTGTCAGCTGCTGGCGGATCTGGGCGTGGTGATGCTTGAGCAGCCCTTACCGGCGGCGGACGATGCGCTGCTGGCCAACTTTATCCATCCGCTGCCGATCTGCGCCGATGAAAGCTGCCACACCCGCGAAAGCCTGCCTCAGCTGGCGGGACGTTATGAAATGATTAACATCAAGCTGGATAAAACGGGCGGGCTGACCGAGGCGCTGGCGCTGGCCGCCGCCGCCAAAACGGCCGGGCTGGAGGTGATGCTGGGCTGTATGCTTTGCACCTCCAGAGCCATTCGCGCCGCGCTGCCGCTGGCCAGCACGGCCCGTTTTGTCGATCTGGACGGGCCTACCTGGCTGGCGCAGGACGTGACCGCCTTGCCGTTCCGCTGCGGCAGAATCGCGCTTTCAGAAAGTCTTACTCAGTAGCTCGACCAGCGCGGTCAGATATTTTTCGCTGGCCTCGTCTGCCGAAACGGGCGGCAGCTCGGCGGTGATCACCGGCAGCCCCAAATCGGCGCACCAGCTGCCGAACGAGCCTGGCGTGGCGTAGCCGACAGACGTGACCAGCGGCAGCCCCATCTTTTCGGTCAGCCAGCGGCCCGCCTCGCTGTCGAGCGGATCCTCAATACAGGCCAGCGGCTCATGAAAGCTCACCACCCACGCCGGTTTGAGCTGATGGATCAGCGCACACAGCGCCTGCGCTTCCGGTTCTGATCCGGCGCTTTCCCCTGTGGAAAGCGTCACGTCTCGTTCATTCGCCGCGCTGTTCCAGCGATAAACTGTCTCGCCCGGCTGCCAGTTAGCCGCAGGAAAGTTACGGTTCAAATCCACGCCGCGCGCGTTTGCCCGTAGGCCAAGCTGGCAGCCGTCGGGATTAACCGCCAGCACCACGTGATGGCGACGATGCCTTTCGTGCAGCGTGCGCATGGCGCAGGAAAGGGTGATCACCGCCGCCGTTTCGTCGCCGTGTGTCCCGGCCAGGATCAGCCCGCTGGCATCATCCGCATTCGGTGCGGGAAACCAGAGCAGGGGGGCGCCCAGCACGCTGCTGCCATAGCGCAGGCGATCGGCCTCCAGCTTGCCGCGCCGGGGCCGTGGATGATTCTGAGGCATAGTGACTCCAGAGGATTTGTCTAAAAGCTTTTTATAGCAGACTCGGCGTACTCAAAGGAGGATGTTTTCCGTGTTGTGAACTGACGAGCCGGAAAATGCTGTAATTATCACAATCAGTTGCGCTAAAGTTCCCTCTAAATTCCGTTGCCCTGACTGAGGTATCCTGATGAGGAACGCTTTTCGTTTTACGCTGACGCTGCTGGCCCTGAGCGTCAGCGCTTCTCTCTGCGCCGCAGAGGTGCCGGCCGGCACCGAACTGGCCGCCCGCCAGGAAATTGTTCGGCATATCAAAGACGAACCCGCCTCGCTCGATCCCGCTAAGGCGGTAGGGCTGCCGGAAATCCAGGTTATCCGCGATCTCTTTGAAGGATTGACCAATCAAAACGCGCAGGGCGAAAGCGTGCCGGGCGTGGCGATCCAGTGGCAAACTACCGACAATAAAACCTGGATTTTCACGCTGCGTAAGGATGCCCGCTGGTCGAATGGCGATCCCGTGACCGCCAGCGATTTTGTTTACAGCTGGCGGCGGCTGGTCGACCCGAAAACCGCCTCCACCTTCGCCTGGTTTGCCGATCTGGCCGGGATCGCTAACGCTGCCGCTATCACTAAAGGCGAGATGACGCCCGATAAGCTGGGGGTTAGCACGCTGGACGACCATCGGCTGAAAGTGACGCTGGACAAGCCCGTGCCTTACTTCGTCAGCCTGACCGCTAACTTTAGCCTCTATCCGGTGCCGCAAAAAGTAGTGGAGCAGCAGGGCTCTGCCTGGACGCAGCCCGACAGGCTGACAGGCAACGGCGCCTATAAATTGCAGGAAAGGGTGGTAAATGAAAAGCTGGTGCTGGTGCGCAACGATCGCTATTGGGATAACGCGCATAGCGTCATTAATAAAGTGACTTTCGTGCCCATCAACGAGGAGTCAAGCGCGACCAAACGCTATCGCGCGGGCGATATCGATATTACCGAATCTTTTCCTAAAAACATGTATGGCCTGCTGAAAAAACAGATCCCTGACGAGGTGTATACGCCGGATCAGCTGGGCACTTATTACTACGCTTTTAACACGCAGAAAGGGCCGACGGCGGATGTGCGCGTGCGCAAAGCGCTTTCGTGGAGTATCGATCGCCGTATTATTGCGGAAAAAGTGCTGGGCACCGGCGAGAAACCCGCCTGGCATTTTACGCCGGACGTTACCAACGGCTTTAAGCCGCAGCCGGGCTTCCTGCAGCAGCATTCTCAGGCAGAGCTGGACGCTCAGGCTAAAACGCTGCTGGCGGCGGCGGGCTATGGGCCGACGCACCCGCTCAGCCTGACGCTGCTGTATAACAGCTCTGAAAACAATCAGAAGGTCGCCATCGCCGTCGCGTCTATGTGGAAGAAAAACCTGGGCGTTAACGTGAAGCTACAGAATCAGGAGTGGAAAACCTATATCGACAGCCGCAATAGCGGCAGTTTCGATGTGATCCGCGCTTCCTGGGTAGGCGACTATAATGAGCCTTCCTCTTTCCTGAGTCTGCTGACCGCCAGCCACAGCGGCAATATTTCGCGCTTTAAAGATACGGCCTATGACGACTTGCTGACCAAAGCGAGCCGGGAAACCAATGCCGGGATCCGTAATGAGAATTACAATCGGGCGGAACAAATCCTCGCGGATCGGGTGCCCATCGCGCCTCTTTATCAACTCTCTAACGGCCGCCTGATCAAGCCCTGGGTCAAAGGTTATCCGATAACGAATCCGGAGGATGTGGCGTACAGCCGGATGCTTTATATCGTTAAGCATAACTAAGTACGCGCCGGAGCAGCTGTCGCTCCGGCCATAGCAGGCGGCCTCTTCGCTAACGCTCAATAAACCAGCTAATCGTGCAGGTGCTTTACGCATCGTTATCGGATTGACGAGAGATAATAACGGACAGTGACTCCCCGTTATCAGGTGCTTTATGACTAAAATCGTTACGCTGCTTTCTTTACTAGTGCTGCTATCCGGCTGCGCGTTGAAACACTATCCTTCTTCACCCTCGGTGAGTGAAGTACAAAAAACGACTCTGGACTGCCCGACAGTGCAAAAGGAAATTGCCAGCCAGCAGCAGGTACAGCAGCAGATTGATAAAACCGGCGAGTTCAGCGGGCTTACCGTACTGGGTTTTATCGGTGACTTCGGCATTGGCAACGGCGTGGCGAAAAGCCTGGCGCAGAAACATGCTGACCAGCGGATGATCCAGTTGAAACAACTGGAAAAAACCAAATGTTCCGCCACGCTGCCGGGCTGAAAAACGCGATTTACGAGAGATCTCACAGTTTCATCACGCAGCGCTTGAGCTACACCCGCAATGATCTATGGTAGCGGCTGGATTGCTACTGCTTCGCTGCAGGCAAAACCTGACATCGGCGCGATCCGACCGTCAGGTTTTTTTATTTGTGGGTAACTAAATGGATATTATCAAAGTACTCAATAACAACGTGGCGATAGTGCTGGATAAACAGGGCAAAGAGCAGGTCGTGATGGGGCGCGGGCTGGCCTTTCAGAAACGACCGGGCGAGCGGCTGGATCCCACGCGGGTGGAAAAAGTCTTTGCCTTGCAAAGCAGCGAGCTGACAGGGCGGTTAGCCGAGCTGCTGACGGAAATCCCGCCAGAGGTGCTTGCCGTCAGCGAATGCATTATCGCACAGGCGAGGCAGGCGCTGACCACCGCTCTGCATGAAAGCGTGGCGATTGGTCTGACCGATCATATCCACTTCGCGCTTCAGCGCCAGCAGCAGCAAATTCCCTTGCGCAACGTACTGCGTTGGGAGATCCGCTCGCTTTACCCTAAAGAATATGAGCTTGGCCTGGCGGCGCTGACGATTATTGAGAAGCGGCTGGGCGTGCGTCTTGAAGAAGATGAAGCTGGTTTCATTGCGCTGCATCTGGTTAACGCGCAGCTGCATAGCGCGATGCCGGAGGTACACGCCATCACGCGGTTTATGCAGCAAATTTTGGATATCGTGAAATATCATCTGCAGATCGAATATCAGCCCGACTCGCTGAGCTATAACCGCTTTGTCACCCATCTTAAGTTCTTTGCCCAGCGGATGTTGGGGAAAAACGGCGTGGTCAGCGACGACCGCTCGCTGCACGACGTGGTGCGCAACCGCTACCCACAAGCCTATCGCTGCGTTGAGAAGATCGACCGCCATATCGTAAAAAATTATGCCTATACGCTGGGAACGGAAGAGCGCATGTTTCTGACCATTCATATTGAGCGGGTCAGAAAAGAGACGCTGGCCCTGGAAGAGCATGAGGATGAGGCGTAAGCTCGCAGGGCAGGCCTGACAAAGAGCAGGGCGACGAAATCTGGTATCGGGATACCGGGCCGCGGCTTATAGTAAGCATTATCAGTTATGCCTTACGTGCTATGGATTACAAGTACGGCTTACGTGATATGGATTACAGGCTACAGATTTCAAACCTTATCAGGGCTGCTTACAAATCCACTATCAGAGAACGCCGCCTGAAGTCTCCTATACCGGCAGAAAATTCATCGCGGCGTGCCGATGTTTTTAATCAGAAAGTAATAACCGTTTTTACTCCTGTTACCCAGGCGTCCTGCGTTTCCCGTAAAGCACCGGGACGGTGCCAGTATTGCACTACTGGCTGAACCTCCAGCCACGAGGTCGCACGCAGGCGATAGTAGAGCTCGGCGTTAACGGTGTGACCAGGAAGAGGGTGATAAAGCGCATCGACATCGTCGTGTGTTCCCTGTAGCTCGTTAAGGTATTGCTGGTTCCGGCGGTAATCCTTGCTTATTTCAATCCATGTAGCGCCCAGTCCCAGCCAGTCATCGGGCCGTGCATCGGCCAGGCCGTGATAGCGTAACGAAACGGCTGCGACCCGATGCAGCAGGTTACTGCGCCTATCGCTTAAACTCATACTGAATGAAGAGCTCAGCCCGCGGGTGGCATCGTCTTTGTGTCGGGTAAGCTGCTGGTTAAAGCCGCCGTACAGAAACCAGGTTCGATGATGGCTACGATAACCTTCCGCATCGTCAGCGCCGGTAGCCTGGGACTTTCCGGCATAAAAATCGGTTTGCGGCGCATTGGTAAACAGCAGGCCCAGGTTATAAATTCCGGGCAGGTTATTTATGCGAGTTTTTATTTCCAGCTCCAACGGCAGCACCACGCCTTTGCTGCCTCTGGTTGACCCGCTCCAGGCATGGCCGCGCGACTCAGCATTTGGGTTCTGCTCCATTATGCCGCTTTTTAAGGTCAGCTCATCGTTAAGTTTATATTGCAGCGTGGTTCCCCAGTAATGCACGTTCCAGTTATACCAGGTAAAAGAGTTAGCTGATTTGCCGCCGCACTGCGAAAGTAGCTGAAAGTCACAGGGGATTATTTGATCGAAATCCTGCACCTTGTTCATCATACCAATGCGCCAGTGCAGACGGCGATCGTGAAAGGTCCGGGCGAAAGTTAACCAGCCCAGACGGGTGATGGAACCCCGGCCAGAGCTTTCCTGAGCAATATCGTTAGCGCTGACCCTGGGATCCTGTAATCGTTTAAAGGTCAGGCTGTCATCGTGATTGCGATTAACAATATTGCCCTCGATTTTGGCATCGGCAATATTCGTCAGGTCTTCAAGATCCTGCCCGAACGTCAGCGAAAACTGATCGATATAGGCTGCATGACGATCGTGGTTGTAACCACCGGCAGCATTATAAGCAACCTGACTTAAATAGCCGAGGTTGAAATGGAAACCATCCGCCTCCAGAACCGGTCTTACCCCACCCATATCGCCGAGCAGCCCTGGCTTGGAAGGAACAAAGCCCAGAGCCTCTCCCTGCCAGGCTTCGCTGGCGTAAGCGGGCGGGCCTGAAACCATCAGGCCAAAAACGATTGGCGTAATGAGCGTTCTGAATTTAAAGGTGTAAGCGATCTTTCTCATCCGTTATTCCTTTAACCGATTCAGGCAGGCTATTAACGACATTGCCGGAAGGCGTTAACTGCCCTCCGGATTGAGCATGTCCGGCCTGGATTTATTCACCGCTGGCTCAGAGAGGCACCCTGGGTTTTTATAACCTCGCGATACCACCAAAAACTCTTTTTGGGCCTGCGCGCCAGCGTACCGTTTCCCTGGTCGTCGCGATCGACATAGATAAAACCGTAGCGTTTGGAAAACTCGGCTTTCGAGGCGCTCACTAAATCAATTGGCCCCCAGCTGGTATAGCCCCAGACCTCCACGCCGTCTTTAATGGCTTCACGCACCTGCACCAGATGATCGTTCAGATAAGCGATGCGATAATCGTCGTTGATTGCGCCATCCGCTTCTGCCTTATCCCTGGCGCCCAGGCCGTTCTCCACGATAAACAGCGGCTTTTGATAGCGATCGGCAAGCATATTCAGCAGCAGCCGCAGTCCCTGCGGGTCGATCTGCCATCCCCATTCAGAGGCGGGAAGATGTGGGTTCGGCACCATATCCAGCACGTTGCCACGCGCCAGGGCCGCTGTTTTATCCGCCGTGGCGCAGCCGCTCATGTAATAACTGAAGGAGATAAAATCAACGGGTTCGCGCAGATCGATGTTGTCCTGCTCGCTGATAGCTATTTCGATACCTTGCTGTTTAAAAAAGCGTGCCATATAGGGTGGGTAAGCGCCGCGCGCCTGTACATCGCCAAAGAACAGCCATTCACGATTTTTTTGTAGCGCTTCGAGCATATCTTCAGGACGGCAGGTCAGAGGATAAAGCAGGCCGCCCAGCAGCATATTGCCGATTTTGCCTTCAGGCACAATTTGATGGCAGGCTTTTACTGCCCGTGCGCTTGCCACCAGCTGATGGTGAATGGCCTGGTATATCGCCTGTCTGCTGCTGTTTTCCGGCAGGCCTACGCCGGTGAAAGGCGCATGCAGTGACATATTGATCTCATTAAAGGTGAGCCAGTATTTTACTTTGTGCCTGTAGCGCTCAAATACCGTGCGGGCATAGCGTTCAAAAAAAACAATTGTTTGACGGTTGCCCCAGCCGCCGTAATTGCTGACCAGGCCGTAGGGCATTTCGTAATGCGAAAGCGTCACCATCGGCGCAATATTATATTTAGCCATCTCGTCAAACAGGCGATCGTAAAAAGCCAGTCCGGCCTCGCAGGGTTGCTCCTCGTCGCCCTGTGGGAAAATGCGTGTCCAGGCGATGGAGATGCGTAACACCGTGAAGCCCATTTCGGCGAACAGCCGGATATCTTCCGGATAGCGATGATAAAAATCGATGGCAATATCCTTGATGTTAAAATCGCCCGGCTGGCGCGCAACGCGTTCGCCAAAAATGCCGTGCGGTTGCACATCGGAGGTCGACAGGCCTTTATCACCTTCCCGCCATGCTCCCTCAACCTGATTAGCGGCCATCGCGCCGCCCCAAAGAAAGTTTTGTGGAAATGTATGCATAATCGCTCCTTAAGCAGTTACATAATCAGCTTCAGCAACGCGCCGTTTTCCGCTACCTGTTCCCGATCGCTGGCGGGAAGCACGTCAAGATAGTCGTCGCTGTTGCTGATGATGACGGGCGTGGTCAGGTCATAGCCGGCTTCACGCAGGGCCGGAAGATCGAACTCAATGAGCAGCTCCCCACGGCGCACTGGCTGATCCTGCGCCACGTGAACGGTGAAATAGTTGCCGTTCAGCTGTACCGTATCCAGCCCGACGTGGATCAGCAGCTCCACGCCGTTTTCGGCGATCAGGCCAATCGCGTGTCCGGTGCGAAACAGCGAAGCCACGCGACCGTCCAGTGGGGAAACGACACGGCCGCAGTCGGGCACAATCCCTACGCCTTTCCCCAGCAGGCCGCTGGCAAAGGTTTCGTCGGCGATCTGTTCCAGCGGCACTACTTTGCCGCTTAGCGGGCTGGTCAGGGTAAAGGTGTGCGTCAGCTTTTCCGGGGGAGGCTCCGGCGTCGCATCGACGAGGGTTTCGGTTTCCTGCTGTGGAGCAAGACCGAAAAAGTAAGTGGCGACGGCCGCAAAAATCAGCGACAGCAGGGCGCCTGCCAGCACGGCATAAACGGTGATATCAATGCCCGTTTTAGGCACGCTCTGAAAAATCGTAAAGATGCTGGCCAGTCCAAACGAATAAACGCTGGCATGGTAAAAACCGATCAGCGCCGCGCCCAGCGCACCGCCGATACAGCCAAAAATAAAGGGACGGCGGTTAGGCAGAGTAACGCCATAAACCGCCGGCTCGGTAATGCCAAAAATGGTGGCGCTGAATGCGGAAGCGGCAATGCCTTTCAGCCTGCGATCGCGGGTTCGCAGCAGCACGCCCAGCGTCGCGCCGCTCTGGCCCATTACGGCGGCGAACAGCAGCGGCATCATAAAGTCCTGGCTATGCATGCTGAGGTTATTAATCATCAGCGGCACCAGCCCCCAGTGCAGGCCAAAAATAACCAGCACCTGCCAGAAACCGCCGAGGAAAAGCCCGGCGATCAGCGGACTCAGGGCGTAAATCCACAGATAGCCGTCAGCCAGCTGGTTACTGAGCCAGGTGGCGACCGGACCGATAACTAAAAAGCTCAGCGGTACCACCACCCCCAGACAAAGCAGCGGCGTAATAAAATTCCGGATGGCATCCGGCAGGCGCGAATTAACCATTTTCTCCAGCAGGCTGGCGACCCAGGCGGCGAGTAAAATGGGGATCACCGACGAGGCGTAATTGATAAGGATCAGAGGAACGCCGAAAAAGGAGAGCGGCGCTTCGCCGCTTTGCGCCTGATTAAAGGCTTCCAGCATTAAGGGATGCACCAGCGCAGCGCCAATCGCCATCGACGTAAAAGGGTTGCCGCCGAATTTTTTACCGGCACAGTAGCCGAGCACGAGGGGGAAAAAATAAAACAGCGCATCGCTGGCGACGAAAAGAACCCGATAGCTGCCGCTCTGCTCCTGCAGCAGCCCGATCGCCAGCGCCAGCGCCAGCAGGCCTTTCAGCACGCCGGAAGCGGCCATTACGCCAAGGAACGGGGTGAAAATGCCCGAAACGATATCGATAAAACGATTAAAGAGAGACAGTTTTACGGGCGCAGCGGCAGCCTGTTCGCCTTCACTTAAGCCGCCTTCGCTCAACAGCGCCTGATAGACGTCGCCGACATGATTGCCTATCACCACCTGATACTGACCGCCGCTCTCGACGATCGTAATAATTCCCGGATTGTTTTTTAGCGAGGCCGTATCGGCCAGCGCTACGGATTTAAGCCTGAAGCGCAGTCGGGTCGCGCAGTGTACCAGTGACGCTATGTTTTCCCGGCCGCCCACGCCTTGCAGAATTTGTTGGGCCAGCTGCTGATAGTTCATAAAACGCTCCCTGCACCTTCGCCTTAACTGAAAAAAACCAAAAAAAAACCTGAACCGCTTATTTTCGCCACGGGCATGAAAATAAGCGGTTCAGGTTTTGCCTGCGTAGACAGTGACAACCCTGATTAGCATTCAGGATAGTTTCTTAAAGGCGAACAAATAACAAGCATCGGCGATGGGTTGATGACTGAATCGTGAGGCGGATCGAGTTTTATTTGCACACTGACACGCTTTTTAACCTGTGTGCTCAGAAAGGAGGTTTTGCATTGGCATTCGCGCAGGCTAGACTGTATCGCATTGATTATGCTGCGAGGAAAGGTTGTGGAAAGCATAGCAGGCAAGGCCTTACAGGTATCGGACGCCATTATTTCCTGCCAGCTGGACGGAAAGGGCGGACTGATCCCGATTGATGATAAAGACGTAATTCACTGTGACAAGCCCTGCTGGCTGCACCTGAATTACACCCACCGGGAAAGCGCAGAATGGCTGATGTCCACGCCGCTGCTCCCGGATGCCGTGCGTGACGCCCTGGGCGGCGACAGTATGCGCCCAAGAGTCAATCGTCTGGGCGACGGAACGATGATTACGCTGCGCAGCGTCAACCTGAATACCGAATCGCGTCCCGATCAGCTGGTGGTTGTGCGGGTATTTATTAATGACCGGCTCATTGTTTCTACCCGCCAGCGTAAGGTGTTCGCTATTGATGAAGTGCTGACCGATCTGCAAAACGGCAACGGCCCGACCAACGGCGGCGGCTGGCTGGTGGACGTTTGCGACGCCTTAACCGATCACACCAGCGAGTTTATTGAGGACCTACACGATAAAATTATCGAACTGGAAGATGCGGTAGTCGATCAGCAGGTGCCGCCCAGAGGCGAGCTGGCGCTGATCCGTAAACAGCTGATTATTATGCGGCGCTATATGGCGCCTCAGCGCGACGTATTTTCGCGTATCGCCAGTGAAAGGCTGCCGTGGATGAGCGATGACGATCGACGACGCATGCAGGATATCGCCGACAGGCTGGGTCGTGGGCTGGACGACCTGGATGCCAGCGTGGCGCGCACGGCAGTCTTGTCGGATGAAATCAGCACGGTGATGGCGGAAGCGATGAACCGTCGCACCTATACCATGTCGCTGCTGGCGATGGTCTTTTTACCGACAACCTTTCTCACCGGCCTGTTTGGCGTCAACCTTGGCGGCATCCCGGGCGGCGAGTGGCGCTTCGGCTTTGCCACCTTCTGCTTTTTGTTAGTGGCGCTGGTGCTTGGCGTTGCCTGGTGGTTACGTCGCCGTAAATGGCTGTAATTTACCGCCACTCTGCCGCGATAAAGCGCAAAAAGGGGCAATAAAGCTGATCGATATCAATAAAAGGAGCAGACGGCTGGGGCAAACTCTTTCTCGCAGGTGAATGCAACGTCAAGCGATGGGCGTTGCGCTCCATATTGTCTTACTTCCTTTTTTGAATTACTGCATAGCATTTTTAATTCATACAGGCCGGCGTAAGCCGGCTTTTTTTTGCCCGTTTGCCAGCGCTGGCGGTGGTGCCTATGCTTACAGTTCACCTTATGTTCGAGGAGGAAGATATGCTGTCCGACTACGTAATGGATACACCAAGAGCTTCCGATCCGGTGCCGACCGATCCCGTACCGATTCCCGATCCTATTCCAACACCGCAGCCGATGCCCGATCCGCCGCCTGATATGCCGGATCCCATCACCGATCCGCCGCCGCATATGTAGCACGGCCAGGCCGGTTAACATCGCCGGCCTTTTTTGCAGCTGACGACCGCTTCCCGAATATTTCCACCTCTGTTAAAAACCCGTATAATCCGCGACAGTCCAACGCTCAACCAGGAAACCCGCCGCCGGTTTGTCCGCTCGGCGTAATAAGTATTTATGAATCAGACTGATACAAGAAAAGAGACGCTCGAATTCAACAAGTTGCAAAAGCGCCTCAGAAGAAACGTCGGCAACGCCATCATTGATTACAATATGATTGAAGAGAACGACGTGGTGATGGCCTGCATGAGCGGCGGTAAAGATTCCTTTGCCATGCTGGATATTTTGCTGGGTCTGCAAAAGGTTGCGCCCGTGAAGTTTGAGGTGGTTGCCGTGAATCTCGACCAGAAGCAGCCTGGTTTTCCCGAGCATATTTTGCCAGAGTACTTCGAGAGCCTGAATATCCCTTACTATATCGTGGATAAAGACACTTACTCTGTTGTAAAAGAGAAAATCCCCGAAGGCAAAACCACCTGTGGGCTTTGTTCAAGACTGCGCCGCGGCACGCTCTATTCTTTTGCAGAACGCATCGGCGCCACCAAAATCGCGCTGGGCCACCATCTTGATGATATTGTGGAAACCCTGTTTCTGAATATTTTTCACGGCGCGCGCATGAAGGCAATGCCGCCCAAGCTGCGTTCCGACGATGGCCGCAATGTGGTTATCCGGCCGCTGGCCTACTGCCGCGAAAAAGATCTGATCGCCTATGCTGAGCAGAAAGACTTCCCGATTATTCCCTGCAACCTTTGCGGATCGCAGGAAAACCTACAGCGTCAGGCGATTAAAGCAATGCTTGCCGAGTGGGATAAAAAAGAGCCGGGACGCGTGGAAAGCGTATTCAAATCGCTGCAAAACGTCAGTCCAAGCCAGCTGGCGGATCGCAATCTGTTCGATTTCGTCAATCTGCCGTTGGATCGCGAAGGCGAAAGAGAGGAGTACGCTTTTACCGAAGCGACGGTTTCCTCTACCAACATTGATAAAGCGATGTTTATCGACGTCACCAATATCTGAGTAAGCCGGGGAGGCCGCTCCCCGTCGTTAACCGTGCAGCGGAAGCCGCGCCTGCTTTTTTCAGCCGCTGCTTTTGCTGCCCGTGCATCCCTTCGTCGGCCCGGCACACAATTCCCTCCGCGGCAGTAACGTCCGCCAGCGCTTTTCTGCTACACTCAGCGGCAATTTCCCCTCCGGTTTTTCAGAGAGTAATTTGTGAGCGCTTTTTCAACCCTGACTTCCCTGCCAGCCAGCCAGATCGCCAATCTGAACGAGCTGGGCTACCACACCATGACCCCCATTCAGGCCGCATCGTTACCGGCGATCCTGGAAGGTCGCGACGTCCGCGCGCAGGCAAAAACGGGCAGCGGCAAAACGGCCGCTTTCGGCCTCGGCGTGATGCAGCGCATCGACGCCACGCAGTTTGTTACCCAATCGCTGGTGCTTTGCCCGACGCGCGAGCTGGCCGATCAGGTCACCAAAGAGCTGCGTCGCCTGGCGCGTTTTACCGCCAATATCAAAATTCTGACCCTGTGCGGCGGCCAGCCGATGGGCGCCCAGCGTGATTCGCTGGTGCATGCGCCGCATATCGTCGTCGGCACGCCGGGGCGTATTCTGGATCATCTGAAGCGTGAAACCTTGCAGCTGGGCCAGCTAAGTACGCTGGTGCTGGACGAAGCCGACCGCATGTTAGAGATGGGCTTCCGCGATGATATCGACGCCATTATCAGCTACACGCCGCCCGCGCGTCAGACGCTGCTGTTCTCCGCGACCTGGCCGCAGGATATCGCAAAGATTAGCCAGCGTGTTCAGCGCGATCCGCTGAGCGTGGAAACAGATGTGGTCAGCGATTTGCCAGCGGTTGAGCAAACTTTTTATGAAGCCGGCTCGCGAGAGAAACTGCCGGCGTTAATCGGCCTGCTTAGCGATAAGCAGCCGTCTTCCTGCGTGGTGTTCTGCAACACCCGACGCGAATGCGACGATATCGCCGCCGCGCTGGAAGGGCAGCAAATCAGCGCGCTGGCGCTGCATGGCGATTTGGAACAGCGCGACCGCGACCAGGTGCTGATCCGTTTTGCCAACGGCAGCTGTCGCGTGCTGGTGGCTACGGATGTCGCCGCGCGCGGACTGGATATTAAAGCGCTGGCAATGGTGGTCAACTATCAGCTTTCGTACGATCCGGAAGTGCACGTGCACCGCATTGGCCGTACGGCCCGCGCGGGTGCGGAAGGGTTGGCGATCAGTCTGGTTGCGCCGGACGAGATGATCCGCGCCCACGCGCTGGAAGACTTTTTACAGCAGAAGCTGAGCTGGCGCAGCGTGTCGGAGCTGAAAAGCGTGGCGCCTCGTCCGCTACCGGCGGAAATGGCGACGCTGAGCCTGGACGGCGGGCGTAAGGCAAAAATCCGCCCTGGCGATATTCTGGGCGCGTTAACCGGTGAGTCAGGGCTGAGCGGCGACGCTATCGGTAAAATCGATATTGGCCCAACGCAGGCGTATGTCGCTATCCGTCAGAGCAGCGCGCGCCAGGTGATGAAGCAATTGCAGCAGGTGAAAATCAAAGGGAAAACCTGCCGCGCCCGACTTTTGAAGTAGCGGCGCCGGCAGGCCCGGAACACCCTGAACAGGGTGTTCTTGCTTCAGAACTTCAGCACTTCCGGCGGCTGCGCCACCAGAGGTTCGGCATCGGCCATCAGCGTTTTAAAGTGCGGCTGATTGCCATGCGTCTCTACGGCCTGCGCGTCCTGCCAGGTTTCGTGAAAAAGGAACACGTTGCCGTCTTCTACGCTGCGGTACAGGTCATAATGAATACAGCCTTCTTCCGCGCGTGCCGGCTTAACGCCCGCGTTTAGCACTTTCTTCAGTTCGTCTGCTTTACCTGCTCTGGCGGTAAACTTCGCCACGATACGCACATGTTTGTCGCTCATTTTATTCTCCTTAGATAAAACCCGGTGTAAGGCCGTTTCCGTTCGACAGGATTAGCCGCCGAAGAGAGAAAGCTATCATGCCATAAATTGCTTAAGCCTTCAGGTCGTTACGCTATTTATTCAGCCAGGCTTTAGTTTCAACGCACGTAATGCCAACAGCTAAAAGTCGATGAAGGTGACAACGTCACGCTCATACTCAGCTTCAGGCGGGAGCCAGGCTCATCCTGGTGACACTGTCACTACTGTCTGCGTTGATGACCTTATTGGTAAAATCAGACCAGCGGCTATTGCCATTCATTATTTTTAATTTAGTAAATATTCGTGACTGCGCTCGACCCTGACGGCATCCTGACATATGCTGACCCACGCCCAAGTCCTTCTTCCGGAGTTTTCTGATGAGAGCAGCGATATTTCTGCTTGCTGGTTGCGTCTTGCTTACCGGCTGTAGCCACGATAACGAGCCGCCGCAGCAGGCTACCAGCGCCCACGTGCCGCCTAAAGTTGTGATGTCCGACCTGGCCGCCAGCGCCTGTTCAGACGCCGGGGGAACGCTGGCGCTTTCGCGCCAGCTGGATGGAAGTGCTGTAGGCATGTGCCAGCTGGCCAACGGGCGTCGCTGCGGCGAAAGCGCGCTGGCCAGCGGCAGCTGCGCCCGCTAAAAAGCGGCGTTAGCCCGTCAGCTCGTTATCGCAGAGTTCGCCTTTTTCAAGCTGTTGCAGATTTTGCAAGGTGGTCGCGGCGATGCTGGTCAGGGCTTCTGCCGTCAGGAAAGCCTGATGGCCGGTGAACAGAACATTATGGCAGGCGGACAGGCGACGGAAGATATCGTCCTGAATAACGTCATTAGATTTATCTTCGAAAAAGAGATCGCGTTCGTTTTCGTAAACGTCCATACCCAGCGAGCCGATCTTCTGCATTTTTAGCGCGTCAATCGCCGCCTGAGAATCAATCAGGCCGCCACGGCTGGTATTAATAATCATCACGCCATCTTTCATCTGCTGGAAAGCCGCCATATTCAGCAGATGATTATTCTCGGGCGTTAGCGGACAGTGGAGCGAAATCACATCCGATTCCCTGAACAGCGTTTTGATATCGACGTAGGTGGCACCCAGTTCCAGCGCCTGGGGATTGGGATAAGGATCGAAAGCCAGCAGCCGCATACCAAATCCTTTCAGGATACGCAGCGTGGCAAGGCCGATTTTGCCCGTACCGATAATACCGGCGGTACGACCGTGCATATTGAAGCCGATCAGGCCTTCCAGCGAGAAGTTGGCGTCGCGGGTTCGCTGATAAGCCCGGTGAATACGGCGGTTCAGCGTCATCATCATACCAACGGCGTGTTCCGCTACGGCTTCAGGCGAGTAGGCCGGCACGCGTACCACTTTCAATCCCAACGCTTTTGCCGCGTCCAGATCGACGTTATTAAATCCGGCACAGCGCAGCGCGATATATTTGACGCCCAGCGACGCCAGTTCCTCCAGCACCTCGCGGCCGCCATCGTCGTTGACGAAAATGCAGACGCCATCGCAGCCGGCCGCCGTCTTCGCGGTGCGCGAGGTCAGCAGGAAATCAAAATATTCCAGCTCAAATCCATAGCTTTCGTTAACCTGCTCAAGGTATTTCCGGTCGTACTGTTTGGTACTGTATACCGCAAGTTTCATGCATGATCTCCTGTATCCGTCAGACAGCTCTCCCTTAACAATACTTTGCATTGGGCGGCTAGTCAGCCAATGGCAGGCAATATTTGTTCGGCAGGTGAATAATTACCCGCTAAAATCTTCTCGCGGCGCGCAGGACGTGCCATGATTTACGCCTTAACCTAAGGAATGGATTGACGTATGAGCCGGGGCTGGAAGCTATTTATTATCGCCATCGCAGCGGCTGCGGTTTTAAGCGGCGCCGGGCTGCTGACGCTGAGCTGGTGGCTGCCGCGGCTGGCGGGCTTCTGGCTGCCCGCTGCCACCACGGTCAGGCTGGATGGCAACCCCCGCTGGCGTTCAGGCGCCTTGTGGCTGCCCGGCCTTCGCTATCGCACAGGCGACTGCGAGCTGGCAAAGGCGAGCAACGTGACGCTGGGAAGAGCCGCAGGCCGCTGGACGCTGGGCGCGACGCTGCTTGAAGTCAACAGCGCCTGTTTCAGCAAGCTGTCAACAAGCAGCGATCAGCCTGCCGCGCCGCGTTCGCTGGCGGAGTGGCAGTCAATGTTGCCAAAAGCAGACGTTGCCATTGAGCGCGTCAGCCTGCTTCCCTGGCAAAGCTGGGCGGGAGCGCTGCGGCTCAACCTCGATCCGCAACGGCAGCTTATTCACTGGCAGGGCGAAAACCTTTCGTTACGGGCCGTGCTGGCGGGCCAGCAGCTGGATGTACAGTCGCTGGCGCTTAGCGTAGCGGGCATGACCGATCCCATCACCATGAACGGTTTGCTGACGATGCCGAAAATACCTGACCGGCTGCCGGATAGCGGCGAGCTGGCGGCCACGCTGAAAACGGCAAGCGTTCCACAGCCGCTGCGGGCCAGCCTCAACTGGCAGCAGAACAGCGGCACGCTGACCCTCAGGGCGCAGGATCTGGAGGTGCCGCTGCTGCTGCTGCCGTGGCGGGTTTCCGCGCAGCAAATTGCGATTAGCCAGGGCAAATGGCGCTGGCCCTGGGCCGCACAACCGGTGTCCGGCGGCGTGGCCCTGACGCTAAAAGACTGGCGGCAAGGGCTGCCGGGGATGGAAGTCACAGGGAGACTCAACGTGCTGACCCAGGGACGCGGCGGCAAAGGCAATGTCGTGCTGTCAGTCGGGCCGGGCCATCTGGACTGGACGCAGAGCGAGCTGCCGTTTCGCCTGACGGGCGAGAGCAAACTGGCGCAGCTGCTTTTTTTCGCCGGCATTCCCGGCAAGTTACAGGGCCCGCTGCTTGATCCCGTTCTGCGCCTTCAGCCCGGCGCGCTGTTGCGGATGCGCGGGCGTCTGCTCTCTACGCTGGAGGTGGACGAAGCGCGCTGGCCGCTTTCCGGGGTGGCGGTCTCTTCAGCGGGCATCGAGGGGCGGCTACAGGCCATTCTTAGCGCGCACGATAACCAGATGGGACGGTTCCGCCTGCATCTGGACGGTCGCGCCACGGGATTCTGGCCGGACAAAGGCCGCTGGCTGTGGCGCTATTGGGGCGACGGGCTGATGGCGCCGCTGGCGGCCAAATGGGATGTAAAAGGGCGTGGAAGCTGGCAGGATCGGCAGATTGAACTCGCTTCTTTGTCCACCGGATTCGATCAAATTCGCTACGGCGGGGTAACAATGGCCGCGCCCAGGCTAACGCTGGCCAGGCCGGTTCGCTGGCTACGCGACGAGAAAACCCCTGCTTTTAGCGCAAGCTTGCGGCTCAACGCGCAGCGCACCAGCCTCGACAGCGGCGGCTATCTGCCGCCCGCAGAGTTAATGCTTGACCTCAACGGTAGCGATCCCGCTCGTTTCCTCTATAAGGGCAAACTGACCGCCGATCCGGTCGGCCCGGTACGGATACAGGGCCGCTGGGACGGTACGCGGCTGCGTGGCCAGGCCTGGTGGCCGCAGCAGTCGCTAAGGGTTTTCCAGTCACTGTTGAACGACGATCTGAAAATGTCTGTTCGCGGCGGCACGCTGAAAGCTCAGGTCGCTTTTTCAGCGGCGGCGGATCAGGGTTTTGCCGCAGGCGGCCACTGGGTGGTCAGCGACGGCAGCGTGCGCACGCCGGATAACCAGTTTACCGGCATCGATTTCTCTTTGCCGTTCAGGCTGCAAGCGGGCCAGTGGTACTTTGGCGCCAAAGGCCCGGTTTCGCTGCGCATCAAGGCAATTAAAAACCAGTTTGCGCTAAAAAATATTCGCGCCGATCTTCAGGGCTGGTATCCGTGGAGCGCCGCCCGGCCGCTGCGCCTGAGCAACGTCGGGGTGGAGGTGCTGGGCGGCGAGCTGAGTTTGCTTAGCCTTCAGCTACCGCAAACCGAAGCGGCCACGCTACGGCTGAAAGCTATCAGCATGAGCGAGCTGGTAACGGCCATTCAGCCGAAAAAAATCGCCATGTCCGGCCGCGTTGACGGCGCGCTGCCGCTGTGGCTGCAAAATTCTGCCTGGCTGGTCAAAGAGGGCTGGATCACCAACAGCGGCCCGCTGACGCTGCGGCTGGATAAAGATTTCGCCGACGCGCTGGCTTCCGGTAATATTGCCACCGGCGCGGCGATGGACTGGCTGCGCTATATGGAAATTTCCCGCAGTCGGGCCACGCTGAATATTGATAATAAAGGCGAGATGACCATGACGGCGCAGGTCAACGGCACCAGCCGCTTCAGCGATAAAAATCAGCACGTCTCGCTGCACTACACGCAGCAGGAAAATATTTTTCAGCTGTGGCGTAGCCTGCGCTTTGGTGACAATTTGCAATCCTGGACAGAGCAGCACGCCACGCTGTCAGCACAAGGAAAAACCGAATGAAAACAGCTCTGCCGATCCTCGCGGGGATGCTGCTCAGCGGCTGCGTGCCCCGTATTGAGGTCGCTGCCCCAAAAGAGCCGATTACCATCAATATGAACGTGAAAATCGAGCATGAAATCGTGATTAAAGCGGACAAAGACGTGCAGACGCTGCTGAAAAACGGCGAAGATGCGCCGCTGCGGCAATAAAAAAGCAGCCGGGCGGCTGCTTTTTCAGGCGAGATCTGAGGAAAAGATCAGGCGTTAACCAGCTGGTTCAGCGTGGCTTTCGCTTCTTCGCTGGCTTTGGTGGCCGCTTCCGGGCCGTATGCCATGCCTTCAGCGTAAACGAACTGTACGTCGCTCAGACCCAGGAAGCCCAGGAACAGCTTCAGGTAAGGCGTTTGCAGATCGGCTGGCGTATCTTTATGGATGCCGCCGCGGCTGGTGATCACAATTACTTTTTTACCGACGATCAGACCTTCCGGGCCTTTCTCGGTGTAGCGGAAAGTTACGCCGGCGCGGGCAATCAGGTCAAAGTAGTTTTTTAATTGCGTCGGGATGTTGAAATTGTACATCGGCGCCGTAATAACAACGGTATCCACAGACTGAATTTCAGCAATCAGCTCGTCGGAAAGCGCCAGGGCTTCCTGCTGACGCGGCGTCAGAGCAGCATCGGAAGGACGCAGCGCGCCGACCAGTTCGCCGTCCAGTACCGGAATCGGATTTGCAGCCAGATCGCGGATCACGATCTCATCGCCGCTGTGCGCCGCTTTCCACTCTGCAACAAAGTGATCGGCCAGCTGGTTGGACTGTGAGTAGCCTGCGAGAATGCTCGATTTCAGTACTAAAACTTTGCTCATAATGAATTTCCTTTGTTATGCGGATGTGTCCGCTCAATGACTTACACTCTATTGGCAAATCAGCCGTAGGGATAGTGCAATATTCTGAAGCCCGTGTTCGAATTTACTGAACAAGGTTAGCGCGCCGCAGCCGTAGCTAAGTGGTTGTCTGTGCTACAATACGCAAAATTTTTTATTCATACTTTGTTTGCCAGCCTGCTGGCGATTAGCGAGCTTTTTTATGTCTGATACTCCCCGTACGCCTTTAACGACGCTGGCGCCGCGCCTGGAAGCGCTGATGCTCAGAGATCGTCAGCGGCTGCAAAAGCGCCTGCACGGCGCAAAAAAAGTGAAGAACCCTGCGGCTCAGCAGGCGATAGCCGATGAGCTGAGCGGCGAAATCGCCGCGGCGGAACAGCGCGTGGCGCTGCGGAAAGCGGCCACGCCGACCATCCGCTACCCGGAAAACCTGCCGGTCAGCCAGAAGAAACAGGAAATCGCCGAGGCTATTCGCGATCACCAGGTGGTGATTGTGGCAGGCGAAACCGGCTCGGGGAAAACCACCCAGCTGCCGAAGATTTGCATGGAGCTGGGCCGGGGCATCACGGGGCTGATTGGTCACACCCAGCCGCGTCGTCTGGCGGCGAGAACGGTGGCCGATCGCATTGCGGCCGAGCTGGAAACCTCGCTCGGCGGCTGCGTGGGCTACAAGGTGCGCTTCAACGATCAGGTCAGCGAAACGACCCAGATCAAGCTGATGACCGACGGTATCCTGCTGGCGGAAATCCAGCAGGATCGCCTGCTGATGCAGTACGACACCATCATTATTGATGAGGCGCACGAGCGCAGCCTGAATATCGACTTCCTGCTGGGCTATCTGCGCGAGCTGCTGCCGCGCCGTCCCGATTTAAAGATTATCATTACCTCGGCCACTATCGATCCACAGCGCTTTTCCCGGCACTTTCACCATGCGCCGGTGATTGAAGTCTCCGGCCGCACTTATCCGGTCGAAGTGCGTTACCGGCCGATTGTGGAAGAGGCGGACGACACCGAACGCGATCAGCTACAGGCGATTTTTGACGCGGTGGACGAGCTGGGTCAGGAAAGCCGTGGCGATATCCTGATCTTTATGAGCGGCGAAAGGGAAATTCGCGACACCGCCGATGCGCTGAACCGTCGCGATCTGCCGCATACGGAGATCCTGCCGCTCTATGCGCGCCTTTCCAACGCCGAGCAGAACCGCGTCTTCCAGTCGCACAGCGGCAGGCGCATCGTGCTGGCGACCAACGTGGCGGAAACGTCGCTGACCGTGCCCGGTATTAAGTACGTTATCGATCCCGGCACGGCGCGTATCAGCCGCTACAGCTTCCGCACCAAGGTTCAGCGTTTGCCGATTGAGCCGATTTCCCAGGCGTCGGCAAACCAGCGTAAAGGACGCTGCGGCCGCGTTTCCGAGGGCATCTGTATCCGCCTTTATTCGGAAGAGGATTTTTTAAGCCGTCCGGCCTTTACCGATCCGGAAATTTTGCGCACCAATCTGGCCTCGGTCATCTTGCAAATGACCGCGCTGGGCTTGGGCGATATCGGCGCGTTTCCTTTTGTGGAAGCGCCGGACAAACGCAATATTCAGGATGGCGTCAAGCTGCTGGAAGAGCTGGGCGCGATAACCCTGGACGACCAGCACTACAAGCTGACGCCTTCCGGCCGTTCGCTGGCGCAGCTGCCGGTCGATCCGCGCCTGGCGAAAATGGTGCTGGAGGCGCAGAAATACGCCTGTACCCGCGAAGTGATGATTATCACCGCCGCGCTTTCTATCCAGGATCCGCGCGAGCGTCCGGTTGAGAAACAGCAGGCATCCGACGAGAAACATCGCCGTTTTGCCGACAAAGAGTCCGATTTCCTCTCCTTCGTCAATCTGTGGAACTACCTTCAGGAGCAGCAGAAAGCGCTGTCGTCCAGCCAGTTCCGACGCCTGTGCAAAACGGACTACCTGAACTATCTGCGCGTGCGCGAATGGCAGGATATCTACACCCAGCTGCGGCAGGTGGTGCGCGAGCTGGGTATTCCGCTGAACAGCGAACCGGCGGATTTCCGGGGCGTGCATACCGCGCTGCTGACCGGGCTGCTTTCCCATATTGGTCAGAAAGACGTCGAGAAGCAGGAGTACTCCGGCGCGCGCAACGCCCGCTTCTCGATTTTCCCCGGCTCCGGCCTGTTTAAAAAGCCGCCGAAGTGGACGATGGTCGCTGAACTGGTGGAAACCAGCCGTCTCTGGGGCCGTATTGCCGCCCGTATCGAGCCGGAATGGATCGAGCCGCTGGCGCAGCATCTGATTAAACGCAGCTACAGCGAGCCGCACTGGGAGAAAGGCCAGGGCGCCGTGATGGCCAGTGAAAAAGTCACGCTGTACGGCCTGCCGATCGTAGCGGCGCGCAAGGTCAACTACGGCCCGATCGATCCGGTGCTGTCGCGCGAGCTGTTTATCCGCCACGCGCTGGTGGAAGGCGACTGGCAGACGCGTCACGCCTTCTTCCGCGCTAATCTTAAGCTGCGCGAAGAGGTGGAAGAGCTGGAGCATAAATCGCGCCGCCGCGATATCCTGGTGGATGACGAGACGCTGTTTACCTTTTATGACCAGCGTATTCCGCACGAGGTGATTTCCGCCCGCCATTTCGACAGCTGGTGGAAAAAGGCGAGCCGCGAGCAGCCCGAGCTGCTTAATTTTGCTAAAGAGATGCTGATCCGCGAAGGCGCTGAGAACATCAGCAAGCTGGATTACCCTAACTTTTGGCAGCAGGGCAACCTGAAGCTGAAGCTGAGCTACCAGTTCGAGCCGGGAACCGATGCGGATGGCGTTACGGTGCATATCCCGCTGCCGCTGCTGAATCAGGTTGAGGAAAAAGGCTTCGAGTGGCAGATCCCCGGCGTGCGGCGGGAGCTGGTTATCGCGCTGATTAAGTCGTTGCCAAAACCGTTACGCCGTAACTTTGTGCCCGCGCCGAATTACGCCGACGCTTTTCTGGCGCGCGCCACGCCGCTGGAGCTGCCGCTGGTGGACGCGCTGGAGCGCGAATTCCGTCGGATGAGCGGCGTCACTATCGACCGTGAGGCCTGGCAATGGGATCAGGTGCCCGATCATCTTAAAATGACTTTCCGCGTGGTGGACGAACATAACCGCAAGCTGGCGGAAGGACGCGATCTCGCCGCGCTGAAAGAGCAGCTGAAGGCCAAAGTGCAGGAAACGCTGTCGCTGGTGGCGGATGACGGGCTGGAGCAGAGCGGCCTGCATATCTGGAGCTTCGGCGATCTGCCAGACCATTTCGAGCAGAAGCGCGGCAGCTACAGCGTGAAGGCCTGGCCCGCGCTGGTGGATGAAAAAGAGAGCGTGGCGATCCGGCTGTTTGATTCCGAGCACGAGCAGAAAAAAGCGATGTGGCGCGGTCAGCGCAGGCTGCTGCTGCTCAATATCCCTTCGCCGATTAAATATCTGCATGAAAAGCTGCCGAACAAAGCCAAGCTGGGGCTTTACTTTAACCCTTATGGCAAAGTGCTGGATTTGATAGATGACTGCATCGCCTGCGGCGTGGACAAGCTGATTGCTGAATATGGCGGCCCGACCTGGCAGGAAGAGGGCTTCCGCCAGCTACATGAAAAAGTGCGAGCGGAGCTGAACGAAACCGTGGTGGAAATAGCCAAAAAGGTCGAGCAGATCCTGACGGCGGTGTTTGCTATCAACAAGCGGCTGAAAGGGCGCGTGGATATGACGATGGCGCTGGCGCTTTCCGATATCAAAGCGCAGATGAACGGCCTGGTATATCGCGGTTTCGTTACCGGCAACGGCTGGAACAAGCTTGCCGACACCCTTCGCTATTTGCAGGCTATCGAGCGCCGTCTGGAAAAGCTGCCGGTCGATCCGCACAGCGACCGCGCCAGAATGGTCAAGATAGAGAAAGTTCAGCAGGCCTGGCAGGGGTGGTTTAACAAGCTGCCGCCGGTTCGCCGCGATGATGAGGATGTAAAAGAGATCCGCTGGATGATTGAAGAGCTGCGCGTCAGCTATTTCGCTCAGCAGCTGGGCACGCCTTATCCGGTTTCGGAAAAGCGTATTCAGCAGGCAATGGATGAGATAGTGCTCTGAGATTAACTCGTCCGCTGGCAATACAGGCCAGCGGACGCTCTTAAACTTAAATAGCTGTTGCTAAAAGAATTAGCAGTAAAAGCGCGTTAAGGATTGGTGAGCGGCTTTGCCTGCTGCATCCGGCTGGAGAAAAGGCAAAAAGGATATTCACTAGTACAGCTTAAAAACCTGCCTGAATGCCGCAAACCGACGGCATTCATTTATCCCTTTATTCCTGCGCCAGCGTTTCCAGGCCGTCCCGGAAGGCGGTGACGGCAATGGCGCGGTTATCCGCTTCGTAACGATCTTTTGCCGCCGGTGCAGAGCTTTGTACCGCAATCAGCTGCCAGCCGCTGTCGCTTTTTAGCAGGAGCGGCGAACCGCTGTCGCCAGGCAGGGTGTCGCACTGATGCGACAGCACATTTTTCTGCGCCCAGCCGGTAATCAGACAGTTGCTGTGTGAATAGAGCGTATCAAGATGATCTTCCGGGTAGCCCGCCTGAGTTACCCGACGCTGTTGCGTTTTCAGCGCGGCGGTCAGATCGCTGCGGCTGCCGTCAAACAGCGGCACGGGTGTTATGCCGGAAGGCGGATTATGCAGTACGACCAGCCCGTAATCGTAAGGTGCGGCCGATGAAGGCACGATCCAGCCGTCGCCGTCGGCCTTAAGCTTTCTGCCTAAAGCGGGATCGACCCGGGTATCCACATCGTGAATTTCGTAGCGCCAGTCGCCATCATGCCCGATAAAACGCAGCGCAACGACTTTATCGATTTTGCCCGGCGGCGCCAGCAGACAGTGGCCGGCAGTCAGGGCTAAATGAGGCGAAATCAGGGTGGCGCTACACAGGTTGCCGCTGGCGGTTTCCAGCTGGCCTATTGCTTCCCACGGCTGGCTGGCGGTATCGCTGACAGGGTGGCGATCGTCTTTGCCGAAAAACAGCGTTCTGACATCCTGTGCGTCGTCGTCACCGGCGTGGCTACAAAATGAAAGGGCTAAACATCCCATTAAAAAAAAAGCTTTCAGGCGCATGTCTCTCTCTGAATGGAGATTAAAAACCGCAGGTGGTAATAACTATAGTCGGCTGGCGGTAAAAAGGAAGTTTAATTTATAAATCAGCAGGCTACGGATATTAAAGATAGAAGCTAAAGGCGATAGCGCCGCAGATAATCATACAGGCCAGGATAATTTCGAATAAATAGCGGCGCACCATCATCCGATACTCCAGGAAAAAAACACCCGGCTGAACCGGGTGTTTAAGTGAACAGACTAAGTTGAAGGCTTGCTTCGGCAATTACGCTTTAGGCGCGGCGGCTTTCTTAGCGGTTTTCTTGTGGTGTACTTTCTTGGCGGCCTGAGCTTTCTGCGCTACTGGCTTAGCGGCTTTCTTGTGGTGTACTTTCTTGGCGGCCTGAGCTTTCTGCGCTACTGGCTTGGTTGCTTTTTTATGGTGCACTTTCTTGGCGGCCTGCGCTTTCTGCGCTACTGGTTTAGCCGCTTTTTTGTGGTGTACTTTCTTGGCAGCCTGCGCTTTCTGTGCAGCTGGCTTAACGGCTTTCTTGTGGGCCTTCTTGGCTGCCTGAGCTTTCTGGGCTACCGGCTGTTTAACGGCTTTCTTGTGTTTTTTAGCTGCCTGCGCTTTCTGCACGGCTTTCTTGTGCGCTTTGTGATGCTTAGCGGCATGAGCTGGCGCGGCGGTAGTAGAAGCAGCCGGTGCGGTAGTGGCTGGCGCGGCGGTGGTTTCAGCAGCAAAAGCAACTGAAGAGATACCCATAGCAGCGGCTACAACCAGAGCGAATAATTTTTTCATTGCACAACCCTCAAAGTGTTATTTCATTTTTCAGCCCACTGCGGGGCCGGTGAAGAGACTATAAGGGAAGGGCGGCGGGCTTTCCGTGAGTGATTGGTATCGGCGTGTTACCGATTGTACAAAGCCCGCCGGCGCGACGGGCTTGCGGACTGGTTACAGGTAGCGGTTTTCCAGATGCTGCCGGAAAAAGCGCGGATTAAGATCTTCGCCGGTGGCGTTTTCAATCAGCTGACGGGTGGTGAAACGACTGCCGTGCTGCCAGATATTCTGCTGTAGCCAGTCAAAGATCGGTTGCAGATTTCCTTCGCGGATATCGCTGTGCACCTGCGGCAGCGCCTTTTTCACGCTGTTGAAAAGCTGTGCCGCGTACATGGCACCCAGCGTGTAGGTAGGGAAATAGCCGAACGAGCCGTCCGTCCAGTGAATGTCCTGCATACAGCCGTCGCGATAGTTGCCGGTCGTGTCCAGCCCCAGCAGCGCCTGCATCTTCTCCTGCCACAGCGTCGGGATGTCGTCCACTTCAATCTCGCTTTCGATCAGCGCACGCTCGATCTCATAACGCAGAATGATATGCGCGGGATAGCTCACTTCATCCGCATCCACGCGGATCAAACCAGGCTTAACGCGCTGGTTAAGGGCGATAAAGTTAGCTTCTTCCAGCTCAGGACGGTCGCCCATCAGCGTTTTAACCTGCGGCAGCAGCAGGCTCAAAAACTCCGCGCTGCGGCCCAGCTGCTTTTCAAAGAAAAGGCTTTGCGACTCGTGAATCGCGGTGGAGCGGGCCAGTGCAACGGGCTGACCGGCCCACTGCTTCGGCAGATTCTGCTCGTAGCAGGCGTGGCCAGTTTCGTGGATCACGCCCATCATCGCGCTGATAAATTCGTTAGCGTTGTAGCGGGTAGTAATGCGTACATCTTCCGGAACGCCGCCGCAAAACGGATGCGCGCTGACGTCCAGTCGCCCGGCATTAAAGTCAAAATTAAGCAGCTTCATCAGCGCGTTGCCCAGCAGCTGCTGCGACTCCACCGCGAAAGGGCCAACCGGTACGGCAACCGGCTGGTGGGACTGCTTCTCGACAATACGCGCCAGCAGCGAAGGCAGCCACTGCTTCAGCTCGCCGAAGGTGCTGTCCAGCTTAGCGGCGGTCATGCCAGGCTCATAAAGATCCAGTAACGCATCGTAACGGGAGCAGCCGTTCGCCTGCGCGCGCAGTTCGGCTTCCGCCCGGCTCAGCTTCACCACTTCCTTCAGATTAGCGGCAAAACCCTGCCAGTCATTGGCGGGGCGCTGCTGACGCCAGGCGTGTTCGCAGCGGGCGCCGACGAGAGATTTTTCCTCGACCAGCGCGGCAGGCAGCAGGGCGGCCTGATCGTAAGCGCGGCGCATCTCACGCAGGTTAGCGCGCTCCACGTCATTCAGGGTTTCATTGGCAGCCTGATCCAGCCATTGCGCCACGGCTTTATCGGTCAGGATTTCATGACGCAGCACGCTCAGTTCGGCCAGCGCCGCGCCGCGTGCGCTGCTGCCGCCGGGCGGCATCATGGTCATCATATCCCAGCCGGCGATGGCTGACAGATGGCCGAAGCGGGAAAGACGGGTAAAGGTTCGGGTCAGATTTGCATAGGCGGATGACATAGATATCCTTTTAGTCATGGCGCTGTCAGACAGCGCGAGGAGGCGTTAAGGGTAAATCAACCGGCCAGCAAAAGCGAACGCTTGCGCCGCCAAGCGGGCTGGCGTCGATAGTCACGGTGCCGCCAAAGGCCTGCGCTACCGAGTGCACAATCGCCAGCCCAAGCCCGCAGCCGCCGGTCGCGCGGTCGCGGCTGGGGTCAAGACGCACGAAAGGCTCGAATACCCGTTCGCGCTCGGCCAGTGGAATGCCCGGCCCGTCATCCTCTACCTGCAAGCAAGCGGTATCGCCGTCGAACCACAGCCCGACGCGCAGGCGCTGCCGGGCATAGCGCAACGCGTTATTGACCAGGTTATCCAGCACTCGCTCCATCAGCCGCGTGTCCGCCACGCCCAGGTTCTGACGCTGCGGCGTATCCAGCTCCAGGGTAAATTCGGGATGCACCATGCGGATATCGTCCAGCCGTTCGCTCAGCCAGGCAGCCAGATCGAGCGACTGAAGATGCAGATCGACCTTTGGCCTGTCCAGGCGGGCGTAGGTCAGCAATTCTTCAATCAGCGACTCCAGCTGGCCGATATCGCGATTCAGCGCGGCGGCTTCGCTGGCGCTAAGATTATCGCTCATCTCCAGCCGGTAGCGCAGGCGCACCAGCGGCGTGCGTAGCTCATGGGCGATGCCGTCAATCAGCTGCTTTTTACTGACCACCAGCGTATTGATATTGTCCGCCATCTGATTAAAGGCCACGCCGAGCCGCAACAGGCTGGAGGCGTTATCAAAATGGATCCGCTCGTCCAGATGGCCCTGGCCGAAGCGCTGCGCCGCCGACTCCAGCCGCAGCATGTCTTTCCAGTGCGGCCGCATCCAGATAAACACCGGCAGCGCCAGCGAAATGCCGATAAAGGCCAGCAGCACGATATCCAGGATGCGCATTTCGTGCAGGAAAAAGAGGTAAGGGATCGGCCCCACGGCCAGCACATAATGGCTGCGCGGAATGTGCTGTAAAAAAGTGTATTCGTCATCAAGGGCGACGATCCCGCCCGCGCGCAGGCGGCGCATGGTAGGCGCATCCAGCTGATACTTGTTCATCGGCTCGATATGCAGCTTAAAAGAGAGGTTAAGATCCAGATTATCGATGGTTTTATTCCAGTCGCGGGGCGGGATTTCCCGCAGCTCGCTGCGCATCAGGTAGAGCGAGCTTTTCATCAGGTCATCCATTGACTCTCGCCCGGCACGCTCGGCAGTAAATTTATACACCAGCCCCACCAGCATCGCCATGACCAGAAAACAGACAAACAGCAGCAGATAAAACTGAATAAACAGCTTCTTCATTTTTTTTACCTAAAAAACATAAATTTAGCTATATCGCGATGGCTGAAAGGGCACTGTGGGGGCAGGACGTAATCCCCCTGTGCGCTTGTTCAACAGTTCGGCCCAGTGCATTTATTCACGGTGAGCAGACGGTGTAAACCATTTCTGCATCCTCCGATTAGCAATGAAAGCCGGGCCTGCGTCGGCAGATAGCCTCCAGCAGGTAAAATGTATGCCTTGACTGATATGGGAGGCGATAAAACCCTGCTCGCCTCACGGCTCTGTCCCGGATAGATGTTCCAGAGTCCCGATAGTGAGAGGCCTGGCTACCACGCTTCGATCCGGAGACGAACACAAAATAAAGCTTGTGTATCCTTGTGGTGCAAAATCCGCGCCGCTGAAGAGTCACGGAAATTTTTGGAAAATATCCCGTAAGCTTTTTCTGCTCCCTTAACGTATAAAACTCGGGGGGAGGTAATTTTATAGTATGAATACCGCCGCTATACATTCGGCGAACCCCTGTTTCAGCATGGACAGCTTATTGATAGTACAGTTATAGCCCCGGAAAAAATGGGGTTTTGTGTTGCCCTTTGCATCGAGCGCGTTATTATAACTGATGGGGATAACGTCAAGTAAGGATGACAGATGACAAATATTAAAATGGAAGAAAAACTTTCAGAGCAGGGGTTTAGTGCCAGGGAAATTGCTTTGCTCAAACATCGGGTTGAACAAGATACAACAACGTATCAGGCGCTGCTTATTGACTTAAGGAAAAGGTTTATTGGATGTGTAATATTTCTTTTAGTTGTGCTTTTTTATTTTGGAGGGGCTTATTTTATCAGAGGACAGCCTGATTTTTTATCAACCATTTTAACATTAATTTTTACTTTGATTGTTTTCTGGTTTCTGGCACCGTTAAAGTTGGGTGCCAAGGCATATCTGTTTATCAGGAATAACAGCTAGTTATGATGTTCACCATGAATTGATTTAATTGTCATGGCATCACTTCCAATTTCAATCAGAAGGTCGGTTCGTGACATGTTCTTAATGTTCCGCACATAATCCGATCTCAGGTAGTGAAACAGCCTCCATGCTTCTGGTTTCATAATCAGTCGCGACATACCATAAGCTGATAAGAATAAATCCATATAGCTATATGCAAGCCTGCCGGTTCTGCTATCGAAGCCAAGGAGTTTCACCGCGTAGATATAACCTTGTTTTAAATCACCAATACGATCGTTTTTACCATCAAAAAAGTCAGAAATGCTTTCCTGAAATGCGTTAAGACCGTGTAAGGCGAGCATACCACCAAATGCAACTCCAATAATGTTGCCCGATCCAATCGAAGCCGCTAATATCCCACCACCCGCAACAATCTGAAACCCACTCAGTACTACGCCAACACCATTAATTACATAACCCCATATTCCATTTTCCTGCCTTAACTGAGCGGTCGCAACGATTTTAGCATTACCCATGCTTAGCTGGCGATCCTGACTTTCCAGAAACGCTCTTTCCTGCTTCAGATTATTGAGAGATTGCTGGCAGAGACGATCCTGCCGGGCGGTTCGGATAGTTTGTAACTGATGAACGATAAAATTTTGTATATTGTCTCTGAAATCCATTCTTACAGCTGTATTTCTGAGGTGGCGATCCGCCAGTTGGGCAGCAAGTCTTGAAAGTTGCCGTGCCTCAAGGTCTGCCATTGTAAGGAAGTAACGGGTGAAGGGGGCTCTCGCTAAGTAGTTATCCATAACTCATCCTTTTATCCATTGAAATAGCTTACCGGTAAGATAGTTAAAATAAGGCCGTTTCTGAAGGGGAGTTAGATGAAAATACTATGTGTTTTTCTCTGGTGATTGTAAAGAGACATTCTTTAAAATCCCAACGGATTTCTCTCCAAAAACAGATTTACTTAATTATTAATATTGGAACTTATAGCTATTTTTATAGCGGTTATTTGATTTTTATTTTCAAAAAAGTTATTTAATTGGAATGTGTTAATGTGTCTTTGCATAAATCCTCTTTCACCCTATAGAGAAGTTGAAAAGGCTTATCTGTTTTCACGGTATCATCAACTTATAACGTCTGGTTTCAGAACAGGAAAAGAAGGATTTTGGCGCTAAAAAGTGATGCATGTCCTTGGGTGTTCGCTTTTGTGTCATGTTTTCTCATGCCAGAAAAAATTTTCTGTATTAAATTGATCCTGGGCATTAAATTTGAAGAATGCTGTAAAACTCCCTTTGCATTTAACGTTGGTATAAAATCCCAGCCATATTCTGAGCGGGTGCTACTTAACCGGAAAAGATTATGTTTGTAAAAAAAGTAATATCAGGTTTGCTCATAGTATTGGGAAGCGCAGCCCTGGCTGGCTGCGTAGTGGCTGACGGCACGCATCATCATTCCAGCCCATCATCAGACCGGCATCATCATGCTGGTGCGCCAGGGACAGCAGGCAGCGGCAGTCAACATATAGGGCCACCGCCGCTTCCACGGAGCGCGGCTCAGCATTTTGGCCCTCCGGGCCATACCGGATTTTACCACTGAAAATGCAAAGGCCCACTTCGGTGGGCCTTGTCACAGGTTTATTCGGTTTTATTAAAGTGCTGAGCCGCTGTTTCGGTTACATGTCCCGGCTGGTAATGTCGGGAACAGGACTACCTGCTGCGCGATTGTCCTTGAACGAATCGGCAGAACAAAAAGGCTGCCTGCTGCACAATCGTCCTGACACGGATCGGCAGAACAAAATTTTACCGACATCCGCCAGACGAACGATTTTTATTGCGTATCCCAGGCGTGTGGCGCAAACAGATAGCCTTTATTACGGATTGTTTTAATGCGATAAGGCTCGGTTGCGCTGTCCAGCAGCTTTTTACGCAGGCGTGAGATCGCCACGTCGATGCTGCGGTCCATGCCGTCGTAACTCACGCCGCGCAGCGTTTTCAGCAGGGCATCACGGTTAAGAATCGAACCGGCATGCGTCGCCAGCTCCCACAGCAGATCGAAGTCAGCGGTGGAAAGAGCGATGATTTCGCCGCCCAGCGTGACCTGGCGGTTAACGGCATCCACGGTCAACGTGCCGAAACGCAGGGTTTTCTGTGCGCTCACGGCCGGAGCAATCACCGCCTCGTCGCCGCTGTGCGTCGCGGCCTGACGCAGATGCAGCCGCAGGCGCGCCAGCAGTACCGCAGGCGGCGTGGTTTTAAGGATATAGTCGTTGGCGCCCATCTCCAGCGATAAAATATGATTCATATCGCTGTCCAGCGAGGTCAGCAGCACAATCGGGCCGGACCATGTTTGGCTGGCGCGCAGATCGCGGCACAGCGTCATGCCGTCCTTGCCGGGCAGCATAATATCCAGCATCACCAGATCCGGCATGGCGGCCTCAATGGTGGCTTCGGCGCGGTCGCCACGGCTTTCTACGATCACTTCAATATCATGACGCTTCAGGTAGGCGGCGATAAGTTCGCCCACATCCCGATCGTCCTCAACGAATACTATTTTATTCATAGCGACATTTTTTTACCTGGGAGTAACAACATTACCCAATGTTTACGCTGACTACTATAAGTCAGGGCTAAATAACTCTCGATGTATAGTATAAATGGCGTAAAATATGTCATTATATTCGACAGGGTTGTTGCCTGACGACGCGGTGCGTTGATTAACGGAGAAAGGGGAGAAAAGGGTGTCTGATAAAGAGCTGGCTTCAACGGGACGGGATTGCCATATCTGCCTGAACTATATCGATTTTCTCGCGGCTTCCTGTAAAAAACGCTGGAGCTTTGTCGACGCTATTTACGGCGTCATGCCTATTTTCGGCATGGTGACCAAAAACTCGCCCGACCAGTCCTGTCCGCCATCGGAAAGGCTGAAAGCGCTGGCGCTGCAAATCATTTCTACCCAGGTAAGCGATGAGATAAATATCGCCCGATTGATAACCCTGGCTGAACAACAGCACATTGAACGCTTTGAAATCCTGCTGCCTTATCCGCTTTCTGAACAGCAGCTTGAGGCTATCCGCGAAGAGTACGTCAAGCCACTTTCGCTGGAACAGCATGACGATCGGTTAACGATCGCCATGCCCGCTTTTTCTCACTAACGCAGCAGCATCCACGTTGCCGGTGCAGCACCGGCAATCAGCACGCCCATCGCTATTTTTTCCAGTTTATTCAGATAGCCATTTCCCCGGCCGTTGCGGCGCGCCCAGATAAACAGCAGCATCCCGGGCGCATAAAGCACCACGGAAAGCAGCAGGTGCAGCGGCCCGGAGGCGTACAGTAGCCACAAACCGTAGGCGGTGGCACCCAATGCGACGACCAGCGCCGCCGTTTTCTGCTGCGCGCGAGCGACTTTAAACAGGTAGGCACCGACCAGAAGATAGGGCACCAGCACCATTTCGGAAGCGATGGTCAGCAGCGTGTTGTAATCGGAACCGGTCAGCCAAATCAGGATCAGGCAGCCCTGAACGCTCAGATTGGTCAGCCAAAGCGAGGCAGAGGGCGCGCCGCGCGCGTTTTGTTTCGCCAGCGAGCGCGGGAAGGTGCCGTTTCCGGCCGCCAGCATCGGCACTTCCGCCGCCATAATCGTCCAGCTGAGATAGGCGCCGCTAACCGAGACGATCAGCCCCAGCGCGATAACCATATCGCCCCATGAGCCAATCAGGCGGTTCAGCAGGCCCGCCATCGAAGGATTACGCATCTGGGCCAGTTCCGCTCGCGGCACAATGCCAAGAGAAAGCAGCGTAACCAACAGATAGACCACCAGCGCGGCAATTACCGCCAGCAGCGTGGCGCGTCCTACGTCTTTTTTGTTCCTCGCCCGTGCGGAAACCACTACCGCGCCTTCCACGCCGATAAACACCCACAGCGTGATCAGCATGGTGTTTTTGACCTGCTCCCAAACCGGCACGCCCAGCTCGATACCTGAAAAATCAAAGCGGAAACGATCGAGATTGAAGGCCGCTATCGCCAGCACCACAAACAGCCCCAGCGGCACCAGCTTGCCCAGGGTGGCGACAAGGTTAATACTCGCCGCCGTCTGCACGCCGCGCAGCACCAGCCAGTGCACCAGCCAGAGCAGCACCGAAGCGCCCAGCATGGCCTGCCAGGTATTGCCATCGCCAAACACCACGTGGCCCGGCGAGTCGGTAAAGAAGCTCAGGGCGGAGAACACAATCACCAGATATGAGACGTTAGCGATAACCGCGCACAGCCAGTAGCCCCAGGCCGAGCAGAAGCCGACCAGCTCGCCAAAACCGGCACGGGCATAGGTATAGATGCCGCCGTCCAGCTCGGGTTTAAGGCGGGTCAGCAGCAGCAGCGCCAGCGACAGCATAATAATGCCGACGCCGGTGATCGCCCAGCCCGTCAGCAGCGCCGCCGGGCCGGCCACTAACGCCATATTTTGCGGCAGACTAAAAACGCCGGCGCCCAGCATGGAACTCAGTACCAGCGCCGTCAGCGCGGTAAGACCTAATTTTTTGTCCAAAAAAGCATCCCAAAACCAGAATAAAAAACCATAACAGGATGAATGGCTCGCAATTTATACGCTTTGCACGGCTAAACCCGAAGAGATCCCCTGAAACCGGCGGCGATTTTACGGAGTGGCCCAGCGAGATGCAATGCGAAAGAGGGCGAAAAGTGATTGAGTATGCAAATTATGGCGGGAAGTTATGCAGCGGGGCGGCGGTGAGCGCTGTAGCGTTTTGCCTGAGAGAGGCGCGCCAGACGTACAGGCGCGCCTTTGCTGATGCTTACTTAAACAGGTCGGCAGAAACGGTCAGGTTGCCGCCGCTCTGGTTAGACCACTGGCGAGTAATATGATAATACTTGGCGCCTTTCTCAATCGCGGCCCGGCCCACGGCGTCGGAGATCTCCGTAGGCGTACCGAAGTGGCCGGTAAAGGTTACGCTGTCGAACGGCTGCATCTGCGCTGCGGTAATGGCGTTGACTTCCTGCACGCTTTTGCCCTGCGGCGTTCTCACGGTATAGCGTTCGCCGGTAGAGGACTGCGTTTCAAAGAAGCGGCCAACTTTATTGCTTGGCGTTTCGGAAGAGGCGACGCCGGGGATCTGCACAGCCTTCGCGGCAGTACCGCCTGCGGCGATGGCAGCTTTACCTGCCTGAGAATCGGCCGGGATCAGATCCGGAGACTGCACCTGGCGCGCTTTCGCATCGGCTTTGTAAACATAGGCGGTAATATACTGATTGCCGCCGCTGTTGGCGTCGATCTGACGGATAATAAAGAACGAAGCCGCGCCTTTCTCTTTCGCTTTTCGGGTAATAGCGTCGTTAACGTCCGGCTGGCTGTGGTAGAAGCCGCTGACGGAAACCGTATCAAAGGGTTCCAGCTTATAGGCTTCCGACTTGGTCAGCTCGCGCACGCCATTGATCACGCGATCCTGCGATTTCGGCGCCGGCTGCGCATCGTCGCGATAGATATCCGCCACCACGCGCCAGTTGCCGCCATTGTTGTTGCTGTCGTTAATACTTTGTACGTAAAAAGCTTTCGCGCCCAGCTCGTCGGCACGTTTTGAAATCGCCTCGTTGGCTTCGTTAATGGCATTAAAACGGCCGGTAATGCTGATGCGATCGAAAGGCTTCAGCGCCGCCGCTTTTTCCGGCGTCAGTTCCTGGGCCGCATAAGCGGAAAGTGAGGTGAGCGACAACAGGGCTGATGCCAGAATAGTAATCTTCAGCTTCATAAAAATAATCCTTCGCCTTGCGCAAAAAAAATGAGTACGAAAACGTGCTGGACTCTTGATGTGTAACAGATTAGCTCTCGATTATTGCATGTAATAATGCGTCCTGTCTCAGCCATTTTGAGTCAGGCGGCACCGCGATAAGCGCAGCGGCGGCAGGTCATATTAAAAAAATGTTAAATAATACCTTTGCCAACGGCTTTACCACTTAAGCCACTAAATACTATCGTTATTACAGTTAATTGGCTGTTAAATATTACCTTTTGTCGCCGCTTCTTTACCGTTTTGTTACTTTTCCTTAGCAGATTATGCGAGGAATATCGCGAAATAAGCGCTGAAAATCGCGTTTTTGCCGCCTGCGCCGAATTTTTCAGATATAAAAAGGGCAAACGGTACGGCAACGGCTGGTATGACCGTGCCGTTTTCAGTAGTTTATAAAGTGTTCGCAGTAAAACAGGTGGCGCTTAAGCCGCGCCGCCGCAGTAAGAAATCGTCTTACCTCTGATGAAAGGGAATACTATGCTGATTGGAATTACCAAAGAGCGGTTGCCCAATGAAACGCGAGTCGCCGCCACGCCCAAAACGGTTGAGCAGCTGCTGGCGCTGGGCTTCAGCGTGGCGGTGGAGCGGGGCGCAGGCAGGTTAGCCAGCTTTGACGACGACGCTTATGCCGCAGCGGGCGCTACGCTGGTCGATACCGACGCCGTCTGGCAGGCGGATATCGTGCTCAAAGTCAACGCGCCCGGGGATGAAGAAATTACGCAAACCCGTGAGGGCAGTACGCTGGTCAGCTTTATCTGGCCCGCGCAAAATCCGGCGCTGCTGGAGAAGCTGGCGGCGCGCAACGTCACCGTGATGTCGATGGATGCGGTGCCGCGTATTTCCCGCGCGCAGTCGCTGGATGCGCTCAGCTCGATGGCTAACATCGCCGGCTATCGTGCGATCATCGAGGCCGCGCATGAGTTTGGCCGCTTCTTTACGGGCCAGATCACCGCCGCAGGCAAAGTGCCACCGGCTAAGGTGATGGTTATCGGCGCAGGCGTCGCCGGGCTGGCGGCCATCGGTGCGGCAGGCAGCCTTGGCGCTATCGTGCGTGCTTTTGATACCCGCCCGGAAGTGAAAGAGCAGGTGCAGAGCATGGGCGCGGAATTCCTTGAACTCGATTTCGAGGAAGAGGCGGGCAGCGGCGACGGCTATGCGAAAGTGATGTCAGAGGCCTTTATTAAAGCGGAAATGGCGCTGTTCGCCGCGCAGGCGAAGGAAGTGGATATCATTGTCACCACTGCGCTAATCCCCGGCAAACCTGCACCGAAACTGATCACCGCCGACATGGTGGCTGCCATGAAGCCAGGCAGCGTTATTGTCGATCTTGCGGCACAAACCGGCGGCAACTGTGAGCTGACCGTAGCGGACCAGGTCACCACAACTGAAAACGGCGTGAAAATTATCGGCTATACCGATCTGCCGGGCCGCCTGCCTACTCAATCCTCACAGCTTTACGGCACCAACCTCGTCAACCTGCTTAAACTGCTTTGCAAGGAGAAGAATGGCGAGATTACTGTCGACTTCGACGATGTGGTCATCCGGGGCGTAACCGTGGTGCGCCAGGGCGAAATCACCTGGCCTGCGCCGCCGATTCAGGTTTCCGCCGCGCCGAAAGCGGCGCCTGCGGCCGCCAAAGCGCCAGAGAAACCAGAAGCGAAACCCGCTTCACCCTTCCGAAAATATGCGCTGTTTGCGCTGGCTATCGTGCTGTTCGGCTGGCTCGCTAACGTTGCGCCGCCCGCCTTCCTGACCCATTTTACCGTGTTCGCGCTCGCCTGCGTGGTGGGTTACTACGTGGTGTGGAACGTCAGCCACGCGCTGCATACGCCGCTGATGTCGGTCACTAACGCTATCTCCGGCATCATCGTGGTCGGCGCGGTACTGCAAATGGGGCACGGCGGCTGGGTCAGCTTCTTCTCCTTTATTGCCGTGCTGATTGCCAGCATCAATATCTTCGGTGGCTTCACCGTGACTCAGCGCATGCTGAAAATGTTTCGTAAGAACTAAGGGGTAATCAATGTCTGGCGGATTAGTGACTGCAGCATACATTGTTGCCGCAATTCTTTTTATTTGCAGCCTGGCCGGGCTGTCGAAGCATGAAACCGCTAAGCAGGGCAACCTGTTTGGCATCAGCGGCATGGCGATTGCGCTGCTGGCGACGCTGCTTGGCCCCGACAGCAGCAGCGTCGGCTGGGTGCTGTTGGCGATGGTGATCGGCGGCGCGATTGGCGTGCGGCTGGCAAAAAAGGTCGAAATGACCGAAATGCCGGAGCTGGTGGCGGTGCTGCACAGCTTCGTTGGCCTGGCTGCGGTGCTGGTGGGCTTTAACAGCTATCTCGATCACGCGCCCGGAATGGATGCGGTGATAGAGAACATTCATCTCACTGAGGTCTTTATCGGTATCTTTATCGGCGCGGTGACCTTCACCGGTTCGCTGGTCGCCTGGGGCAAGCTGTGCGGGAAACTCTCTTCCCGGCCGCTGGCGCTGCCGCACCGGCACCGGCTTAATCTGCTGGCGCTGGTGGTATCGCTTTGCCTGCTGATTATCTTTGTGCGCACCGACAGCACGGGATGGCAGGGCTTTGCGCTATTGCTGATGACCATCATTGCGCTGGCGTTCGGCTGGCATCTGGTGGCTTCCATCGGCGGCGCGGATATGCCGGTCGTGGTATCTATGCTCAACTCCTATTCGGGCTGGGCGGCGGCGGCGGCGGGCTTTATGCTCAGCAACGACCTGCTGATCGTGACCGGCGCGCTGGTCGGTTCAAGCGGCGCCATTCTCTCTTACATTATGTGTAAGGCGATGAACCGCTCCTTTATCAGCGTTATCGCAGGCGGTTTCGGCACCGACAGCAGCTCGACCGGCGAAGGCGAGGAAGCGGGCGAGTACCGCGAAATCGACGTGCAGGGAACGGCGGAACTGCTGAAGAACTCGCGCAGCGTGATCATTACCCCGGGCTACGGGATGGCGGTAGCGCAGGCGCAGTATCCCGTAGCGGAAATCACCGAGAAGCTGCGTGCACAGGGCATTAAGGTGCGCTTTGGCATTCATCCGGTCGCCGGACGTCTGCCGGGCCATATGAACGTGCTGCTGGCCGAGGCGCGGGTGCCTTACGATATCGTGCTGGAAATGGATGAAATCAACGACGACTTCAGCGAAACGGATACCGTGCTGGTGATTGGCGCCAACGATACCGTCAACCCGGCGGCGCAGGAAGATCCGCGTAGCCCAATCGCGGGGATGCCGGTGCTGGAAGTGTGGAAAGCGCAGAACGTGGTGGTCTTTAAGCGTTCCATGAACACCGGCTATGCCGGCGTGCAGAACCCGCTGTTCTTTCGTGACAACACCCAGATGCTGTTTGGTGATGCGAAAGCCACGGTGGATGCCATTCTGAAAGCGCTGTAACAGGCGCTGAAGGTAAGAGGCCGGGGAGTTCCCCGGCCTTTTTTTTGACTAACGATCAGTCGTCTTCGTCATCATCCAGTTCGATCGGCGATACGAAGCCTTCCGGCTTGATCGCCAGCAGATCGCAACGCAGATGATCGATAACCTGCTCCGCCGTATTGCCCAGGAAAGCCGCTGACAGTCCGGTGCGGCCAATAGTGCCAAGCACCACCACGCCAGCGTCCAGCCGATCCGCCAGGTCCGGGATCACTTCTTCCGGCAGGCCTTTTGCTACATGAGTAAACTTTTCGTCGATGCTGAAGCTTTGCCGTAATGCCTTCATCGCCAGCAGGTGCTGACCACGGATCGCATCGTTGTAAACGCTGGGATCGAAGTCGGGCAGCTCAATGGCGATATTTACCGGGGTAACAGGATAGGCGCCAACCAGATGGACTTCGGTATGGTTGACCTGTTTCGCCAGCTCCAGCGTCTCTTTGACCAGTTGAGTATTCAACGGGTCGTGATGTGGCTCTTCGCTGGCGAGATTTACCGCCACTACCGCCTTGCCGCCTTCCGGCCAGGGCTGGTCTTTTACCATCCATACCGGGCAGGGACACTTGCGCAGCAGGTGCCAGTCGGTAGGCGTAAACACCACCGACTGAAGTCGGTCGTGCTGATGTGCCATCTTCAGCAGCAGATCGTAGCCGCCGTCCAGCACTTCCTGAATAATCGCCTCGTAGGGGCGGTTATGCCAGACCACCTTGATATCAATGTTCACGCCCGCGGCCAGATAGGCTTTTGCCTGCTCGCGGATCCATTCGGTGCGCTGGCTAATCACCCCTTTGCGCATGGTGACGCGCTCGTCGGGCGACAGCAGCGTCGTCATTTCGTAAGAAAAATCATAGATAGGCAGAAAAGCCGTGATCTGACCACCGAGGCGCTGATTAAGATAGACAGCACGGCGCAGCGCTGGCTGGTCGTCCTGTTGCGCGTCGATCGCCACGAGAATGTTTTGGTACTTAGCCATAACGGGTCCTCCATACGCTGGTTAGCTTAAAAGATAGCCCAATCAACGTCGGGAAAGAAAGAAAAAGTTATAGCCAGATCAATATTATAACAAAAGGATCGCTAAAAGCGGCTGGTACGGTCGTCTGCCCGCTTTTCCACCGCGCGAAAACGGCTAAACGGGGGCTATGACAGCATAGTGAAAGGCAAGAGGTAAGCCGGAAAATGGGTCTGACGCTCAGTGGAACGAAAACTCACATTAAACAATATTGTCTTCCTCTGACGCCTCTTTTAATGGCCGCAGATGCCCTTTTGTCACCAGTTTTGCCATAATGGCCGGGCATATTGATATGTCCGTGGCAAAGCAAAGCGGTGAGAGGCGTGCAATATCTTTATCATTCAGGGTTTTCCCCTGTGCCCGGAGATGATCCAGGGCTGCCTGCATATAAATAGTATTCCATAACACGACGGCGTTAGTGACTAGCCCCATGCTCCCAGTTGATCTTCCTGACCGTCGGTATATCACTTTCTTATCTCACCTTTCTGACCGTGACAGATAGCTCTGGCAACGGCATGGCGGCTTTCTCCACGGTTAAGTTGAGTCAGGATGCGCCTGCGATAATCTTCATCATCAATATAATTAAGCAGATACAGCGTTTTGTTAATGCGTCCCACTTCAATGATTGCCCGAGTTAGTCCGAAGGGGCGTCCACTTTTCAGTAATGAACGGACCAGCACCGAAGCCTGTACCTTGCCCAGTTTCAGAGAGCCTGCGGCCCGGATCATTTCGTCCCACTGAAGGACTATTTTTTGGGGATCTGACTGCCTTCTGGCAATATCATTCAGTACGCCATAATCGGCGTCATTGTCCATGCGCCAGAAAACCGAAGCACCGGCATCAGCCAGGCGCGGGGAAAACGGGTATCCCAGCAGCCAGAAAAGACCAAAGACGAGATCGCTGGCCCCTGCGGTATCGGTCATAATTTCGGTGGGATTCAGCCCTGTTTCCTGTTCCAGAAGGCCTTCCAGCACAAAGATCGAGTCCCTCAGCGTCCCCGGTATAACGATGCCATGAAAGCCGGAATACTGATCGGACATAAAGTTGTATCAGGTGATCCTCCTGTTATGGCCAAAGTATTTGCGGTTCGGTCCGGCATTGATTGTTTTGACCGGCGTAACAAAGTGCATTCCGCCTGCAGAGGCCACTTCGCCACCACCCCAGACCTGCGCCAGTGTTGCCTGAAAATCAACCAGCCTGGCATTCGCACTGGTGATAGTTTCAGCCCGAAGGTAGTTTGCTTTTTTCCAGTTCAGTCGGTGTTGGGTCAGGGCAGGATCACATGATCATATCAGGGGTTCCAGGAGGATATTGAAGGCCTCGGCCATTAGTACGGCGCTGTTGCTGACGGAGAGATCGTCAACTCTGACGCTGGCTTCACTGGCATGGAAAAACTCATCAGCAAATCCGGTATGGGCGTTGATTTCGAGCAACAGCTCTGTCAAATCCACAGTCGGGAGTAGATCACTGACCTGTTTGCTCATTCGTTTCTGGGAAACATGGTAGTCACTATTCTGTCGGCTGTAGCCCAAGCCGAAAGACAGAGAATTCTGGAACGTACAAACGAAGGCAGACAGGCGGCAAAGCTGAAAGCCATATGCTTTGGCCGCAAGCGAACACTCAACCCGGAACAGGTGCTGGCTCTACGGCAGGAAGGCTTGGATGCATCAGAAATAGCCCGCCGACTGAATATTGCCCGCTCAACAGTCTATAAAATTCTGAGCGAAGCATAATGATTTGCCGCTTTCCCTGTCCGTCATCAACGTTTGTATAAATAAAAGTGCGTTACCCTGCGACCTCTTAAATTTCGGACCCGACAGGGAGTCAGCATGATAATCAGCCCGCCGTTTGTTCGCCCCCGGAACGCCGGAGAAAGCGATCCGTCATGGGTCAACAGAATGATGCCCGTGGATATAAACCGGGACTTCCCGCTCAACCGGCATGCGTCATGGCACGGTGGTGTGCATGTTCTCCACACCGACCGCCGCGAGGAAGGCTACGACCGCATTGAGTTCGTCCGCGCCATTGCGGACGGGGAGGTTGTTTCTTTTCGTTCTCCGTCTTCCACAGACAAACGCGATGCATTCCCGCTGAATTATGATGGCAGAACCAATGACGGGTACGTGCTGCTGAAGCATCAGACCGATATCGGTGAAAACTGTAGCGTCGTGTATTACTCCCTGTACATGCATCTACGGGAACGGCTGGCCCCCGCCATCAGGGACGGTGCCAGAATCTGGCGCAAGGACCGCATCGGGCAGAGCGGTACGGTGGATAACGTGAATGCCTTTCACTTTGAGGTGTTCTGTGACAACGAAAACATGCTGAAACTGACCAGACGCACCACGCCTGAACTCGATATCACCCGTGACGGCAGAACCGACACGGTTTACGGCGATATCCATTTTTATTTACCGTCAGGCACACAGTTTTATGACCATGTGCCTGACGCAAGCTCACCGGTCACAGACCACCTTAATTTTGTCCATACCAGCACAGAACCGTTGTACGTCAGCATGACCTTCGAAAAAGGCGACTGTACGATGGTCACCCGCAGACAGAGCGCTACTGCGGCGGCACTTTTCGACTCTGTGGGGGAGCCATTGGTCAACACCGATGCCGTAGCTGATGATGAAATTCCGTATGAATACAGTCTGTACCGGACAGCCCGTAGACTGTACCCGCAGAATCCGTCTGCCGGGTTCGAACTGCTCCGTTTCGGCCGGGTCATCAGTACCGGACATGAAACTCTGACGCCCGCTGATGCCCCGCTGTGGCGTACCGTCAGCTTCCCCGGCGGAACGGGCATGGTCAATCTGGCTTCCCCTGACATCAAAAAATTCAGCGATGCCGACTTCCCGCACTGGACGGGGTGGCGGATGGTGGACGATGACACGGACAACAACAGCCAGTGTAATTCCCCTCTTATCGCCGCATTACAGGAAAGCGGGCGCCTCAGCGACCCGAGCAGCCGTCTGGTCTGCCATTTTCCGGTGGAGTGGAATGCCGCCACCTTTGACCCGCGCTATGCCTGGCTCAGAACCGGCTCTGACGATGTTCCTGCCATGTCTGATGAGGACTATGCCCGGCTGAAAAGTCATGCCTCAGCGCTGTGCTTTGACACGGGAGAACTCGGTACTGGTCGGATGTGGCATTTTCATCCGACGGCTTTTATTGCCCATTTCCGCAAGTGCTGCTGGCTCAGCAAGTCAGAGCTGAAGCAGCTTGTTCCCCGGAACCTGTTAAGAATGGCCGGCCGGAATGATTATCGCTGGGAGGCCATCACCTACCGGGACGGCGCCGGCAGCGTCGCGGACAACATCCGCACGCACATAAACAGGGCAATGCAGAAATACCTGATAACCACCCCGCTGCGCATCGCCTGTTTCCTGGGAAACGGCATTCAGGAAACGGGCTGGCTGGGGTCGATGGAGGAAGGGTATCGCTATACGGAAACAGACCCGCGCACGCGTCAGGTCATTCGACGCTACAACATCTGGTACTACCCGTGGTACGGGCGCGGCCTGTTACAGCTGACTAACCCTGAAAACTACTTTAATTATTTCAGCTTCAGGGGGCGAACCTGCCCGGAAAATATCAGGAACACCCTGATAAATGAATACCGTCGTCTGTATGCACACCGCCCACTTCGCTACACCGACAATCACCTGTCTGATACCGAAAACCACGTCCCGGAGAACATTATCCGGTGGCGGAATAACGTCAGCAGCGACCTCTATGAGGCGGCCAGCAGCGCCGGATTTTACTGGGTTTCAATGAGTATGGCCCCCTACGCTGATGCCGAACATGTGCTGGAGCGGTGCAGCGTCACTCCCCGGCGGAGCGGGATAAAGATTTACTATCGCAGCCAGGCCTTCTGGCAGGCCAGCGCCGCCGTTAACCTGCCGGGTCAGATCGATAACGAACACTATCAGGGGCTGAATGGCTTTGATACCCGCTGCTGCGTCTACGGCAGCGCGATAGCCGTCCTCACCGAGCAGAAATTCCCGGACAGCCATAACAACCCGGTCAACGAAAAACCCGAATCAGACCAGCTAAGGAAAGGCTGATGAAAAAATTATTACTGCTGATGGCAATCCCGTTTTTTTCCTCAGGAGAAATAACCCCCGAGATTACTACTCCAGACAAATTCAGTGCTCTGCCTTTTTACCAAAAAACATTACATCGATATGACTACCTGGCGGATACAGGCTGTGGAATTGTTTCATTAAAATTATTCTACCCAGCTGAGCATAATAAATATCCACCATCAGGTCCCAGCCCATGGCTTTGTCTGTATGCTGTAGATGTCATCAGCAACGGATACGGACCGGGACAGGTCCTGCCTGAAAGGATCTACCTTGATAAAAAAACAGGACAGTGGAAAAAGAAAAAGTACGCCCTGAGCAGGGAAAGTACACAACGTTCCCTTGAAGTTTATGGCATTAAAAGCCTGAGTGAGCTGCAGCCTCTGGATCTGTATAATATCCGGTCCGTCAATGCCCGTGGCTATGCGATAGTAAACCGCAATATTCCCCTGGAGGAAAAAAAGAAAGGGGTGAAGAAAAAAATGTCATTCTGCCTGATACAAAACCAGAGCTATTCTGCTTTCTGCGGTTCAAGATCGATGCTCAAACTCGTCGACGGGAAAGAAGTAGATTTCACCCCCTATATGCTTAAATCTCTTGAAACGGTCGAAATGGGTTTGTCGGAATAATAAAATAATTGACTGCGATTGAAATTCTTCATAAGCCCAATTCAGAGCCATATAAACAGCTAAGGTTCTCACAAGCAAAAGGATCTAATAAGGATCTTTTTGCTTATCCTGGCTTACCATAATCTCCTGGCTTGAGTTTTCGTTCCACGGAGCGTCAGACCCCGAAAGAAAGCGGCAGGATGGACAAAACTGCCAGGTCAGCGCACCGGGCCAGACAATGGAAAAACAGGCGGATTAACGCACCAGGCCAGAGAATGAAAAACCGGCCGGATTAGCGCACCGGGCCAGACAATGGAAAAACAGGCGGATTAACGCACCAGGCCAGAGAATGAAAAACCGGCCGGATTAGCGCACCGGGCCAGACAATGGAAAAACAGGCGGATTAACGCACCAGGCCAGAGAATGAAAAACCGGCCGGATTAACGCACCGGGCCAGAGAATGGAAAAACAGATGGATTAACGCACCGGGTCACCGGTCGAAGAAAAGCAGCCGGACTGGCGAACCAGTCCGGCATAGCATCAGGCAATCGCGCGGCTTTGACCAGCCAGCTGCGACAGCACCTCATGATTTTCGATAGTGATGTATTTGCCTTTCACCGCCAGCATACCGCTTTTCTGAAAGCGGCCCAGCAGGCGGCTGATGGTTTCAACCGTCAGGCCGAGGTAGTTGCCGATATCGCCACGGGTCATGGTCAGACGGAATTCGCGCTGGGAGAAGCCGCGCTCGCCGAAGCGGCGGGAAAGGCCATAGATAAAGGCGGCAAGACGCTCTTCCGCATTTTTCTTCGACAGTAGCAGGATCATCTCCTGATCGCCCTTAATCTCGCCGCTCATCAGCCGCATCATCTGCTGACGCAGGCTGGGCATTTTGCCAGACAGATCGTCCAAGGTTTCAAAAGGAATTTCGCAGACCATAGCGGTTTCCAGCGCCTGAGAAAAGCTGGGGTGCTGACCGCCACTGATGGCGTCGAAGCCTACCAGGTCGCCCGCCAGGTGAAAGCCGGTGATCTGCTCGTCGCCCTGTTCGGTAATGGTATAGCTTTTGATGGTCCCGGAACGAATGGCGTACAGCGACTTCAGTTCGTCACCGGCTTTGAACAGCGTTTGCCCTTTCTGAATAGGCTTTTTGCGCTCGATGATGTTATCCAGCTGATCGAGTTCGTGCTCGTTCAGCGTGAAAGGAATACAGAGCTGGCTGATGCTGCAATCCTGACAGTGAATCGCACAACCGCCAGACTGGATACGTCTGTTGATAACACGTTTTTCCGGGATCATAGTGTTGGCTCGAGTGATTATTGATTGAGGTCAATTTTAACATTTTTTGCTCAGCAAAGGGAACTCATCCAGGCCTTTTTAGCCACATAAAAAACAGGGACGTCACTTTTGGTGACGTCCCGTTTAAAAAAGTGCCAAAAGCCAAACCTACGTTTTATCGGGCGTCGCGGCCGTTGAACCGTAGTTATTAAGGTTGTTTTTGGCGCTTTTTCTGGAGGGTTGTTCTACCTGAATAATCAACGTCAGCACCCCGGCTAACAGGTAAAGCGCGGTGTAGGTCCAGACCACGCCCTTGATATCAAAAAAGGGCAGTACCAGCGAGGCGATGGCGGGCGCAAGAAAATTGCTCAGGCCAGCGGAGAGGTTGTAGATGGAGATCGCCGCACCTTTATGCTTCGGCTCCAGCACGGGAAATACCGCCGTCATCGGCACAAACGCCGCGACTGTAATGCCCAGCATGACGGCGGGCACCAGCGCCATCCAGAAGTTATGACCAAAGGTCACCGGCAGGTAATAGAAGGCCAGGCTGGAAATCGCGCAGCCCAGGCAGCCAAACCAGCGCACCTGACGGATCCAGCCGATATATTCGCCCAGCACACCCCACATAATATTGGTGAAGATGGTAACGAAAAAGAATACCGCCCAGATTTGCAGCCATTCCGACATGGTAAAGCCCAGGCGCCCGACGAACAGCATCGGCATAATCACTGCAAAGCCAAACAGCGACAGCGTATTGATAATGCGGATCAGGCAGGCCAGGAAGATGTTGCGGTTAGTGAAGAGAATGGTCACGGCCCGCGACAGCTCGGTCAGTTTTTCACGTGGGGAAAGATTGGCTTTCTCGCTCTCGCCGCCGACCTTGCGCAGCAGAGTCATCGCCATCAGCCCGCCAGCCGCTACCCAGGCTATAGCAAACCACAGGGTGCCGGTTTCACCGAGCCAGGGAATGGTAAAGCTGGGCAGATAGCTGCCGACGCAGCCGATGCCGATGGAATACATCGCCCAAAACCAGCCCATGGCGGAAGAGAGCTGGTGTTTAGGCACGTTCTGCACAATCAGCATCACAAACGAATAAATGAACAGCGGATAGGCAAGACCGCGAATGCCGTAGAACAGCAGCATCAGCGGATAGTTGCGCAGCCCCAGGCCCAGCGTCATAAACAGAATATGCATCACTACCCACAGTAGAAAACCGATACGCATTGCGCGCTGCGGCGTAATGATCTCCGCGACTACGCCGGAGCTCCAGGCCGCCAGCGCCGCTGCGCCGCCGTAAACCGTGAACACCAGCGCAGACTGCGCGGGCGAAAAGCCGAGATCGGTAATGTGCTTCGACAGGAAAGCCATTTCAAAGCCGTCCCCGCTCATAAAGACGGCGATGGCGATATAACCCCATATTAACGACAAGGGGAGGCCGAACCAGTTATTGGCTGATTTCATCATATTTCCTCTCAGGCGTGCAGGTGACGGACGCCTGAGGCGTCCGCATCAGTGTTCAGAAACCGGATGCGCGAGCATCGCGCTGCTGTTGGTAGAGCAGGCGGAAGTGGTCGAGCCGCCTTTGCAAATGATGATGACGAAGCGCATTGGGCAGATAGCGCCGCAGCACGGCAGGTTTACGGCAGACCTCGGCCGGATCGCCGCCGTCGGCCAGCCAGCCCAGACGCGCCGCGCCCAATGCGCCGCCCGCTTCGCCGCCCTGATGGGTAACTATCGGCAGATCCAGCGTATCCGCAATCAGCTGCGCCCAGAACCCGCTTCGCGCGCCGCCGCCGGTCAACGAACAGCTTTCCAGCTCGGTGCCCGCCGCCCGCAACGCCTGTAGGCCGTCGGCAATGCCGAAGGCGACGCCCTCCAGCACGCTATAGGCCAGCGCTGCACGGTTAGTGGCATGGGTCAGACCATGAAAAGCGCCGGTGGCCTGCGGATCGTTATGCGGCGTGCGTTCACCGGAAAGGTAGGGCAAAAAGAGCGGGGCGCTGCGCTGAACTGTCTCGCTTAGCGCCGCCACCTTGGCCAGCAGATCGGTTTCGCTGGCGTTCAGCAGATCGCACAGCCAGCGCAGGCTGGAGGCCGCCGTCAGCATGACGCTCATCTGGTGCCAGCGATCGGGCAAGGCATGGCAAAAAGCGTGTACGGCAGAGGCGGGCGCGGGACGAAAACGATCGTTGACCGCAAACAGCACGCCGGAGGTGCCAAGGGAAATAAAAGCGTCGCCGGGTTCGATCGCCCCCAGCCCGACCGCGCTGGCCGCGTTATCGCCACCGCCGCCCGCAATCACTATACCTTCCTGCAAGCCCCAGCGCCGCGCGACATCAGCCTGTAGCCTGCCGCCGGGCTGCGATCCCTCCGTCAGCCGCGGCATCTGGTCGCGGTTCAGCCCGCAGGCCGCCAGCAGGGCATCCGACCAGTCGCGCCTGGCGATATCCAGCCACAGCGTACCGGCGGCATCGGACATATCGCTGATCTTTTCACCGCACATCTGCCAGCGCAGATAGTCCTTAGGCAGCAGAACGCTGGCGATGCGAGAAAAAATCTCGGGTTCATGGCGGGCGACCCACAGCAGCTTCGGCGCGGTAAAACCGGGCATCGCCAGATTGCCCGCCACGCTGTGCAGGTCGGCAGCCCGTTGCGTCAGCTCCTCGCACTCGGCTGCGCTACGCGTGTCGTTCCATAATATGCACGGGCGCAATACCTGATTTTCCCTGTCCAGCAGCACCGCGCCATGCATCTGGCCGGAAAGCCCGATGGCGCGGATTTGCTGCCAGCGAGCACCAGCCTGCTGGCGCAGCTCGTCAATGGCCTGCTCCAGCGCCAGCCACCAGCTGTGCGGATCCTGCTCCGCGTAGTGGGGCTGCGGCCGCTGTACGTCCAGTTTTACACCGCTGGCGGCCACGATTTCGCCTGCGGCATCGATAACCAGCGTTTTGATTTCAGAGGTGCCAAGATCGATCCCGAGATACATTACCGACTCCTTACTCGTTCACCGGTTGAGGGACTTTGGCCCATTCATCGAGCGTGGCAACCGTCTCCGCCAGCAGCGTGGCAAAGGCGGTATCGTGGGCAAGCGGGCCAAACAGCGCCTCGTCGGCGGCAAAACGTGCGAGCGCGTCCGGGCTTGCCATGATGCGGTGCCAGCTTTCTGCTTCCAGCGCGCCATCCTGATAGACATAAGGAAGCTCGCCGCGATGCCAGCGCTGTAAAAACAGGAAGAAGAGCGCGGGCAGCACCGCCGTCGCGCGAGGCGTCTCGCCACGGGCGTAGCATTCCGTCAGGGTCGGCGTAATAAATCCCGGGATTTTTGACAGGCCGTCCGCCGCGACCCGCTGGTTGGTATCGCGGATATAAGGATTGGCAAAGCGGGCCAACACTACGTCGCGGTATGCTTCCAGCTCAAGCGGGCTGGGCGACAGCGAGGGAATAACGTCCTGGGTCACATACTCCCAGGCCATCTCTTTGATCGCCTGGGTCTGCGTGCTCTGGTGAATAAAGTCCTGTCCGACCAGCGTCCCTGCCCAGGCGATGCAGCTGTGGCTGGCGTTAAGAATGCGGATTTTCGCCTCTTCCCACGGCAGAACGGAGTCGACCAGGGTCACGCCGACCTTCTCCAGTGCAGGTCGTCCGGCGGCAAAGTTATCTTCAACCACCCATTGAATAAAGGCTTCGCCCATAACCGGTGCGCTGTCGGCAAAACCGGTCGCTTCCAGCACGCGCGGGGCGATATCCGCCGTCGGGCGCGGAGTAATGCGATCCACCATCGTATTGGGCGAGGTCGTCTGCTCCGTTACCCACGCCAGCAGCGCATCGTCGTGACATAAACGCAGAAAAGCGAGAAAGCCCTCACGGAAACGCTCGCCGTTATGCCGCAGATTATCGCAGTTTAACAGCGTAACCGGCTGACCATGCGCCTGCATTCGCGCCTGCAAAACGCGGCGTAACGCGCCATAAAGCGTGCGCGCTTCGCCCTGCAAATCTGCGGTAATATCAGGGTGACGCGGATCGAGACGGTGGTCGCTGTCCAGGTAGTAGCCGCTCTCGGTGACGGTAAAGGCGATCACTTTCGTGGCGGCGTCTGCGCCTCGCGCAACCATAGCCGTCAGCCCGGCGTCCCACGGGACGATATGTTTGATTGAGGTAATTTTCTCATACTGACGTTCGCCTGTTGGGGTGACCGTTTCCAGCACGTATTCGCCGTTTTGCTGCGTCAGGGCATTCAGCAAGGGCACGGCATCATCGCGAATATTGCTGAGCGCGATTTCCCAGCGCGGGCCGTCCTGCTGCAACAGACGATGCAGATACCAGGCCTGATGGGCGCGATGAAAAGAACCGGCGCCGATATGTAACCAGACAGAGGGGGAAGCAGCGGTCATCATTCTCTCCTGTAAATGGGCTTTTGCTCTTGTGTTGAGCTTTTGCTTAGTTGCGTTACAGCCTGGTGAATTTTTTACCAACGGTCTGCGGGAGCGATCACAAAATTTGCTTTTGCCCGTCAATCGGGCAATTATTCGGATTGGGCTTAAGGAGTGGGATATCACAATGAGCAAGCACGACAAAAAGCTGGATCTGGCGGCCAGAGCAGCCTGGATGTATTACGTGGCGGGAGAAACTCAGCAGGATATCGCTGAAAAACTTGGCGTATCGCGTCAGGTAGCGCAGCGGCTGGTGGCGCTGGCGTCAGAACAGGGGCTGGTGAGCGTCAGCGTCAATCATGCCGTGGCCGACTGCATGACGCTGGCGCAGCAGCTACAGGAAAAATTCAGCCTGGCGTTTTGTCAGGTAGTGCCGTCTGGCAATGTGGAAGGCAGCGGCTTACAGCAGATGATTGCCGTAGCGGGTGCGGAAGTGATGGCGCAAACGCTGAAAAGCGAGCGGCCGCAAATTGTCGCGGTAGGATCGGGAAGAACCCTGCGGGCCACTATCAACGAGCTGCCAGAGCTGGACAGGCCGCAGCACAGCTGCGTTTCGTTGATCGGCGCTATCGCCAGTGACGGCTCCTGTACCCGTTACGATGTGCCGCTGTGGATGGCGGAAAAAACGCAGGGACGCTATTTTATCCTGCCCGCGCCGCTGTATGCCGACAGCGTCGACGATCGCGATTTGTGGTGCAATCATCGCATCTACCGCACCGTTACGGAGAAGGCCGCCCAGGCGGATATTATGTTTGTCGGCATTGGTCAGGTTTCGCCGGGCTGCCCGCTGAACGCGGATGGCTTTATCAGCGACGATGAAGTGGCCACGCTGTTGGCGGATCGGGTGGCCGCAGAGATGCTTGGCCATTTTATCGGTGAGGAAGGCGAAAGAGCGGCAACCGCTCTGGACAGCCGTTTGACCAGCGTGCGGCTGACGGCCCATACCCAACGCAATATCGTCGCCTTTGCGGGAGGCAGCGAAAAGCATCGGGCGATAGCCGCCGTGCTAAAGGGCGGTTGGATCAGCGGGCTGGTCACCGACGAGGCGAGCGCACGTTATGCGCTGGCGGCGTCCGCCTGAAGTTTTGCCAGAGCGGCCCGGTGAGGATACCATTACACTATCCTTAATCGTGGCCACCGGGGAACCTGTATCATGAGCTTTAATGATGAAGACCTGTTTAAAGACGCGATGGAAGACGTTACGCCGCTCAAGGATTGCAGCAACATTCTTTGGTTAAAATCCCCTTCGACGAAATCGCCTCGCCAGCGCCAGGAAGAGCAGCAGCTGGATAATCCGCTGACCAGCGGCTTTTTGACCGTTATCCCCCGGGAAACGCCGTTGGAATACAAAGCGGAGGGGATCCAGCAGGGCGTGCTGGATAAGCTGCGGTTGGGCAAATATCAGATCGATGCCAGTCTTAATCTGCTGCGTCAGCCGGTGGAAATCTGCCGTCAGTCGCTTTACAGCTTTATGCTGCAGGCGGAGCGCGAAAATTACCGCAATCTGCTGATCGTGCATGGCAAAGGCAAAGAGGATGAATCGCACGCCAATATCGTCCGCAGCTATCTGGCGCGCTGGCTACAGCAGTTTGATCAGGTGCAGACGTTTTGCAGCGCTCAGCCGCAGCACGGCGGCAACGGCGCCTGCTATGTGGGGCTACGTAAAAGCGAGCAGGCGCGCCTGGACAATCGCGAACGGCACGCCAAGCGCAGCCGCTAGCCGGAGTGGGATTTACGGATGGTCGCCATCAGCACTTCGGCGCTGCGGCTAAGGGGCGCGCCGGTACGGGTAATGATGCCAACCGGTTCGCCCGGCCCATGTGAGGCGACGGGCAGCGCGGCCAGCGCATTATGCAGCAGGTCGTCTTTGATCGCGCCGGAAGGCACGAACCAGACATAGTTATAGCGAAGCGCCAGCTGACGGGCGAGCGAGGTCGCAGAGGTTTCCACTACCGCGTCCGGCAGGCGGCAGCCGTGATCTTTCAGCATCGCATCGGCGATACGGCGCGGCGCGGTGCCCTCCGGTGAAATCACTACGGGCCAGTTAAGCGCCCGCGACAGCGTGACGTTGTCACTTAATAGCGGGTGTTCGGGCCTTACCACCAGCCGCAAAGACTCCAGAAACAACAGCTCGTAGGTCAGCCCGGTCATCATCTCCGTTTCGGCCATGCGGCCAATACCAACTTCAAATTCGCCCGCTCTCAGTCCGGCAAGCAGCACGTTGTTGTGCAGCGTAGCGACCTGAACCAGCGTTCTGGGCTGCTGCTGGTGAAAGCGTTCCAGAATTGAAGGCAGCATCCCCAGCGCTACCGTGGTTAACACGCCGATGCGCAGCACGGCCGGATCGCGCGCGGCCACGGGGCTGAGCGACTGACCGGCATGGTTAAGCGCATCCAGAATCCGCACCGCATGGGTCAGAAACTGCTCGCCCGCCGTGGTCAGCTGCGCGCCAAGACGGCCTCGCTCAAACAGTCTGGCCCCGGCCATCTCTTCCAGCTCGTTCAGTGTCTTTGACAGCGCAGGCTGGCTAAGCGACAGCACCTCGGCGGCGCGCCCCAGCGTGCCTTGCTGCGCCACGGCGACAAAAGTATGCAGATGGCGCAGACGAATGCGCTGATTAAACAGGTAATTTTTTTCCATAACTGCAGCGTAGTCAGCAAGGTGGCGGGCAGGCAAGCGGCGCGTTGGAATACTGTTAACCTTATTGCAAAATTTCATTAACATAAGGGCGTTTTTCCATCACTTTTCGCCGCCCGGAGGCAATAGCCTCATCACCTTTACTGATAAAAGCCCTTTTTTTCCTTGCGGATGCTTGCTTTTTTCGGGGAAATTGCTACACAAACGGGTAATTCACCGGGTGAAATCGATAACAATCCGTTATGATAGCCAACACTTTTTTTCGGAACCGACGCCAGCCGCTTTGCACACTGCTGGCCATGGAGCGTTAACGTGGAGAGTATTGTTGCGACAGATGTCCGCGCCCTGATCAACGAAGGCGGCGTCACTCGTTATCAGCAACGTATTATCGCCCTTTGCTTTGCGGTAGTGGCGATGGACGGCATGGATATCGCCCTGATGGGCTTTATCGCGCCGGCGCTTAAGGTTTCCTGGGGCGTCACCACGCAGCAGCTGGGCGCTATCATCAGCGCCGCGCTGATCGGTCTGGCGCTGGGCGCCCTGTTTGCCGGCCCGCTAGCCGATCGCTTTGGCCGTCGCGTCATCATCATCAGCAGCGTTTTTTTCTTTGGCCTGTGGACGCTGGCGACCGCCTTTTCGCATAACGCCGATCAGATGATGCTGTTCCGCTTTCTTACCGGCCTTGGGCTGGGCGCGGCCATGCCCAACGTGGGCACACTGGTGGCGGAATACTCTCCCGAACGCAAGCGCGCTTTCATTATTACCGTGGTGTTCTGCGGCTTTACCTTCGGCGCGGCGGGCGGCGGCTTTGCTGCGTCCTGGCTAATCCCTCATTACGGCTGGCACGCCGTGCTGATTCTGGGCGGGCTGCTGCCGCTGCTGATCGTGCCGCTGTTGCTGAAATGGTTACCGGAATCGGTGCGCTTTTTGCTGTCGCGGCAGGCGCCCGTAGAGCGCATCCGGCAGATAGTTGAAAAAATGGCGCCGGGCCAGGTACAGCAGGGAAGCCAGTTCGCCATGGCGGAAAAAGCGCAGCGCGAGGGCGCGGTGAAGCTGGTGCTGACGCGACCTTATCTCTCCGGCAGCGTGCTGCTGTGGGGCAGCTACTTTATGGGGCTGTTTCTGGTCTATCTGATCGGCAGCTGGCTACCTTCGCTGGTGAAAGATATGGGCATGACGGTTACGCAGGCCGCGCTGGTGACCGCCATGTATCAGGCCGGCGGCACCGTTGGCTCGCTGTTTGCCGGCTGGATGATGGATCGCTTTAACGCCAACCTGGCGCTGGCCGCCATCTACTTTACCGGCGCTATCGCGACGGTAGCGATTGGCTACGCGCCAGCAAATACGCTAATGCTGAGCCTGGTCGCTTTTTGCAGCGGTTTCTGCCTTAACGGGGCTAATACCGGCATGAACGCGCTGTCGGCCAGCTATTATCCTACCCACGCCCGCGCGACCGGCTCCAGCTGGATGCACGGCGTAGGGCGCATGGGCGCTATTCTCAGCGCCTTTGCCGGCGCGCAGATGCTGGCGATGGGCTGGCATATTACGGAAGTTTTCTCCAGCCTGGCTATTCCGGCTGTGCTGACCTCGCTGATGCTGCTGGCGAAATACCGCTTCGGCCACCAGCGTAGCGAAGAATAGTTTCCGGCCAGCCGTCGTCATTTCGTCGTCAAACGCATGCCTGAAACGGCGCGGTAATAGCTTTCAGCCAGCCAGCGTCATTTCGTTATCAAACCGTGTCGGAAACGATGCGGTAATAGCTTTCAGCCCGCCGTCGCCATTTCGTTATCAAAGCCGTGTCGGAAACGATGCGGCTTGAGCTGACTTTGGCTGTAAATATCCCCTTACGCCTTGCAAAAGAACGACGTTGATTTCCCGGTTCTGTTGATTAGCAGGCTGCAAATTACAGCATGAACTGAACGGTTCGATAAATAATAATCATTTGATTAATAATCAGAAAAATTGGAAGAGCATGATCCAAATGTTAAGGGACCGTAAGCATTTTCTGTAAATGAGGTCACCTGTTGGACTTTGCCGTGGCGCTTGCAAATAATAGTCAGCAGATTACTCAGGACGCAGCAATGAAAAACGAACGCTTGATAAGGATAAGGACGGCAGAAGGGACCCTGTGCGGCAGTCTGGATAAGGACGTTTTTGTTTTCAGGGGAATACCTTATGCCGCGCCGCCTGTCGGCGAGTATCGCTGGAGATCGCCGAAGCCGGTAACGCCGTGGCAGGGAGAGCGTGACGCCACGGCATGGGGGGCGGCCAGCTGGCAGAACCGGCAATATTGCATGGCGGTGGGCGGCGGCGATCCGGGCGCGTTCAGTGAGGATTGTCTCTATCTGAACGTCTGGACGCCGGAAACGGAGCCGGCGGGCCCAATGCCGGTCATGGTCTGGATCCACGGCGGCGGTTTTACCATTGGCGCGGCGGGCCTGGCGCCCTATATCGGCCAGCCGCTGGCCTCGCAGGGCGTGGTGGTGGTTACCCTTAACTATCGGCTGGGTCATCTGGGATTTTTTGCGCATCCGGCGCTGGATAAAGAGTATGCGCCGGGCGAAGTCGTCAATAATTTTGCGCTGCTGGATCAAATCGCTGCTTTGCAATGGATACAGCGTAATATCGCTGCCTTCGGCGGCAATCCGCATAACGTAACGATCTTCGGAGAATCATCCGGCGCGCGCAGCGTGCTTTCGCTTTTTTCCTCGCCGCTTTCGGTTGGATTGTTCCATAAAGGCATCGCGCAAAGCCCCTATGCTCTGCCCGATCTACCGCGCGAAAAGGCGTTGGCAAACGGCGAAAAGCTGGCCCGCCATTTTGATTTGCCGCACGCCACGGCGGAGCAGCTGCGCGCGCTGCCTGCCGACGCCTTCTGGCCGCTGGAGAGTTCGCTGGCTAACGGCCCGGTGGCGATAGCGGGCGATCGGGTTTTACCCGTACCCATGCTGAAAGTCTTTAACAACGCCGCCCAGCACAAACTGCCGTTAATGATCGGCAGCAACAGCGATGAGGCCAGCGTCCTCAGCTATTTTGGGGTCGATCCCGCGCTGATTATCCGGCAGCTGCGCGCCACGCAGCGCCTGGGATTGCGTATGAAAATGATCCGCCTGCTGTACGACGGCCTGTATGATGACGACAAGCTCGGCAGGCAGGTGGCGCGTGATATGACTTTTACCGCCATGGGCTATATCGCCGCACTCTCCCACGCCCGCAAAGGTATCCCTGTCTGGCGCTACTACTTCGATTACGTATCAGAAAATTCGCGTGACCTTTATCCTGAAGGAACCTGGCACGGCAATGAGATCCCCTATACGCTCAATACCCTCGACGAGCTGACCACGCAAATGGGCGATCGCCCCTTTACCGCAGGCGATCGCGAGTTTGCTAAAAAGGTTAGCGGTTACTGGCTGAATTTTGCCCGCCACGCCAGCCTCTTTTCTCACCGGCTCGAAGGCGAACCCGACTGGCCGGTTTGGCAGCCTGGCGCAGACGTAATGATGCGCTTCGGCGAAACGGGCCCGACGCTCAGGCTGGAGAAAAACTTTATGCGCAGACGGATGCAGCTGTTTCGCCTGCTGATGAAAAATATTGTTAAACTCCGCGAATAATTTTTTAACATCGTCCCGCTGGATTTATAACGGATTAAAAAACAAATAACAGGCGCAGCAAGGACTTAACGCTGCGTTATGGTCAGTAACGCCCTGAATAAGAAAGAAATAATTACTCATGATTTTGTTGGCGATGCCGATAACTCCTGTCAAGCGTCCACCACGCAGGACGAGCACTCGGGTTTTAACATCGTTACGGAGTAGTTATGAATTTGCTAAAAGATTTTACCATCCGCAGCGTAATGCTGTCGATCCTCGGGCTTTTCTGCCTGCTGTGGACGGCGGTGGGCATTTACAGCGTCTGCGCGCTGAATTCGCTGGGCCAGGGCAACGAGGTTGACCGTGAGCTGGTGAACCAGATGACCACCCTGAGCAAGGGCAACGATCAATATTTTCGCTTTATTACTCGTCTGACGCGCGCAGTAGAATCCCGCCAGGCGGGAAGCCCAACGGCGGCTGCGGATATGGCCTCGGTACAAAAAGCGCTGGATAACATGACCACGCTGCTGGCCGATTTCAAAGCCGAAGCGCCAGGCCCACTGGCACCAGGCTACGCTGCTGCCGTCATCGCCAGCTGGCAGAAACTGCTGGACGAAGGGGTTCTGCCGCAGATGCAGCTGGCGCAGCAGGCGTCGCCGGACGATTTTCGTCGTCATGCCGCCAGCGTGACGCCGCCGCTCAGCCGCGCTTTTGGCGCCAGCGTGGATAAATTCAACCTTGCCGCTGGCGAAAAGCTGGACGTGACGCGCGTCACCGTCGATCACCTGACCGACATGACTAAAATGATCATTGTTATGGCGGTGATTGCCGGCCTGCTGATCCTGCTTTTTACCGACCGCTACCTGGTAAAAATGCTGGTGCGCCCGCTGGATGGAATGCGCGAGCACTTCCGCCGCATCGCCGAGGGCGATTTGAGCCATCCGCTGGAAGATATCGGCCGCAACTGCGTTGGCCGACTGATGCCGCTGCTGCGCGCCATGCAGGATAGCCTGCGTGAAGCCGTCAGCGCCATCCGCAGCGGCACGGATAATATCTACCGTGGCGCGGCGGAAATCTCTTCCGGTAACAACGATCTTTCCTCTCGCACCGAACAGCAGGCCGCCGCGCTGGAAGAAACCGCCGCGAGCATGGAGCAATTAACGGCCACCGTGAAATTCAACGCCGATAACGCGCGTCAGGCCAGCGAACTGGCGCAGAGCGCCTCAACCACCGCCAGCAAGGGCGGCAAGCTGGTAAAAGACGTGGTGGATACCATGCAGGGCATTTCCGGCAGTTCTCGCAAGATTGCGGAAATCACCAGCGTGATTAACAGCATCGCTTTCCAGACCAACATTCTGGCGCTGAACGCAGCGGTAGAGGCGGCGCGGGCAGGCGAGCAGGGCCGTGGTTTCGCCGTGGTAGCCAGCGAAGTGCGCAACCTTGCCCAGCGCAGCGCCGGGGCGGCGAAAGAGATTGAAACGCTGATCGCAGATTCCGTTACTCGAGTAAATCAGGGATCCCGACTGGTTGGCGAAGCCGGTAGCACCATGGACGACATGCTACAGGCGGTAGCGGAAGTTGTGGAGATCATGAAGCAGATCGCCTCCGCTTCGGAAGAGCAAAGCAAGGGCATTTCGCAGATTGGCACCGCCATTACCGAAATGGACAGCGTGACGCAGCAAAACGCCTCGCTGGTGGAAGAGGTTTCTACAGCGGCCAGCGCGCTGGAGCGCCAGACCGAAGAGCTGACGCTCTCCGTTTCTAAGTTCCGTCTCTCACCGGCTACAGCCGCCAGGCCGTCACCGACGCCTTACGTCAAGGCCGCGCCGATTAGCGCACGGCCAGCCGTGGCGAAAGCCAGCGCCGATGACTGGGTCTCTTTCTGATCCTCGTTATGCCTTAGCCTGAAGCGCCGTAACCCGGCGCTTTTTTTATGCCTGCCGCGCGGCCAGCAGGCAAAGCTGCTCTGCCACCTGATAAGACTTCACAAAGGAGGAGACCGGCAGGAATTCAAAGCGGGAATGGAAGTTGTGCGCGCCGGTAAAAAAGTTTGGCGTCAGCAGGCCCTTCGCCGACAGCGCCGCGCCATCGGTTCCGCCGCGCATCGGCGTAACCTTCGCGGTAATGTTCAGCGTCTCCAGCGCGGCAAACAGCAGATCTATCGCTCGTCGATCTTCGCCGATAGCGTTGCTGATATTGCTGTAGATCTCGCTGATGCTGACCTCCACCTTGCCGGTCGGATACTGTCCGGCAATCAAGGCGGCGACCTCGTTGATTTGCTGCTTGCGTTGCGCAAAGCCCGTCAGCCCGAAATCACGGATAGAGGCTTTTAGTCTTGCCTCGCTCGCGTTTGCCGTCATCTCGTTAAACCAGATATAGCCTTCACGTCCGGCCGTGTGCTCCGGCGTCTGGCGGCGGTCAAAATGGCTGATAAAATCCCAGGCCATCAGCAGGGGATTCACCAGTACGCCTTTGCCTGACATCGGATGCGCCGGCACGCCGGTGAAGCGGATATCCGCCGACGCCGCGTTGAAATTTTCATAGACCACTTCGCCCAGCTCGCAGCAGTCAATGGTATAAGCGAAATCGACGTTAAAGCGTTTCTCCAGATCCAGCGCTTTGGCACCGCGCAGGCCGATCTCTTCATCAGGCACAAAGGCGACCACGATATCGCCGTGCGTCGCTGCGTCGCGGAGGTTTTCCAGGAGCGTCATCACGACCGTAACGGCCGCCTTATTATCGGCGCCCAGCACGCTGGTGCCGTCGCTAAAGATAATTTCCTCATGCTGATAAGGGACGATCTCCGGGTGTTCAGCCACCCGCAGCCAGATCTCCTGTTCACTGTTGAGGCAGAGATCCTGGTCTTCAAAGCGCAAAATCTGCGGGTGAATATGGGGCGAGAGGCCGACATCGACGGTGTCGATATGGGTGATAAAACCGATACGCGGCGCGCCCGGCGCCTTGCCGGGCAGGACAGCGGTAACGGTCGCGCATTCATCGACCTGCACATTTTCCAGCCGCAGGGCGCGCAGCTCTTCCGCCAGCAGGTTAGCCAGCGTCTGCTGACCGGGCGTGCTGGGCAGGCTGGTCGCGGCGGCATCGCTCTGGCTGGTGACGGCAAGATAGCGGAAAAAACGGCTGGTTAACTGGCTGGCCAGTTGCTGAGACATAGACAATCCTGTGCTTAAGAGAAGAAAAGGGCCGGGCGGCCCTGCTTATCAGCAAACGCCAAAGTCGCCGTCTTCATGGTAAAGATTGACCGAGCTGGCAGGCACCTCGATCTCTTTTTTGTCGGCGTCATCCACTCTGGCACAATAAAGCGTCTCGCCTTTAACCTGCAATACCACCATCTTTGGGCCGCCGGTTTTACTTTGCACAATATCATCAGTTTTAAACATGGTATTTCTCCTGTGGTCTCCTTCTATTAACGGTTAGTAAATGAGCATTTGCAAGTGCTTCGTCAGCAAACTGCTGAAAAGTCACTATACTTACCCTTCATGCAAAGCAAACGGGAGGATATTGATGACTATTCATAAGAAAGGTCAGGCACACTGGGAAGGCGATATCAAGAAAGGTAAGGGCACTATCAGCACCGAAAGCGGCGCGCTGAAAGAACAGCCTTACGGTTTCAACACCCGCTTTGAAGGCAAGCCGGGCACTAACCCGGAAGAGCTGATCGGCGCGGCACACGCTGCCTGCTTCTCGATGGCGCTCTCGCTGATGCTGGGTAACGAAGGTCTGGTGCCGGACAGCATTGACACCACGGCGGACGTCTCGCTGGATAAAGTTGGCGAAGGCTTTAAGATCACCAAAATCGCGCTGCAGAGCCAGATCGCTCTGCCGGGCGTCGACAGCGCTAAGTTTGATGAAATCATCAACCAGGCCAAAGCGGGCTGTCCGGTTTCCCAGTTGATGAATGCGGAAATTACGCTGGATTATAAGCTGAACTAATCGGGCCCCGATACCCTGCCGCCCGGCAGGGTATTATTTCTTCTTTCTACTGAAAATATCTTTATAGCGCACTGGCAATGTGTTGCTAATTACCCGTTAATTAAATCCCCTCGGTAAACATCCTCTGAATAACCTGGCCGATCTTAACAGCAGGTCTGTTTAATCAGCGTTATCTCCAACGCGCTATTTTATTTCGCTTCTGCCGGGGCGCGCATTCAGGATTAACCGTAACATCAGTAAGTTGTATGGATAAATATCAAACCGAATTCCCTTTGCTATTTGGATAAAACAAGGTTAATAGTGGTTTGCGGCTTGATTCCGACTCAGGCTTCACGGCATTGATATCCGGCACTGACTTAATCTGTTAATCAGGGGAGAAGGGGATGAAGCAATCGGTATTGAAAGGAGTAACAGCCGCTATGCTACTGGCAGCGGCAACGGGCGCGGCGGCCAATACGCTGGTATTCTGCTCGGAGGGATCGCCAGAAAATTTTAATCCGCAGCTTTATACGTCAGGCACCAGCGTAGATGCCAGCGCCGCGACCGTTTATAACCGGCTGGTGGACTTTAAGCCCGGCACCACTGAACTTATGCCAAGCCTGGCAGAAAGCTGGGATATCAGTGCTGACGGCACCGTTTACACCTTTCATTTACGCAAAGGCGTAAAATTTCAAAGCAACCGCTATTTTCATCCCACGCGCGATTTTGGCGCAGACGACGTAATTTTTTCTTTTATGCGGCAGAAAGATCCGCAGCACCCTTATCACAACGTTTCCGGCGGCACCTACGCCAACTTTGAAAGCCTGGAGTTCGGCTCGCTGATTAAAAATATCGAGAAACTGGACGAGCACACCGTGCGCTTTACGCTGGCCCATGCCGAAGCGCCGTTTCTGGCCGATCTGGCCTGGTATTTTGCTTCTATTCTTTCGGCTGACTATGCCGATGCCATGCTGAAAGCGGGCACACCGGAGAAGGTCGACAGCGATCCGCTCGGCACCGGGCCTTTTGTGCTCGCGCAGTATCAGAAAGATTCGCGCATTCTTTACCGCGCTTTCCCTGAATACTGGCAGGGGAAAGCGAAGCTGGACAGGCTGGTTTTCTCTATTACCCCGGATGCCTCGGTACGTCTCGCCAAGCTGACCAAAAATGAATGCCAGGTGATGCCGTTTCCCAACCCGGCCGATTTGCCCAAAATACGGGCGGACAGCAATCTGGTGGTGATGCAAAAACCCGGACTCAACACGGGCTTTCTGGCGTTTAACACGCAAAAAGCCCCGACGGATAACGTCCGGGTGCGCCAGGCGCTGGCGATGGCGATCAACAAACCTGCGATTATCGACGCTATTTTTCAGGGGACGGGCACGACGGCGAAAAATTTGCTGCCGCCTGACGTCTGGAGCGCCGCCAGCGATTTACAGGATTATCCTTACGATCCGCAGCGCGCTAAAGCGCTGTTGAAAGAGGCGGGCGTGGCGCCGGGCACCGCCATAGAGCTGTGGGCGATGCCGGTTCAGCGGCCTTACAACCCCAACGCGCGCCGTATGGCGGAGATGATCCAAGCCGACTGGCAAAAAGTGGGCATCAACGCCCATATCGTCACCTTTGAATGGGGCGAGTATTTGCAGCGCGTTAAAAACGGCGAGCATCAGGCGGCGCTGATGGGCTGGACCACCGCGACAGGCGATCCGGATAATTTCTTCGGGCCGCTGTTCAGCTGTACCGCGGCGAAAGGCGGATCGAATTCGGCTAAGTGGTGTTACAAGCCGTTTGATGCGCTGATTACTGAGGCGCGCTCGGAACAGGATCATCAGAAGCGCGTGGTCCTTTACCGCCAGGCGCAGCAGATGATGCACGATCAAATGCCGGCGGTGATGATTGCCCATTCCACCATTTTTGAACCGGTACGCAAAGAGGTGACGGGCTATCAGGTTGATCCTTTTGGCAAACACCTTTTCTGGCAGGTCGATCTTAAATAGCCGCGGCTATTCGGCGCGGGAGCGGGCCATTTCAGCGCCCGTTCCCGCTGTGCTTGCCTAATTCTTCGCAGGCATAGGCAAGGAACAGATTCAGCGCCGCTGAACGCTGACGGCCGGTCACGGTCTGAACCTGCAATGTACGCTGGGTCAGCTGATCGATCCCGAGAGAACGCAGCGCCAGATCCAGCCCGGCGTACTGGAACAGCACCGTGAACGGGCTGCATAGCGTGATCGCCAGCGGGTTTTGCTGTAAAAATGCATAGAGCGTGCTGAAATTATTGCAGGTGAGTACCGGCTCGATAAAGGTGCCGTTCATCTGACAGGAGAGATCAAACAGCTGGCGCACCGTGGTAGCGCGATCGGGCAGCGCCATCGGCCAGGCGGATAAATCCTGCAGCCGGATCGACTTTTCCGCCAGCGGATGGTCTTTACGCATCACCATCAGCACCGGCGCGGGCCAGGAGCCCAGCACCTCGACGCCGCGCTCCGGATGCAGGCTGAACTGAAAAGCCACATCGCATTCGCCCTGGCGCAAAATATCCGCCACCTCCTTAACGCTTCCTACGGTCAGGTTAAAGCTGACCGCCGGATTGAGCTGACGGAACCGCGAACATAGCCCCGGCAGCAGGCTGAACGCCATGCCGTCGGTACAGGCGACGCGCAGCGCCGTGCGCCGTACCGCCTTCAGGCCTTTGATTTCCGCTTTTGCCTGCTCCATGCCCAGCAGGCTTCGCCTGACGTGACCCTCAAAAATTCTGCCCGCATCGTTAAGGATCATACCGCGCGCATGACGCTCAAACAGCGGCGCGCCAATATCTGCCTCCAGACGCTGGATCTGACGACTGATAGCCGAAACGGCCACAAACAGCTGCTGGCTGGCGGCGCTAAGCGAACCTGTACTGGCGACGGCCAGAAAATAGCGGACTTCAGGACTAAGCATAAACCTGCCTCTTTATGGTGCATGCTGCCTGGTAGTGCAGCGAACCTTTGCTTTTGCAGCAAAGCTTGTTTGATATTTTTATAATTGTGGCAAAGCCAGATTTTAGCTTAGATGGAAGCCATAACACTATAAAAGCAAACACAGGTGACTTATGACCCTCGAGCAGCTTCTGACGCAGGCCACGGCATGGTTTGACCGCGGTGAGTTTAAACAGGTGCTGGCCAGACGCATCGCCATTCGTTCCGAAAGCCAGCGGGAGAACCGCGAGGCGGAGATCCAGCGCTACCTGCAGCAGGAAATCGCCCCGGCCATGCAGGCAATGGGCTTTGAGCTAATCGCAATCGATAATCCTCAGGCGCCGCGCTACCCGTTTCTGCTGGCCTCGCGTATTGAAGACGCCGCGCTGCCGACGCTGCTCTGCTACGGACACGGCGACGTAGTGTTCGGCGACGACGAAAACTGGCGCGAAGGGCTGGCTCCGTGGCGGCTGACGGAAGAGGGCGACCGCTGGTACGGGCGGGGCAGCGCGGACAACAAAGGCCAGCACTCGGTCAATATCGCCGCGCTCGAACAGATCTACGCGGCTCGCGGCGGCAGGCTGGGGTTTAACTGCAAATTTTTGTTCGAAATGGGCGAAGAGATCAGCTCGCCCGGCCTGGCGCAAATCTGTCGCGAAAACCCGGAACTGCTCGGCGCAGATATTTTTATCGCCTCTGACGGCCCCAGGCTGAGTGCCGAAAGGCCCACGCTGTTTCTTGGCTCGCGCGGGGCGGTAAACGTTCGGCTGAGCATCAACACCCGCGATCGCGACTACCATTCCGGCAACTGGGGCGGCCTGCTCAGCAATCCTGGCACCCAGCTGGCGAACGCTTTTTCCTCTCTGGTGAATCAGCATGGCCAGCTTCAGGTTGCGTCGCTGAAGCCGCCGGCGCTGACGGAAGAGATCCGCGCGATCCTGAGCGACATTACCCTGCAACAGGATGTCAACGGCCCGCAGATCGATGCGCAATGGGGCGAAGCGGGGCTGACGCCCACTGAACGGCTCTATGGCTGGAACACTCTGGAGATGCTGTCCTTTCTGACGGGCAATCCGGCGCGGCCAATGAACGCTATTCCCGGCAGCGCAACGGCGGTCTGCCAGCTGCGTTTTGTGCCGGGCACCGACTGGGAAAACATTGAGCGTCACCTGCGTGAGCACCTGGCCGCAGCAGGATTCAGCCAGGTAGAAGTGAAGATGCTGCGCGGCTCGCCAGCAACCCGGCTCGATCCGCGCAATCCGCTGGTGGGCTGGGCGCTGGAGGCAATACAGCAGGTCAGCGGCAAAAAGCCCGCGCTGCTGCCAAACCTGGGCGGTTCACTGCCGAATGACGTCTTCGCGCATATTCTGAACCTGCCCACGCTCTGGATCCCGCACTCCTATCCGGCCTGCGGCCAACACGCCGTGGATGAACACATGCTGCAATCTGTTGCGCGTGAGGGTTTGCAGATAATGACCCGGCTGCTGTGGGATCTGGGCGAGAAGGGCAGCGAACTGATTGCCAGCCACCAGCGGTTCAGGCAGCAGCAAGGAGGCGCGCAATGAGTACCTTAATCGACCGGCAGCGTTCTGTAGCGGCCACGCCCAACCTGTATAAAACGCTGTTCGCCACCTGTATCGGCAACGCGCTGGAGTGGTTCGATATTGCGATTTATGGCTTCTTCGCCAGCTATATCGCGCAGGCTTTTTTCCCCACGGCGGATCCGGCGGTGTCGCTGCTGCTGACCTTCGGCAGTTTTGGCGTTTCTTTTCTGATCCGCCCGCTTGGCGCGGTGGTGCTGGGCGCCTATGCCGATCGTGTCGGGCGCAAAAAAGCGCTGCTGATGTCCATTTCCCTGATGATGCTGGGCGGCGCTATCATTGTTCTTATGCCCGCTTACGCCACTATCGGCCTGGCCGCGCCGGTGTTGGTGCTGCTGGCTCGCCTGATCCAGGGTTTTTCCGCCGGCGGCGAATTCGGCAGCTCGACGGCTTTCCTGGTTGAGCACTTCCCGCAGCGCCGCGCTTTTATCGCCAGCTGGCAGTTCGCCACTCAGGGAGCCAGCACGCTGATGGCTTCGGCGTTTGGTCTTGGGCTGGCACACTCTCTGAGCGAGGCGCAGATGGAAAGCTGGGGCTGGCGCCTTCCTTTTGCCTTCGGCCTGCTGATTGGCCCGGTCGGGCTGTACATTCGTCGTCATTTGCACGAGCCGGAAAGCTTCAGCCGCCGCGAGAAAATTCGCTCGCCGCTTCGGCTGTTGGCAGGGCAGCAGAAAAGCCTGATGCTGCTGGCGATCGGCCTGATGATTATTTCAACCGGCATCAACTATATGCTTAACTACGTGCCGACCTACGCCACCAAAAGCCTGCATCTTTCTGCGACCACGGCCTTCAGCGCCACGCTGCTTGCGGGCATAATCCTGACGGTGGTCACGCCGCTGATGGGGCTGTGGGCGGAAAAAATCGGGCGCAGGCCGCTGATGTGGGGCTCGCTGTCGCTGCTGCTGGTAACTATTTATCCGGCTTTCGCGCTGGTGGTGAACCAGCCGACGGCGGGCAGGCTGCTGTTGCTGGTCGGCTGGTTGGCGCTGCTGAAATCGGTCTACTTCTCAGTGGTGCCGTCAATGATGGCCGATCTCTTCCCGGTGACCACGCGCGCCAGCGGTATGGCGATTAGTTACAACGTCGCTGTGACCTTGTTTGGTGGTTTTGCGCCGCTGATCTGTACGTTGCTGATTAGCGCGACCGGCACCAGCCTGGCACCGGGCTATTACCTGATGGCACTGACGCTGCTCAGCGGCTGGGCGCTACTGAAAAGTCAAACCAGGCCAGGAGAAGAACAAACGGGCGAGCGGGGTGAAGCGCTGTAGAAGCAGCCCGAAACGAAAGGTTCATGCCTTTAGTAAAAACTCTGGCAACCGGCCAGGAACGAGCCTTTGTTAAAAACTCTGGCAACTGGCCAGGAACAAAAGATGCGTGCCTTATAAAACCAGCCTGAAACAACGGATATGCGCCTTTCAGGCTATGTGCAGCAACCAAACGCGACAGGCGCGCGCCTTTCTAAAGCGATAAAAAGCCCGCGTGGCTATGACGCGGGCCAAACAGGGCGGCGATCGATACGGCTAAGCCAACCCTGGCTTAACTGGCGGTGACCACTTTAATTGCCAGGCCGCCACGAGAAGTCTCACGATATTTAGCATTCATATCTTTTCCCGTTTCATACATGGTTTCAATCACCTTATCCAGACAGACCCGAGGCTCGCTGACGCGATAAAGCGCCATCCGTGCCGCGTTAACCGCTTTGACGGCCGCGATGGCGTTGCGCTCAATGCAGGGTACCTGCACCTGGCCCGCCACCGGATCGCAGGTCAGCCCAAGGTTATGCTCCATGGCAATCTCCGCCGCGATGCAAACCTGGGCTGGGCTGCCGCCCAGCAGTTCGGCCAGCCCGGCGGCTGCCATGGAGCAGGCGACGCCCACTTCTCCCTGGCAGCCTACTTCCGCGCCCGAAATCGAGGCGTTCATCTTATACAGCGAGCCAATAGCGCTGGCGGCCAGGATAAAGCGAGCCAGCGAACCGGCGTTGACTTCACGAATAAACTTATCGTAATAGGCAAGCACCGCCGGGATAATACCGCAGGCGCCGTTGGTCGGTGCGGTTACCACGCGGCCGCCCGTGGCGTTTTCCTCGCTGACCGCCAACGCAAACATATTGATCCAGTCAACTACCGCCAGGGGATCGCTGGTGGTTTTATCGCTGCTGACCAGCGTGCGGCGCAGGGCTGCCGCACGACGCGGCACCCGCAAACGGCCTGGCATAATGCCTTCCGTAGTCATGCCGCGAGCAATGCCGTTGCTCATGACTTCCCACAACCGCAACAGGTAAGCATCCAACTCCTGCGGAGAATGTAAAGCCCGCTCGTTTTGCATCATCAGCCCGGAAAGCGACAGCCCGGTTTCGGCGCAGTGCTGGCGCAGGTCGGCGGAATTTTTATAGGGTCAGGGCACCGCAACGGCGCTTTGCCGTGGCTGATGAAAATGCGCTTCATCAACGATAAAGCCGCCGCCCACGGAATAGTAGACTCTGGTCAACAGGCGCCGGGAACCGGCAAAGGCGGTAATACGCATCCCGTTTTCATGAAGCGGCAAATTCACGCTGTGAAAAACCATGCACTGCTCAAGCGGAAAGGCGACTTCGTGTTTGCCTTCAGCCAGGGGAAGACGACCCGTAGCAGCCAGCTGCTGCATAAAAGGCGCAATGGCATCAATATTGACGCTTTCCGGCAGCCAGCCGGCCAGCCCCATAATAATAGCGGTGTCGGTATTGTGCCCTTTGCCCGTCGCCGCAAGCGAGCCGTATAAATCGACAACCAGCGAGGTGGCGTCAAGGAGCAGATGGTGGGCAATTAATTCATCAATAAAAGTTTTACCGGCCTTCATTGGCCCGACGGTATGCGAGCTGGAAGGCCCGATACCGATTTTAAACATGTCGAAAACGCTAATCATAAAAACTCCGCGCGAAAAGAGAAGGCCCGGCCGATTAATTCATCAGCGAGTAAACAATGCCCGAAATGGCGACCAGGCCTGCCAGCACCACGAAAAGGTTGCTGAGGTGGCCGCGATACTGCTGCATCGCCGGGATCCTGCGGATCGCATACATCGGCATCAGGAACAGGATCATGGCGATCACCGGGCCGCCGAGCGTTTCGATAATGCCCAGAATGCTGGGATTCAGCGTGGCGACAAGCCAGCAGGTCAGCAGCATAAACAGCGCCGTCAGGCGGTTAAGCTTTTTCGGCCCGATCTCTTTTCCGACGGAGCGCAACGATTTTGCTACGATGCCGTTAAACCCCTCGCGCGCGCCTAAATAGTGTCCCAGGAAAGATTTTGTTATAGCGATCATGGCGATAATCGGCGCCATCCAGGCGATAACCGGGGCGTTAAAATGATTGGCCAGATAAGAAAGAATGGAGATATTTTGCGCTTTAGCCGCGGCCAGATCGGCCGGCGTCAGGCTGAGGACGCAGCTGAAAACAAAAAACATCACCGTCAGCACCATCATGCCGTGCGCGCGTGCCAGAATGCGGGAACATTTCGGCTCGGCGTCCGCGCCATACTCTTTGCGTTTGGCGACGGCAAAAGAAGAGATAATTGGCGAATGGTTAAAAGAAAATACCATCACCGGTATCGCCAGCCAGAGCGTCAACATCAGGCTGCCTGAGCTGGTCGTAGTAAAAGAAAGCGTATCCAGCGCGGCGCTGTTCCAGCGAGGGATCAGATAAACGGCCAGCACCATCAGCGCGGCGACAAATGGAAAAACCAGCACGCTCATCGCTTTTACGATCATCTGTTCGCCAAACCGCACGATAGCCATCATCGCCACGATCAACAGCAGCGACAGCACCATACGCGGTGGGCTGATCATACCCAGCTGATGCGTCAGAAAACTCTCTACCGTATTGGTTATCGCCACGCTGTAAACCAGCAGAATAGGATAGATAGCTAAAAAATAGAGCAGGGTTATCAGCTTGCCTGCGCCGCGACCAAAATGTTCTTCCACCACTTCCGTTATATCTTCGCCGGGATTTTTACCCGACAGCACAAAACGAGTCAGCCCGCGATGGGCGTAATAGGTCATAGGGAAGGCGAGAAGGGTCATAATAATCAGCGGAATTAACCCGCCAACGCCGGCATTGATCGGCAGGAAAAGCACCCCTGCGCCGATGGCGGTGCCGTATAGTCCCAGCATCCAGACGGTATCGGTTTTACGCCACGTCGTAGCGGCAAGCGGTTCTGCGGCTGCCTGAGGAATATGCATTGTACTCTCCGGTTAAAATAATAATCTAAAAAGCTGCCAAATTATCAAAATTTAGTATGGGTTATTCCGCTCGGAGCGCGATATTAAACTACTCAGGCGGCGGCAAGGAAACTAACCTGAACGCGCCGGATAAACAGTGATCCGGATCTCGCATCGGATATTAAAAAAGTTTTAACGCGCACTTTATTATTTTGCTGAGAAGGTTTGTTGAGTATTAATAATCAGGAGGGATAAAAATCAGGCTGGAAATAAAATATATTTTATATTTTAAAAAAATTAACTAAGCGGAGGTAACATGCATAATTATAAGCGCGTGGTAACTTTTGAGTGAGAAGAAAAAGGCCGACTACCATCGGCCCTGGTTATTCAGCGTGCCTGTAAATAAACGACGTGGGTCTGTAGATATTCTTCCAGGCCGTGGCGACCGTCGGCGCCGCCAATGCCGGATTTACGCCAGCCAGCATGGAAACCCTGCATCGCTTCAAAATTTTCGCGGTTAACGTAGGTTTCGCCAAACCGCAGCTTTTTCATCGCCTGCATCGCCGTATTCAGGTTTTCGGTAAAAATGGAGGAGGTTAGCCCATATTCGCTGTCGTTAGCCAGCGCGATCGCGTCATCCAGCGTTGCGAAGGGGATAACCGGCAGCACCGGGCCAAAAGTCTCTTCCCGGATGATAGCCATGTCCTGGCGTACGTTGGTCAGCAGCGTTGGCTCAAAGAAGAACCCGCGATCGCCTTTGCGTTTGCCGCCAGCCGCTACAGTCGCGCCCTGTTCCACAGCATGGGCCACTTTGTGCTCCAGCCGCGCCAGCGCGTCGGCAGAAATCAGCGGGCCCATATCCAGCGTGTCGTCCTGCGCGGGATCGCCGCAGCTGACCGCATTAAAAGCCGCCGTCAGGCGGCGCACCACCTCATCATAAACGCCTTCCTGGACATAAAGGCGCTCCGTACAGTTGCAGACCTGCCCGGTATTAATCATGCGCGAAGCCACGATGGCTTTTACCGCCAGATCCAGATCCGCATCGTTCATGACGATGGCGGGCGCTTTGCCGCCCAGCTCCAGCGCGACTTTGGTGACGTTTTTTGCCGCCGCCTCCAGCGTGGCGATCCCGGCGTTTACGCTACCGGTCAGGCTGACCATTCCCACTTCCGGGCTGGCGGCCAGAGCCTGTCCTACCTCCGGCCCATAGCCGGTTACCAGATTGAACACGCCCGGCGGCAGCCCAATCTCTTCAACGATTTCAGCAAATATTATCGCGTTGGCCGGCGTCAGCTCGCTGGGTTTGATCACAATGGTATTGCCGGTTATCAATGCCGGAGCGGCTTTGCGGGCAATCAGGAAAAAAGGGAAGTTCCACGGCAGGATCCCCGTGGTCACGCCAATCGCTTTTTTCAATATCAGGATGGTTTCGTCAGGGCGATCGCTTTGCACAATCTCTCCTTCATAACGGCGCGCCCATTCGGCCATATAGTCCAGATAGTCTGCGGTAAACAGCACTTCCGTCTGGGCCAGCTGCTGCGTTTTGCCGCCTTCCGCCACGATAGTGGCGGTCAGCTCCGCTTCACGACGACGAATGCCTGCCGCAATCTGGCGCAGCCAGCGTCCACGTTCAACGGCCGGTAACGCTTCCCAGGCGGGTTGGGCAGCTTTGGCCGCGCTGATGGCGCGATCGGCCTCTTCTTTATCGCTTTGCGGGATGCGGCACAGCAGCGTTTCGGTAGCGGGGTTAATTACGTCAATCCAGCGATCGCTGCGATTCTCAACAAACTGGCCGTTAATAAAACAATGATGCAGGCGCGTCACAGGCGTCGTCTCCGTAAATGATATTTTGTGTTTTAGTTAATGCAATGTTGCAGTTATGCTGCCGCATTGAGAGAGTTAATGCCTTTCTCTGAGCGCCACGCCACGCGTGAAACTGGCAAAAAGACAAAGAGATTTGACGAAGAGTGCTGAATAAACAGCAGTTTAATGGAGATATTTGGCTGTTTTTCAGAACAAAGACAGATAACCTGTATCTGTGATCGCAGACGGGATAAGACGGTGGATTTTGCCATTTTCATGCCGGCGCAGGCAGCCAGCCAAAGGTGTGGAGAGAGGCAACCTTCGTAGACTCAGCCTACCGGGAATTTTACCCTCCTATGAAGGAAAAAAAGCATGAGCCACCTTATCTTTGCAGGTATTTTCTGGCATCTGGTGGGCGCGGCCAGCGCCGCCTGCTTCTATGCGCCATTTAAAAAAGTGCGTCACTGGTCCTGGGAAACCAAATGGTGCTCTGCATAGCCCAGGCGGAGCGGGAAGGTAAACGCAGCACCAGCAAAATTCTGGCAATGGGCCTTGAGGCCAACCCCAGTTTTGTCCGTAAAATGATGGTGCCGCTGACCCGCGATGGCATTATCGTCTCTACGCTGGGCCGTACCGGAACTATCCGGCTGGGGCGTCCGGCGGAGGAGATTACGCTTTGCGATATCTATACTTCCGTGCTGGAGGATAAACCGCTGCTGGCAGGCCGCCCGGAAGTGCCGGCGCGTTGTCTGGTTAGCGCCAACACCTGCTGGTTCTTTAAAGAGCTGGCTCACGAGGCCGAGCAGGCGTCGCTCAACGTGCTGGCGAAGCGGACGGTTGCCGACGCGCTACGGGAAATCTATGAGCGCGACCGCCGCTATCCCGAAGGCAGTTGCGAGGCGATGAAAACCCGTGAAAATGCTGAAACCTGAAAGGCAAGATAACCCTGAATATGGCCGGGCACTGACAATGCCCGGCTTTTTTATTGTCTTAAATCCTGTCGGGCCGCCACGGCTGCCGTAATCTTTACGCACTACGCCGCTTGTTGTGCGCTCTCTTTTTGCCGCTTCGCGATCGCATTTAATGCAACAATTATACTTGCATTAAGCGCGCGTCTGTTTTACCGTTACTAAATGCACTAATGACAGTTACCTTTTACCCCGCCCGGCGGCGGAGGTCAACAGCAAAAACAGGTTATAATTCTAAGGGGAAGACAATGAGCCATGATGATTTTATCAGCGACCTGGTAATGTGGATCGACACGCATATTGAAGGCAAGATGGATTTGGATACCGTGGCCCGCCGGGCAGGCTACTCCAAATGGCATCTGCAGCGTATGTTTAAGCAGCATACCGGCCACGCTTTAGGCGAATATATCCGCTCGTCTGAAAAAATCCGCCGAGCGCCTGGCTAAAGGCGGCGAGCCTATTCTGGACGTGGCGATTTCATTCGGTTTCGATTCCCAGCAATCTTTTAACCGCAGCTTCAAACGTCAGTTCGGCCAGTCGCCGGGCGCATGGCGTCGTCAGGTGCAGGTCAGCGCCTGATTGCTTTTCAATGGCGGGCGTAGCGGCCCGCTTTGACTTTTCCGTTCCGCCTCCGTTTCGTTCCTCGCCGCATCGCATAAATATCAGTTCGACCAGGGCAAAACTAACTTTTCCGTCCCGCCTCCGTTTCGTTCTCCTGCCGCAGTGCATAAATATAGGTTCGACCAAATCAAAACAGGCCTGAAAAAACGCGGAGGATTGTATACTGTCTGAATTGTAATGCTTTTTGACTTCAGACAGACAGGAATCCCTATGGAGATACGGAACCTCACCAAACGCCAGCTTTGCGAAGCCGCCAGCTATCTGCTGGTCTTTATCGCGCTGCTGATGATTTTTCCTTTACGCCTGCTGCCGTGTTTTCTGGCCGGATTTATCGTTTACGAAACCATTCTGGCGCTGACGCCCTGGATAGAGAGGCTGGTCAAAGGGCCGCTGGCGCGTTGGATCACCATTTTCTTTCTTACCGTGGTGGTGCTGTTAGCGCTGGCGGGCGGTATCACCAAACTGATTGGCTTTCTGCTGCACGACTTCCACAGTCCGGCGGCTTTCCATGCCGCCGCCAGCAAGCTGCTTGAAGATGCGCAGGATACGCTGTCGCCGGTGGTCACGCGCTATCTGCCCGCAGATATCGATGAACTGCAGCATCAGGTTATGGCCTGGCTGCGCGAGCATCTGGTTGTGGTGCAAACGCTGGGCCGTACCGCCGCGCACACCTTTGCCACTATGCTTATCGGAATGCTGCTGGGCGCGATTATCTCGCTGCGCATCAGCGGCAGCGATACCAGCAACGCGCCGCTAACCCAGGCAATGCTAAAACGTCTGACGCTGCTTGCGGCTTCTTTTCACGATGTGGTTTTCGCACAAATCAAAGTCTCGCTGGTCAACACGCTGCTGACCTGTGGCTTTCTGTTCGGCGTGCTGCCGCTGTTCGGGCTGCACTTTCCGTTTGCCAAAACCGTTATCGTCCTGACCTTTATTGCCGGAATGCTGCCGGTGATCGGCAATCTGATCTCCAACACGGTTATTGTTTTGATTGGGCTTTCCATCTCTTTGCAGGCAGCGCTGATCGCGCTGATTTTCCTGATTCTGGTGCACAAGCTGGAATACTTCATCAATGCCCGTATCTTTGGCACCCGTATCAACGCCAAAACCTGGGAAATCCTGCTGGCGATGCTGGTGTTTGAATCCGCCTTTGGCCTGGCGGGCGTGGTTGCCGCGCCGGTGTTTTACGCCTATCTGAAAAGCGAACTGCGCCACGCCCGCCTGATTTAAGCTGCTTTACTGGCCCCGTTCGGGGCCAGTCTCCGCTATAAAGCTTCTTTATTCTTCTGCCGATAACTTCTCCTGAAGAACCGGAAAATTGCTTCCGCTTCATCTACCAGGGCATCAAATGAAACTCTCTAATTATAAGATCGGCGTGCGTTTAGGCCTGCTGGCCGCAGTATTGCTTTGCGCCACGCTATTTATCGGCCTGCGCGGCCTCGCTATCAACGAAAACGCGCTTGAGCAAAGCAGTCAGATCATGCAGCAGGAAATGCAGATTGAGCGGGTTATCGACACCGCGCGAAATGCACAAGTGCAGTTTAAGATTCAGGTACAGGAGTGGAAAAATACGCTGCTGCGCGGCGGCCAGAGTCCGGAGGCTTTTGCTAAGTACAGGACGGCTTTTATTGAACAGGGCGACAAGACTCAGCAGCTGCTTGCCACGCTGATCGAAACGATGCCGACGGTAGGCATGGATAACCGTGAAGCGCGGGAGACGCGTAAGCTTCATGGCGAGCTGCAAGAGCGCTATCTCAGCGCGCTACAGGCTTACCAGCAGGGTGATGCCGACAGCGCGCAGCGCGTCGATCGTCTGGTCACCGGCGTCGATCGTCTGCCGACAAAAATGATCGACGAAGTGGTAGCCAACGTGCTGACGCACACGCAAAGCCTACATAAGCAGATCGCCGCTGCTAATCAGCAAAGTTATCAGCACACCAGACTGATCCTGGCCTTGTCGATGCTGTTAGCGCTGTTGACCGGCTGCATCATTACCTGGTGGCTGGTACGCAGCATCACCCAGCCGCTGGCGCAGGCAGTAAAAATCGCCCAGACGGTGGCGGCCGGCGATCTGCAGACGCAAATCGTGGTGAAAGGCCGTGATGAAACGGCCTCACTCATGGCCGCGCTGAAAGAGATGAACACCAATCTTACGCGTATCGTTTCCGACGTGCGTGACGGCACGGAAACTATCGCCTCGGCTTCGTCACAGATTGCCCTGGGCAGTCAGGATCTCTCCGGTCGTAATGAGGCACAGGCCAGCGCGCTGGAAGAAACGGCGGCCTCGATGGAGCAGTTAACATCCGTAGTCAGAAAAAATGCTGACAACGCACGTCATGCCAGCGATATCGCTCAGGATGCCACGTCAGCCGCGCAGCTGGGCGGCAGCGTGGTGAAGGAAGTAGTACATACGATGGGCGAGATTCAGCATTTTTCCAGCCAAATTAGCAATATTATCAGCCTGATTGATGGCATCGCCTTCCAGACCAATATTCTGGCGCTGAACGCCGCCGTTGAAGCCGCAAGGGCAGGAAGCGAAGGGCGGGGCTTTGCCGTGGTGGCCGCTGAAGTGCGGGCGCTGTCGCAACGTTCTGCCGCTGCCGCCAGGGATATTAAAACCTTAATTGACAGCTCGGTCAGCCGTATCAATACGGGTAACGCGCTGGTCGAACGCGCGGGTCAGGCGATGGAAAATATTGTGGAAAACGTGCACCGCGTCAGCTCGCTGGTGGCAGAGATCTCGCTGGCAAGTAATGAGCAAAGCGTCGGTATCGATCAGGTTAACCTCGCGGTAACGCAAATGGATGATGCCACTCAGCAGAACGCCTCATTGTCGCAGGAATCGACCGTAGCGGCGCAGTCCCTGCAGCAGCAGGCTGAAAATCTGCTGCGTAGCGTCAGCGTGTTTAAGCTTTCCGCTATTGTATAGGACACAGAAACGCGACGGCGGCCCGACTGCTGTCGCATTCTCTCTTTACTAAATAAATAGGCGGAAGACCTGCCCAACTTACCTTTTCGTTCTGCTATTTTTGCCACAGAGTACCCTGTTAAATAACCATTATTTCACTATTAAAAAAATAAATTATTTAGCGACAGGGTTAAGAGCGTCACCTTTTATTGTTAAGCCAGCAGGGTAATTATATTTTTCTATTCTTTTTTTCATGGCGTTTACCCTTTAATTAGTTAAATATATAGCCACCTCCTTCATTTAATGCTGACCTGTTATCAATAATTGCCGCCTGGCGATAACGCTTGCCTGATATCTTTCTTTGGACATAACCCCTGAAGAGAAAATAATCATGGCAACCCTGAGTAAAGTAAAAAACATATATTCCCTGGAAAGGCCGGTATGGATGGATGCGGCCGGTCTGAGTAAGGGAATTAATCATGACCGTCAGCATCTGGGAATTATCCTGTCTGCAGGGCAGGCGATCAAAGTCCGCCAGCTATCGCCCAATAACGGCTCATTGACGCTGCGTTTACTGAATAATGATGATCAAACTGAAGCTTCTGTCAGCTTTGGCTCCGCCTGGGTGAAGTTAAGTGCCGGCGCGGCCTCTGTGCCTTTTATTGATACCCCTTACGATCTTTCCACTGCCGTTGTGGAATATGAATATGACGACAGGGCTAACACGCTGCCTGTCTATGAGCAAGGCGGCAGCGAAAGCGCTTTCTTTCAGCTGTGGGACAGCCAGAACGCTGAGTTTGCATTAATCAGCAGCAAGTTTGTGGATATTTTAATTCCGGCAGCCGATAAACAAAAACTGCGTACGCTCCACGCGCAAAATAGCATCGACCGTTTAATCGAAGGCTACAGCAATATCTTTAATTTTTATAACACGCTGCTTGGCCTTTCTTTCCAGACGCCTGTTATTACCGATAGGAATATCCGCAACCGCTACTTTATCAAGGCGGACAAAAGCGGCCCGGGCGCGGCTTATTACAGCGATCGCTGGACCGCCGAAACCAGCCCGACCGTTAGCGACTTCTGGCTGTTCAGCAAAGAGCCCGGCTGGGGCTGCCTGCACGAAATTGCCCATGGTTATGAAGGCAAATTCATGTCGGACAGATTTATCGACGTGCGCGAGGTCTGGAACAATATTCACTGTGCCTGCTACCAGCATCTTACAATGGGCGACAGGCAATATCAGGAAGGCTGGCTGTACGACTACGGCAGACAGGCTGCGGTGGAAAAAGTTATCAATGATTTTGTGCGTAACGGCACGCCAGTAAATCAGTGGGATCTGCGCTCGAAACTCTACTTTATGATGCAGATGGTCAACAAGGCGGGCATGGAAGCCTTTACCCACTTTAATCAGCAGTACCGTCTGCTCAGTAACCGCGACGGCTTTATTGCTGAAGAACATTCGCTGCTGGATATGCTTTCTGTCAGCTTTGCCGAAGCGGGCGCCAAAATTGACGTTACGCCTTTTATGCAGCTGGTTGGCGCGCCACTCACTCGCCAGCAGCGCGACAATAATCTGTTTTGCCAGGGTAAGGCGGTTTATCCGTTAAATCAGCTGGTAGAAGAGGGACGGCTGGCGGCGTTGCAGCAGCAGCTGAATTTGCGTAGTCCGCTGGCGCTGGTGGATGTTCAGCAACTGAAAATAACCGGTCTGACCGGCAGCGTCAGCCTGAAACTGGATATCGATGACTTCCGTCAGATTGAAAATGAAACCCTGACGCTGCTTGACGGCGCAACGGTCGTACGGCAGGTAAAAATTAACCGGCAGGAAGTGCTGCTTGAGGATCTGCCTGTTGGCGTTTACACGCTGCATTTACCCACCGGTAAAAGCCAAAAGTATGCTGTGCAGCCAGGCTATCTGAAAGTTAAAACCGGGCAGTCAGCGCAGGTTATTCATTACCAGCGTAAAATAGCCTCACCGTTACTTAATCAGGTATTTAACCTGCTGGGGCTGGGCGATGCCAGTTTTGCCAGCGTCGAGCTGGACCACAGCAAAGGCCTGCTCAGCATTAATGCGGGTGGAAACAGTCCGCACGTTTATTTCCCGGATCAAACCTATGCTCAGATTACGATCCGCGACGGCAGCAACAGAGAAATCTATAAAAGAACTTTTCTGGGCAACGATCGCCTTATTGCTCACGACGAAATCGCTTTCTCTTACGGGGATCGGATTGAAATCTACCATCGTGAACCTTCTCGTTTACGTTTGTCGCCCGCCGTATCCGGCATAATCGATGCTACTGGCGAAACCAATCATTTTGTTATTACGGCCAGCGGCCTGAAAAATGAAAAATTAAACAACAACCCAGAAACGGATCTGGCCGAGAGACTGGAAAGCGCTTCGCTGGCGATTGCCGCTAACCATGCGGTTGTGGGCGCGGATTATGCGGCGGCTAAAGACGATCTCTGGCTGGCCGTCATGGCTTTGAGCCGTCCGCTGCGTGATATCCTGTTTGCAAAATATTATATTTATCTTTCTATGCATAACGAGCTGACGGAGCATCCTGAAGTGCCTGAAGTGCCTGAAGTGCCTGAAGTGCCTGAAGTGCCTGAAGTGCCTGAAGTGCCTGAAGTGCCTGAAGTGCCTGAAGTGCCTGAAGTGCCTGAAGTGCCTGAAGTGCCTGAAGAACCGGTGGCGCTGGCTCCGCCGCTTTATCCGCTTTGGGAAGCCGGTCGCATATACGTCGGAGGCGACAGGGTGACGCACAAAGGACGAAACTATCTGGCTAAATGGTGGATTGGGCAGGGCACCGAACCCGGCCTGGAGAGCACGACCGGGGCGGCAGACGGCGACGGCCGTCCATGGACAGAGATCTAACCCAGGTCTGAGTCAGGCAGCCTGAAAAGTATTCATTTCGGGCTGCTGTTAAATGGCAACGCAGAGCACATGGGAAGGGTACTCTGCGTTTTTTACCTTTATTGAAAGTAACCAGCGGTTCAACTAAACCGCCGCCATCCTGCAACGGCTTTCTCCCGTGCCTGCTACTTACCTGTCTGCTTCAAAATCTCAGCCAGCTGCGCGCGGTGCTCGCCGTCAATCTCCCGAGCGGCGGAATAACCGGCGTTCAGCAGAATGGTTTCATTCAGCCCCACCAGCCAGTCATAGATATAGTAGGCGGCATGGTTATTAGGCTTCAGCGCCAGCTTTGTCAGCCGCTGGCCCGGCCCCAGGCTGGCGGCCTGGGTTTCCGGACGGGCGAAGATCTTCTGGCCACGATTGATTTTACTGTCGGGGCGCGCCGACTCTGGCAGATGCTGGAAGCCGAGCCAGGCGACGAAATCGCCCAGCACGCTCAGCGCGCGGGAGACCTGGCGATCGGCCAGCATCTCGGCCGGGGTATTCGCCGCATCTTTATCCGTCAGGATTTTCACCAGCGCGCCTTCAATATCCAGACGAATACTGGCCGTGGTCAGCTCTTCGGTCAGCATCTCCAGCGTGGGGCGCGTCACGCCCAGCAGCTCCAGCAGCGCGTCCTGTTCGGGCAGCTGTCCCAGCAGGTTGATCCAGTAACGGTAGACCTGTTGCGCAAAGCCATTTTCCGCTTCGCTCTCCTCGCCCGTTTGCTGCGCATCCAGCGGCAGCGGTAAAGGATCGTTGCTCAACAGATCGATACTCATTCCAATGCCGAAGGGATCCTCTTCCGTCAGGGCATACTCTTCGTTGCTGCGGCGCTCGGCGGGGTGTTGCTGCTGCATAAACAGGTGACGCAGCGTTTCGCGCGTCGGCAGCAGCCGCTCCAGCAGCTCGCCGTGCACGCCGGTTCTGGTTTGCAACGCCTTCAGCAGCGATTCGGCAACGCGCAGGCGGGCCTCCGGCTCCTCTTTTTCCGCCGCCAGATACCAGCGGCCCAGCAGGTTATCGCTCAGCTCGCGACGGATCTCGCTGAGCTGTTCCTGCAAGCGCGTCATTTTGTTTTCGCGGCTGACTTCGCTGGTCAGCCAGCCCGCCATCCGCTTCACGCCCTTATCGTCCATCGTCAGCATGGTGCCCCAGGCATCGCCGGGATTGCCCACGTAGCGCTGTACGGCGGCGTCGTGGTTCTGACCGTGCGTAATACGCTGGTCAAAAGGCGTCAGCGCCCAGATTAGCGCAGGTTTGCGGCCGCTGTGCGGCTGGCCCTGGGTCTGCTTCACCCAGTTGTCCAGCACACGGCCCACGATGCGGGTATCCGCGCGCTGGCTGGAAGCGTTACAGACCATCAGCAAGTCGACATCCTGCCGTTCTGCGGCGCGGGTTAACAGGAAAGGACGCTTGGCGGTGGTAAAGGCCAGCGCCAGTTCGTGCGCGCTGTCATCCGGCAGAACTGACGGTTCTTCAAAACCGGGAAAGTCCAGCAGATCGACCTGTTCAAACAGGTTTTCACGCGGCGCGCTGTAGAACGGCAGCAGCACTTCGCGGCTCAGCAGGTTCAGCTCGCCCAGCGCCAGGTTAACCGGCCTCAGGCTGCGGCCGTTATGCTGCGGCACTACCTGAATAACGCGATCCGATGAGGCGTTAAAATAGCGCAGGCCGCTGCTGTTTAATACGCTCAGGCCGGGATCGTCCACCGTGCTGATGGGCGCCAGCACGCGTCGCGCGCCGGAAAGATGATGCAGCACGTGCGCCAGCTGGCGATAAAGCGCGGAAAGATCGCGGTCTTCATTCCACAGCAGGGAAAAGAGGCGGGCGCGATCGTCCACGCCCAGCATCGGCGCCAGCTCCACGGCCTGCGGCCAGAAATGACTTTCCAGCGCCTTGCTGCGGCAAATCTGGGCGGCGTTCAGACGGTGCCACAGCGCCACCACGTTATTGCTGCTCATGCCTTCCACGCTCTGCGCCTGGCGATAAACGGCGACGCTTTTCATGCGCTCGGCAATCTGCTGCTCATCCAGCGCGATGGTTTCGCTGCCGCTGCGTTTGGCCCAGATTTGCGCCAGCACGCCGGCGATCTCTTCTTCGCTCATCAGCGACAGCTGCACCGGCCATTCGTTATCGGTGCTGGTCTGCCGGCCGCTGAAGCGCATCACCATGGTGGCGCTCTGCTGCTGCGGATTAAGCTGCGCATAGTCAAAGGTGGTATTGCCCAGCGCCAGCTCCATCCGGCCTTTTTCACTGGCGGCCAGCGCGGCGATCAGCCAGGCTTTGCCCGCCTGCGCCAGGCCGAAAAAGCCGACCGCGCACTCATTGCTCGCGGCCTCATTCAGCCGGGTTGCCTTGTTATGCTGATGCCGCAGCCGGACGCCAAGGCGATCCGCTTCCATATTAAGACGTGGGGCGGTGGTACGGGCGCTTTCCAGCCAAATCAGCGCGCGATCGATACCCTTGGTCACGTTTTCCAGTTTTTTGCCGAACTGCCCCGATGGCTTAGGCGTCAACGCTTTCATTTTTTATATACGCTCCCACTGTCAATCCAGTAATGGGTTAATCCTGAGCCGCTGCTGGCCAGCGTATTCAGCCTGAGCCGCAGATGTTCCAGCGGCACGCGGCTGCCGTCGTCCAGCGTTGCCTCGGCAATAGCAAATCTTTCCGGGCCGAATTCGCCTTTGGTTTCCGCCACCGCCAGCTTGATCTTCAGCACCTTGTCGCCTGCCACGCTGCGGGCCAGCTGCGGATCGGCGATCGACAGGGTGTAAAGCGGCGAAGCGGGCCAGCGATCGTTATCCAGCTGCCGGAATCCCAGCGTCAGCGCGCCGCGAACCTGAAAACGCTCGCGTGGGTCGAGCCGGAAATTATCGTCATCCAGATCGATATCGGCATACCAGACGTTCTCGGCGCTCAGGCTGCCGTTACCGTCCAGCATGCCCAGATAGCGAATAGTGGAGTACGGCTGAAAATCACCTGCCTTAAACCAGAAGTTCGCCAGCCTTAAATCCAGCGACAGCAGGCACAGCATAGCGCCGACCGCCGCCGTGGATTTCGGGTTCTCAATCCGGCCCTGTTTGTTAAAGGGATACCAGTCGTTGGTGTGGTAGCCGTCCAGCGACAGAATACGGCTGACCGGCAGCGGCTGGAGATGGCGGAACAGCGCCTGCACGCCAGGGAAGCGCGAAGGGCGACCCGTCAGCAGCAGCACATCGCAGTCATACACGGCGACCACTTCCGACATCGAGCGCAGGCTCTGGGTAATATTCATACGCGGCGACAGGAACTCCGCATGAAGCTTGCTCAGCCTGACCACCAGCGGGACACGCAGCAGATCGAAAGCTTCCGCCTCGTTCGGCAGCTCGCGCTGGATCTCGCGGTTGATATAGTCGAGCAGCTTTTGCGTCGGCGCCTGGGCCAGCAGCTCGCCAAAGCGGGCATCCAGCTCGGCGTTCAGCTCCAGCGGATCGAATTTTTCATAGGCTTCCAGAATCGCCTGGCCTACCGGAATGAAAATTTGCAGCGTAACCTGCTGACGCAGCGTGGAATGTCCGTCCAGACGACCTTCATGGCCGAAAAGCCGCGTCATTACGCCTTCCGGGTTCACCATACCGGCTTCTTTGAACGCGTGCTGCAAGGCGGGCAGCACGTAAAGCTGGATCACATCCAGCAGAATGTCGTCGCCGGCCTGCTTAAAGCCTTCGCGGAACAGCAGGCGCGGCATAATCTTCACGTTGTTACCGACGCCGTCATCCAGGCGATACTGGGTGATCGCCAGATCGGTGGTGCCGCCGCCGATATCAATGGAGGCGATACGCAGCGTTTTGCCCACCGGCTCGTCGGGCGCGCGAACGCGATCGGGGCGCGCCATGCTGACAAAGAACGCCTCGGCGCGACCGCCGAAGTTTACCTGCGTTTCGTTATAGAGATAAACCATCTGGCCGCAGGTCGCTTCGTCCCATTCCATCTGGACTTCCGGTACCGGCACGCTGCTTTTTGCCTTGTCTTTGGCGCTGGTAAAGTCGTCATCCGCCGGATGCCAGCCCATCGCTTTCCAGATCAGCGCGATCGCTTCCTGCATCCGACGACGGAAAATCTCGCGCTCCGGTTTAGGCATAGCGGAAGGCAGCGTCAGGATAATATTACGCAGCTGGCGCGGCGCGCTGCTGTGCAGCATCTTCTGGCGCTGCAGCGCGCTGTTCATTTGCAGCAGCGCCTGCGCCAGCAGTTCGCCAAGCATAAACGTCATTACGGAACTACGGCTGTACTGCGGCGTAAAGACCGGCAGGCGCTCCTCCAGCGGCTGGCTGAACAGCGGCTCGCCTTCGTCATTAACCAGATTAGTCAGCGGCGCGGCGGTTGCCAGCGGCTCCAGCGCGGCGTTGCCCGGCGTGCGGCTGAAGCGCCAGCCTGGCGTGTAGGCATCCTCATCCCAAAGATAGCGGCGCGGGCTGGAAATGCCGGTTGCGCCTTCCGTGCCTAAACGCTGCAGCGCCAGGTTGCTCGCCTCGCGGCCTACGCGGGTAATCGAAGGCCAGATAAAGGCGTCATCGCGTCCGCTTTCCATCGAGAAGTTCTGCTTGCCAAAGCTGGCCTGGGCAAATTCAACGCGGCTCTCGAACAGCTCGTTATAGACGCGGTGCGGCGTGCCCAGATCCCGCAGATGCAGCTCATAGGTGTGCTTGAGGCCGTGATGATCGTCAACGTGATCTTCCACCATAATGCCGCAGGTATGCGAGTTGCCAACGTCCAGGATCAAATCGACCGGGATGGCCGGCTCCTGTAGCGTGGCGGCGCTGATCTTCAGCTCCGGCATCGCCAGCTGGTGGCCGAGCATATGCAGAATATTCAGGTAATGGGCCTGGTATTCGAATTCGCGCAGCGCTGTGCGGATATTAACCTGCGGACGCTGCTCGACGGCGGCGGCCTGCTGGCTGAAGACCTCGCGCAGCCAGCCGTCGATCCAGGTATGATCCAGAAACTCGCCCAGCTCGTTGCTGCGATAAGCCAGCGCGAAGCTGACGCCGTTTTTGACGTCGCTCTCCACCAGCGCCAGCGACTCGTCTTCGCCTTCCTGCCAGGTGCGGGTTTCGAAAGCCAGGCAAATGCGATGCGTCTTGCCGTTTTGATCGGGCTTATCCAGCGCGACAATCTGCACGCGCGCCCAGTTATCAGGCCCGCCGATAAAAGTGCGGGGCGGATTAAAGCGAAAGAAGGGCAGCGGCAGCCACACGCCGTCCAGCAGCGCCAGCGACTGCGCCAGCGGGAAACTAAACTCGGGCTTCACCACTTCCGGCATGCCGCCCACCGCGATCGGCAGCAAATATTTGCCGCTCTGCGCGTTAAAGTTCAGACGCAGCAGCGGGCCGTTGGCCGTCTGGCGGACAAATTTGCCCGGCAAATCGTTTTCCGGATCCGGCGTCAGGGCAAAATCCAGGAACTGGATGCCGCTGTTCTGAATCAGCGTCATGTTCGGTTTAAAATCTGCGGTCGCCAGCATCATTATTTACTCTCGCGCTTCATCGTCATCGGTAATACGGTATCGGCATCATATTGGCCGCTACAGGCGGCGGCGGTGCCTTCGGCGCCCTGTACACAGGTCAGCTCGGGCATGTGGTAGCGCGAACCGTCGCTGCATTTTGCTCGGGTGCGGCTATTAATTACCAGGTTGCCGGATTTCATCACGCCCGCGTAGACCTCCACGCGACAAACCGTGCCGTCGCCCTGGGTCATCTGCGCCTGGCCTTTGCCGTTGCGCAGCTGATAGCGCAGCACGGGCGGCTTGCCGGTGAGCGGGGTTTTAATGCCGACAATCACGCGCCAGTTGCCGTTAAGGAAACGGGTAGAGCCTAGCTTGACCGCGTCCGCAGGCAGCACTAAATCATCTTTACCCGCAGGCACGGCAGGCGGCTGTTCAACCGGGGCTGGCGTGGTCTCAGCAGCGGACTGCGCCGGCGTCACCGTAACGGCCGCGACGCTGGCGGGTGCTACCGGCAGCGCAACGGCAGACTGCTTAACCGCATCAGCAGCAGGCTGCGTTTCGGCAGGTTGTTTAGCCGCATCGGCAGCCGGCTTCGTCTCAGCGGTTTGTTTAGCCGGTTCGGCAGCAGATTGCTTGATATCAGCAGCGGTTTTCTCGGGCGCAACCGCAGGTTTCGGCTCATTTACGTTCGCGGCTTGTGACGCTGTCACTTCCTGACGCATGGCGGAAAAATAGTTTTTCATCTGCACGCCAAACACAACCAGCAGCGCGGCAGCAGGCAGTATCCAGCCATAGCGCAGCAGGTTTTGCTTAGCCGTATTTTTCACAGGCTCGGGTTTAACGGGCGCTGATGCAGCGGGCGGCGGCTCAGGCGCATTTTCCGGCTCGGCGGAGGTCTGATAAGCCGCAATGGCAGGTGTAACGACAGGCGTAACGACAGGCGCGACGGCGGCAGCGACAGGCGGCGCGCTTACCGCAGGCGCGACGGCAACCACCGGCGCGGCCGCCGTCATTTTCGACAGCGTCAACGGCACTTCTTCTTCGACGGCGCGCAGACAATCCAGCGGATCCAGCTGGCCTTTTTTCTCAAGGCTGACAAATCCCCAGAAGGTCAGAACGGGTTTGCCGCCGACCAGATAGACAAAGTTTTGATCGGGAAACTGAATCGCTTTAGCCAGCAGCGCGCCAAAAAGTTTCTGACTGTTTTTATCCGACTGCAGCGCACGCTGGCACAGGTCGGCCACCGTTTGCTGACAGGCAACCAGCTGATTTAACGCGTGCGCGCGTGCGCTGTCGCTGGCCGCAGCCCAGGAGATAACTTTGCCGGAAATGGGCGAATACCAGTCCAGACGGTCACCGGCATCGTTGGGTTGAGGGATAGCCAGGCAGTCAGCTATCTGCTGCTGTTTCCGCAGGCGCAGCGTCTCGCGCAGCTGCAGGGCTGATAAATAAACGGGCTGACCGTTTTCGCCAAGAGGCAGAACCGCGTCCAGGCTTCCGCTGCGTAAAAATAGTTTAGCCACGCAAAGACCTTTTTTAGTCAGGATTCAATAAGTTTTAATCCAAATTTCTATTTACTGTAGTCGAGTGGACTTAAATCAAATGCAGAAATAAGAGGGTAAAGCGTGTTTTACTCAGCTCATGACGCAAAAAAAAGTCAGGAACAGGTTAATTTTTAAGGAAAATAGCTGGAAAAAGCAGCGCCTATCGCAATAACAGGCGCGGCCGAGGTTAATTTTTTACCCAAAGTGCCGATAACGATTTTGTGACGAATACCATAAATATGACAAAAGGTTACAACATGATCGGCTCTACCAAATCGGGGATATTATCCTGGCTGAAATCCAACGCCAGCCATTTACGCGCAACGCTCAGCTCGCTGAACAACGCCATCGCCATGATCGAATTTACGCCACAGGGTCATATCCTGACGGCAAATGCGCTTTTTTTAGAGACAATGGGCTACAAACTGAGCGAAATCGTTGGCAAGCATCATCGGCTCTTCTGTACCGACGAGCTGATCCACTCGCCGGAATATGGTCAGTTCTGGCAGCGCCTTGCGCGTGGCGAAAGCTTCAGTGATAAGTTCCTGCGGCTGGCAAAACATCAGCGCCCGATCTGGCTTGAAGCTAACTATGTGCCGGTACAGGATCGCCACGGCCGGGTGATTAAAATCGTTAAGCTAGCCTCCGATATTACTAGCCATATTCAGGATGCGCAGGAGCAGCGGGCGATGACGACTGCTATCAGCCGCTCAATGGCGGTGATTGCTTTTAACCTGAAGGGTGAAGTATTACGCGCCAACCAGAACTTTTTAAAAACCACCGGCTATAGCCATGAGCAAATTATCGGGCGTCATCACCGCATGTTTTGCGCGCCGGAAGTGTATAACAGCCGTGAATACAGCGAGTTCTGGCACAAGCTGCAAAAGGGCGACTTTGTCGCCGGGCAATTCCCCCGCGTTAACAGCAAGGGCGAAACGATTTGGCTACGCGCCACCTATAACCCGATTTTCGATGCTAACAACGAGCTTTATGAGGTGGTCAAATTCGCTACCGACGTAACGGCACAGGTAGAGAAAAACCAGCAGGAGCGCGAAGCGGTCGATCACGCGTATAAAGCGGCGGTGGAAACCAGTCAAAACACGCGGCTCGGCGTCAGCGTGATTGAAAACAGCGTGGCGCGCATGAACGAAGTCGCCAGCGAGATGCATAAAGTCTCAGGAGACATCAACGGCCTTAGCTCCCAGTCCGCGCAAATTGGCGAGATAGTGGAAACGATCCGTTCTATTGCCAATCAGACCAACCTGCTGGCGTTAAACGCCGCCGTTGAAGCGGCCAGAGCGGGCACGCATGGACGCAGCTTTGCGGTCGTGGCTAACGAGGTGCGCAGCCTGGCGGCCAATATCAATAGCGCCAGCCAGGAGATCGCGAGCGTGGTCGATCGTAACCAGCAGCTGGCACAGCTGGCGCAAAAAAATATTACCGCAAACCTGGCGCGGGCCGACAGCGGCGTGGCGCTGGTAAAAGAAGCGGGCGACGTTATCGTAAATATTCAGAACAACTCCGAGCAGGTGGTGGATGCCATCGGCAACGTGACGCAGCATCTGACCAAATAGCGGCTTCATCTTCCAACGGGCTGCCGCAATAGTGGACATATTGCGGCGCAGATCGTCAATTTTTACATCCTGATACACTCCCTGCCGCTAATGACTCGTTTCGCTCCCTGACCATCCGGCGAGCTTTGCTAAACTCAGTCCGTTAACGAAACAGAGGAAGAGAGCATGAAAATCAAAAGCTATGCAGCGATGGAAGCCGGTAAGGCCCTGGAGCTGTATGAGTATGATGCGCCGGAGCTGAGCGCCGAGGAAGTGGAAGTCGAAGTGGAATATTGCGGCGTCTGCCATTCCGATCTCTCAATGATCGATAACGAGTGGGGCATCTCACGCTATCCGACTATTGCCGGCCATGAAGTGATTGGTCGCGTGTCCGCCATGGGCGAAGCAGCGAAGTCCAAAGGGCTTTCCGTTGGCCAGCGCGTGGGCATTGGCTGGACGGCGAAAAGCTGTCAGCACTGCGACGCCTGTATCAATGGCGAGCAGGTTAACTGCGAGCAGGGTTCAATCCCTACCATTCTGAACAACGGCGGCTTTGCCGAGAAGCTTCGCGCCGACTGGCAATGGGTTATTCCGCTGCCGGAAAACCTGGACGCGGCGACCGCTGGCCCGCTGCTGTGCGGCGGCATCACCGTCTTTAAACCGCTGCTGATGAGCAACGTCACGGCGACCAGCCGCGTGGGCGTCATCGGCATTGGTGGCCTGGGCCATATCGCTATCAAGATCCTGCGCGCGATGGGCGCGGAAGTGGTGGCGTTCAGCTCCACGCCAGATAAAAAGCAGTCCATCCTGGAAATGGGCGCTGACGAGGTCATCAACAGCCGCGATCCGGAAGCGCTGAAAAGCCAGGCGGGCCGTTTCGATCTGATTATCAGCACTGTAGCAGTGGATCTGGACTGGAAACCTTACTTCGACGCGCTGGCGCCGCAGGGCAAATTCCACACCGTGGGCGCCGTGCTGAAACCGTTTGAAGTCTCCGCTTTCCAGCTAATTATGGGCGATAAAGCGTTGACCGGCTCGTCTACCGGTTCTCCGGGCCAGCTGCGCTCGCTGCTGAAGCTGGCGTCACGCCGCGATATCGCGCCGCGCGTGGAGTATTTCCCGATGTCAAAAATCAATGAAGCGCTGGATCACGTGCGCGCCGGTAAGGCGAACTATCGTGTGGTGCTGAAAGCGGATTTCTGATGCGGTCTTTTAGCTGCTGATATGCTGAACGGCGACCCTGCGGTCGCCGTTTTTTTTAGCCTGCCCTGGCCGGATACAACCATGATGTGTACTTAGCCCTGGCCTGCGTCCGTTTCAGTAAAAGCAGGGGTCTTCAGGCCGGTGGAGTAGGCTACCTTTTTTACTTTTTCCGGCGTGGTGGTCACTTTTACCGCCGGGATAGTGACACGCCCAAAGCCGAGCAGGGTAGGGACATAGCCGCCAACCTGGTGCTCGCCTGCGGGCAAATGCAGTTGCAGGCTCTGACCGCGGATCAGCGCGCCGGCATCTTTACCGTCCACTGTGACATAAACGGCAGAGCCGTCATCGGTACGGCTGGTGACGTGGGAAACGTCAACCTGAGTTGGCCCCGTGGAGAAATCTTCGGCCGAAACCACGGCCGGGCCTTTAAAGAAATCTTTAGCCGATGCCGTTATCGATGTTGTGGCCGGTTCATCTTTCTTGTGGCTGGTGCAGCCGGTCAGGGTTATGGCGGCCATCGCTACGGCCAGGGTGAAACGACAGATCATTATACCTCACTATCCTCTACGGCTTTTAAGGCGCTATTTTAGCGCCTGGCCGCGTCTGAAAACAGTCAGGTCTCTTCTTAAAATGTGCCTTATCGCATTTTTTAACCGGCGCAGACAAAGACCTGACGCGCCTGAGCAGGCAAGATCTCAGTTTTCCGATAATCGTGATGGATAAAAACCGGCTAACGGGAGTCATGATCGCACTTTAGTTACATCATACTAAAGGTACTGATAATAATTCCATACCTAAACTCCAGAGATAACACGCATTCATACAGGCTAAAACGCAGCTAAATCAGATACAGACTATCAGTAAGAAAGGCATTTTTTGCGGGTAAAGTGCCGCTTCGAATCAGGAACGAAGCGGCAAATGGCTTAACCTATCACCTTATTTCTTCCCGCCAGCGGCGCAATCGCCACCTGTAACAGGCTTAACGCAATCATAAACAGCAGCGGGGCCGACCAGCTGTCAAAATGCTCGTGCAGCACGCCGAAAACCAGCGGGCCCAGCGCGGCCAGACCGTAACCTACGCATTGTGCCATGCCTGATAAGCGCGAAGCCTGATGATGATCGCCCGAACGCAGACCAAACAGAGAAAGGCTTATCACCAAAGAGGCGCCCGCGCCCAGTCCGGCAATAATCAACCAAAACACGGCCAGGGCAGGGAACAGATAAAGGCCGCACAGCCCGGTAAAAATTGCCAGCGAAGCCAGCAGGGCGATAGCGCGCTGATCGGCCAGGCGTTTCAGCGCCCGCATACAGGCAAGATTGGCGACGATTGCCACAATCTGATAGAGAAACAGCAGCCAGCCGGCGGCAAACTGGCTGAATCCTTGCGCCTCAGCCCAGGGCGTAAACCACGCAATCAGCGTGTAAAAGGCCAGCGACTGCAATCCCATAAACAGCGAAACCTGCCAGCCTAATGCGGCACGCCACGGCGAGCGCAGCGTAGAAACCGCCAGCGGTGTGCGCGTCGTTTGTCGTTGCCGGGCGCGTTTCAGCAGCGGTAGCCAGGCCGCCAGCGCGATGGCCGCCGGGATCAGCCAAACGGCCAGCGAAAAAAACCAGCCCGCATTCGTTAACGATGCCAGCGGCACCGCGATACCGGAAGCCAGGCTGGCGGTAATCGACATGACACAGGCATAAAGACCGATATAGCGGGCGGAATGCCGGGCGAAATCACGCTTAATCAGCGGCGGCAGCAGCACGTTGGCGGCGGCAATACCACCGCTCAGGATCGCCGTGCCCAGCCATAGCGCAGCGCTGCTGCCGGCAATGCGCAGAGCGGAACCGGATAAGATCAGCCAGACCGCGAGCCACAGCGTTTTCTCCAGTCCAAAGCGATTGCCTGACCACGCTGCAGGTGGCGCGAGCAGGGCAAACATCATCAGCGGAATAAAATTAAGCAGGCCAGCGTCGGTAGCCGTCAGGCTAAAGGTCAGGCGAATATCTTCCAGCACCGGGCCAATCGACGTCAGGGGGGCGCGCAAACAGGCTGCGGTAAGCAGTAAAACAGTAAGGAAAAAACCGGAACGGGTAAAAATTGGGGACATTATCGACATCGCAAAAAGAGCAGGCGCGGCCCGCTGATTATGCGTTGGTTGACGTTAACGCTTACGCAACCGAGCTGGCCCGGCTGTCTGGGCGCTATGTTAACGGCTAAAAAGCGCCGTTGTAAACCTTTTCAGAATGCCCTTATGTAGCCGGTTTACCCGTCATGGCTTACGTCTTACAAAATCCTGAAAAGTTCATTAATAGTCTTTTACATAAGAAATAAAAAAAATTATAGTTCTCATTCGCATTTGTAGATGGCCGTATCATTCGGCGATCGCCGGGGTAGCAGCGTCGGTAAAAGCGTTCCATAAAACAAAAATCACAGTGGCTAAACGGCTCAGGCCGTTAATGACAAGATCGAGGTAGTGATGTTTTTTGCTCAGCACATTAACAGGGAAATCCGCCGGCACGGCGGCGTAGCCACTTCTTACTCCATCGTCGCCGCGCTGGTCGCCGTGGCGTTACAGATGCCTCAGGCAGCAGCGGCGGAAACCGCAGAACAAACGCTTACGGTGAGCGCCGCGTCAGATAATGTCACCGATACCTCCGCTACCGATTACAGCGTTCCCGTCACCTCTTCGGGCACCAAAATGCCGATGATTGCGCGCGATATTCCCCAGTCAGTCAGTATTATCAGCAAGCAGCGCATGGAAGATCAGCAGCTGCAATCGCTGGGCGATGTGTTGAACAATACAACGGGCGTGATGCAGTCCGTAGCGGATATGGATCGCCGCACCTATTACTCGCGTGGCTTCCTGATCGACAACTATATGGTCGATGGCATCCCGACCGTATTTGAAGGGCGCTGGAATCTGGGCGACGCCCAGTCTGATACGGCACTGTACGAGCGTATCGAAGTCGTACGTGGCGCAACCGGCCTGATGACCGGCGCGGGCAACCCTTCCGCCGCGGTCAATATGGTGCGCAAACATGCGGACAGCAAAACCGCGACGGGCGAGCTTTCCGCCACTTACGGCAGCTGGGACAAGCAGCGTTACGTAGCCGATCTCTCTTCGCCGCTGAGCGAATCCGGCAACGTACGAGGCCGTGTAGTTGCCGGTTATCAGGACAACAACAGCTTCGTTGAGCGCTACGGCGCCGAAAAGAAATTTATCTACGGCGTGGTGGATGCCGATCTGACCGATTACACCACGCTTTCCGTTGGCTATGAATACCAGCAAACCAACGCGGACAGCCCAACCTGGAGCGGCGTGCCTCGCTGGCATAGCGATGGATCGCCCACCGACTATCGTCGCGGCTATAACACGGCGCCAGAGTGGGCCTATAACGATAAAGAAAGCAAAAAGGTTTTTGTTAACCTGAAGCAGCGTTTTGACAATGGCTGGATGCTGACGCTAAACGGCACCCATAACGAAACCTTCCTTGACAGCCGTCAGCTCTATATCGACGGTTTCTTCGATAAGAACACCGGCGCGGGCGTCTCTTCCTATGCGGATTATCCGGTCGTAGGCGGCACCGGTTATAACACCGGTAAACGCAAGGTCGACTCGGTCGATACCTTCGCCAGCGGCCCTTATGAGCTGTTTGGTCGCCAGCACGAGCTGATGACGGGCATCAGCTACAGCAAGCAGAAGAACACTTATTACAGCGCTTTTGACAACATTTCCTCAGAGATGCTGGGCGATTTCAACAGCTATAACGGCCAATACCCGGAAACAGAATGGAGCGAGCGAACGCTCGCGCAGGAAGACGTGACGCGTCAGAAATCCGCCTATATGGCAACCCGTATTACCCTGGCCGATCCGCTGCATTTGATCCTCGGCGCGCGCTATACGCGCTGGAGCACCAATACGCTGACCCAGGATATGGAGAAAAACAATATCACGCCGTACGGCGGCCTGGTGTATGACATCAACGAAAACTGGTCAGCCTACGGCAGCTATACCTCGGTATTCCAGCCGCAGACCTATCGTGATATCAACGGCAGCTACCTGTCGCCGGTGGTTGGTAAAAACTACGAGGCAGGCCTGAAGTCTGACTGGATGAACAGCCGCCTCACGACCTCGCTGTCGGTGTTCCGCATCGAACAGGACAACGTAGCCCAGAGCACCGGACAGATCATTGCCGGATCGACCGATACCGCCTACGTAGGCAAATCGGGCACCGTGAGCCGCGGGATTGAATTTGAAGTGAACGGCGCGCTGACCGATAACTGGCAAATGACCGTGGGCGGTACCCGTTATGTAGCGGAAGACAGCGAAGACGAAGCGGTTAACCCTCAGCTGCCGCGCACGTCGCTGAAGCTGTTCACCAGCTATCGTCTGCCGTCGCTCCAGGCGCTGACGGTCGGCGGCGGCGTAAACTGGCAGACGCACGTCTGGCAGGATGTGCCCGCGCCGGAAGGCAACGGCACCTGGCACGCGGAGCAGGGCAGCTATGCGCTGGTGAACCTGTTCAGCCGCTATGAGGTGACTAAGCAGCTGACGCTACAGGCCAATATCAATAACCTGTTTGATAAAGAATATGACACCAGCGTGAACCAATATATCGTTTACGGCGAACCGCGTAATTTCTCATTAACGGCCAGCTATAAGTTCTGATGCGGCACAGATAAAGATAGCTCCTGCGGGAGCTATTTTTTTGCCGGTAAATCAATGCGGGGATCTTTCTCTTTATACTCGATGGTCATAAGGGGGTCAGTTTGGATATCGAAAATTATTGTACGTTAAGACTAAAAATTGACCACCAAGCCACAAAGGATCTTGGGAAGAACCTCCAGGGTTCAATAGGTTGCTTACCAACTACCGTAAGGATATTTTTTCCCTTTGATAAAATCCTCGGTATCTTTTCCGTACTCATAGCCGTTAGAAAACCGCGTTATTCCTTTGCAAATATCTAATTTATCCCCTGAGACGGTTTTCAGGACTGATGGGATGACGCGGTAATTTGGCTCAGAGCTTATCCCCTGCAACCAGACGGCTACTTTTCCCTCCGGAGCCAGACCAATTTGCACTCTGTCGTAATACGCTATTCTCCCCCGATAATCTCTGCGCTCACCCGGCCTGAGCATTTTCTCCAGTACAGGTTTAGGGATCGTCAGTGCGGTCTCATAGACTTTTTTATCGATAATCGAGTCCCAGCAAAAAATAATATGTCGGGGGGGACGTTTAACGTGATTCCAGTAGCCTCCAGACACACGGTCTTTGTCGTTCCACTCGCCGATAACGTCTGGTAGAGCAGATGTACGATTCAGGGTATTAAACTCATAAACTTTGCCATCGGCATCCTGAACAACGGCGTACGTCACCAGTGCGGGCAGTGCCCTGGGTGTGAAAAAATCAAAAGTCCACTCTGTTGGCTCATCGTTTTGGGCGGCGGTGTCGGACAAAGATTTCCCCTGACAGGCCGTCAGAATCAGCAACGGAAACAACCAGGCCACACGGATTATTTCCATATTTTATTCCCGTCCATATCGTAAACTGTACGTTGCCAGCGCTCGTCTGGCCGGTTGGTGAACGTCACCAGCTTCGCTGGTTTGACTGCACCGCTGATACCTCCCAGGCCGTCTCTCACCACGCTGTTCCAGTTGGCTGAGCAATGAATATACTTTTCGGCCAGCATTAGAATTTCTGGCGTGGTAAAGCCGGGGGCAGGCTGTCCTCCCCTTATGGCGCGGCCCATTACAATCGCTTTTTCACACAGGTTGTTCAGCTCTGGCCGGAGTGACAGGTTGTCGTCTTTAGGTAAAATAGGGGAAAATTCTACCCCGGCATCCTGTGCCGCATCGAGCATCACCCGTAGCACCACCTTCGACCAGTCGTTACGCGTCGGACGGTCGATAACCAGCGCGGCACCGCTGCGTTTCTGTAGCGTTCCGTAACGGTCGGCGGCCATTCTGTCGTCATGCCAGGTATCAACATTCACCTCCACCGCATTCAGCAGTGGCGCTATCGCCGGATAGCCGTCCATTGCTGTAAGCTGCGCACAGGTCTGTTGGTAAATCCGCGTTTCCGTGTCGGGGGTGGAAAGGGGGACGGTTTCAAACTCCGGTCGGGTAAGGAAGTAGGCTTCGTGCTCGTCGGGGTTATAGCCGCCGCCAATATCAGAGTGTGCGCCGGGCAAAGCCAGTTCCGGCCACGCCGGTTTCACGCTGTTCAGTGCGAAGTTAAAGCGGCATTCGTGTTGCGCGGTGATGTGGAACACTTTGTCTGCCACGCCCGGACGCAGCACCAGATTCACTTCTCCGGTATCGGCGCTGTGCGGATTGAGGCCATTAACCGGTGTCCCGATGGCGGCTACGGTATCAAATATCCCCAGAAAGCGGGTTTTTCCTCCGGGCGTCCCGGAAAATTCAGTACCATCCAGCCCGGCCTTAATCGCCGATACAATGGCTCGGTCCTGGCTGAATACCCGGTTGGCAAAGTGGCGCGCCGCCGCCGCTCCCCGGCTGAAGCCGAAAATATCAAATTGCAGCTCTTTGATTTTGCAGGACCGGGCATCAGTGTGCCTGTCTAAATAGCCCTGAATACCGGCAGCCAGTGCCGCGACTGCTTTATCGGTTTTTCTCACCACGCCGGTATCGCCCCGGCCAGTACCCATTCCATAAGTGCTGTCGCCAGCCTCGTCTTCCGTACCGATACCTTCAATATAAATGGCGTACTGGCCTGCCCCTGTATCGGTTTTTATTTCCGGGTTATAAAGCGTATGGAGCCAGTGCACGTTACTGTAGTAGCCGATATAGCTGCCAGCTGCGGTGCCGCTGACCCCGCGATTCAGCCGGACACACTGCTCTAACGCAGACGTAGATTCTGCATCATTCATCCCGTAATGTTCACCGGAACAGGCGGCCTGACGATCACCGCTGTTATTCGCATTGTTGCCAGTGCCATCAAAGAACACGCCGATGGTCAGCGTGATTTCCCGTTTCTTCTTCGCGGCCTGCGCTCGCTGTTCAGGCTCTGACTCCTGCGCTTTTTTCCTCGCGGTCTCGGCCCGTTCGGCTACCCGTCCGGCGTTGCAGTCGCTCTCGTAGGTGTGCGTCTGGACTGACGGAATAAAACGGGCGCGGCACGGGCAGGAACTGTAGCTGTCCAGCGAACCCGCCCACTCTTTCAGCTCCCCGCCCACCTCATAGGTGTCCCCCATGCCACCGCACACGCGGAAGCGCCCCTCGTGCTTCCCGCAGGTTACCGGGTCACCCTCCCGCACCTGCTGCCGCTCAATGCCACCGATTTCGTAGGTGTCGTCAGACGCACCAGAAAGGATCCGCCCCCCGCAGGTGGTTTTATCCAGGTGATACAGAAAAAATCCCGTTGCCATAATCCCTCATGAATAAAATGGTTATAAAATCAGCGCATCATACCTTAATCATGACTTAACCAAAATCTTCGGCTTCTGATTGCCGGTACAATGCCTGGATACGGCAGATTTGCGAAGGACTGTACCCCGTTGCATCCGCTGTTTCCCTGATACTGAGTTTCTTGACCTGCCGGTAGTACAGGACTTTCTGATGACGCTCCTGATCGGCCTGTTTGCCCCGATATTTACCCAGCGTATGTGCGCGTTCAATTCCCTGTTTTTGGCGCTGGCGGCGACTCAGCCAGTCCTTATGCGACATCGCGGCCATCAGATCGATAAGCATATTATTGATGGCGGCTATCACGGCGCGGGTGATTGGGTCAGCCTGCGAAGGGTCTTTATCTGACAGCGCCTGCCATGAGGTGGGCACATCCAGGCTGACAATCCGCAGCTCGTGTTGTTCTATCTGCTTTTTCAGCGTCATCCAGTCGCTGTTACTCAGACGGGTCAGGCGGTCTATCTGCTCGACCAGTAAAATATCATTGCGGTGACTGTCTATCAGTAAGCAGCCCAGTTCAGGGCGGTCAAGTTTTGTTCCGCTGATGTTCTCCCGGTAGTAACTGGCTATTTTATGCCCTCGTTCCTGAATGAACTGCTCCAGCATCTCTTTTGCCCTATCGGCAAACAGATCTTCCGTCGATGCCCTTAAATAAGCTCTGATGAACATTTTTTTCACCACATTATCGCATTTAGGTTATTGCATTTAATCTATCGCATATAGGTTATGTCATTCATTGTGTGCCGTCACGTTTTGGTTATGGCGTCAGGGTGTACCCTTATGCGATAACCATTTTTGTTAAAAATACCGTATCGAATAATTTATGAGGAAAACTATATGGCAAGGAGGCAGATTCTTTCTCTTTCTGAAAGAGAATCATTACTGGCATTACCGGACGATGAGTTAACGCTGACCCGAATGGCGTATTTTAGTGAGCATGATCTGGCACTTATCAGTGCTCACCGTAAACCCGCCAGCCGTTTTGGTTTTGCCGTCCTTCTTTGCTATCTGAAAAATGTGGGCTTTGCGCCGGATAAAAAAATCCCACCCTCTGATGTGCTGCTGAAGCATATAGCCAGCAGGCTAAAACTCACCGGGGATCTCTGGCCAGCTTATCTTTCCGGCAGGGATACGACCCGGCGTGAGCATTTAACCGAACTGTACCGCTATCTTGGCGTAGAGGCGTTCACCGGCAAAATACAGCAGGACTGTATTACACACCTGCTGTCGATGTCGACGCGTACCGATAAAGGTATTCTCCTGGCCGAAGAGTTACTGATCTATCTCCGGCAGAACAACGTGATAATCCCCGTAATTGATGTCGTGGAGCGTACCAGGCCTTCTGGCAGGCCAGTGCCGCCGTTAATTTGCCCGGTCAGATCAATAACGGACGATATCAGGAACTGCATGGTTTTGATACCCGCTGCTGCGTCTACGGCAGCGCGATAGCCGTCCTCACCGAGCAGAAATTCCCGAACAGCCATAATAACCCGGTCAACGAAAAACCCGAATCAGACCAGCTAAGGAGAGGCTGATGAAAAAATTATTACTGCTGATGGCAATCCCGTTTTTTTCCTCAGGAAAAATCACCCCGGAGATCGTTAATCCGGATAAATTCAATGAAAATTTATTTAACCAAATCACATCAAGTAATTATTTGGCGGACACATCAGGATGCAAAGTAATTTCATTAAAAATGTTTCATCCTCCTGAACGCAAAGAATATCCACAATCGGATGCCTGGCTTTGCCTGTATGCTGTAGATGTAATCCATGACGGATACGGGCCAAACAGATCACTTGCTGAAAAAGTCTATTTTGATAAAAAAAACAGGGCTTTGGAAAAAGAAAAAGTACATTTTGAGCAAGGAAGGCACTCAGCGATCTCTTGAAGTCTATGGCATTAAAAGCCTGAGCGAATTACAGCCTGTGGAGCTGTATAATATCCAGTCCGTCAATGCCCGTGGCTATGCGGTAATAAACCGTAATATTCCCCAGCAGGAAAAAAAGAAAGGGGTGAAAAAAAATCTCTCGTTCTGCCTGATACAAAACCAGAGCTATTTTGCTTTCTGTGGTTCAGGCTCAATGATCAACCTCGTCAACGGGAAAGAAGTCGATTTTACCCCCTACATGCTCAAATCCCTTGAAACCGTCGAAATGGGTCTACCGGAAAAACCAAATAACTGACGGTGATTGAAATTCGTCATAATCCCAATTTAAAACCCGGCTTCGCGCCGGGTATATGCCAAAAAATCAGAACGTATAAGAGAGATTAACCTCATAGTTGCGCGGCTGGCCGTAAACGGCGGAGTCGCTTAGCCAGGTATACTCGGTGCGATCAAACAGATTATTGACGTTGGCCTGCACGGCCAGCTGCTTCGTTACCTGGTAGCGGGCAAACAGGTTAGCCAGCGGATAGCTGCCCTGATAAAGCCGTTTGGTTTCGCCGTCCGGGCCGGTTACGTCCTGGAAAGTGCGGTTCTGCCAGTTTACGCCGCCGCCGACGGTCAGCTGCTGCAGCATCGGCAAACGGTAGCGGGTAAACAGCTTCAGCTGGGTTTGCGGCATCTGGCTGTTGTAGCGCCCGGTGGAGTCCGTCGCGACAAAGCGCGTCGCGCCGAACGTCATTTGCAGATTATCCGTTACCGCGCCGTTCAGCTCGAATTCCGCGCCTCTGCTCACTGCGCCTTTGGTCGCAACATAAGCCTGTTCGCTGGAGCCGTTCACATAATTGTCGCCATCCGCTTCGGCAGCGTTCTCCTGTTCAATACGGAACAGGGCAAAAGTGGCGGTCAGGCGACCATCGTCCCAGGCGGATTTCAGGCCCGCTTCGTAATTTTTACCGGTCACAGGCGAAAGATAGCCGCCGTCTTTGCTGCGATACGTTTGCGGCTGGAAGATCGAGGTATAGCTGGCATAGGCTGACCAGGTATCATTAATGTCATACACCAGCCCGCCGTACGGCGTGATGTTGTTCTTTTTCACATCGCCGCTGCTGCCGGTGGTGCTCCACTGGGTATAGCGCGCGCCGACAATCAGCGACAGCGGATCGGCCAGCGAGAAGCGGGCGGCGCTGTACAGCGCTTTCTGCCTGACCATATCGTCCGCGTTCTGATACCAGTCGCCCCAGGCAGGCTCGTCCGCATCGCCGTTCCAGCCGTCGTGGAAGCTGCCGATCTGGCCTTCGTCGTAAGGGCCGTCGGCGCTGTAGGTCGCATTATGCTGACGGCTGTAGCTTCCGCCCACCACCAGCTCGTGCTGGCGGCCAAACAGCCTGAACGGGCCGCTGGCATAGGTATCGAAAGCATCCAGCTTGCGCTTGCCTCTGTCCTTGCTGCCGAAGCCAGTCGTGCCTTCGCCCGTTTGTTCATCCGGCCACTGCTGCAAATAAAGCAGCTTGTCGTTAAAGGTTTCTTCCGCATGGGTGCCGTCGGCGCGGAAGATCCAGCCGTTGTCGAACTGATGGCTGAGATTAGCGAACACTTTGCGCGAGTCTACGCTATAGCGCGTCCAGTCCGCCGCCGTACTGGTGCTGCGATCGTAATGCGTGCGCGTGCCGTTGCTATACCAGGTCGGCAGGCCGCCCCAGGTTGGATTGCCGGTATGGGTCTGCTGATAGTCATAGCCGAGCGAAACCGTGGTGCTGTCGGTCACATCGGCATCGATAACCCCGTAGATAAATTTTTTAGTTTTATGGTAGCGATCCAGCCAGCTGTCGCCATCCTGATAGCCCGCCACCACGCGGCCACGCACGTTGCCGGATTCGCTCAGCGGGCCGGAAGCGTCAACCACGTAGCGCTGCTTGTTCCAGCTGCCGTAGCTGGCCGACACGTTGCCGGTAAAGGTTTTGCTGTCGGCATGTTTGCGCACCATATTAACCGAAGCGGCAGGGCTGCCTGCGCCCGTCATCAGGCCAGTCGCGCCGCGCACCACTTCAATACGCTCATAGATGGCGGTATCTTCCGCCGCATCGCCAAAGTTCCAGGTATCGCTGACGGAGGTCGGAATATCGTCGTAGGTAAAATTAGTGATCTGGAAGCCGCGTGAAAAATAAGCGGAGCGTTCGCTATCGATAACCTCGCTGGCGATGCCGGTGGTGTTATCCAGTACGTCGCCGACCGACTGCAAATTTTGATCCGCCATACGCTGCTTCGTTACCACGCTGAGCGACTGCGGCACGTCGCGCGGCGTCATCAGCATTTTTGTGCCGGCGCGCGTGGTTTTAACGCTGTAATCCTGCTGTTCGCTGGCGCTGCCGTCGTCAGAAGCCGCGTTAACGACCATAGCAGACTCTTCGGCCAGGGCCGGAGTGAGCAGGGCGTGGATAGCCAGCGCCAGCAACGAGACGATAAATACCGGCGCTCGCGCACCGTTTCCCCTGAGGTTTAAAGACATAAAATTCTCACAATAGGCCACTGCTTTTTATTGTCCGGTGGGACGTGCGTTCACGGCGCTCCGGCTGCGCCACGCAGCGGGGAGATCGCAGTGAGAATGTTAATGATAAGTATTTGCTTTTAAGTAGTCTCTAAACAACCTGTCGGCAAAGTGTAACAACTTGTTATTTTTACAGGAAAAACTCATTAGCCGTGCCGCTTCATCCCGTCTGACGCATGGCGCAGATTTACATCTCCTTTGCTAATGCGTATGCTTCTCATTCTTTTTATCGGCTATCAGGCCGTTTATCCATTGATGGAGTCCTGCATGAAATCTTTTAGCCCGCGTAAAGCAGCCCTTGCGGTCGTTGCTGCATTCAGCCTGGCCGCCTGTCAGACCCCGGCAAAAAAACCAGAAGCGCCCGTTAATTCTGCCGCAACGGCCAAAGCGCAAGCGCAGCCTGTCGAGCGCGCGCTGGGCGATGGACTGTATGAAATGGCCTGGACGCCGAAAGCGCTTTACGTCGCCAGCGCGCAATCTTTTAAAAACGTTAACGGCGGCATTCTGTATCGTCTGGATCCCGCCACGCTGGCAACCACCGGTGAAACCCACACCGATCTGAAAAACTTTGGTATGGCGGTCGAGCCGGACGGCAGCGTGTTCTACACCACTAACTCGCTCGACGGTACTATTTCTAAGGTGGATGCAGAGAGCGGCAAAGTGCTGAAACGTCTGGCATTCAGCGAGAAGGGCAAAGACGGTTCGCCTTACGGTGCGCGTGAAATTTTCTGGCACGAAGGGAAGCTTTACGTGGGCGGCGTGGGCGATCCGGGCGTCATTTGGGTGGTGGATGCCAAAACGCTGAAGCTAAGCAAGACCATCAGGAACGCCGGCAAGTGGGTGACGGGCATTATTTATTCGCCGGTGACCGATCGTCTTTATGCGGCTAACGGCGGCGGCGAAGTGCTGGTGATCAACCCGCGCACGCAGAAAATTGAAAAACGCTGGACGGCGGGTGATGGCAAAGCTTATCTGCTGCTGAACCTGGCGGAAGATCCGGCCACCGGCCGCCTGTTCGTCACCGACAACTCAAAGGCGAAAACCACGCTGGTGTTCGACGAGCGCAGCGGCAAAGTGATCAAACGCATCGAAGGCGACGCGCTGGGCATCAAGTTCAACGCGAAGCGCAACGAGCTGTATATCAGCCAGCGCGAATCCAGAAAGGTGTTGCAGCTGGACGCCACCAGCTATGCGGTGAAAAACAGCTGGTCGTTCGACAGCAGCCCGAACAGCCTGCTGGTTTCGCCGGACGGGCAGACGCTTTACGTCACGCTCAAGCAGGATTTCAACAAAGATGATTCGACTAAAGGCAAGGACAGCGTAGTGCGTATCGCGCTGAAATAAGAAAGAGGCGGCCTGCGGGCCGCCTGATTATCACACCTGCGCCATACCGCCATCGACAAACAGTTCGCTCGCGTTGATAAAGCTGGCCGCATCGGAAGCCAGAAAAGCGACCGCTTTAGCAATCTCTTCCGCTTCGCCCAGGCGCCCCAGCGGCACCTGAGCCGCCAGATAATCAAACAATCCCTGGCGCTCCTCTTCACTGACTAATCCACCCAGGCCAGGCGTTTTTACCGGGCCGGGGCTGATGGCGTTAACCCGAATACCGCGTTCTTTCAGATCCAGCGACCAGGATCGTGCAAAGTTGCGTACCGCCGCTTTGCTGGCGCTGTAGACGCTGAAGCCGGCCGTCCCCTGAACGGAAGTGGTGGAGGAGGTCAGGATCACCGAAGCGCCATCGCTCAGCAGCGGCAGCGCTTTTTGCACGGTAAACAGCACGCCGCGCACGTTGGTGCCAAATATCCGATCAAAATGCGCCTCGGTGATGGCGCCCAGCGGCAGCATATCGCCGCCGCCCGCATTGGCGAACAGAATATCCAGACGGCCCGCTTTTTCCGCGATAGTGGCGTAAACCCTATCCAGATCGGCCAGCACGGCGGCATCGGCGCGAATGCCCGTTGCCGCCGTACCGATGGCGGCGACGGCCGCGTCCAGCTCGGGTTGACGCCTTCCGGTAATAAACACGCGTGCACCCTGAGCTGCCAGTTCATGCGCGGCCGCCAGGCCAATTCCCGATGTGCCGCCGGTAACTAATGCGATCTTGCCATTCAGTGCATTCATCTTCTTCTCCGCTGTGGACAGATAATGGCCCGGCTTGTCCGGGTGAGAAGGCACTGTAGCCTTCCGCCTTTTGTTGATAAATCCTGTAAAATGAAAATAACTATCCCTGTACGGAAATAATCAGGACAAAAGAGATGGATCAGCTTATGGCGATACGGGCTTTTGCCCGCGTAGTGGAAACGGGAAATTTTACCCGCGCGGCGGATTCGCTTTCGATGCCCAACGCGACGCTAAGTAAACTGGTGCAGCAGCTGGAGGCGCATCTGGGTATCAGGCTGTTACAGCGCACCACCCGTCGCGTTACCGTCACGCCCGAAGGACGCGAGTATTATGAAAAAACCGCCCGGATCCTGAAGGATTTGGAAGATATTGACGGCGCTTTTACCGCTATTCGCGGCCAGCCGCACGGGCAGTTGCGTATTGATATTGGCGGCTCTACGGCCCGTGACGTGCTGATCCCGGCGCTGCCTGAATTTATGGCCCGCTATCCGGATATCCGTATCGATCTGGGGGTATCGGATCGCGCAGTCGATCTCATCGGCGACAGCGTGGACTGCGTTATTCGCGGCGGCCCGCTTGCGGATTCATCGCTGGTTGCCAGGCAGATTGGTTTTGCCACGCTGATTACCTGCGCCACGCCGGGCTATCTGAAGCGCTACGGCGTGCCTGCCAGCCCGCAGGAGCTGAACAATGGCCATCGGCTGGTTAGCTATCTCTCGTCGGACAGCGGCAGGGCTTTTCCGTTTCGCTTCGCACGGCAGGGAGAAAAAATGGAAATCAAAGCGCCGTACCGGCTCGGCGTAAACGAAAGCAACGCGCATCTGGCGGCAGCGCTGGCCGGCTTGGGTATCGTACAGACGTTTACCTACGCGGCCTGCGAAGCGTTGAGAACCGGCCAGCTCCAGGAAATCCTGCAGGCGTGGCGGCCAGCGCCTTATCCTTTTCATGTGGTTTACCCGCAAAATCGCCACGTCACGCACCGCCTGCGCGTTTTTATCGACTGGTTAACAGAGACGTTTCCGGCTCGTATCAATGTGGGAAGTGAATGAAATACTGATGTTGAGACGGATTAAACGATAAAGCCCTTGGTCAGAAAATTACCGGGGATATATAACGGCATAATTTAATTTTATTCAACAAAGACAAAGGTATAGCTTATTAAATAAGCATCGCCTGCCGATTTTACCGGCAGGCAGAAGGATTAGCGTGACGCCGAATCCGGCTCTGAAATAATGCGGTGGCGCTGCGCCTTTTGCGATTCGCTCTGAATGCGGTTCAGCACGTCGCCCTCATGTTCGGCCTCATCGCTGCCGTAAACATATTCATGACCACTCATCAGTGCATACCAGGCGCGTTCGGCCACTTCCGCCGGTTTGGTCGGCTGACTGGCACCGACTTTAGTATTGGCCTGGCCCGCGTTCTTAAAGAAGTTGGTTTCCGTCGCGCCGGGCATCAGCAGCGTCATATTCAGGCCCGAGCCTTTCAGCTCGTTGCGAATGGCCCAGAAGAAGGAATTGACGAAGGCTTTGCTCGCGCCATAAATCGCCTCAAAAGGGATGGGCGAGGTGCCGGAGATGGAAGAGGTCATCAGGACGTGGCCGCTTTGACGTTCGATCATCGCAGGCAGGAAAATTTTAGCCATATGAACGTAAGAATCGACGTTAAGGCGGATTAGCTGTAGCTCTTTTTCCAGCGCCGTGCCGCCAATAAAGCGGCCGCCCAGCCCCTGACCGGCATTAATAACCAGCGCATCCAGCGCCAGCCCGTCGTTATCGACGCGCTGCTTCAGCTTTTCGATCTCATCATAGCGGCTTAAATCCACGCTTAGTGCGTGGATCTTTGTGCCGTAGCCGCGCAGATCCTCGCAGGCCTTGTGCAGTTTTTCCTCATTGCGCGCTACGGCCACAATGTCATAACCATTTTTCGCAAAAATTCTGGCCAGTTCCAGCCCGATCCCGTTGGAAGCCCCGGTAATCAATGCAATTTTATTCATGCCCGATCCTCTTTTTATATTCTGCGTTAGCGGTCTTTTAACCGTAGCAGCAAAAAAGCGGGACGCGGGCAGCCTGCGCACGTTCAATGGCGCGTTGTCGCTGGCTTCTCAAATAAAATATTTTAAATCAACATCTTATTTTGGTTGAATGCGATTCAATGACGCGTTGAGTCAACATTTTCGCCCAAAAACCAGTACCAGAGCGGAATAGCCAGCAGGCCGGTAAAGACCAGCGAATAGACGGCGATCATAAACAGCTGTGGCGCCAGCATGCCCGCTGACCAGTCGTGTAAAGGAATATGGTATTCGTCAATCGCGCCGCCGATCATCACTTTCGACATCACGGTAAGCGCGATAACCAGCACAACAGCCAGCGCGGCGATAAACCGCTTTGTTTCTTTCCGTTTCATAACCCGTTTCCACAAGCAAATAGTGCGCCGCAGTATAACAACTCCCTTTGCAAAACGTTCCTGAAACTCGGCAAAATCGTCCCCTCAATTCAGCCGCGTGCGGTTTTTCGCCGTCGGGCGGAATTATGTACAGTTATAGCGGGGCATTTGCAGTAGAATTGCGGGCTTAACGTCATTTATTTAGCAGGAAACTTATGAGGGAGAGTTCGTTAGCCCGCCATCGGCCTTCGGTATGGTGGGGCGCGATGATCATCTGCGGAACCGTGGTTGGCGCCGGTATGTTTACGCTTCCCGTGGTCATGGCCGGCGCCTGGTACGGCTGGTCATTGCTGATCCTGATGGTCAGCTGGGTCTGCATGTTGTTGACAGGATTACTGTTTGTGCAGGCCAGCCAGCATTATCCGCTGGGCGCCGGTTTTGATACCATCACGCGCGACTTGCTCGGACGCGGCTGGGCGGCCGTAAACGGGCTGAGCATTCTGTTTGTGCTGGGCATTCTTACCTATGCCTATATCTCCGCCAGCGGGCCGGTCTACCAGAGCTCTTTAAATCGCGCGGGTCTGCATCTTTCCGTGGCGGACGCCAAAATCATGCTCACGCTGTGCGTGGCGGCAGTGGTCTGGCTGGGCACCAAAGGCGTCAGCCGACTGATGACCTTCTGCGTGCTGGCGAAAATCCTGCTGCTGGTGACGCTGTTTGGCGGGCTGTTGACGCAGCTGGATATTGCCACGCTGGCTAACAGCGGCGCCTCCGGGCAGGCCTACTGGCCTTATACGCTGGCGGTGCTGCCATTCTGCCTTGCCTCCTTCGGCTATCACGGCAATATCAGCGGCCTGATCGGCTACTATGCGGGCGATAAAAAACAGGTAAATCGAGCGCTGATGCTGGGGACTTTTATGTCGCTGGTGATCTATCTGTTCTGGCTGACCGGCACGATGGGCAATCTTCCGCGCGCCTCTTTCCCTGCCATTATCGATGCGGGCGGGGATATCGAGGCGCTGATGGCGGCCTTACGGCGCTATCTGCACGTCAGCGCGCTGGCGCTGCTGATGGATGTCTTCTCGCACTTCGCGGTGATCTGCTCGTTTCTTGGCGTGACGGCAGGGCTGTTTGATTTTATTGCCGACCGATTGCAGATGGCGGATACGCGGCTGGGCCGATTAAAAACGGCCTGTCTGACGTTTTTACCGGCGCTGTGCGCTTCCCTGTGGTTTCCGAACGGCTTTATCGCCGCGATTGGCTTTGCCGGTCTGTTCGCCACGCTGTGGGCGGTGATTGTGCCTGCGCTGCTGGCGCGAAAAGCGCAGCAGAAGTTTCCGGAAGCGACCACGCACGCCGGCAGGCAAAATGTAGCCATTGTCGTTGTAATGCTGTTTGGCGGGCTGAACGTGCTGGCGTGGACACTGAGCTGGCTTGGCTGGCTGCCTGTTTTTCGCGGCTAACTATTTATCCGGCCCGGTATTAACCGGGCCGTTTTTTTAGTGATGCAGCATCTCATCAACCACCTGAGCGTTGGTCAGCTGCCACGGATAAAAAGTAGGCCAGTTGTCCATTTCCTTCAGCAACGCTTCCTGAGAGGTGTTGCCCATAAAAATATGGAAGTGAGCCGATTGGCGGGGCGCAATGGTGTGATCGCTGAACTGCACGTATTTTGGTGCCTTGCTGTTGGCGTCGCGGCATTCAAACAGATAGCGAACGCCTTTTTTTCCCGAAGCATACGTCAGGATCTGATGACCCTTGTAGTGATAGTGACAGCTGCTGGCCTGGTCGCCGCGACGAAACTCGATAACATCGTTTTCAATCGCCAGCGTATCGATATCGGTGGCATAGCCCTTGCGGTAATACGCTTTAAGCTGCTCAACGGTTTTGCTTTTATCTTTTTCGGCTTTCTTTTGCAGCACGGGATCAAGCTCGCCGCTGTCCAGCAGAGGGTAGACCGACTGCCAGACGCCGTCCCAGTCCGTCAGGCTTCTTTCCTTAACGTCCTGGTTATTAAAAACGCCTTCCGCCGCTTTCTGTTCGGTTTCGCTCAATGGCTTACCGTGCGAGTGGGCACCATGTGCAAAAACCTGTCCGCACATCAGCAGGGCGCCTAGCGCCAGGCCCACGTTTTTTACTTTTGCCGCCAACATACCATCCTCCGTCCCGTAATTTTTAAATGTTATAACATAACATTTGGGCGGACAGCAATGAAGTTGCGCCGCCAGTAACGGAGGCCATAGCTGGCTATTACTCTTTAGCAGAAAGAACCGCGGTCATATGAACGCCGTTGTTATAATTGGCTTCGGTAATGCGGTAAGAGGCGTTGGCCGCTTTTGCCTGAGCTGAAATCTGCGCTTCGGCGGCGTCCAGGGTGGAAGCACAGGCGGTGACGCTTTGGGCGAAGCTCACGGAAGAGATCAGTGAAAGGGCGGTAAAAACAACTAATTTTTTGATGGCTTTCATGGAAGGTTCCTTACTTTAATTATCAGATTTAAAGGCATGTCGCCTTGATGTAAGGAATGATAAGCGCGTTGGTGCGGGTTTGAAAGCCGATAGTTTTGCCATTCTTAATCAATAAAACTGAAAGAGAAGAGGGCGCGTACGCCCTGTAAATAAGGGTTATGGCTGTTCTGAAGCGCGGCAAAGATAAAAGATAAGAAAGATACCCGGCGCGCTTTCCACTTCCAGCGCGCTATAGGTGTAATGACTGATTTTTCCCTGGCTATCGATAATAGCCTTGTTGCCCGTGCCGAACTTGCTGACGTCCTGACGATGCCACATCTCCCGGAACGCCTCGCTGCGGGCGGTAAGATCGTCAATCACCCGCCCGAAATCTTCTGCATAGTTGCTGGCAGCGTAATAGGTGCGAAAGGCGGCAATAGTATGCTGCGCGGCCAGCTCCCAGTGATGGATTTTTTGCTTATAGTCGTCGCTGATAAACATCAGCTTCAGCGAGTTACGATCGTCTTCGGGGATAGTCGACCAGTCAAAAATCTGGCTTCTGGCCGCTTCGTTCCAGTAGAGAATATCCATATTGGCGCGCCGGATAAACGCGGGATGCGGCGCCAGCGCGTCCGCCATCACTTTAACCTCATGCGGTATTGCGCCCGGTTTCGGTGCATTTTTCGCGCCGAAAATCAGCCTGTCCAGATAATCCTGTTCGGTGGTGGAAAGCTGCAGTACGTTGCCGATCCGCTTCAGCGCGGCGGGCGAAATACTGATATCGCGTCCCTGCTCAAGCCAGGTATACCAGCTGACGCTGACGGCGGCGAGCTGCGCCACTTCTTCTCGTCGCAGGCCTTTTACCCGCCGCTGTTGCAGCGTAAAACCATAGTCTTCAGGATTAAGCCGTGAACGGTGATGCGTCAGGAAGTTTTTAATATCCTCGTTGCGTTCCCGGGTATGACTGCCTGTCATAGGATAATTCGCCCCATTTTTCATTCAGCGATTGCGAAATAGTATGGCCGCCAGATTAAGATATTTCGCAGGAGCAAAGCAAAAATTATGTCTACTCAGGCCTCGCAATATACCGGCGCGCCCGGCGTCATGCTTACGGGGATCATTACCCTTGTCGCCGTGATGGGCATTGGTCGTTTTTCTTTAACGCCACAAATCCCTTTAATGATTAAGGATGGCTTTCTTACGCTTTCCAGCGCGGGGATCCTGGCGGCGATGAACTACATCGGCTATTTGCTGGGCGCCATCCACGTCAGTAAATTAAAACGCCATCATACCTTTTATTTAAAAACGGGCCTGATGGCGACGGTGCTGGTTACGCTGCTCTCCGCCGCTACCTCCAGCTTTATGCTGCAATGCCTGTTCCGCTTTGTTTCTGGCGTGGGCGGCGCGTGGGCGCTGATTATCGTGACTTCCTGGACACAGCTGGTGCTGGCGGGCAAGCAGGCGCCAAAACTGTCGGCGGCGGTATTTACCGGCCCCGGCGTGGGGATTACCTTAACCGGCGTGCTGGCCTGGGCGATGGCCTGTCTGGGCTTTCATGCCTCACAGGCCTGGCTGGTTTACGGCGTGGTGGCGACTATTGCCGCCCTGATGATTTTTACCCGGCTGCCAAAGACGCTGGCGACCACCAACGGCAAAATAAAACCCGAGCCGCTAAACCGCAACCTGAAGCTTTTGCTGGCGGCCTATAGCCTGGCGGGCTTCGGCTATATTCTGCCGGCAACGTTTTTATCGCAGATGGCGCACGCTATTTTTACGGTCGGCAACCAGGCCGCCTTTTTCTGGCCGCTGTTCGGGCTGGCGGCGGTAGCGGGTGTGCTGCTGGTTATTGCCTTTGCCGCGCGTATCCGTACGCAGCCTGCGCTGGCTACGGCCATGATAGTGCAGGGCGCGGGCGTCGCCAGCGTGGTTTTTTTCCATGACGCGAAAGGGCTGCTTATCGCCACGCTGTTAACCGGGCTGGGTTTTCTTTCCATCATGCAGCTTTCGATGCGGCTGGCGCGTGAAGTTACGCAGGGTGCCGTGGCGCGGACGGTAGCGGTACTGACTTCCGGTTACGCAACGGGGCAGCTGATTGGCCCGCTGATTTCGTCGTTAAGCGTGACGCTGTTTCATTCGCTGGAACCGGCGCTGTTGCTGGCTGCGGCAGGGCTTGTTGCCGGTGGCATCCTGGTGCTGCTCGGCATTAAAAATACTGCATAAATCAGTGACAAGGTCGTGTCGAAAGCGGCCTTTTGTATGGCAAAGTTCTTCGCCATTCCGCCGCAGCAGGGGCATAATCCAAAGGCGATTTTTCTTGCGGCAGGAGACGTCATGGAAAGAGAGACATTATTCAGCTACGTTCGGGAAAACTTTCAGTCAGAACCGGAATACCTTTGGCGCAACCAGCCGGGTTATGCCGTACTTCGTCATGCCAATGGCAAGAAATGGTTCGCTATCGTTATGAATGTGCCCGGTACAAAACTGGGGCTGGAGCATGAAGAGAGGGTAGATATCCTTAATGTAAAAGTCAGGCCGGAGCACATCGGTTCGCTGCGTCTCAAAGAGGGCATTCTGCCCGCTTATCATATGAATAAAGGACACTGGATCAGCGTGATCCTTGCCGGCCCTTTATCATCATCAGAAGTCTTTGAATTACTTGCGGACAGCCACGGCCTGACTTACCAATCTGAAAGGAAATAAAAATGCGTGTTCGTCCGGCAGCCCGGCTTTTGATCCTTGATGAAGGCCAACGGATATTGCTGTTCAGATATCGCCATACAACGGATGCGCTGGCGGGACAGACCTATTGGGCAACGCCCGGCGGCGGCGTTGAGCAGGGCGAATCATTTGCTCAGGCCGCTATCAGAGAACTGAGGGAAGAAACCGGGATTGTTTGTGCCGATATTGGCAGCAGCATCGCGCAACAAAGTTTTGTCATGACGCTGCCGGATGGCGAGAAGGTCAGGGCGCTGGAAAAATTTTACGTGGTGTGGGTACAAAGCCACGCTATCAGCACTCACGGCTGGAGTCGTAATGAAAAGCGTGTTATCAGCGACCACCGCTGGTGGCACATGGCTGAGTTACAGACCACCGCTGAGATTATCTATCCTCAGGGCCTGGCCACCATCCTCGCTTCGCTATCCGCCTGACAGCACCTGAATCTTTAGACTACCCTTACTTTTCAATTACAGAGGAGAAGCAAGATGGCTGATTCAGTTCTGATCGACACGCTACAGTTTGGCCCGGAAGACGCGCCGGTGCAGAAATATGAAATTTATGGCGATGACGAGAGCACGCCAACCCATGCGGTAATTTACCGCAAAGACGACGGCGGCTGGCAAAAGCTGGATGAGACGCTCAGCTTTGCCGCAGAGGATGAACAGAAAGAAGCCACCGAAGCGATGGGTTACGGCTCTGGCGACAGCCTGCCGGACCTGCGCGATCTGCCTGCCGAAGCCAGGGAGCACTGCGAGCAGCACTGGCAAAATAGCCAGCAATAAATCCTGCCGGGGATAGCCCGGCGCCTGTTGCGTCTGCACAGCGCAATTTCGCTCGCAGTATTCGCCTTTCTGAACTTAACTCAACTACATCGAACACCGCTTTTTGTACCTTACAGGGGGAACATTTGGCCAGAAAACCGCTACCTGAATCCGCTAAAGAACTGACGCTCCGCCGCTGGATATCCATAGGACTTCCCGCCACCGATCTTTTCGCTCTCTGGCTGGCGCCGGATACCTTGCCGCGCATTATGAGCCATTTCGCAAAGGTCACGCCGATCAATAAAAGCGATGTGCACTGGCAGATCGATGGCCCGCTCGGGAAAAAATATGCCTGGGAAAGCCGTATCGTAGAGGCGCAGCCGGGTGAGATTATTGCCTGGCAGTCGCTGGAAGGCGCTGATATCCCTAACGAGGGCAAGCTGGTGCTGACGCCGGCGCCCGGCGAATGGGGAACCGAGCTGGCATTAACTCTGACTTTCACGCCGCCTGGCGGCACCCTGGGTAAAAAAGTGACCACCTTTTTCGATCTGCTGCCTAAAGAGATTGCCAGCATCGCGCTGCATCGCTTTAAAAGCCTCGCCGAAACCGGAGAGATCCCTACGATTAACGGTCAGCCCGCTGGCCGCCATGCCGAACGTCAGGATAAGGAGAAATAAATGCGCGCACTCTGCTGGAATGGCGTTAACGATCTCAGCGTTGAAACAGTGGCGGATCCCGGTCTGCTTAATCCTCACGATGCCATTATTCGCGTTATCCTGACCACCACCTGCGGCTCCGATTTGCATGTTATCGACGGGCTGATCCCCAGCATGCGCGAGGGCGATATCCTTGGTCATGAATTTATGGGCGAGGTGGTTGAAGTAGGCAGCGCGGTGAAAAATATCCGCCGTGGCGATCGGGTGGTGGTTCCTTCCTTTATTTCCTGCGGTTCCTGCTGGTATTGCCAGCATGAGCTGCCTTCCTGCTGCGATAACACCCATCCCCAATGGGAAAAAGGCGAGACGGTGCTGGGCCATCCGACCGGCGGCATTTATGCCTACAGCCACGCTTTTGGCGGCTACGCAGGTTCCCATGCCGAATACGTTCGCGTACCTTTTGCCGATAACGACTGCTTTGTGATCCCGGATGGCGTAACCGATGAGCAGGCGCTGTTTCTGTCCGACGCCGCGCCCACGGGCTATATGGGCGCGGATTTCTGCAATATCCATCCTGGCGACACCGTGGTGGTCTGGGGCTGTGGCGGCGTTGGCCTGATGGCGCAGCAGAGCGCATGGCTGATGGGTGCGCATCAGGTTATCGGCATCGATCGCTATCCGGAGCGGCTGGCGATGGCGCGCGACTATGCCGGCAGCATCACGCTGGATTATACCCAGGTGGATATCCACGAGGCGCTGCTGGAACTTACCGGCGGACGCGGCCCGGACAGCTGCATCGATGCGGTCGGTATGGAGGCGCGAGGTGAAGGTTTAAGCCAGGTATACGACAAAACCAAACAGCTGCTGCATCTGGAAACGGACGTCGGCGCGGCGCTGCGTCAGGCGCTCTATGCCTGTCGCAAAGGCGGCAATATCGCCATTCTTGGCGTATATGGCGTGATGGATAAATTTCCGCTGGGGCTGATGATCAATAAAAGCCTGACTATCCGCACCGCGCAGCAGCATGGCCAGCGCTATATGCATCGGCTGCTGGATCACGTGGCGAAAAACGAGCTGAATCCGGCGTTTATGGCGACGCACCGTTTCTCGCTGGAAGACGCGCCGCGCGGCTATGAAATGTTCAAGCACAAGGAAGACGGCTGCGTCAGAGCGATTTTCGCTCCCTGAACATTCGCCGTGCGGTATGGCCGGGAATGTTGTTGCGGCTAGCAGTTTACCGGCATGAACGGGGTGATATTAATGAAAGAAAAGGGCGCCGCTATCTGTTTTTGGCGGCGCCCTACATTTTTTTGCAGTGCCTCAGGCGATAAAAGAAGCCCGTGTTGGTGTTTTCAATGATAAAGCGATCGTCATATTTAGCTCGCCTGAAAAATGTCACCCCGTTAACGGTGGCCTGCTGTTTGACTCCGCCCATCACGCTTGCCAGTTCTGGCGACGCCACTTCGTTACCAAGCATTTTCACCTGATAGTCGCTGCCATAATCCTGAACAAGCGCCGCTTCCGGTAATACCAGCGTTTCAGTTCGGGAACTGGTTATGCGGATATCACACACATATGTTCCCGGTCCGGAATCTACAGCAGCGGAACTGCAAAAGGAAAAGCCTAAAGCGAACAGTGGAAGAATTTTATTCATGCAAACACCATCAAGGGTTAAACAGCACTGTAGAGGTTATCGGCAACGATTTGATAGACTTCAGCCGCCAGGGCTGATGCAGCGAGCTAAGCTTTGCGACAAGCTGATTTTCATCGTATTTTTCCAAAACGTATTGGATGAACCGCCGGTAAGTCATAGTTTTCACGTAGCTTTATTTTGGTACGCATAATGTATATTATGTTAAATTAACGACGTACCAGACAGTCCGGCTACCTTTCCTCGCGTAATCAATTCCCTGCTTTATCCAAAACTGGTCATGTGGATCGTCGCCGTAAGGCGGCTCTTTGTACCCTGTTCCCCAGTTGACGTTCCCGCGCGGCTTTGAGCAAATCCGCCGCCCGTATGCAGCGTTTCATCATGGGGCAACACGGGCTACGTTACCGGGCAAGGCGCTTCACGCTGACCCGTTTTAATTCAATGCTCACTCTTCTCGCCACGGCACGACTTCCCCAAGAAAAGTATGCGTGCAGCAACGGCACGTTACCGGGATATCCTCTGCTGAAATTTGCGGATTAACCTGTTGGAGCATTCCCTGTTCATCAATAAACAAGCCAGGGAAAAAGCTAAACTCGCCGCAGCAAACATACTCGCGCTGCTGGTGCTCATGCTGCGCCACCATCCAGAATATGGGCTCGGGTTTATCTAACCGGCTTTTTGCCTCGCTGTACACCTCATCCCAGCATTGCCCAAGCTTGCTGAGCAGAAAGTAAAACAACGGGGAATAATCCAGCCCGCGCTGATGCCTGCCGTGCATAGATTCGCGCTGCGGCAGCATTTCAGCAGGCAGCTTTTTTTTATTCCTTTCGTGGCGATACTCGGCGCCTGGGTGGTTCGAGCGATGCCGCGTGGTCGTGTTGACCCGGCGGTAAAGTCTTTGGGCTTTATTGTCGTGATGAATTCTCAATGTACGCTCCTTGCTATTAGTCCATGCAAACCGGCTCACCGGTTTTAAGTGAAAGCCGGAACGGCTGCCAGCCTCCCGGCGGATCCCAGTCGCCCTCGCCTTCAATCACATCATTTTCAATTGCTGACAGCGTCACGCCATCAATTGCGCATCGTGCGGATTGCCAGAGAATGCCTTCAGTCAGGTGAACCAGAAAAACATAGCTGTAGGTAGCGACAAGGAAATGCTCATGCAGCCTGACAGAATTAATATCAGGAACAGCATAAATGTGTCCAACGTAGTCATCAAGCGGGAAACTACGGAAATGGCCTGGGATAATGTGTAGATGGTCGCCGCAGATTATCGCTATAGAGTGGTCATTACACAGAAAGTCGCAGAACGCGCTGGAAATCAAAAAACCTTCTTCATCAGCGCGGATATAAAGCTGTAAAACCAGGACTGACGCGCCATTATCACTAATAAGCACCCTTCTGTCTTTTTTTCCCTGTCCGGCAAACGGATTGATATGAACTATGTTAACTTCACCGGCCGTTATCGCTTGCTCCATAAAGCGGGCTTGATATCTCATTATTTATCCATAAAAACGCTTATTTGCCCATTGAATCGCTCGCGCTACGTAAAATCTACAGGGCCAGAGCCTTGCAGAATTCACGTAGCTGGCTTTGATACCGTCTTTTTCAGGCGCCGATATCCCGCAGCGCTTTGCCTTTCATCAGGTTACGCTCAATATGCTCCAGCGTGACGTGTTTGGTTTCCGGCACCAGCCATATCGTCAGCAGGATAAACGCCAGGTTAAGCGCGGCGTAGAACCAGAACGTATTGGCATTACCAAACTTCTCCAGCATGGTCAGAAACGTCGCGCCGACGATCATATTACCTACCCAGTTAGTGGTCGTGGAGGCGGTAATGCCAAAGTCGCGGCCTTTCAGCGGCTGGATTTCCGAACACAGCAGCCACACCACCGGGCCGGCTGCCATCGCAAAGCCGACGATAAAGATCAGCAGCATCGCAATTGCAAAGTACTTACGAAAATCGGTTTCAACGCCCAGATGCAGCAGCGTGCCCAGCACGCCCATACCAATGGCCATCACCAGGAAGCTGGTCGTAAGCATCGGCTTACGTCCCCAACGGTCGACCAGACCAATAGCGATTAAGGTTGCCAGCACGTTGACCATGCCGACGATCACCGTTCCCCACATTTGCTCGCCGGTGCTGGAAAAACCGGCGATGCCGAAAATTTTCGGCGCGTAGTACATCACCACGTTCATGCCGGTAAATTGCTGCATCAGCTGCAACAACATCCCCAGCCATACTGCACGGCGAAAATTGCCGTTGTTTCTGAACAACGACCAGCCGTGCTGTTTAACCTTCAGGCTTTCCCGGATGTCGTCCAGCTCCTGCTTCGCCTGCTCGCTGGTATTACGCAGACGATCCAGCACGCGCTGCGCCTCGTTAAAACGCCCGTGCGAAGCCAGCCAGCGTGGGCTGTTAGGCAGAAACAGCACACCGATAAACAGGATCACCGCCGGGATAGCGATAACGCCCAGCATCCAGCGCCAGCTGCCGCTATAGCTAAAGGCGGTATCGGAAAGATAAGCCACCACGATGCCGGTGGTCAGCATTAGTTGATACATGGAGATCATAGAGCCGCGAATGCGTTCCGGCGCAATTTCGGCCAGATACAGAGGCGCGGTATAAGATGCCACGCCCACTGCCAGCCCAAGCAGAACGCGGGAAAATATCAGCGATTCCACATCCGGCGAAAGCGCCGACCATAGCGAGCCGATAATAAACAGCGTGGCCCCGGCCAGCATGCTTTTTTTGCGTCCCAGCTTCGAGGACATCCAGCCGGCGGCCAGCGCGCCAATGGCTGCGCCAAACATCATCGAGCTGACCACCCATTCCTGCTCGTGATTGCTGATATGCAGATCTTTCGCTAAAAAAGGCAGCGCGCCTGCAATAACGCCGATATCAAGCCCGAACAGCAGGCCCGATAGCGCTGCCATCATACAGACAAACCAGGTAAACCGATTCCCTGAAACTTTACTGGCCTTCATGCCGTATCTCCTCGCTTAAGTCAATTTACATCAAGAATGTTAACTTTATGTAAATAAGCGGGGTGTCGATGCGTTACCGGTCACATTTTCAGATACGACCGGCGGCAGGATAATGCGGAAGGCAAAACAAGGCAGCCGCTGCCTACTCTTCTTTTTTGCTTTTCCAGTTGGCCCACGGGCTGTCGGCAGGTGGTTCAGGTTCGGCAGAATCGCTTAGCGATTCAATATATAACGCCTCAACCTCTGCCCGCGCCCACGGCGTACGACGCAGAAACTTCAGGCTGGATTTAACGCTGGGGTCGCTTTTAAAGCAGTTGATATTAACGCGTTTGCCCATTTCGTCCCAACCGTAGCGTGCGACAAGCGCATTGATAATGGCTTCCAGCGTCATGCCATGCAGCGGATCTTTTGAAGTGTGGTTAGTCATAGCGTTCTCTCAGCGAAAATAATGCCGCTACCATACTGACTGTCATAGTCAGGTGCAAACCGGGCGTGTTTATTACGCGGCGCTGCTTTATGCAAAACCTTGCTCAAAGCGCACATTTTGAAACATCTTACTCAAATTTTTCACCAGCCTGCCGATAGTGGTTTATAGACAGGCTTATTGGCCCGTTATTACACATCAGGAAATTTACCAAGACAGAATCCCGGCCTCCGCACCGAAGTGCGAGAAGAGACACGGTTCTTTGCTCTGTAGAGTCAAAGGATAAAACGTTCCACCCGGGAAAATCATGCGTCACCGCGCTGGCGGTCGGCGCACAGTATTCATTGGCGAGGATAAAAGGCCCGCAATGGATCATTGAGATCATGAAAACTTCCTGGGGTTGTCTATGTTTGGTGTAAAAAAATCGAGTTTTTCCCTGTCTTTATCTAAAGGCAGCGCCGTTGTTAAGGACATTAACGCGATTAAGCAGCATGTGGCGTGGATTGAGTTTTTGCCCGATGGAGAAATTCTCAGCGCCAATCAGCAGTTTCTGGAGATGACCGGCTATTCGCTAAGCGAAATCCAGGGCAAGCATCACCGTATTTTTTGCGATACGGACTATGTCCGCTCATCGGAATATCATCATTTCTGGCAAACGCTGGCATCAGGCGAGTCGGTCACGGGTATCTTTGAACGTTTCAGTAAACAGCATCAGCGCTTTTACCTTAGCGCCACCTATTTCCCCGTTTGTGATGATAAGGGTGAGGTTTATAAGGTCATCAAGATAGCCTCTGATATTACCGCTCGCCATCAGGAGCTGGAGCAGAAAGAAGCGGTGATCACCGCGCTGGATCGTTCTATGGCGGTGATAGAATTTACCACTGACGGCAAGATAATCACCGCTAACAGCAATTTCCTTACCCATATGGGCTATGCGCTGTCGGACATCGTTGACCAGCACCATCGTATTTTTTGTTATGACAGCTTTTACCGGGAAAACCCCGATTTCTGGCAAAAAATCAGCAAAGGCCAGCATTTTGTCGGCCGCTTTGAGCGTAAAACCGCCAGCGGCGAACGTATCTGGCTTGAGGCAAGCTACAACCCCATCTATGACGCCGACGGCAAAGTCTGCAAGGTTATCAAGCTGGCTTCAGATATTACGGCCCGCGTTGAGGCGGCGAAGCGCGTGGCAGATATAGCGGTCACCACGTCGGAACAAACCTCGCAAATCACCCATAACGCTAATGAAGTGCTGGACGAAACCGTGCGGAACTCCGGCCAGGTCGCGTTGCAGGTAAGCGCCGCCACGGAAATTGGCACCCAGCTGAACGCATCGGCAAAAAGCATCAGCGAAGTGGTCGATACGATTAACGTTATCGCCTCGCAGACCAATATCCTCGCGCTGAACGCCGCGATAGAATCCGCTCGTGCCGGTGAAGCTGGCCGCGGGTTTAGCGTGGTAGCGGCGGAAGTTCGCCGTCTTGCCGCTTCAACCGCCAGCGCCACGCAAAAAATTACCGCCGTGGTGGACGTTAATACGCAGCTGATTAAGCAGATGTATCAGGAGCTGGATTCGGTCAAACAGTTTATGGTCACCGAGCAGGATAAAATCAGCGAGCTTTCGCGCAGCCTGCGGGAGATCAACAGCGGCGTGCACCAGTTTGTCAGCGTTATTCATCGGCTGGATGTGTAGGCCCAGGAAAAGGGAGCAAGGCGGCTCCCTGCTCTTCTTATCCTGCTGCTTTCACGGGCAGTGATAACCTTTGGTGCGTAAGCGCACCATCAAAGCGCTAACGGGCGTGATAAATAAACCCGCCTTATGATTGCAATCTTAAGGCTTCGGGCTTAGCAAACTTCCTCCTGCGCCGGAAAACAGGCTTCCGTAGCTATTACATGATGTTAACAAACGGCGCTCGGTCATCTGCCGCTGAAACTGGCATAATTACTGCATTCTCCTTTTCGTCATCGATTAAAAAGGAGAATGTATGATGAATGTAATAGTGAATGATCACGAGGCCGTGGATGCAAAACGCAGATCCTTACTGAAGCTTTCCGGCATCATGGCGGGCGGCGCGGCGCTAACCGCCGGATTTAATGCTGCGACCTTTGCCGCCGCACCGCTCAGCAAATCAGCCTTTACCCCGCCCACGCCGGATCGTCCTGTCCGCATTAATTTCAACGAAAACCCGCTTGGCATGTCGCCCAAAGCGCAGGCTGCCGCACGTGATGCCGTCTTAAAAGCAAATCGCTACGCTAAAGCGGAAATTATCGGGCTGCGTCAAAAAGTTGCTGAACATCACCACGTTTCCCCGTCAGCCATATTGCTTACCGCCGGCTCATCAGAAGGGATTCGGGCGGCGGTGGAAGCCTGGTCACCACAGGGATCGCAGCTGGTTATCCCGGAATTGACCTATGGCGATGGCGAACATTTCGCAAAGATTGCCGGTATGAAGATCGCTAAAGTTAAGATGCTTGATAACTGGGCATTTGATATTGCGGCAATGAAGGCGGTCGTAGCCAATCATCGTGGCCCGTCGCTGGTTTATCTGGTAAACCCTAATAATCCGACGGCGACTATTACCCCTGCCGACTTGATTGAACCATGGATAACCAGCAAGCCTGCCGATACGATGTTTATTGTTGATGAAGCCTACGCCGAGTTTGTTAACGACCAACGTTTCCGCTCCGTCTCGCCGCTGATTGCGCAAGGCATGGATAATATTATTCTGCTGAAGACCTTTTCTAAAATTCACGCTATGGCCGGAATGCGCGTCGGCTATGCGGTGGCGCACCCGGATGCAATTGCGCGGCTCGAAAAGCATGTTGCCGGAGAAAAGATAAATTTCTGCGGCGTTGATGCGGCGTTGGCTTCTATGGATGACCATGCGTTTATCGCATACAGCAAAAAGAGCAACGATCTTTCCCGTCAGATTTTAGTGAAAGCGCTGGACGAGCTACAGCTCCCTTACCTGCCGTCTGAGGGAAACTTTGTTTTCCACCAGCTCAGAACGCCGCTGCAAACGTATCAAAAGCGGATGGCAGAGTCTGGCGTACTGGTCGGCCGCGCTTTTCCACCAGCCGACAGCTGGTGCCGGATTTCGCTTGGCACACCGGAAGAAATGCAGTGGGTCGCCGATAAGCTGCGTGAATTCCGTAAGAAGGACTGGGTATAGTTTTTGGCTATTCTTGTATAGTTCAGGGGAGCGATGAGGCTCCCCCTGTGCTATTTATATCGCAACGCAGTTTCAACAAGCGTTTCAGTAAAATCATAAATTTCATCAAGCGTAGTAATCGGATGTCGGGTTTCAACTTTGTTTGCGTCAAACAGGCTAAGATATTTTTGGCTGCGATTCAGGTGCAAACGACATATCGGCTTTCTGTTATTATCATCTATCAGAATGCCAAAATAGCTTCGTGTATCCCTGTAAGATATCCTTTCTGAAGAGATATGTTTTCTGATAATAGATTTAACTATATGGAACCCCTCAATTTCCTCCGCTGTTGTGATAATACCGTCATCATCTTCAGGCTGAGGAGTATCGCCTTCATTAAGTAGACCATTAGAATCCTTTTCAGACTTCGTTGTTACACTACCGCTAATGGCAGATTTAAGTCTCTCATTAACCTGGTCATTCAGCCATTGGCTTGCCGCTTTTTTTGTCAAGACAAAGAAAAGTTCTTTAACCTTTTGCGTAAAAACGCCCTCGTACACGCGAGATCCTACAAGTTTAACAAAATCGTCTTCAGGATTTTGAAACTGGGCTGAGATTATCTTTTTGATTTGGCTTACATACTTAAGTTCCCCAGCGGCATTCACTATAGATTCGACATCGAAAGCGCTTCTGGTTAGCTTTAATAGCTCGGGAACAACATGTTCGTCAATGTTAAGGAGATCCAACTCAAGGAAAGGTTTCTCATCCATCTTATTAGGCGCATCCAGGTCAGTAAAAAACTTGTAGACTTGCCCATTGGTGAGGATGGATATCCTTGCAGTAGTAACATGGAAATATCTAAAAAGTTGGGAAGCATGTTTAATGTTAAGCGAGTCGCCTATTTTCTTACACTCAACAAGCATCTGAATTTCATCATCCCTGACAATTGCATAGTCAATTTTCTCCCCTTTTTTTGTGCCTACATCGCAAATAAATTCTGGAATGACCTCTGTTGGATTAAACACGTCATACCCTAATATCTTGCTTATAAAGGGCATAACTAATGCACTTTTGGTTGCCTCTTCTGTTTGGATTAAAAGTGATTGCTGCTTTATTTTTGCTGCGAGTGCGTTCAATTCATCTAAAATTTCCATTCATCACCATTAGCGTTTTAAGCCTGGACCCAGCCCCGGCTGATACTGTATTGAGATATGGTTTGATGTTAATTAAATATAAATGGCGTTTTTGACTAAAAAATTTTAAAAATGCTAAATTTTATCTTCAGCAGAAACATAAAGCTGAATATTGCTTATGATATAAGCGATGGCGCAATCTTTGTCAACAGATATAAGCGAGACGATTACCACTTATTGCGCATGACGTTAAGAGTTTGGCCGAAGATCATTACTCAATTTTTTTACACTAAGGGGAGTGCCGGCCCCGATCAGGAACCGTGCACTGGGCTGATGATTTATGTAAAGCCGTCATATTTAACAGATACCGCTGGTTACCAAATATTTTATAAATGCAGCTTCAGTGAGTACAGGAAAAAATTATCTATATAAATTGAATCCATTCCCTGTCTCTATGGTGTCCTGTCATTAATCCAGCCGGATCCAGCGCCTTCCCGCCAGCACGGTCACGGCGATAATCGTGATGCCCGCGGCCAGGTGCATAATGAAATCCAGCATATGCAGATGCGTTTGATGGCACAGCGACAGCAGCATGGATGACATAAAGGCGATGCCGCCGCCCGCCAGCGCCAGGCTTTTGCCCGGATAAAGCGAGCGGGAACGATGTAGCGCCGCCACGGCAATCACCATCATCGGCAGGCTGGCCGACAGCATAAACAGATAACAGTGTACGCCCTCGCCAAACTGTCTGCCGCCCGGCGGTAAGGTGGCCGTCATATTACCTAAATTAAGCGCCAGCCAGATGAGCGCCAGCAGGCCCAGCCATTTCAGACGAACAGGTGGTCGCCCGGCCAGGCTGAGCGTAAACGCGCCCGCCATAGCGCCGCTGCCAAGAATAAAAGACAGCAGCAGGCTTAGCAGCGCAGGCAGCGCATCGGGCCGTGACCAGTCGGTGAATCTGCTGTGCAGCGCCCAGCTGCTTACCATGCCGCAGGGCAAGGCCAGCGCTATCCAGGCAGCCACGCGCCAGCCCGTAGGCCAGAGGCGTTTAACCGGCCGCGCCGAGTCGCTAAGTTGATCGATAAACCGATCATGATTTCTCATGATTGCTTTTTCCTGATTTGCGAAGGTTAAGCATTGCGCGATGCAAAAGCGACTTTACGGCGGCTATCGACAGATTGCTTTCCGCCGCGGCCTGAGCAAGGCTCTGTTCGCGCAGATGAACGGATTCCACAATTTCCCGCTGCCTTACCGGCAGGCTGTCCAGATAGCCATTCAGTTCATGACCATCGGTATCCGTTTCCGGCAGGACAGCAGCCTGGCGGTTTACCGCCTCCTCGTCCTGAACTTCCTGACTTCTGCCGCGCTGCCGCAGAGCGTCAATCGCCCTGGCCGAGGTAATCGCCGCTACCCAGGGCAGAACGGGACGCTGCGGATCGTAGGTATGGCGGACGCGATGGATCGCCAGCAGCGTTTCCTGAATAACATCTTCAAGCAGCGCTTCATCACTGATTTTTTGACGCGCAAAGGCGCGGATGGCAGGTACCATCGCTTTCAGCAGCCGGTTATAGGCTTCGCGGTCGCCGGCCTGCGCGCGCGCCATCAGCGCAGGCCAGTGCTGCGTCTCAGTGATGGGCATTGCCCGCCTGCAAAACGTTATCTGCCGGGCTTGTAGTCACTACGCTTGCTCACGATTTTTTCCCGTGTTCAGTGGCGCGATCCAGCGCCGAGATAACAATATTGGGCGTCAGCACCTGCGGCAGCACGACCGGTTTGCCACCGTCTGCCGGATAAACCACATAAAGCGGCAGTCCGCCCCGACCGAAATCGCTCAGCGCCTGTTCCACATCCGGATTGTACTTAGTGGAATCCGCAACCATATAGATGGTATCGGTACGCGCCATTGCTGCTTTAACAGCCTGGGTAGAAAGCGACGTGCGATCGTTTACCTGGCAGGTAATACACCAGGACGCCGTAAAGTTTACCAGAATCGGTTTGCCCTGCCCTTTAATCGCCTCGACATTCTGCGGCGTCCAGGCAACGGCTGCCGCAGCCTGTGCGGTTTCGGCGCTGTTTTGCGGCGTGGCGGTGGCGTTAAGGTTAAGCAGCGGCACCGCCACCAGCAGCAGAAATACCACGGTTGCGCTATGCAGCGCCCAGTGACGCCTGCCCATCATCTGACGTTTTTGCGCCATGCCATACAGCCAGGCGGCAAAGCTCAGCAGCAGACAGCAGGCCAGGATAGCCGCCAGCGCCGCCGAGCCGGCCTGCCGCTCCAGCACCCAAATCAGCCAGCCGACCGCGCCCAGCATCGGAAACGCCAGCCCCTGTTTCAGCGTCGACATCCAGGCGCCGGGCGCAGGCAGCACTTTCGCCAGCACCGGAAAAAAAGAAATCAGCGTAAAAGGTGCAGCAAATCCCAGCGCCAGCGAGATAAAGATAATCAGGCTGACCACCGGTGGCTGAGTCAGTGCATAGCCAACCGCGCTGGCCATAAAGGGCGCGCTACAGGGCGTCGCCACAATAATTGCCAGCGCGCCGGTCAGCGCAGAGCCGGTCAGACCGCCACGATCGCCGCCTATTCCCCCTACCCGCTGCACCGAAAGCCCGACCTCAAAAAGCCCAAAAAGATTGAGGGCCGAGCCAAGCATCACCAGGATCAGTAGCGCGATCACCAGCGGCGACTGAAGCTGAAATCCCCAGCCGACCGACGATCCGCCCGCCCGCGCCAGCAGCAGCACGCCCACCAGCGCCACCATGGTCACCACCACGCCGAGCAGAAACGCCAGGCCTTCGGCACGAGCCTGTGCAGGCCTGTCATGATGGCGCAGCAGGCTCAGCGCCTTCAGCGAAATCAACGGAAACACGCACGGCATTAAATTCAGGATAAGGCCGCCCAGGAAGGCGGCAGCGATAGCAGTCAGCATGATAAACCTACTCCGTTATGCCGGGTTGGCCTGGCGATATTTTTTCACCGCGTCCATCGCTTTTTGAATATGCGCGTCCGGATTTTTGTCGGTATAGCTGAGCAGGATCTTGCCGTCCGGCGCAATCACATAGGAAGTGCGGTCGGAATAGGTTTTCCCTTTCATCTCCAGCGTATTTTTATATTCCGTCGCGACTTTCGCACCCGGATCGGCGGCTACGGTAAATTTATCGCGGCATTCCAGCTGGGAAAATTTAGCAATCTGATCGGTATTGCCTGCCGTCACGCCAATCACCGTCGCGCCCTGCTTGTTAAACTCATCGGTCGCTTCGGCAAAGTCATGCGCTTCCAGGGTACAGCCTGCGCTAAACGCGGCCGGGAAGAAATAGAGCACCACCGGGCCTTTTTGCAGCGCCTGCTGCAGCGAGAACGTGGTCGATTTACCGGCCAGCGCGGCATCAAGCTTAAAGTCCGGCGCTTTTTCACCGACCTGCAGGGCGGCAAAGGCGCTGGTCATGGGTAAGGTAAGCGCCAGCAGCGTGGCGGCGGTCAGGGCTTTCAGGTTCATACGCATAAACATCTCTCCATTATTCGACAGGTGAAAGGAAACCATCTCCTTAACCAGAGGTTCGTCGAACAACAGGGAAAAGTTTCGCTGAGATAAAAAAAATTTTAGCAATTCGCCTGACTGAGGCGAATTGTGTGATCGCCTTAACAGAACTACCCTTTCCTGCACGCCATTCAGGATCGGGCCTGCTTTGAACGCCCCGATACTGTCAGCCACATCAATTTTTACAGGGATACTATGACGCCGACCAGAACTGAACGCGCCGCTCAACAGAAAGTCGACAGCACTGACGTAAGCGTACACGGAGCGAGAACACACAATCTGAAAGATGTCTCACTCTCTTTCCCTCGCGATGCCATCGTCATCTTTACTGGCGTCTCCGGCTCGGGCAAATCCTCACTGGCTTTCGATACGCTCTATGCGGAAGCGCAGCGAAGGTATCTGGAATCCGTCGCGCCACACGTGCGCCACCTGATTGAGCAGGCTCCGGTGCCGGACGTGGACAACATCGACGGGTTGCCGCCGGCCGTCGCGCTCCAGCAGAGTCGCGCAGGCGCTCAGGAGCGCTCCACGGTAGGCAGCCTGACCCGTATTTCGGTCACGCTCCGCCTGCTTTTTTCCCGTGCCGGGCATTACCCTGAGGGGATCCCGTTTATGCCTGCCGAGGCGTTCTCGCCCAATAATCCGCAGGGTGCCTGTACGCTGTGTCAGGGCACGGGCAGGACGCATGAAGTGAAAGCCGATGCGCTGGTGCCTGATGAGTCGTTAAGTATTCGCGAAGGCGCGATAGCCGCGTGGCCAAACGGCTGGGGAGCAAAAAACCTGCGCACCATTCTTGAAATGCTCGACTACGACGTGGATGCGCCGTGGAAAACCTTATCGGCAAAGGACCGGCAGTGGATACTGTTTACCGATGAGCAACCCTCCGTGCCCGTGTTTCCGGATATGAATGCTAAGCAGCAAAAAGCGGCGATCGCGGCCGGGATGAAACCTGACTATACCGGCACCTACACCAGCGCCAAAAGATATCTGCTGCAAAGCTATGCCGGCGGAAAAGAGTCCGTTAAAAAGCGGCTTTCCCCCTTTATCGCCACGGCGCCTTGTCCCGCCTGTCAGGGGAAAAAGCTTAACCCAAACGCCCTGGCCGTCACCTTTGCCGGCTACGATATCGCCGGGATGGGCGAGCTGACCCTGACACAGCTGAAAACGCTGTTGCTGCCGTTTGCCGAGGGCGAGGCTGCTTCTTTGCCAAAGGAAACGGCGCTGCGGGAAGCCACCACAAGAATGGCGTCGGACATCTGCGGCCGTCTTGATCAGCTTGAGAAGCTGGGGCTGGGCCACCTTGCTCTGGGACGGCAGACCACCATGCTCTCTTCCGGAGAGCTTCAGCGGATACGGCTGGCGACCCAGCTTATTTCACAGCTTTTCGGGGTGCTGTACGTGCTGGATGAGCCTTCCGCCGGGCTGCATCCGGACGATGTGCAGGCGCTGCTGCATTCCCTGCGTTCGCTGCTGGAGGCCGGCAACTCGCTGGCGATTGTAGAACACAATCTTGATGTGATTGCCGAAGCCGACTGGCTGATTGAGGTGGGGCCAGGGCCGGGCCGCCAGGGAGGCGAAATCGTCTATAACGGTGTGCCGGACGGGCTGGAGAAAGTGACAGCGTCACGTACGGCGCCTTATTTGTTCAGCGAGCAGCAGCCGGGTTTACGCCAGCGTAACACCCCGGCCAGCTGGCTCAGGCTGGAACAGGTTAGCTGCAACAATATTTCCGCGCTTGATGTGGCCATTCCCCTTGAAAGCATGACCGTGATCACCGGCGTATCGGGTTCGGGGAAATCAACGTTGCTGACCCGCGTCCTGCCGGGCTTGCTGGCACGGCTGGATAACACGCCGGGGGATGAAGAGGCCGGGGAAGAAGACGAGACGTCAGATGTGCAGGGGAACATTGTTGCCGGAGGCGACAGCCTTAAAAGGCTGATCCGCATCGATCAGCGCCCTATCGGACGCACGCCTCGTTCCAACCTGGCAACGTACACCGGCTTTTTTGACACTGTGCGTAAGCTGTTTGCAGAAACCGACGAGGCAAAACGGCGAGGCTTTACCGCGAGCCGGTTCTCTTTCAATCTGCCCGAGGGGCGCTGTCCGGTCTGCGAAGGCCAGGGGCAAATCACCATTGAACTGATGTTTATGCCGGGCGTAAGCGCGCCCTGTTCCGCCTGCGGCGGCGCCCGCTACAACGAGGAAACGCTGAAGATACGGTGGCAAAACCGAACAGTTGCTGACGTCCTCGATCTGACCGTGGATGAGGCCGTTACCGTTTTTGAAGGCAATGACACCATTCAGCGTTCTTTAACGGCGCTTACCGCCCTGGGGCTGGGATACCTGAAATTAGGCCAGCCGGCCACGGAATTATCCGGCGGCGAATGCCAGCGCATCAAGCTGGCCTGGGAGCTTCAGCGCGCGCAGCGGGGGAAAACGCTTTATCTGCTGGACGAGCCATCTTCGGGCCTCCATCCTTCCGATACGGATAAACTGCTGGGCGTGCTGGATCGGCTGGTGCAGCGTGGCGATACCGTTATCATGGCCGAACATGATATGCGCATCGCCGCCGAGGCGGACTGGGTGATCGATTTAGGGCCGGGTTCCGGGAGTAACGGCGGCCGCGTCGTGGCGGCTGGAACACCTGAAACGGTCAGCCAGGCGGCTGAGAGCCTGACCGCGCCTTATCTGGCCAGCAAGCTGGAAAAAAGAACCGCCGATCCGCAGTAAGCCTTAAAGGAGGAAGGAAAGTACCCCTTCCTCCTTTATCACTCCGGTCAGACCAGCGCCCACACCAGCCACGTCAGCGCAAAGCCGCTCAGGCCCATCACCGTGGTTAACACCGTCCAGGTTTTCAGACCGTCGACCACGGACAGCCCCAGATAGCGCGTTACCACCCAGAAGCCCGCATCGTTCACGTGCGACAGGCCCAGCCCGCCAAAGCAGGCGGCCAGCGTCACCAGCACCCTGTCCATCTCGTTTGCGCCGCCCACCGCCGACGTCAGCAAGCCGCTGGTGGTCAGGATCGCTACCGTGGCCGATCCCTGCGAGGCGCGCAGCGCCAGCGACAGGATAAACGCCGCCGGCACCAGCGGCAGATGCAGCGTTTCCAGCGTTAACGCCAGCGCTTTACCTACGCCCGACTCTACCAGCACTTTGCCAAATGCGCCGCCGGCGCCCGCTACCAGAATTACGCTGGCCGATCCCGGAATGGCGCGGCCGGTCAGATCTTCCAGCTTGTCTTTGCTCCAGCCGCGACGCAATCCCAGCAGCCACGCGGCCAGCGCCAGCGCGATAAGTAACGCTATCGGCGGCGTGCCGATCACCGTCATCACCTTACGCAGCAGGCTCTCTTCCGCCAGCAGCGAATGCGCCAGCGTACCCAGCACGATCAGCGCGATAGGCACCACGATCAGGCCAGAAATCATCAGCGCGCCCGGCGTCTCGCTCTTTTTCTCTGCGCCTTCCGGCTTCGCCATTTGCAGGCTTTCCAGTACCTCCACCGACAGCTGGAAGCGCTGGCGATTCATCGCCTTCGCCACCAGGTAGCCGACAATGCCCACCGGGATCGAAATTACCAGGCCCAGCAGCATCAGCCAGCCCATATCAGTGTGCAGGATCCCGGCCGCCGCCGCCGGGCCAGGATGCGTAGGCAGCGCCACGTGCACCGTCAGCATGACGCCCGCCATCGGCAAACCGAACTTGATCGGTGAGACGCGCGCAACTTTGCTGAAGCCGTAGATCAGCGGGATCACGATAATAAAGCCGACTTCAAAAAACACCGGGATCCCCAGGATAAACGCCGCCATGGTCAGCGCCGCTACGGTGCGCCGGATGCCCAGCGTCTTGCTGAAACGCTGCGCAAGCGACTCTGCGCCGCCCGATGCCTCAATAATCGCGCCGAGCATCGCGCCCAGTACGATGATAATAGCGATATGACCGAGCAGCCCGCCCATGCCGCTCATAATGATTTCCATGATTTTTTCAGACGGAATGCCGGTGGCGATAGCGACCAGCAGGCTCACAATCAACAGCGCAACGAAGGGATGGACTTTGGCTTTAATGACCAGCAGCAGCAGAACAACGACGCTGGCGGTCGCGATGGCTAACAGCATAGCGGTGGACATGGTAATCCTTCTATTCTTATCGTTTTAACAGACCCGGTGCAGGTAAAGGGTGAGGTAAACCGGCGCGAAGGCGCCGGGTAACACAGGCTTAGCGTTTTTTCGCCCAGGGTTTAAACCAGCCAAGCCCGGCGAGCGTGCCGTTGCGTGGAATATATTCGCAGCCTACCCAGCCGTCGTAGCCCACTTCATCCAGCAGGGTAAACAGCCACGGGTAGTTGATTTCGCCCTCGTCCGGCTCGTGGCGATCCGGTGCAGAGGCGATCTGCACGTGACGATAGCGCCCAGCGTTTTCCCGGATCAGGTGGCTCAGGTTGCCGTCCACCATCTGCGCGTGAAACAGGTCGAGCTGGGTGAAGACGTTTGGCCGATCGATACGCGCCATCATCGCCAGCGTCTGATACTGGCTGGCATAGAGATAGTTGGGCTTGATTTTGGGGCCGAGCGCCTCCAGCAGGATGGTGATGCCGTGCGGCGCAAAACGGTCGGCCGCATAGTGAATATTGCTGATAAACGTCTGCTCGCAGGCCGCGCGATCCATGCCTTCCTGCACCACGCCAGCCATGATATGCACCTGCGAGACGTTCAGCGCCAGCGCATACTCCAGCGCGCTGTCGATATCGGCGCGGGCATCGGCTTCGCGCCCCGGGATCGCCGTTACGCCCCATTCTCCTGACTGCACGTCGCGCGGCGCGGTGTTAAACAGCACCAGCTTAAGGTTATGTTCATCCAGCCGCGCTTTTAGCTGTTGCGCCGGGTAGTCATAGGGAAACAGAAATTCCACGGCCTCGAAACCGGCGTCGGCCGCCGCGGCAAAGCGATCCAGGAAAGGCACTTCGGTAAACTGGGTGGAAATATTGGCTGCAAACTTCGGCATTATCGGCTCCTTAACTCGTCAACTTCGGCCTCGCTGAGGTAGCGGATCGCGCGGTCGCCCAGCGTGAAAATCAGGCGCGCCGTCTCTTCCAGCTCTTCCGTATTATCCGCCGCCTCGCGCAGCGAGCTGCCTACCACTACCGAGCCGTGGTTCGCCAGTAGAAAGCCGCGATAGCGCCCCGCCAGCGCGGCGAGATCGTCTGCCAGCCGCGTATCGCCCGGCCGGTAATAAGGCACGACAGGCACATCGCCGACGCGCATCACCACATAAGGCGTAAACGGTCGGATACAGTTCTGCCGATCCAGATCTTCCAGACAGGAGAGCGCGGTCAGATAGTGGCTGTGCAGGTGCACCACCGCTTTGCAGTCGGGATCGTTCAGATAAAGCGCCCGGTGAAAGGCGATCTCTTTGGAGGGCTTGTCGCCGGCGATCCATTCGCCCTGCGGCGTCACTTTAGACAGGCGATCGCCGTCCAGTTCGCCCAGACAGGAGCCGGTCGGCGTCGCCAGCAGATTACCGTCCTCCAGCAGCACAGAAAGGTTGCCGGCAGAGCCGGTAGCGTAGCCGCGCTGGAAAAAAGAGGCGCCCAGCTTCACCATCTCCTGGCGGGCCTGTTGTTCTGTCATGATGAAAACTCCGTTTGCGCGCGGCGGAAAAACTGCTCGTCGCCAAAATTGCCTGACTTCAACGCCAGCGACAGCGGCTGATGAATATCCCTTACCCAGGGCACGCCGGGGGAAATGGTCGGGCCGATATGGAAAGCGGTCACGTCCAGGCTCTGCGCCACCACGCCGGAAGTTTCGCCGCCCGCTACGATAAAGCGTTGCCAGCCGCGCGCCTTCAGGTTGCGGGTCACGGCGGCGAACAGGGTTTCTACCGCCTCGCTGCTGCGCTGTGCACCGTATTGCTGCTGAATAAGCTGTAGCTGTTGCGCATCCGCCGTGGCGTAAAGCATCGGCGCCAGCGGCCGAGCGTTTTGATCGGCAACCCAGTCGGCAAGCTCGCGGGCATAGTCGTCTACATTGTCCAGACAGCGGCTGACCTCTACTTCACGCGCGGGCGCCTGCTGACGATAGGCGTTGACCTGCCGGTTGGTCATCTGCGAGCAGGAGCCGGAAATCACCACCGCGCGCTCGCCGCGTGGACGCCCTGCCGTTTCGGCCTCGTTACCAAGGTTTTGCGTAGTAGCCCACTGGCGCGCCAGCCCGATAGCCAGGCCGGAGCCGCCGGTGACCAGGCGCATCTCGCGCAGCGCCTCGCCCTGGGTCAGTAAATGCTGTTCGCTGAGCGCATCCAGCACCACATAATTCACCCCGGCGGCCTTCAGCTCGCTTAGTTTTTCGCGCACCGCTTCGGCACCGAGGTCCAGCGTGGCGGCGGCAATCAGGCCCGCTTTGCCCTTAGCCTGACGCGCCATCAGGCGCAGCAGATTGCTGTCCGTCATCGGCGTGACCGGATGATGACGCATCCCCGACTCCGACAGCAGCTGTTCGCCGACAAACAGATGGCCCTGATAGACGGTGCGGCCGTTCACCGGCAGCGCCGGACAGATAGCCGTCTGCGTTTCGCCAAGCTCATATAGCAGCGCGTCGGTGACCGGGCCGATATTGCCTTTCTCCGTACTGTCGAAGGTGGAGCAGTATTTAAAATAGAAACGATCGCAGCCCTGCTCCCGGAGCCAGCGCAGCGCGGCCAGCGACTGGTCAACCGCCTGCTCAACCGGGCAGGAGCGCGACTTCAGGCTGATAACGATCGCCTGTGCGGCAAGGCTTTCCTGCTGTTCAGGCACGCCGTTAAACTGGATGGTGGCCAGGCCGTTCTGCGTCAGAAAGCTGGCGATATCGGTCGCGCCGGTAAAGTCGTCGGCAATCACTCCTAAACGCGTCATGCCTGCTCCTTGCCCTGAGGCAGCGTGATACCGCTGAAAATCTTGATCACCGCGCTGTCGTCTTCACGGCCATAGCCGGCGTTGCTGGCTTCGGTAAACATGTTCAGCGCGGTAGAGGCCAGCGGCAGCGGAAACTGCAGCGCTTTTGCCGTCTCGGCCACCAGGTTGAGATCTTTCACAAAGATATCGACTGCGGATTTCGGGCTGTAGTCGCCGTCGACCACGTGGCGCATCCGGTTCTCAAACATCCATGAGTTGCCCGCCGCATTGGTGACGACCTCATACATGGTATCCAGTGGGATACCGGCGCGGGCGGCCATCGCCATCGCTTCCGCTCCCACCGCGATATGCACGCCAGCCAGCAGCTGATGAATAATTTTTACGGTGGATCCCAGGCCAATTTCGCTGCCGACGCGGTAGACTTTTGCCGCCACCGCCTCCAGCACCGGCTGCAAACGTTCAAACGCGGCATCGCTGCCGGAGGCCATCACCGTCATCTCACCGGTTGCCGCTTTGGCCGCGCCGCCGGAAACGGGCGCGTCCAGCATCAGCAGCTGATGCTGCGCCAGCCGCTGTTCAATCTGCTGCGCGTCCTGCGCAGAGATAGTGGACGACACCATCACCACCGTGCCCGGCTTCAGCCTGGCGGCCAGGCCGTTATCGCCGAATAAAATAGCGTTAACCTGTTTAGCGTTGACCACCAGCAGCAGCACGGCCTCAAGCTGATCGACGAACCCGTCGGCGGCGGTTTGCGCATCGCGGGCGCCCGCCTGGCGCAGCGTTTCCAGCGCCGCTGGATTAAGATCGACGCCCCAGGTGTTCAGCCCCGCACGAATGCAGGAGGCGGCTGCACCCATCCCCATCGACCCTAAACCGATTACGCAAACGTTTTGAATTGGCACCGTGGCCTCCGTTGTTAAATTAAGTGATTATTTGTTCAATGTTGTTAATCGTGCCAGCTTATCGGATGAATAAATGTGCCGCGCATCACAAATTGAAGGCGGCGAACAAAAAAGAACATTTCTTCACAAGCGCTGTCAGCACTGAATCTTGAGGCGAAAAGGCGGAACCACACCGCAGAACCGGCAAATTTTCTATTCGCGCGGCCATCCCTTTCCATTACAATGTGAAAAATTGATAATTTCACAGGAGCAGACGTGATCCCGGTTGAACGACATCAGCAGATCCTGGCGATGGTGGCCGAACGCGGCGTGGTGAGCTTTTCGGAACTGAGCGAACGGCTGGGCGTATCGCATATGACCATTCGACGCGACGTGCAGAAGCTGGAGGAACAAGGCGCGCTGCTGGCGGTATCCGGCGGCGTGCGTTCGGCGGAACGGCTGGCGGCGGAACCGTCGCACCAGACCAAAACCTCGCTCTATAATGCGGAGAAAAATGCGATTGGCCGCCGCGCCGCGCAGCATATTCCCCGCAACAGCTGTATTTATATTGATGCGGGCACCACCACGCTGGCGCTGGCCGGCGAGCTGCTGGATCGCGACGACCTGCTGGTGGTGACCAACGACTTTATGGTGGCGGCCTTGCTGATGGAGAAAAGCCGCTGTCGGCTGATCCACACCGGCGGCACGGTATGCCGCGAAAACCGTTCTTGCGTCGGGGAAAGCGCGGCGCGCAGTCTGCGCCATCTCGCTATTGATATCGCTTTTATCTCTGCATCCTGCTGGGGGCCGCGAGGCCTCTTTACCCCGGACGAGGACAAGGTCACGGTAAAGCAGGCGGTGTGCGACGTCAGCAGCAAGCGCGTACTGCTCAGCGACAGCTCCAAATACAATAAAATCGCCACGTTTATGGCGCTGCCGCTGGAGATCTTCGACACCATCGTCACCGATAGCCGCCTGAGTGCTCAGGCGCGCGAAGCGCTGGGCGAAGGAAACTGGAAGCTGGCTCTCGCGGATTAACCTGCGTGGCGGTCAGGCGGCGGTTGTTCCGCTATAGTGCGGCCAAAGGAAAGCCGGACAGCAGTGGAGGCTGGTATGCCCGCCAGAAAAAGGAAAAAAATCACCCGCACGCCGCACGATGCGGTTTTTAAGCAATTTCTGACCGATCCCGCTGTCGCGAAAGATTTTATGGCGCAGCATCTGTCCGAGTCGGTGCGGGCCGCCTGCGATTTTTCGACTCTGCGGCTGGCGTCCGGCAGCTTTGTTGAAGAGAGCCTGCGCGCCTGCTTCAGCGATGTGCTTTATAGCCTGAAAACCGCCGGCGGCGACGGCTATATTTATGTGCTGATTGAACACCAGTCGACGCCCGATCGTCATATGGCCTTCCGGCTGCTGCGCTACGCGGTTGCCGTGATGCAGCGCCATCTGGACGCCGGTCACACTAAGCTGCCGCTGGTGATCCCGGTGCTGTTTTATAACGGCAAACGGTCGCCCTATCCTTTTTCGACCCACTGGCTTCATGGCTTTACCGATCCCGATATGGCGGGCAGGATCTATGGCACCCATTTCCCCCTTGTCGACGTCACGGCGATCCCCGATGACGAGATTGTGCATCACCGGAAGATGGCGGCGCTGACGCTGGTACAAAAGCATATTCACCAGCGCGATATGACGGACCTGTTGGACAGGCTGACCGCGTTGATTTTAGCGGGAGATCTCACAGAACAGCATTTGATTTCACTGGTAAACTATTTATTGCTTGCAGGTGAAGCTTCAGACGCAAAGGTATTTGTACAGCAGCTGGCACAGCGCGTGCCGCAACACGAGGAGAAACTGATGACTATCGCACAGCAGCTCAAGCAAACAGGCGTTCAGGAAGGGATGAAAATGGGCGTCGAAAAAGGAATGCGTAAAGGAATGCGGCTCGGTCGAAAAGCGGAGGCGCGCAATATCGCCCGGGCGATGCTGCGGCAGGGATTTGACCTTCAGGCCGTGGCAACGCTAACCGGGCTGAGCAAGGTTGAACTGGCGCAGCTTTACCCGTGATTTTTCCACCAGGCCTGTAATAAGCACGTCCGGGCCGTCGCCAGGCCCGGCAAAACCCAACCTCATCCTGCTTTTTGCGCCCTGCCGCATACCCTTCACTTTCTACGCAATAGTCTATGATTTCTTCAAAGCTTACATCGCACTCCTTGCGATGTCGTCTATCGCTCACCGCTGTGCTTAAAGAGGCTATTGAATGGGATCCGGAACATTTAGTAAGAGCTGGGGGGCCGAGTATGTGGCCGACGGTAAGATTCGTTTTCGCCTTTGGGCTACCGGGCAAAAAAGCGTCACGCTCAGGCTGGCCGGAAAAGATATGGCCATGTCCGCCAGCGGCGACGGCTGGTTTGAGGCGGAGGTTAGCGAGGTAGCGCCCGGCGCGGAATACAACTTTGTGCTTGCCGACGGCATGGTGGTGCCGGATCCGGCATCGCGTGCGCAAAAGGCGGACGTTAACGGCCCCTCTGTGGTTATCGATCCCGCAAGCTATAGCTGGCAGCATGAATGGCGCGGTCGTCCGTGGATTGAAACGGTGGTGTACGAAATGCATATCGGCACCTTTACCCCGGAAGGCACCTTTCGGGCCGCCATAGAGAAACTGCCTCACCTGGCGGAGCTGGGTATCACCATGCTGGAAGTGCTGCCCGTTTCGCAGTTTGGCGGCAATCGCGGCTGGGGCTACGACGGCGTGCTGCTTTACGCGCCGCACTCCGCTTACGGCACGCCGGACGATTTCAAAGCCTTTATCGACGCCGCGCACGGTCATGGCCTGTCGGTGGTGCTTGATATCGTCCTGAACCATTTTGGCCCGGAAGGCAACTACCTGCCGCTGCTGGCGCCTGACTTCTTTCATAAAGAGCGCATGACTCCCTGGGGAGCCGGAATCGCTTATGACGTCGCGGCGGCTCGCGACTATATGGTGGAAGCGCCGCTGTACTGGCTACAGGAGTACAATCTGGACGGGCTGCGTTTTGACGCCATCGATCAGATTGAAGACACATCGGAAAAACATGCGCTGATCGCTATCGCCGAACGTATTCGTGCAGAAATCACCGACCGGCCGGTTCACCTCACCACCGAGGACAGCCGTAACGTCATTTTCCTGCACCCGCGTGAAGAGGACGGCAGCGTGCCGCTGTTTACCGGCGAGTGGAACGATGATTTCCATAACGCCATTCACGTTTTCGCCACCGGCGAAACCCACGCCTACTATCGCGACTTCGCTAACGAGCCGGAAAAGCTTATTGCGCGCATTCTGACGGAAGGCTTCGCTTATCAGGGCGAAGTCTCGGCGCAGTCGGGTGAAAAACGCGGCGTGAAAAGTTCAGGTCAGCCGCCGGTCGCTTTTGTCGATTTTATTCAGAACCATGACCAGACGGGCAACCGCGCCCAGGGCGACAGGCTGATCCAGCTGGCGGGCGCCGATCGCACCAAAGTGCTGCTGGCCACGCTGCTCTGCTCGCCGCATATTCCCCTGCTGTTTATGGGCGAAGAGTACGGCGAAACCCGGCCTTTCCTGTTCTTTACCGATTTCCACGGCGATCTGGCTAAAGCGGTGCGCGAAGGGCGCGCGCGTGAATTCCAGGGCCATGCCGGACATGAAGACGAAAGCGTGCCCGATCCTAATGCCAAAAGCACGTTTGACGCCTCAAAGCTGGACTGGCAAAAAACGCAAAGCCCGCAGGGACAGGCGTGGCTGGCATTGACCAAAGAGCTGCTGGCCGTGCGGCAGCGCTATATCGTGCCGCTGCTCACCACTGCAGGCGGCAACAGCGGCAAAGTGCTGCAAACCGCCGCCGGTTTCGTCGCTGTCAGCTGGACGTTCCCTCAGGGCATGCTGTCGATCGCGCTGAATATCGGCGAGAAAACCCAGCCCGTGCCGGACATGCCGGGCGAGACGATTTTTAGCTGGCCGCAGGCCATCACCGAGCTGCCCCAGCATGCCATCCTTGTTCGCCTTGCTCCGGGAGAAACCGCGTGACTATTCCAGCCTCGACCTACCGTATCCAGTTCCGCAGCGGCATGACTTTCGATCGGGCCGCCGCGCTTGTTCCCTATCTGAAACAGCTGGGCATTAGTCATCTCTACGCGTCGCCCATTTTTACCGCGCTTTCCGGCTCTACCCACGGTTACGATGTTATCAACGCCAATGAAATCGATCCGGCGATTGGCGGCCGTGAGGGCTTCGATCGTCTGGTGAAAACGCTGCAACAGGCTGGCCTGGGGCTGATCATCGATATCGTGCCGAACCATATGGCCTCATCGCTGGAAAACGCCTGGTGGCGCGACGTGGTAGAGCACGGCGAAAACAGCCGCTACGCCCACCATTTTGATATCGACTGGTCACGTCGTCTGACGCTGCCTTTCCTTGGCGATGATTTTGAGGTGGAGCTTGAAAACGGCGCTATCGCGGTTAAACCCGATCCGCAAACCGGGAAACCGGCGCTGGCTTACTACGAACATTTCTATCCGCTGACGCCTGCAAGCTGGCAGGATCGGGCGGAGGCGGTGCTGCAACTCACCGACAAAGCCGATATCGCTGCGCTGCACGACAGCCAGCCCTACAGGCTGATGTCCTGGCGGGACGCGCCGCGCGACCTCTCCTTCCGCCGCTTTTTTGAAATCACGGGGCTGGCCGGCGTGCGGGTGGAGGATAAGGCGGTGTTCGATGATGCGCACCAGCTGATCCTCGAGCTGGTGCGCAGCGGCGCGGTGCAGGGCCTGCGCGTTGACCACGTCGACGGGCTGGCCGATCCTAAAAGCTATCTGGAACGGCTGCGTCAGGAAGCCGGACCGGATTGCTATATCACGGTAGAAAAGATCCTGGCTAAGGGCGAGCATCTGCCTGCCGACTGGCCTGTCTCCGGCACCACTGGGTATGAATTTATTGCTTCCCTGTCCGAAGCGCTGGTGGACGGCAAACATATTCGTCAGCTGCGGCAGGCCTATGAAACGCTGCTGGGCAAGCCGGTTGACGTGCAGGCGGAGCTGCGCGCGGCCAAAATGCTGATGGCGACCCGCAACTTCGCCGGTGAAGCGACCAGGCTTTTGCAGCTTGCCACCACTATCGCCGCCGCCGATAACGAGCCGCTGGAAGAGAAAGCGCTGTTGACGGCGCTGCGGGAGCTGCTGGTCGCCTTCCCCGTTTACCGCACTTACGGCACAACAGAGGGGCTGCCGCCCGAAGATGCCGACCTGCTGCTGAAAGTAGCGGACGAGGTGCGCCAGGGCGTTAAGGCACCGGATCCCGAGGCGCTGGGCTTTTTAACGCGGATTATGGCGGGCGAAGTTTCCGCTGCCGCCAGTGACGACGCCGCCAGCTTCCGCACCCGCTTCCAGCAGCTGACCGGGCCGCTGATGGCAAAATCGGTCGAGGACACGCTGTTTTTCCGCCTGCATATGGCGCTGGCGCTGAATGAGGTCGGCGCGGAGCCGATGCCGGATGACTTCTCGCCGGAACGTTTCCACCAGGAGATGCAGGAGCGGCTGGCCCGTCAGCCGGACGCCCTTTCCGGCACCTCTACCCACGACACCAAGCGTGGCGAAGATGCGCGAGCGCGCCTCTATACGCTGAGCGAAGCGCCGGAGCGCTGGGCGGAGTGCGTCTCTCGCTGGCGGCAAGGCAACCAGTCTCAGGTGGTGCAGCTTAAGGACGGCCCTGCGCCAAAACCCGCCGTGGAGTGGATGCTGTACCAGTCGCTGGCGGGCGCATGGCCCACCGATCTGGCGCCTGATGATGCTGAAGGCCTCAAGGCGCTGGAGGAGCGCTTTACCGGCTTTGTAGAAAAAGCGCTGCGTGAGGCGAAGCTGCGCACCGACTGGGCCGACAGCAACGAAACCTATGAAAATGCCGTGCTCGACTATGTGCGTCATCTGCTGTCGCCCGATAATCAGGCTTTTTTGCAGGACTTCACCGCGTCGCTCCAGCCCTTTATCCACGCAGGCCTTGTTAACAGCCTGACCCAGACGGCCATCAAGCTGACCGCACCGGGCGTGCCGGATATTTATCAGGGCAGCGAAACGCTGGATCTGAGCCTGGTGGATCCCGACAACCGTCGCGAGCCGGATTTCGCCGCGCTGGAGCAGCTGTTAAATCAGGTTGAGCAGGTCGATCCCGCTAATGAAGCGCACTGGCTGGACGGTCGCCTGAAGCAGCAGCTGATTGCTAAAGTGCTGCCCCTGCGTCAGCAGCTGCCGGATCTGTTTCGTAAAGGCGACTATCTGCCGCTGAGCGCCACGGGTCAGCAGGCGGAGAACGTGCTGGCTTTTGGTCGAGCCAACGACGAGGCGGCGCTGATTGTGATCCTGCCCCGCCTTGTGTTTAACCGATTGCAGGAGGCGCACTGGGCGCCGGCGGAAATCGCCCTGCCGGAGGCGCTGGCTGGCCGACGCTATATCAATCTGATCAGTGGCGCAGAATCTGCGCTGGAGACAAGCTTTAGCCTGGCGGGAGGCGATCGGCGGATGCCGGTTATTCTGCTTAGCCGGTAAAGCTGACTCTACAGCACAAGGACGTGCTGCTGTAACTTATCCCTATAGTTAACGCTGGTATTACGGAAGCTGCCGCTAATTTGCATTAACGCTTGCCGAAAGCGGCATGTCTGAACCATCTCGTAACAGATGCTCCGCTTTTTCCTGCCCATTTGTAACTAAATTAACTAAAATATGACATTTTTTAGTTTTGTAACTAAAAACACATACAATCTGCCATAACAATATTTTAATATTTATGGACACTTTTTAACTAATGTCAAATCCCGACTATCGACACCTGCCATGATTAAATCAAAAAAACTGATTACCTCAGTTTCGCTGTCTGCGTTACTGATTTCTACAGCGATCCATGCTGAAACTGCACCAGAGAAAACCGACGTTCTGCTGATCGGCGGCGGCATCATGAGCGCCTCGCTGGGCACGATGCTGGAAGACGTTCAGCCAGACTGGAAACAGATTATGGTTGAGAAGCTCGACGGCGTCGCCCTTGAGTCTTCCAACGGCTGGAACAACGCCGGTACCGGCCACTCCGCCAATATGGAGCTGAACTATACGCCTGAGCGTGCCGACGGCACCATCGACGTCAGCAAGGCGCTGGAGATCAACGAAGCCTTTATGATCTCTCGCCAGTTCTGGACTTCTCAGGTGAAAAACGGCGTGCTGAACAACCCGCACTCCTTTATCAACTCTACGCCGCACATGAGCTTTGTCTGGGGCGACGACAACGTTGAGTTCCTGAGCAAGCGCTATGCTGCGCTGCAGAAAACCACCCTGTTCCAGGGCATGAAGTTCTCTACCGATCAGGATCAGATCAAACAGTGGGCGCCGCTGGTTATTGAAGGCCGCGATCCTAAGCAGAAAGTCGCGGCCACCTGGACGCCGGTAGGCACCGACGTTAACTACGGTGAGATCACTCGTCAGCTGACCGCCAGCCTGAAGAAAAACAGCAACTTTAAGCTGGAAACCTCTTCAGAAGTGACCGACTTTAAGCGTAACAGCGACAACTCCTGGCACGTGACCATCAAAGACGTGAAAAACGGCGGCGAACGCGCGATTGACGCGAAATATGTCTTTATCGGTGCTGGCGGCGGCGCGCTGAAGCTGCTGCAAAAAACCGGCATTCCGGAAGCGGACAACTATGCAGGCTTCCCGGTTGGCGGCTCTTTCCTGGTCACCGAGAATCCGGCCATTACCAGCCGTCACCTGCAAAAAGTGTACGGTCAGGCTTCCGTAGGCGCACCGCCAATGTCCGTTCCGCATATCGATGCGCGTAACCTGGACGGTAAGCGTGTGGTACTGTTTGGGCCGTTCGCGACCTTCTCTACCAAGTTCCTGAAAAACGGTTCGCTGTTCGATCTGCTGAGCACCACCACCACCAGCAACTTTATGCCGATGACCCACGTGGGCATGGATAACTTTGACCTGGTGAAATACCTGATTGGTCAGGTCATGCTGAGCGACGACGACCGTTTTGCCGCGCTGAAAGAGTACTATCCGGACGCGAAGAAAGAAGACTGGAAACTGATCCAGGCGGGTCAACGCGTGCAGATCATCAAGAAAGATGCGGATAAAGGCGGCGTGCTGAAGCTGGGTACAGAAATTGTGACCGATCAGCAGAAAACCGTGGCGGCCCTGCTGGGCGCATCGCCAGGCGCTTCGACTGCGGCACCTATCGCTATCAACGTGATGAAGAAGCTGTTCCCGGAGCAGTTCAACTCGCCGGAATGGCAGGAAAAGATCCATAAAGTGGTGCCAACCTACGGCCAGACGCTGAACGGTAACACCGAGCTGACGCAGCATGTCTGGGATGACACCGCGGCCACGCTGCAGCTGACCAAGCCACCGGTTATCAAGATGCCTGCTCAGGAGCCTGCGCAGTCCACCATTACTGGCCAGGCTGAGAAAACGCCAGCCCAGCACGATATGGCGCTGTAAATCCTGTTTCCCGCGCCGGATGGCGCGGGGATCTTTTCAATGATGTGTTTAACAAAAATGCTGATTGATCGCCTCCTTAAACTATTCTGATTATTTTGCCGAACGTCCCTGAATCCCATTTTCAATAGTATCGATTAAACACCTGGATTTTCTCTTTTAACTCCACCAGCCTAATGATTTTCCCAAAACGTACAGCGCGTTTCCTAACGCTGCGCCTATCGCACCGCTTTGCCAGCCATCATAATCTTTAATTCCGCCGCGGGTTGTTAGCGTTGTTTCGGTTTCAGTCAGGCCACTGGTAATGCTATCGCTTCCTCCGTTTACGTAAATTAACTCTGAAGCATCAAGTTCTCTCATAGAAGTATCCTTCAGGCTGATGGCAACCAGCAGGTATAATGTTCGAAAGAGACACTATCCCTGCGTCTGCGCGCAAAAGCGCCTGTAGCACAGGCTATCGGGAAATTAAGAAAGCCTGTTGAAAGAAAAAGTAGTGGTGAAAAATCAGTTTGTGAAGCAAGCGAAAGTAAAAATTTTAGTTAAGGAAATATTTAACAGATAATTTTGATTTTAATCAAAAATAAGGGGGCTCACATCCTAATAAACCGGGCTAGCGGCCGGGCAGGCCGCTAAATAAGCCCCTTGTGGGCAAATGTGATACGAGTCGCTTCATTCAGATCCATAGCTTTTAAGGTTTCAGGGGGGACCCATGCGATTTCCTGAAACTCCTCGTTAAAAGTAATATTTCGATTAGTACTGATGCAGTCAAATATAAGATAAATCATATAAATTTCTTCAGTTTTGCCATCCGGGTACGTTTTGGTTCGGATGTCATCACGAAAAGTCCAGGGCTGAATATCTGTGATGCATAGCTCCTCGCCTAACTCTTCATTTATTTCGCGCCTCAGGGCTTCTTCCAGTGTTTCGCCCGCCTCCATCCCTCCACCAGGCAAGGCCCACTGCCCCGGAAAAACACCACGATCCGCAGCCATTTTACAAAGCAAATACTCACCTTCGTTTTGAATCACAGGACATACGATTATCCTCTGCCGCATTTTATTTCCTTAATATCGCTATTTATCCATTAAAGTATCAGGAGGTTTTAACATGTTATTGACCTCAACTTAGGTCAGTTTTCCGAAAGGCTATCCGTAATTTCCCGTTTTGATATCTATGCGATTTTATCCGAGTTATGTTCTTTATTACTCTGTGCTGATTACTCGTTTTATTACTGCGGATATTCGGGAAGCTCAGTAACCTCGCAGGAGAAAGGATTGCGTGCTCAGGGTACGCTCAGCTGAAGCAATTTTAAAGCCATTACGTTTATTTTTGCGGGGTCAGGAAGAAAAGGAGAGGTCGCCCCCTCCTTCCCATTTTTAGCGCAGCGTGCCCGACGTTTCGGTCGCTTCTGCGTGCTCCAGCGCGACAGGAATGCTTTTATAAGCCGGAATACCGCTTTCGGTATCGAAGCTGTCCAGCGGCACCAGCACGTTGGCTTCCGGATAGTAGGCCGCGACCGAGCCAGGCGCCATGTCGTAAACCACTATCGTCAGATTATCCAGGCGTCGCGAGGTCTGCTTGCCGTCCGGATCGAGCGCCACCATATGCACCTTGTCGCCGACCCGCAGGCGGCGTTTTTCTGCCTCATCTGCCGAGATAAACAGCACGTCCCGCCTTCCCGTCACGCCGCGATAGCGATCGTTCAGCCCGTACAGCGTGGTGTTGTACTGATCGTGACTGCGCAGCGTCGTCAGCACCAAATCGTGGCACTTCAGCGAACGAGGATCCTCGTTAATGCCCTGCATGCTCTTAAACTGCGCTTTACCCGACGGCGTCAGCCATTTGCGTTCCGACGCGGCGTTGTAAAGACGGAAGCCGCCCGGCTGTAGGATCTTGCGGTTAAAATCCTCAAAGGCCGGGAAAACGGCTTCGATAGCCTGGCGGATAAAGCTGTAGTCGCCGATCATTCTGTCCCAGTTCACCTTAGTGTTGGGCAGCGTGGCTTTCGCCAGACCCGCTACGATGGCCGGCTCCGACTTCAGCCATTCCGAAGCGGGCTTCAGCGAGCCGCGCGAGGCGTGCACCATCGACATGGAATCTTCCACGGTCACGCTCTGCTCGCCCGATGCCTGCCTGTCGATTTCGGTTCGGCCAAGCACCGGCAGCAGATAGTTATGTTTGCCCAACAGCAGATGCGAGCGGTTCAGCTTGGTCGCCATATGCACCACCAGATCCAGCTTGCGCATCGCCTCGAAGGTTTGCTGCGGATCGGAGATCGCCTCCGCCAGGTTGCCGCCCAGGCAAAGCAGTGCTTTGGAGTGGCCGTCGCGGATCGCCTGAATAGCCTGCACCGCACCGTGTCCATGTTTCTGCGGCGGCTTAAAGCCAAACACTTTTTCCAGGTTGTCCAGCAGCGACTGCGGCGGGATTTCAGTAATGCCGACGGTACGATCGCCCTGTACGTTAGAGTGGCCGCGCAGTGGGCAGATGCCCGCGCCTTTCTTGCCGATATTGCCACGCATCAACAGCAGGTTAGCGATTTGCTGTACATTTTGCGTGCCGTACTGGTGCTGGGTGATACCCATGCCGTAACAGATAATGGTTCTTTCTGCTTTGGCATACAGGTGGGCAATATTCTGGATCTCTTCAAACGTCATACCGGAGACTTTCAGAATATGCGGCCAGTCGGTGGCATCCAGGTCCGCCTTCAGGGCGTCAAAACCTTCGGTATGTTCGCTGATAAAGCTTTCGTCCAGCACGCCGGGCTCTCCGGCCGCCAGCGCCCGCTCGTGCATCACCAGCAGACACTTCATCACGCCTTTCAGCATGGCGGCATCGCCGCCAACGCGCACTTTGTAATAGGTAGAAGCGAGCGTGGTGGAGCTGAGCGACAGCATTTCTACCGGGCTTTGCGGAGAGGTAAAGCGTTCAAGCCCTCTTTCCCGCAGCGGATTGATCGCCACGATGGTTGCGCCGCGTTTGGAGACTTCACGTAGCGTACCCAGCATGCGTGGATGATTAGTGCCGGGGTTATGGCCGATACACAGCACCAGATCGCAGTGATCGAAATCTTCCAGTTCGATGGTGCCTTTGCCTATGCCGATGGACTGCGGCAGGCCGACGCTGGTCGGCTCATGGCACATATTGGAGCAATCCGGGAAATTATTAGTGCCGTATTCGCGCGCGAACAGCTGCCAGAGAAACGCTGCTTCGTTAGAAGCGCGGCCTGAGGTATAGAACTCCACGCTATCCGGATCTTCGTAGCTTTGCAGCTTTTCGCCGATTTCACGGAAGGCAGTTTCCCATTCTATAGGCTGATAGGTATCGGTGGCCGCATCGTATTTCATCGGGTGAGTCAGACGGCCTTCGCCTTCCAGCTCAAAAGCGTTGCGTTGCCAAAGCTCACTGACGGTATGGGCAGAGAAAAATTCCGGCGTGGTGCGCTTGCTGGTGGCTTCCCAGGAAACGGCCTTGGCGCCATTTTCGCAAAATTCAAAGGAGGAACCGTGCTGAGGATCGGGCCACGCGCAGCCGGGACAATCGAAGCCCTGCGGCTGGTTGACTTTAAACAACGCGATCACGTCCTGTTTGACCGACATCTGGCCGCGGATCGCGTCGGCAACGGCCTTTAACGCTCCCCAACCCCCCGCTGAACCACCGTAAGGCGCTATTCCAATAGTCTTATTTTGTTGTTTCATACGACTCCGCATCACATTACAAACCAGTTTTTAGCTTAGAACAGCATGCGGCTTCCGACCGGTTTTTTGCTTTCAGAATGTTACCGAATGGCGCTATTAATAACCCATAGCGGCCAGCGACCTGAATCCACAATGGTGCTGAGCCTGCGCATTGTAAACAGAAAGTAAATACCGTATAACAATACGCACCGAGGGGTGTCCTGTTACGGGCTGAGATGGCGCAAGCCGAACCCTTTGAACCTGATCTGGGTCATGCCAGCGAAGGGACGGCTGAGCCAGATAACGCACGTTCCCGCGCCTGACCGGATCTCAAGTATTGAGGAGGTTCCGTGTTTGACGGTTTCTACGGACGGCTGCGTCAACAGACCGGCGATCGCTGGCTGCACTATATCCATCACCCTTTTGTTCGCCAGCTGGCTGACGGCACCCTGCCTGCGTCGGCTTTTCGCCGTTACCTTATCCAGGACTATCTGTTCCTTATCCATTTTGCCCGCGCCTACGCGCTGCTGGTCAGCAAATTTCAAACGCTGCCGGAGATGCGTGCGGCAATCCGCTCGCTGAACGCCATCGTCGACGAACTGCCGCTCCACGTGCGCTACTGCGCGCAGTGGGGCCTGACCGGGAAGGCGATGGCGACGGAAACCGAGGCGCCAGAAACGCTAAATTATACCCGCTATGTGCTGGATATTGGTCACGCGGGCGACGCGCTCGATCTGTTGACCGCCCTAATGCCCTGCGTGGCTGGCTATGCCGAGATCGGCGTCGGCTTGCTGAACGATACGCAAACCGTATTGACCGGCAATCCCTACGCGCCGTGGATTGAAAACTATGGCGCTCCGCTTTACCTGAGCGGCGTGCAGGCTTCGCTGACGCTGTTTGAAAACCTGGCCGCCCAGCGCGGCGGCGCGAGCCGCTTTGAGGCGCTGGCGGGAATATTCGCCACCGCGACACGGCTGGAAACGGCATTCTGGCAGATGGGGCTTGATGCTGCCTGCGCTACGCCGGAAGCGCGATGACGCCGGGTATAGAGGTGAAGGCGGTCAGCCTGCATTTTAGCGATCGTACGTTATTTAAGCAGCTGAGCTTTACGCTGGCAGGTGGCCGCTTTACTTCTCTGCTTGGCCCCAGCGGCGTCGGTAAAAGCAGCCTGCTGAAGATCATTGCGGGGCTGCTTGCACCCTCGACAGGATCGGTGCTGGGTAGCGATGGGCTGCCGGTTGCCGGACGCATCGCCTGGATGGGACAGCGGGATCTGCTCTATCCGTGGCTTAGCGCGATCGACAATGTCGCGCTGGGTGCGCGTTTACGCGGCGAGAAAGCTGACAGACAATGGGCAGAACATCTGCTTGAACGCGTGGGCCTGGCTGGCAATGCCGGCGCGCTGCCCGCCACGCTGTCGGGCGGGATGCGTCAGCGTGTCGCGCTCGCCCGGACCTTGTACGAGCGACGGCCCATTGTGCTAATGGATGAACCCTTTTCCGCTCTTGATGCCATTACCCGCGCCCAAATTCAGGCGCTGGCCGCAGAGCTGCTGGCCGACTGCACCGTGCTGCTGATTACGCACGATCCAGTAGAAGCCTGTCGCCTCAGTCATCGCCTGCTGATCCTTTCTGCTGCCGGGCTTAGCGAGCTTCCTGAGCTGGCTGGTCAGCCGCCGCGAGCGCCCGACGATCCCAATTTATTGCGTAGCCAGGCGCAGCTTATGCGCCAGCTGACAGAGGACATGGCATGAATGCAGCAACGATACGCCGTGGCGTCACGGTATTTGTCGGGCTGATGGCGCTGTGGCAGCTGGCCACGCCTGGCAGCATCCCGGCTTTTCTGTTGCCCTCGCCCATCGCCGTGGCTGCGGCTATGCGGGATAACGCTGGCTATCTCGCTTACCACACGCTTATTACCGCTACTGAAATCGCCGGCGGGCTTATCGCGGGCGTGCTGCTCGGCGCCCTGCTGGCGCTGCTGATGACCTTTTCGCCCGGCCTGCAACGCTGGCTGATGCCGCTGGTATTGACCAGCCAGGCGATCCCCGTGTTTGCGCTGGCGCCGCTGCTGGTGCTCTGGTTTGGCTTCGGCATCAGCGCCAAAATTGTGATGGCGATCCTGGTGATTTTTTTCCCGGTTGCCTCCGCTTTTTTTGATGGCTTACGGCGGGTCGAACAGGACTATCTGGATCTGGCGCGCACGATGGGTGCCTCTTCCGCTTCGCAGCTGCGGCATGTGCGGCTGATGGCGGCGCTGCCGGCCTTTGGCTCAGGGCTGCGGATGGCGGTCGCCGTCGCGCCCATTGGTGCGATTGTCGGCGAATGGGTGGGCTCCGCCGAAGGATTGGGGTTTGTAATGCTGAATGCTAACGCGCGAATGCAGAGCGATCTCTGCTTCGCCGCCCTGTTTGTGCTGGTAGCCATGACGATTGCGCTCTGGCTGAGTACCGATATCCTGCTGCGCCGCCTGATCCGCTGGTCGCCGGAGCGTTAATCACCGTAAGGACAAGATAATGAAAAAAGCTTTAGTTTGTGGGCTGGTGGTAGCAACGTTATCTCCTTTCACCAGCGCGGCGCAAAAGCTGACGCTGATGCTGGACTGGTATGTTAATCCCGATCACGCGCCGATTATGGTGGCGCAGCAGACTGGCGCGTTTAAGGCTCAGGGGCTGGATGTGACGATTATTCCGCCTTCCGATCCGGCGTTGCCGCCACGTCTGGTCGCGGCCGGTAAGGTGGATCTGGCGGTGACCTATCAGCCACAGCTGCACTTTTTTGCCGACCAGGGCTTACCGCTGGTACGCGTCGGCACGCTGATTGATTCCCCGCTCAACACGCTGATTACGCTTGATAAAAGCGTGCATTCTCCGGCAGACCTGCAAGGGAAAACGGTGGGGTATTCCGTCAGCGGCATCGAACAGGCCACGCTCGCCGCTATGCTGCAGCACGACCAGCGGCAACTCAGCGACGTTAAGCTGGTTAACGTCAATTTTCAGCTGACCAGCGCGTTGCTGACCGGCAAAGTTGATGCGGTCATCGGCGGCTACCGTAATATTGAAGCGCTGGAAGTGAAGCTTCAGGGCAAAGATCCCGTGGTGTTCAACGTCGAGGACTACGGCGTGCCGGCCTATGATGAGCTAATTCTGGTGGCGAATCGCGATAGCCTGAACAAACCCGCTATCAAAAAGTTCCTGATAGCGCTCAAGCAGGGCAACGACTACTTGCAGGCCCATCCTGAAGAAAGCTGGCGGGCATTCGCTAAATTGCATCCTGAGCTGAACACCGGGCTGAACAGACAGGCATGGGTAAAAACGCTGCCGCTGTTTGCCCGCGACCCGGCCCGCCTGGATCGCCAGCGCTATCGGCAGTATGAAACTTTTCTTTTTAACCATGGGCTGATTAAAAAAATTACGCCGGTTAACGACTACGTCGTCGAAATCCAGTAAGCTCGCGGGCTGACGCCACAAGCTGAATTTTAATCGATTTCAAATTGCGCTGGACAACACCGCAAAGGCATCTGGTAAGGTATGCATAAAATAGCGAAAAATCTGGAAGCCCCCATGCTGTCAACCATCATCTATCGTAGCCATATTTCCGATGACGTCGCGTATAAGACGTTGGGGAAACTGGCCGAACAAGCCAATCAGGTCAACGAATCACACAGTGTGACGGGCATTTTATTGTTCAACGGCACCCACTTTTTCCAGGTGCTGGAGGGCCCGGAGGACGCTGTGTCCGCTATCTATGAGGAGATCTGCAACGATCCCCGGCACCATAATCTGGTAGAACTGATGCGCGATTACGCGCCCGCCAGACGTTTTGGCAATGTCGGCATGGAACTGTTCGACCTGCGTGAATACGACCCGGAAAACGTGCTGCAGGCCGTGCTCGATAAAGGCACCTCTAAGTATCAGCTGACTTACGACGATCGCGCATTGCAGTTCCTGCGCGTGTTTGTCGACGCCACCGAACGGGAAAACTATTTTGAGATCCCGCCGGGCGACTCCTGGGAGTTCGTTGTCGATCGCGAGGAAGCGCTGCCCCGCGAGGCCGTTCCCTCGGCCACGGCCGACTACAGCTTCGCTTTTCAGCCGATTATCGATCCGCTTTCCCGCCAGATCGTGTCGCTTGAGGCCGTTATGCGCCCAACGTCGGGTATGTCGGCGGCCGATTATCTCGCCGGGCTGCCGCGCAGTGAAAGGTATAGCGTCGATCTTAAATCCAAACAGCACGTTTTTGCGATGGCGAAGCAGCTGGGCATTAATGGCCTGACGCTGTCGATCAACCTGCTGCCGATGTCGCTGGCGATTGTGCCGGATGCGGTCGATTTCCTGCTGGAGGCGATCCATGCTAACGGGCTGGTGCCTGAGCAAATCGTTGTTGAGGTCACGGAGAACGGCACGGTATTCCGCGCGGACGAATTCGAGGCGGCGATTAAAAAACTCAAGGCTTCCGGTATCAGCCTGGCGATTGATGGCTTTGGCGCCGGTTCTGCCGGGCTGGTGCTGCTGACCCAGTTTCAGCCTGACAAAATCAAAATCGATCGCAACATCATTGCCGACGTGCATAAAAGCGGCCCGAAACAGGCTATCGTGCAGGCGATTTTGAAATTTTGCTCCTCTTTGCAGATCGCTGTGATTGCCGAAGGCGTTAACAAGCCCGAAGAGTGGATGTGGTTGGAGTCGGCAGGCATTTGCAACTTCCAGGGCGCGCTGTTCGCGCCGTCCACGCTGAACGCTTTCCCTGTCGTGGCCTGGCCGGAAAAACTCGAAAACGATTAACCTTCGGCCTGCGAACCGGCAGCCCATGCCGCCGGTTCGTTCACCCTCAGGCAAATTTTTTTGCGCCCGCCACGCAGCCCAGCGCGGCCAAAGCGCATGCCAGCATTACGCCGCTGATGCTTTCGTGCAGAAACAGTGCCGCAAAACCAAAGCCGATAAAAGGTTGCAGCAGCTGCAGCTGCCCTATCGCCGCCGTGCCGCCCTTCGCCAGGCCGTGATACCAAAAAATAAAGCCGATCAGCATGCTGAACAGCGAGACGTAGCCTAATCCCATCCATGCGGAAAACGTCACCGCCTGGAACGAAGCTGGCCAGGTCAGCGCAGCAATGGGCAGCGCTACCGGAAGAGCCAGTGCTAACGCCCAGGCAATAGTTTGCCAACCGCCCAGTCCGCGCGCCACACGAGCGCCTTCCGCATAGCCCGCGCCGCAGACGATCACGGCCGCTATGGTCAGTAAATCCTGCCATGAAGCATGACTTTCTTTAGCGGCCAGCGCGTAGCTCGCCACAACAGCGCCGCCAGCCAGCGAAAATAGCCAGAAAGCGGGCTGCGGCCTGCGCTCGCCGCGAACCACGCCAAAGGCGGCAGTACAGAGCGGCAACAGCCCAAGGTACATAAGCGAATGAGCGGCGGAAACGTCCTGCAGCGCAAAAGCCGTCAGCAGCGGAAAACCTATCACTACGCCCATAGCAACCACCATAAGCGAAAACAGATCCGCACGCTGCGGCATTCGTTGACGACCGAGCGCCAGCAGCAGCAGTGCCGCCACCGCCGCAAGGCTGGCGCGCGCAGAAGTTAAAAACAGCGGCGTGAAGTCCGCCACCGCCAGCCGCGTTGCCGGTAGCGATCCGGCAAAAATCACCACACCCGCCAGCCCGCTAAGCCAGCCGTTCGCTTTATTTTTCATGCTTTCTCCCGTTGGACTTCGCTCAGTTAAGCATTGGCAGGATCGCTTACGCCAGATACAATCCAGTACAATTAATCTGAACTGTACTGGCTGTGAATGCAGTACAGGCGTGAGGAACGCCATGCCGCGTAGCCAGACACGTATCGCTTCGGTAATGGAGCAGGTGCGCAAACAGATAGCCGCCCGCGCTTATCTTCCCGGCGCGCGCTTGCCCTCCGTGCGCCAGCAGGCGCGCCTTTCTGGCGTGTCGGTTTCTACCGTAGTGGAAGCTTATGAACGGCTGGCCGCTGAAAACCTCATTGCGGCCCGGCCCGGCGCCGGTTTTTTTGTATCAGGCCCGGCGGCTCCGCTTGATTTAACGCAGCTGACGGCCGATAAAGAGCGCGATATCGATCCTTTATGGATATCGCGCCAGGCGCTGGAGGCGGATCCACAGCTGCTTAAGCCCGGCTGCGGCTGGCTGCCACCCTCATGGCTGTACGAAGAAGGCGTACGCAAAGCGATGCGCATGGCGGCACGAGCGCAGAGCGCGCTACTGACCGACTACGCCTCGCCCTATGGGCACGCAGAGCTACGCCAGTTTTTAGGCCGCAAGCTGGCGAAAACGGGGATTACCGCGACGGCAGATCAGATCATGCTGACCGAATCAGGCACCCAGGCCGTAGATTTGATCTGCCGTTTTTTACTCCAGCCGGGAGACTGCGTGCTGGTTGACGATCCCTGCTATTTCAATTTTCACGCGCTGCTTCGCGCTCACCCGGTAAAGATCGTCGGCGTGCCGTTCACGCCGCAGGGGCCAGATCTGACGGCGTTTGCCCAAATCCTGCAAAACCACGCTCCCCGGCTTTATATCACTAATGCAGGTATCCATAATCCTACTGGCGTATCGCTTACGCCAGTGGTTGCCCATCAGATGCTTAAGCTTGCGGAAGCGGCCGGGCTGATTATTGTGGAAGATGATATCTTTGCCGATTTTGAAACCCATCCCGCGCCAAGACTGGCGGCGTATGACGGTTTACATAACGTTATTCAAATCGGCAGCTTTTCCAAAACGGTTTCGGCGGCGGTGCGCTGCGGCTATATTGTCGCCCGGCGAGACTGGACGGACAGCCTTGTCGATTTGAAAATTGCTACCAGCTTCGGCGGCGGTCAGCTTGCCTCAATGCTGCTGCACAGCGCGCTGACAGGCAGCGGCTATCGACGCCATATGGAATTGGTACGGTTACGGCTGGCGGTAGCGATGCAAACCACGCTGGAAAAGCTGGCGGCGCTGGATATCCTGCCCTGGCATACGCCACAGGCCGGTATGTTCCTCTGGTGCCGTCTACCTGAAGGTGCCGATGCCGCACGGGCGTCACGCGCCTGCTTAAAAGAAGGCGTCGTGCTGGCGCCCGGTAACGCGTTCAGCCAATCCGGTTCGGCAGCGGATTTTTTGCGCTTTAATGTCTCACAGTGTAATGATCCTGCCATCTTCTCCGCGCTGAAACGTGCGCTTAAGCAGGGTTGATTGACTTTCCTTCGCGGCGCAACTTTTCCTTTTAACGCTATGAATAACCAGGATACTTTGTTTCTGTTGAGCAATCATGCTTTACACCGTCTGATGACGGCCGCGGATCGGCTATAAGGAACGCTTTCGTGATGCAATTTTCCAGCGGTTTTTTTCTCAGCCTGTCGCTCTGCCTGGATATCGGCATCGCCAATATCGCTATGATCACGCTGGCCATGCAGCGCGGCTATTTTCATGGCTTCTGGCTTGGGATCGGCACCTGTGTGGGCGACCTGGCGTACGCGCTGCTGGCGCTGGCCGGTATGACGGTGCTGTTACAGTTTGCCGCGGTGCGCTGGGTACTGTGGATTGGCGGCGGCGCGATGCTGCTGTGGTTCGCGCTGAAAATGGCGCTGGCCGCGTTTCGTCGTCAGGGTGAACTGCGTACTGACGAGCCGCAGCAGGCCAGGCCGCTACGCAACGAGTTTGGCCGCGGTGTGCTGCTTGCTATGTCCTCCCCCACGGCAATCCTGTGGTTCGCAACCGTCGGCGGCGCGCTGATTTCGCGTATGGGGCAGCACAGCACAACGGATTCGGGCTGGTTTCTGAGCGGTTTTTTCCTGGCGGGCGTCTTCTGGACCTGCGTTTTATGTCTGGTAGGCAGCTTCGGCGGCAGGCTGCTGGGTGCTCGTCTGCTGAAATATTCCTATATGGCCTCTGCCATAATCTTCAGCTATTTCGCGGTTTACGTGATTATTTCGGGCTATCGCGAGTTTATTATTGTCTGAACAGCACAACGCTGCCGGTAAGCTGCCGGCGGCGGAGCTGGAAGCAGGAAAGTTAGTGCTTAATTTGCCGAAGATCGTCCTCTGACAGTCCGGTCACTTCCATCACGGCTGCGCGATCGAATCCTTTTTCCAGCATGGTGCGGGCGATTTTCAGGCTGGCTTCGCGCTCGCCGTCCTGATGTCCCAGACTGCGGCCTTGTTCAAGTCCCTGTTCGAGTCCCACCTGTAATCCCTGTTCCCTGCCCATCTCTTCAAGTCTTTTTGCTATGGTCATCAGTTCATCCTTATGCTGCGGCAGTGCCTGTGCCAGTTCGTGGAGAAATCCTTTTACATCGGGCGTCTCTCCTGCCTGAATCATATAGTTTATCAGTGCGGCCTGCTGTTGTCCGCTCAGTTCGTCGCTCTGCATCAGCTGGGTTATTTCATTAAACAAATCATGCAGGTCGCGAATGCGAATATGTTTTTGCAGCAGCGTCAGCAGCGCCACCCGGCGGTGCTTTAAAATTTCATCATCCGGGATAACGGTAATATCCACCAGCGGAAAACGGCCGCCGTAGAGTTTTGCTGCCAGCCTGGGTTCACTAAAGAGATCCAGCCAGCTCATGCTGTAAGGATAAGGCGAGCGGCCGCCCTGGTAAAACAGCACCGGTATTACCAGCGGCAACATTTTATGACCGGCGTCCATATGCCGCTGCATGGCCGCAATAGCGTAGCGAAGCAGACGAAAAGGCATCATTCTGTCTGGCGAGCTTTGATGTTCGATTAATATATAGGCGTAGCCGTCGCCACGGGTGGTTTTAAGTGAGTAAAGGATATCGCTGTAGCAGGCTCGCAGATCGTCTTCAACAAAGCTGCCCGACTCCAGCCTGAGCGTGTCCAGATCGCAGATTTCACGCAGTTCCTCAGGCAGATGCAGCTCCAGAAAATCCTGAGCGTGGAGCGTGTTGGACAGAAACGTTTTAAAGATTGCGTCGTGCGGTGTAGGCGTACTGTTTTGCATTGGGGCCATCCTGTGCCGTTATGATGAAAATTCAGGCAAATGCTGGCACAGGATAAAAACAAAATAAAGATATTTTTATTATAATTTTCAATGTGTTACGATAGCGTGTTACGGATTTTAGCGCTGAATTAGCGGTTAACCATAGCGGGATGCCTGGCCGCACCCTTCAGGATGCGGCTTCAGATATTATTTTAAGGCATTTTTAAAGAATGAGGTCAGCTTAGCAAATGGGATAAGATCGGTACGGTCATACAGATCGACATGGCCCGCGCCCGGTACGATATATAATTCTTTCGGTTGTCCGGCACGCTGGTAGGCATCTTCGCTAAATTCTTTGGAATGCGCTTTATCGCCGGTAATAAACAGCATCGGACGTGGCGAAATGGTGTCAATATCATTGAACGGATAGAAGTTCATAAACTTTCCGATGCTGCTCAGCATCGGTTTTGTCGTCAGCGCTTCTTTCTCGCCCTCCGGCGTATAACCACCGCGTGATGTGCGGTAGAAATCGAAGAATTCCCGTTGAATAGCAGACGTTGTATCGTCAAGCTTGTTCACCGTACCTGGAATATAGACCGTTTCTCCGCCTTTAAATTCAGCAAGACGCTGTTCCGTTGCCGTTTTGATAAATGCCTGGCGCTGTTCAGGCGTTACGGCATGCTGCAATCCATTACGGAAAGCGGCCCCCATGTCATACATGCTGACCGTCGCGATGGCCTTCATACGCGGGTCTATTTTGGCCGCGTTGATAACAAAGCTGCCGCTGCCGCAAATCCCCAGCACGCCAATTTTTTCTGCATTAATATAGGGTTGCGTACTTAAATAATCGACGGCGGCGCTAAAATCATCCGAATAGATTTCCGGAGAAATCAGATGGCCGGGTTTCCCCTCGCTTTCGCCCCAAAAAGAGAGGTCTATCGCCAGCGTGACGAATCCCTGCTCCGCCAGTTTTTGGGCGTAAAGAGTTGAGCTTTGTTCTTTTACCGCGCCCATAGGATGACCAATAACGATAGCCGGATTTTTACTTGCCTGCTTCATCCCTTTCGGCATAAATAAATTACCGACCACGTTCATTTGATACTGATTTTTAAAAATCACCTTTTGACGGGTAACCTTATCGCTTTTATAAAAGTTATCTGCGCCGTCAGACATATCGGCTCCGGTTGCAGCAAACGAGCTGATTGCCAGCCCTAATAACAAGGTTAATATTCTCACTGGAGAGTCCTCAATAGCTTTTATTAATATTTACATGAAGCAAGCCGCTATCGCCAAAACGCTTTATAGTCATCAGGATTAAAAACGACTCGCGGGAATAGCACAGAAAAACGCGGCGTTGATTCATTCTCAATGCTGGCCTGAGGAAATTTTACAGGTGGCGCACAGCATTACTAGCTAATGAATGCTTAATAGGTTTATAACTACAGCTTATCAATGATTGAGATCTGCACCTGATGAAACGCAACCTGAACGACCTACTCTATTTTGTTACCGTCGCGCGTGAAAAGAGCTTTACCCGCGCCGCCGCGAGACTGGGCGTGACTCAGCCTGCTCTCAGCCAGGCGATTTCCGCACTTGAGGAGCGTATGCAAATTCGCCTGCTTACGCGTACGACCCGTAGCGTCTCGCCAACGGTGGCCGGCGAGCGTTTACTGCTGACCATAGGTAACCGTATCGATGAAATCGAAGCCGAACTGGATATGCTTACCGAGATGCGCGATAAGCCAGCAGGCACGGTTCGCATTACCTGCGGTCCCAACGTTTTGCACAGTACGCTACTGCCAAAGCTGACGCCGCTGCTGCGCCAGTATCCTGACATCACCCTCGAATTTGATGCCAATCACGGATTTCGTGACATTGTCACAGATCGGTTCGATGCGGGCGTGCGGCTTGGCGATACCATAGATAAAGATATGATCGCGGTACCCATCGGCCCTGAGCTACGCATGGCCGCAGTGGCAACGCCGGAGTATTTTACACGTTACCCTCTTCCCGAAACGCCTCATGATCTCACGCAGCACGCCTGCATTAACCAGCGTATGGTTCGCTCTGGCGGGCTATACGTCTGGGACTTCGATCAGGACGGCGGCGATTTGAACGTACGCGTCAGCGGCCAGCTTATTTTCAATACTTCTGAACACATTGTTGCCGCAGCGCTGGCAGGACTTGGCATCGCTTTTTTACCCGAAGAAGAGTTCGGCAATCATATTGAAGAGGGACGGTTGATCCGTGTGCTGGAGCAGTGGTGCAGGCCTTTTCCCGGCTACTACCTCTATTATCCCAGCCGGAAACAGCCTTCACCCGCCTTCTCTCTGGTAGTCGATGCACTTCGGGTAAGCCGAAAGCGTAGACCTGCCAGCAGGTCGCCTCAGGGTTAGCGCAGCCCCTTCCCCGGCAGCGTCAGCCCTTCTCCGCCCTGGCACATGTAATGGAATGCAAATAACTTCCTGCGGATCGCCTTTAAATGTGAACGAAGATTTCTCCACGCCTGATTAGCAGCAATAGCTAAATACAACGTGGCGGAAAGGCGTTGTATAGCTCCTGAGGTTTACTTTTTATTAACAATAAATCCAAATGCGTAACACTGTGCGCCACGGGCGACCTTAATGAGGAGTGAAGTTATGAAAGCGTTAGTTCACGATGTGCTCTCTATTTTTTCAGCGAAATCGATCGAGCCGGTGCTGGTTCGCTCAGGCCTGTCTCAGCGGGAAAAAGCCTCGATCGCGCCTTTCGGCGTAACGGAAGTCAGCTGGGCAACCTCGCTGGAAGATCTCCACGACGCGCTGGTGCAAAAGGCGCTGGCCGCAGGCGCGGTCGGTTACCATATTACCCATGTGGAATCCCATAAGCCGGGCCAGGAGACGCAGTCGGTGCTGGCTGCCACCGCCACGCTGTATAACATCAGCGACAGACAGATCGTTGATAACGCGGCGCTTTAAACGGATCGTGCCGAGGTCTGCATTTTCTGAATAGCGAGTGTGCTTTACCGGAATCCAACTATGGCAATCTCCTGAAGGCTGGTAGGCTTTCTGGCCAGCCTGACGGGGCGGCTGTTATCTCAGCCGGCGCGGCGCATTTTTAGCCGCTAAATAAGCGGCGCCGCAGCCTGGCGCGCCAGGGGCAACGCCATAAATGAAGTCCCGTCCTACAGAGTCGCTGGCTAACCGGGAGAGCATTATGACGCAACTTGTAAATTATCTGCACCAGGTACGCCACCATCTGCATCGATTCCCTGAACTTTCGGGTCAGGAAGTCGCCACCACGGCTTATCTGCGCGAGCAGCTGGCTAACCACGATATTACCGTGCTGGATCTGCCGCTGGCGACAGGCCTGGTTGCGGAAATTCGCGGCGATCGGCCAGGCCCGCTGGTGGTGGTACGCGGCGATATCGATGCTTTGCCGATTGAGGAACAGACCGACCTGGCTTTCCGCTCGCAAACGCCGGGCGTGATGCATGCCTGCGGCCATGATTTCCACGCCTCGGCAGTGCTGGGCGCGGCGATCCTGCTGCAGCAACAGCGCGGCCAGCTGGCAGGAAGCGTGCGTATTCTGTTTCAGCCCGCCGAGGAAACCGGCCAGGGCGCGCCAGCCGTACTGGCGAGCGGCGCGCTGGATAAAGCCAGCGTCATTTTCGGCCTGCACAACGACCCAGGCCTGCCGGTCGGCGTGGTGGGTTGCAAAGCGGGCGCGCTGACCGCAGGCGTTGACCGTTTCGCCATCCGCATTACCGGCACGGGCAGCCACGCCGCGCGCCCGCATGAAGGCAACGATCCGATCGTGATTGCCGGCCAGCTGATTACCGCTCTGCAAACGCTGATCGCCCGCAATCTCCCCTCCGAGCAAAACGCCGTGGTTTCCGTAACGCAGATCCACAGCGGCACGACCTGGAACGTGATCCCGGCAGAGGCATGGCTGGAGGGCACGGTGCGCACCTTTAACGCCGAAAGCCGCGCCCTGCTCGAACGCCGCTTGCGCCAGCTGCTTAGCGGCCTGGCCGTCTCGTTTAATGCAGAACTCAGCCTGGACTGGCAGCCGGGGCCGCCTTCGGTTAGCAACGACGCGCGCTGGGCGGCTTTCGCGCTTGAACAGGCCAGCGCCAGCGGGCTGGAAGCGCGTACCGTTGCGGCCAGCCCGATAGGCGAAGATTTTGCTTTCTATCAGCAGCGGATCCCTGGCGCCTTTGTGATGGTCGGCTCCGGCGGCCCCTGGCCACTGCATCATCCTGAATTTCGCGTTGATGATAACGCCCTCTTTCCGGCGGCTCGTTATCTGGCCAGGCTGGCGTTTACGGCCGGCAAAACGCTGGCGGCAGAAGCGGGAGTGACAGCCTGAGAATTCAGCTCAGCCTGTCAAACAAAGAGGATGGCCGATGCTTAGCTTTTTCTTTCTGAAGCAGCCTGGTGGATCACCATTTTTCCTGCCTGGCGAGCTAACGCAATGTTTTCGGCCTGTTGTAACACCTGCTGTAGATCCTCTTCATCTATATCAAGGAACTCCCCTTTCATTAACGCTTCGTGCAGATCCTGCCGTGAAATGGCCACATCCATCTGTACGGGTTTTGGCAAGGTTTCAGCGGCAGAAAGCGTATGCGGGTAACGACGACCGATCAGATTATTGAAAAGGATGGCCACAAACGTCAGCGAGACTGAATTAAGCAGCACCGGGACAAAAGCGAAATGGTAGCCACTCATTCCTGCCGCGTGGCTGCCCATCACTGCAGTCAACGCTATTGCGCCGCCCGGGGGATGAAGACAGCGCAGCTTAAACATCAGCACCACGGACAGGCCAGCAGCGAGTGCAGCCCCAATCACGGGCTGTTCAATATAGTGCGCGACGGTCAGGCCGGTTAATGCTGATACAAAATTACCACCTATTACTGACCATGGCTGAGCCAGCGGGCTGTTAGATGCAGCAAACAGCAGAACGGCGGAGGCACCCATTGGCGCAATAAACCAGACGTTAACTTCGCCCAGCGTCCAGTGGCTGAACAGGCTGGCGAACAGCAAACCGGTGAAAGCCCCCAGGCTGGAAAGGATTATCTGGCGGGGTGCCACTACCACCGGGCGCGGCCAGAATCTTTTTATAAAATGCTTTATTTGAGAAATAGTTATCATGCAGGCGATATCTTATCTGATAAAAACGGCGCGCGAATAGTCTCTGAATTTACGGCGAAACACAATGCCCGATCTTTTGCCAATCCTCTGGCGTTCAGGGCCCTTGCTGGCCGCAGCGTAGGCGTCGCTGGGATCGACACTGGTCCCAAAACGATAACGATGTAATCAGAATTTGGCCTTATACTCCCAGCCTGGCCGGTTATTGATTAGCCTGATTGATAAAATTCCCTTTTTCCTTGGTTATTGTACGCATCTGCTATGCCTGACTTAGCGTGCCCTAAGGCCTGCCGGATGTACCCACAAAAAATAGAAAAATTACCCAGCCGGAGTCGCGGTGTTAAAAATGAATTTTATTGCCGGTAATGTTAAAACCACGGTAATTCTGGCATTTCCCAGAGCAAAAGCGCCTGCCTCAGATTTTAAATCAAACGGCATCTCTTTTTTTTCAATTGCCCGAGAAAAAAAGGAAAAGACACCTGTGATTCAATTGTTATATCGATAAGGCGTGATTTTTTCATTAAAGAAATTAAAAGTGACACACACCCCCTGTCAGGGCTATGATTTAAAGTAGATCTATTTTTTTGCGGCAATATACTTCTAAGTCGTTATATTTTCCCCGCTTTATTTTAATGCTTAATTTGCACCAGAGTCAGGCTGGCGCTGAGGCCCCAATGATTATAAACAGTGACAGCAATAACGGCCCTCGTCTCCGTGCATTACAGGCTCTCCTTAGCGCTGATGAAAGCAGGGATGAGGTGCTCAGGAAATTTGTTCAGCTTTCCAGCCAGACGCTGGGCATTCCGGGTAGCTTTATCTCCGTACTGGATGATGATACTCAGTACGTTCGCGCTTCCCACAATTTTTCCCTGTCACACTCTTCTCGCGAAGAGTCGCTGTGTCGTCACGTGGTAGACAGCGATAATCCGGTTGTGGTGCCTGATACCCTGCTCGATATTCGGTTTGCCACTCATTCTCTGGTCATCGGGGCGCCGTATATCCGCTTTTACGCTGGCGTGCCGCTAAAAAATAGCGAAGGGATTGTGGTCGGCACGCTGTGCGTAACCGACACGAAGCCCCATCCTTTTAGCGCCAGCCAAATTACCACGCTCAGAATGCTGGCTGCCCTGGTGATCTCTTTCCTTGAAGCATTAAATTCCGCCAGTTTTACCGATCCGGTTACCGCTCTGCCTAATCGTCAGCGCCTTATCCAGGATCTGCAAAACCTGACCGCAGCAGAGAATCAGACGTCGCGTCGGTTAATCATTATTGACTGTATTGATATGCCTCGCGCCTGCGAACTTGCACGCTCAATGGGCATGGGGCCGGTAGAAAATCTGCTTAAAGATGTGGCGACGCTGCTGCCACTCCGTCTGAGGCTGGCAGCAGGTGACAGGCTTTATACGGTTGCCACCGGCCGTATTGCCCTGTTGACACGTCAGGGCAGCCACCTCAGCGCTGAGCGGGTCGTCGAAAAGCTGGAGGGAATTAGCGTCGATCTGGGCGACGGTCTTGCTATCGCGCTAACAATTTTTACGGGCGAGACGGACTTTATTCCAGGGGAGGTCGCTGCCCAGGAGATACTCCGCCGCGCAGTCAGCGCGCTGCATGAAGCTATCGCACGCGGTTTGTCATCGCTCCATTTTGTTGAGGTGGTCAATGAACGGCATACGCAGGATCCTGCGCTGATCAGCGATCTGGCTTCTGCGCTGCGGGAAGGCCAGGGGCTATGGCTGGCCTGGCAGCCCAGAATTTGTCTGCACAGCGGTAAGCCTGTCGGGCTGGAGGCGCTTATCCGCTGGCGCCACCCCACTCGGGGCGAGCTCTCTCCTGCTTTTTTTGTCCCACAGGCTGAACAGGGGCAGTTATTATCCGTCCTGACGAACTGGATGACAGATCGCGTGATTAGCCGGCTGGCAAGACTGAAAAACAGCCATATTCAGTTACCGATAATCATTAATGTCAGCGCACGCGACTTCTCGCATAAAGGCTTTGCTACCATGCTGGAAAATAAAATGCTGAAAGAGAAACTGCCTAATGCCCTGCTCGGCATTGAATGCCTCGAGACCGAACGTATGCTTGAGAACCCGGCGGCACTGAGTGGGATGGAAATGTTAAAACTCAGGGGGTTTGGTATTTCACTGGATGATTTTGTCACAGGCTACCGCAATATCAGCTATCTGCGACGTATGCCACGTGATGCAATAAAAATCGATCGATCTTTGATCCGAAATATTTCCTCGGATACCTCTTCACGGATCATTTCCCGCAGTATTGTAACCATGCTGAAGGAGCTGGATTACACCGTACTGGTGGAGAATGGGGAGGCGGATACGGCGTTAACAGAATATGGCAGTAACCAGGAACAGGACTATTTTTATGCCAGGCCGTTGCCAGAGGCAGAGCTGGATCAGTGGCTGGAATGGCGGCTACGCGATCTGGGCAAGTCGTCTTAACCGGTAAAAGCGGATGAAAAAATGAAAGTATTTAAAGGCAATAAAAAAACGTTGCCGGTGCGTTTCTGCAAATATTGTAATAAGCCAATGACATGGCGTAAAAAATGGGAGAAGTGCTGGGACGAGGTGCAATATTGTTCTGAACGCTGCCGCCAACACGCGAAGCGCCCCCTCTCCCGCAAAGATGAACATTCCTGAACTCAGCTCAGCGGCTGCGAACGCGCTGACCGACTTCGTAACACACGCTGGTTTTTTCTGTTCATTACAGCGGCTGTGGCCGCGCTGACCGACTTCGTATCACCCGCTGGTTTTTTCCGTTTTCGCCCGATCGTTTAACACGCCGCTTTGCCAGGTGTATTTCGACAGTACCAGGCTGCGTTTGTCGCATGCTCTGTGCACTTATGCCCGAATTGTTCAAAACGGCCTTATCCTTCACCGTCCTTCCGGCCCTTTCCCTTCAGATTATTCCTAAGAAAATTCGTCTTTTGCCGCCGCTTAATGTGATTTGCATCACACTTTTAGCATCAGATAGTGAGACGGGTGATTTGTACCGCCAAAAATGTTGAATGATAATGATTGTTATTTATAATCGCATTCAAACAAAAGCTGTTAACAGTAATTTAACCTATGGGTTGCACGCGGGATATTGTCTTTACAACGAGTAAGCATGACTCCCTGTTTTTTAAGGTGTTTCTCCTTTTTGCATCTCTTGATTTTTATTGGAATTTTCGAGCTGGTAATCCTGCCTGGTTAACGTAGGCAGAGTCTTTGCGTCTTAAAGTACAGGAACTAAATATGGTCTTACGCTCATTCGCTCAATCAGTCCCCTCTTCTGCTGTCGGTGATGTTAGCAGCCCTGAAAAATACATTTTCAATAACCAGCAGCTGCCTGCCTGGAATCAGCAAACCCAGGACGTGCTGGCGCTAATGTCCAGAACACTGGAGGCCGTTGAGAAGCCATTTAGCGGCATCCTTCCCCATGAGCTGGCCACAGCGTTCAGCGAGGTCGATTTGGATCGCCCGCTGGGCAGTAACGAAGAGGCGCTGGCAGAGCTTAGCCAGCTCTACCTCCGTGACGCTGTCTGGTTCCATCATCCTAAATACCTGGCGCATCTCAACTGTCCGCTGGTCATGCCTTCTCTTATGGCTGAGCAGATCATGGCCGCCGTAAACAGCTCGGTAGATACCTGGGATCAAAGCGCAGGCGGCACGCTGATTGAGCAAAAAGTTATTGACTGGACCCTGGGCCGTATTGGCCTGCCTGCTGAATCGGATGGGATTTTTACCAGCGGCGGTACCCAGTCTAATTTGATGGCCATGCTTCTGGCACGAGACAGCTGGTGTGAAGCCCATCATCCCGGCCACCTTATTAAACAGCGGGGGCTGCCTGAAGATGCTGCTAAGTGGCGAGTATTCACTTCAAAACTCAGCCATTTCAGCATTCAAAAGTCGATGGCGATCCTTGGATTGGGTTATGACGCCGTTATCCCCGTTGATTACGATGCACATTACCGCATGGACGCGAAACAGCTTGAACAGGAGATCCTGCGCTGCCATGAACAGGGATTAATCCCGATCGCCGTTGTTGCCACCAGCGGCACCACCGATTTTGGCAGTATCGATCCGCTTCAGCAGATAGCGGGCCTTTGCCAACATCACGGCTTATGGATGCATGTTGACGCTGCCTATGGCTGCGGCCTGCTGGTATCAGAAAATCATCGCCACCGCCTGAACGGTATTGAACAGGCCGACTCGGTGACCGTCGACTATCACAAATCGTTCTTTCAAAGCGTCAGCTGCGGCGCTTTCTTCGTGCGTAACCGCAAACATCTGAAGCACGTTACCCACCATGCTGACTACCTTAATCCGTTAAGCGCCCAGCAGGAAGGCACGCCAAACCTGGTCAATAAAAGCATTCAGACTACGCGTCGTTTCGATGCCCTGAAGATGTGGCTGACGCTGCGCATCATGGGGCCGCGCATGCTGGGCGAAGCTTTCGACAGCATTATCAACCTGACGCAAATCGCCCATCAGCTGCTGAACCAACATCCCGCTATCGAGGTGCTCCATGCGCCCGAGTTGACCACGCAGATTTTCCGCTACGTTCCCGAGTCAGCGATGAGCGAGGCACAAATTGATGACATTAATGTAGCGATTCGTAAGGCGCTGTTCCGTTCCGGAAATGCCGTCGTTGCCGGTACCAAAGTAGAAGGACGTCAGTATCTGAAATTTACCCTGTTAAATCCCACCACCACCCCTGCTGACCTCGAAGACGTGGTCAGCCTGATTGCGTATTACGGGCGGGAGCAGATGCGGCTTTCTCTATTGACCCCGGCAAACCAGTGAGAGCGTTAAAATGAATAAGACTGTTTACGATTTTATCGGTATTGGTATTGGCCCTTTCAACCTGGGGCTGGCCTGTCTTAGTGAACCGGTTGAAGGCCTGAACGGCTTCTTCCTCGATCGGAATCCGGGATTTGACTGGCACACCGGCATGATGCTGGAAAACGCGCATTTGCAAACGCCCTTTATGGCCGATCTGGTGACCCTGGCCGATCCTACCAGCCCTTACAGTTTGCTTAACTACATGAAGGAAAAAGGAAAGATATACTCATTCTATATTCGGGAAGACTTCTTCCTGATGCGCAAAGAGTATAATCAGTACTGCCAGTGGGCCTGTTCGCGACTCAGCAATCTGCGCTGGAATACGCATGTTGATTATGTCAGCTACGACGAAGAAACGGGCGCCTACCGTATTTCCGCCACCGATACCCGCAGCGGCACACGGCATGAATGGTTCGCGCGCCGTCTGATCCTTGGCACGGGCCCTACCGCCTGGTTACCCGAATGTAGTATTCCGCACCGCCAGCGCCTTACGCATTCCAGCGAATATCTGCTGAACAAAGCAGAGCTGCAGAAAAAACGTTCGATAACCGTGTTGGGCAGCGGACAGAGCGCCGCAGAAATTTATTACGATCTGCTCACTGAAATCGATCGCTTTGGTTACCAGCTCAACTGGATCACCCGCGCGCCGCGTTTTTATCCGCTGGAATATACCAAACTGACGCTGGAGATGACCTCGCCTGAATGGGTGGACTATTTCCATGATTTGCCGCCGGGCAAGCGCGACGAACTGAATGCCCGCCATAAGAACCTCTATAAAGGTATCAACAGCAGTCTTATCAACGACATTTACGATCTGCTGTACATCAAGCAGCTTGACGGCGAACTGGACGTGAATCTGTTTACCCACTCGGCGCTGACGGATATGCGCTGGCTGCCGCAGGGAGAATTCGAACTATCGCTGCATCAGCAGGAGCAGGATTGCACATTTACCCGGCGCACCGAAGGGTTGGTTGTGGCTACCGGCTATCAGTATCGTCCGCCGGCGTTTCTTGAAGGCGTGACTCAGCGTCTGCGCTGGGATGAAAAGGGTCGTTATGATGTTCAGCGCAACTACAGTATCGATAAGCATAACCAGATCTTTGTGCAGAACGCCGAGCTTCATACCCATGGGTTCGTAACGCCCGATCTGGGTATGGCCTGCTATCGCAACTCGGTTTTGCTGCGTGAGCTGACCGGGCGAGAAGTCTATCCGATCGAACGGCAAATTGCCTTCCAGACCTTTCCTGCACAAACGGAGCGATAACATGTCATCGCCTACAATTTTTAGCGCCGACCGTCCGGCCGGCACGTTCAGCCTCCGGCCTATGCGCGCAGAAGACGCTGTGTTGATCCATAGCTGGGTTACGCGTGAATATGCGCGCTTCTGGGGGATGCAGACACATAGCCCTGAGCAGGTTGCCGCTTTTTACCAGGATTTAACGTCCTCCGATCCGCACGCAGCGCTGATCGGCTGTTGCGACGATCGGCCTGTGTTCCTGATCGAATGCTACCGCGCCAGCGACGATGAGGTAGGTAAGTTTTATCCTGCCGCGCCGGACGACTATGGCATGCATATTTTGATCGCCCCTGCCAGCCAGCCGGTCAGGGATTTCAGCTGGCAGGTTTTCACCCTGGTGATGGATTACATGTTCAGCCGACCGGAAGTGAACCGCGTAGTGGTTGAGCCAGACGTACGTAACGACAAAATTCATGTGCTAAACAAGCGTGCGGGTTTTCGTTATCAGCAAACCATTGATATGGGACACAAAACGGCCTGGCTGGCCTTTTGCCAGCGGGAAGATTACCAACACGCTCTACTGCAGGAACAGCTGAATATGACCACTGAAACGACCTCACTGCTGAACGGCGCTCATCTGACGTGCGATAACTGGACCCAGGCTAACCGTTTGCTGATCCGCAAAGCTATTGCCGAATTTGCTCATGAAAAAATCGTAACGCCTGTTGAAACGGGTGATTGCCGCTATATGTTGTCCGTACCGGGAAGCGAATTAACTTATCATTTCCGGGCGATGCGCCTTGCGCTGGATCATTGGGAAATTGAGGTTGAGTCGCTGAGCAAACAGGAGAATGGTCGTGCTCTGCCGCTGGATGCGCTGCAGTTTATCGTTGAGTTTAACCAACAGATTGGCATCCCACAGGCGCTGCTGGCAACATATATGGAAGAGATTAGCAGCACGCTGTGCAGCAGCGTTTTCAAGCTACAAAAAAACCAGCCTGACAGTCAGGCGCTGGTAAAAGCGGATTTCCAGACTGTTGAAGCCTCCATGACCGAAGGTCATCCCTGCTTTGTTGCCAACAATGGCCGTATTGGCTTTGATGCCCGTGACTATCTTGCTTTTGCGCCAGAGGCCGCTACGCCTGTCAGGCTCATCTGGGTAGCGGTTCACCAACGCAATGCCCATTTCTCCAGCCTGAGCAACCTGAGCTACGAGCAGCTGATGCGCGATGAGCTGGGGGAAAAAACCGTGGAGCACTTTACCCAGCAACTGATTAAAAAAGGGCTGTCGGCTGATGAATACATTTTCATGCCCGTTCATCCATGGCAGTGGCAAAACAAGTTGCTGACCGTTTTTGCGGCAGATATTGCGAATAACGATATTGTCTATCTGGGCAGCGGCGACGATAGCTATCAGGCCCAGCAGTCTATTCGCACTTTCTTTAATCGCAGCCAGCCCGGCAAACGTTATGTTAAAACGGCTTTGTCCGTGCTTAATATGGGTTTTATGCGCGGCCTGTCGCCTTACTATATGGCTACCACGCCAGCGATTAACGAGTGGCTGGAAAAGCTGGTTGTCGGTGATGCATGGCTGCAACGCTGCGATTTTCGCATCCTGCGTGAAGTGGCGGCAGTGGGTTATCACAACCGCTATTACGAGCAGGCTATCAAGGGCGATTCCGCTTATAAAAAGATGTTTGCCGCGCTGTGGAGGGATAACCCGGCCGCCAGCCTGAAGCCCGGCCAGCGTCTGATGACTATGGCGTCTTTCCTGCACAGAGACCATCATCAGCAAGCCCTGCTGCCGGCACTGATAGCCGATTCCGGTTTACCGGCTAAAGAGTGGGTATCACGCTATCTGACCTGCTATCTCAGCCCCCTTCTGCACTGCTTTTATCAGTACGATTTGGTATTTATGCCGCACGGCGAAAACCTGATTATGCTGTTAGAAAACAATGTTCCGGTTAGCGCCTGTATGAAAGATATCGGCGAAGAAATTGCCGTAATGGATCCCGATGCGGTTCTCCCTGACAAGGTACAGCGACTGGCGGTGGACGTGCCGGAAAACCTCAAACTGTTATCGATCTTTACGGATGTTTTTGACTGCATCTTCCGCTTTATCAGTGCGATCCTGCATGAATCGGGCACCTTGCCGGAGGAAGAATTCTGGCAGGCAGTGGCACAGTGCGTTAAAGACTATCAACAGGCACATCCTCAATTCGCAGAGAAATTTTCTCGCTACGACATGTTTGCGCCGGAGTTTACCCGCTCCTGTCTGAATCGTCTGCAGTTGGCAAATAATCAACAGATGATCAATCTCTCCGATCCGGCTGAAAATCTTAAATTTGCCGGAACGCTGATCAACCCGATAGCGCGCTGGCGTTAACGACCCCATTGTTTGCCTTAACAAAAGCTTTACTGACGCGACAGCTCTGGCGGCCGCGTTTTCCTTTTTTTATTCCGGGACAGTATACAGATGGCTCTTTATCACCCCCTATCGCAGTTGACTCGCCGACACCTGATTTTCCCGCTGTCGCTGGTGTTATTTGAGTTTGCAACCTATATAGCCCACGACATGATCCAGCCCGGCATGCTGCTGGTCACCCAGGAATTTGCCGTCGGCCCTGAGTGGGTCTCCACCTCACTGACTGCCTATCTTATCGGAGGCCTGATGCTGCAATGGCTGCTCGGGCCGCTTTCCGATCGGGTTGGGCGCCGTCCGGTATTACTCTCCGGCGTGGCTTTTTTTATGCTCACCTGTGTGGCTACGCATTGGGTACAAAGCATTGAACAATTTGTGTTACTGCGCTTTCTGCAGGGAATTAGCCTGTGTTTTATCGGCTCGGTCGGCTACGCCGCCGTACAGGAAGCGTTTAATGAATCACTCAGCGTGAAGATAATGGCATTGATGGCAAACGTCGCTTTACTGGCGCCGTTAGCCGGGCCGCTGGCAGGCGCTGCTTTTCTCTCGGTGGGCGACTGGCGCACTATGTTCTGGCTGTTTGGCGGCCTGTCGGCGATTGCGCTGGTCGGACTGTGGCAGGCTATGCCTGAAACCGCTGGCGACAAAGGAACACCGCTCTCGCTGAAGTCGATTGGTAAAGGCTATTTTGCGCTTCTGCAAGATCGTCAGGTGATGAGCGGATCCCTGGCAATAGGGTTAGTGACTATCCCTTGTCTTTCGTGGGTGGCTTTATCACCAGTGATCCTTATTCATGATAGCGGGCTTAGCCGCATGGGGTATGCGCTGCTGCAACTGCCGGTCTTTATGGCCATGATTGCCGGCAATTTCACGCTAAGCCGACTTGCCAGCCGTGTATCTATTGCGCAGCCGCTGCGCCTGGGTGCCTGGCCTGTCGTCAGCGGGTTAGCCATGGCGGCGGTCGCCACCACCCTTAACGAGCACAGCTACCTGTGGCTGACGGCCGGGCTAAGCATTTACGGTTTCGGGACTGGTCTGGTCAGCGCCGGGCTTTACCGCATGACGCTGTTTTCCAGCAGCGCCGGAAAAGGAAGCGTGGCGGCAATGGTTGGCATGGTCACTATCCTGGTTTTTGCTCTGGGAATTGAAGCCGCAAAGGCCTCTTACTTCAGCGTCGGCAGCCGAGGATTCAGTCTGGTAAACCTTACCTGCGGCCTGCTGTGGCTGGGGCTGGTACTGGCATTTCTCCGCGAAAATCAGCGTCGACAGTCGGTGGTTCGCCCGTAATAAATACCGGCAACGGCGCGGCTTTCTCAACCTTCCCGCCGGTTGCCAGGACGAATCGATCGGCGCTTTGTTCGGGATCGACCAGAGCAAAGTGCCGATCGACTGGGCATCGCCGCATAAAATAAAATCGCTTTTCACGTGTAGCCAAAGCGTGCGATATTCGTTAACGGCGTCATTCTGAACACATACAGCTGCGATCCTTTCTTACTAAATTCATATAATGGGCATTATATGAATCCAGAAAAAGCAGGCGATCCGCCTGAAGAAGAACAATGGGATCCAGGGCGATCGGGATCGGGCTATTTTATAAACATCAGGATCGATAAAAACGATCGCGCTATGTAAATTCTGCAGCATATTACCCCTGCACATCCCACAGAATTCACGTAGCGCAACCAGATTAGAGTTGCCGGAAAAATGTACGGTTCAGGACAGATCCGTCATCGAAACGCCGATAATTTAATCAGGGCAACAAAGCTTCCCCGCCGGTGTCGTTTGAACAGGACGGCTGGGAAAGCATTTTCAGGAAGGCGATTTTTGATGAGCCGTTCGCGAGTACGGCCTGACAGAGGAAAATAAATGAGGCTCAGCCGGGCAAAAATGCTGGGGGAACGCGATGCGCCCTGTCGCCTGGATTTGGCGGAAAGGCGCAATCACGCTTCCCTCACCCACGCCGCTATATCTGTTCCCATTCAGGCAGGTGATTAGCTTTCTTTCGCCACAGCTGAAAAACGGACATCACAAGGCTAAACAACAGGCCTGCGCTCAGTATGGTTATAGAAGCAGAGAGTAAATCCACATACTGTGCTTTCCAGAACACAAACCACATCACGATCCCCCAGAATGGCGTATAGACAATCGTAAAGCTGAATAGATTAGTCATGAAAGGCGATAAAGGCGGCGGCGCCACCTCGAAGCCAAGGTTCCACAAAAGACGATGGCACGGCGGAGCGTAAGTGCTGTGCCACATCCCTTTCGCCCTCATCATTGCAAAGGCACGCCTTTTTTTTCCATCGAAAATCGGGGAGCTTTTCATAATAAATCCCTGGAATTTTTATTGTTATTTGAGTGTAACAGTTTCCGAAAGGAATGATTTCTTATTAGCACCGTTTTACTGAAACAGACAGTTAAACCATGTCAAAAGGCATAACGCCGGAGAATATCGCGTACTCAGCGGGCTGGCAGCCGACACAATGTGCATCAGGGAGGATGAGTTACCGCGGATGACAGGAATTTATCAGTATAAGCGTGAAACCATTAAAGCGCCCGTTCAGGCACTATGATTATTACGCTGTTTACTGCTCCGCGCCATGCCACGGCAGAAGTAAGCACCGGCCGAAAAATATCGGCAAGCTTAACGCTGACCGGCCTCTACGGTTATGCCCCGATAAAAGGTCGGCTCAACCCGTAGCGGCCTGGCGATCAGCCCCTGCTGCTGATAAAAATCGGCCGTTGCCTGCTGCTGAGCCACCGTTTGGGGATCGATAGCCTGCCAGTGTGCTTTCCTGCGGCTGAATGAGAGTTTTACCGCCTGCTGAGGAAAACCGATAATATGGGCCAGCGTTGCCGAATAGCCGTCAATATTGTTGTAGGCCAGCTGCTCAGCATGGGCCAGAAGATTCACATACTGCTGTAATGCCTGGCGTTTTTCCGCATTGCCGAGCGCGCTGTCGGTAGCAGCCAGAAAACTGTTACCTGCGATCAATCCCTGGCCATTAACCAGTACGCGGCCGATGCCGGAGGTTTCCGCCAGCGCGGTATAAGGATCCCACGTTGCCCAGGCATCTATCGCGCCGCTGGCCAGGGCGATTTTCGCGTCGCCAGGCGTAAGATAACGAAAGCGCACGTCTTCTGCCTTAATCCCTGCCTGTGCCAGCGCTTTCAACGCCACGAAATGGCCAATAGAGCCTCGCCCCGTTCCGATACTTTTTCCTTTAAGATCGGCCGCGCTGTGCAGCGTAGAATCCTTATTAACCACGATAGCTGTTCCAATTGGGTCAGATTTATCTACGGCGATAGCCTTGACCTGCGAGCCAGCCGCTATGGAAAATAACAGCGGCGCGTCGCCGATAATACCTGCATCTACCGCGCCGGCATTAAGCGCTTCCGCCAGCGGCGCGGCGGCCGGGAATTCCGCCCATTCAATATGGAAAGGCAGGTTTTTAAGCAAGCCGGAGGCCTCAAGCTGCGCGCGCATATTGCCTTTCTGATCGGCAATTCTTAATGTAGTCACGCCATCAGCATAAACCGACCCGCTTACGGCCAATGCCAGCAATACTATTAAATTTTTCATCTCGCCTTTTTCCCTGTCAGAAATTGTTCTAAGTATTTACCTAAGCCAAAATAAGATTAATCCCGCAGAGTACCGATACGCCGCGCAAAAAATCTTATTCTCACTGCCAGATTCAGATGAAAGCATCTTATTGTTTTTTGCCTGATAAATCCGACCGAAACTTATAACAATACTTCCATTACATTACTGAATAATAACTTTTATCAAAATTTACCTACGATAAGGTGCCGCTCCCCAGGCTCATCCTGGGCGTATGCACAAATCGTAAAAAGTCAGCCATAGCTATTTTATCCATATACGGGGTGTTTTGGAGTAGTAAAGCTTTCTCAAGAAGGCTTTAAGCGTATTTAGCCATTAAATTCAAAAAGATACTATAAGCCTGGCCATACTTATCAACTGGTCGAATTTTCGACCACACCATACGCTTGCTGGCCACTTTTATCCACAGAAAATGGGGATTACCTGTGCATAAAAAAGTATAAATCGCTCTGAAAAGCGCTACCGTTGCGGTGAAACGCCCTAATTCTGTTGATAATTTTTGCGAAACGCCGCCTCAGGCGTAAAAAATGAGCATCGCCAGGCAGCAAAAGTTCAGGGAGAAAGAGAAAGCGGCCATGCAGGCGCTGTGCCTGACGCTCGGGCGATTTATCTACAGCAATAAAAAACGCTGTAGCCAGCGGCCATCCAGTAGTTCGTCTTGAAGTTGTCCCTGGCTCAGCCTGATAAAAACGCAGCATACGGCTAAAAATGGCCCCCTTTGTTTTATTAGCCAACCGGCCGCAGGCTGTAAAACTACCATTACTTACCAATAAATGATCATTCCGTTTTTTTACGGACTATGTTACAGCAAGAATTATCTTTAAATAAAAGGTGTTAATATTTTATTTTACTGAGAAAGGCTAATGAAAATAAAATTTGAAAAGTCTCTTATAAACCCAGATAAAATAAGCGCAGCAGGAAAATTCTTTTGATTTTAATAAAATGCAACGCTGTTTCTTATTTACCACCTACGTGGCGATCTTCATTGCAGCGTCTTTAAATTCCACCGCTTTATCAATCAGCATGGTTTATGCATGAGGTGATATGTTTTTCACTACGAAAATTTTTCTCATAATTAAAATACTCCGCTAAGATAGTTTTCTTTTACGGTAGCCGCTCTCTTTCTTATAGAAATTATTTCCCGTGAATGACGCTAAATGATTTTTCCGATGATTTACGATCCCCTGTCAGACAGCCTCTTTTGCTGGATGGCATCCCCTCCGATCACCTACCTAAACCTGGTTAACATCTCGCTGTCGCGCGCGTTCTCTCCCCTGCCCTGTCCTTAAGGATCCTTCAGGCTTGTCTGCCAGGAAGGCTTATGGGTAAGCAAAAGAAGCGCATTAAGCCTCTGCTAAGCGCCAGCTGCTCGGTGTCTATTTGAGGTTATTGATATTGAAAATAAATGTATGTTGTAACTATTTTAGGTAACTCAGGCAGCTTACAAACCATAAGATGAACCGGCAAAGCAGAAAGGCACGCTCTGTAGCGGCTAAAAGCCGTACGCCGGAATTGCCGGTTTTCGATGGAAAAAGCGCGCCTTTGAAAGGATGAGAGCGAAAAGGATGTGGCACAGCACTTAGCAACAAGGTTGTATTGCGCGTAATACGGTAGAGAAGTGCCATACAGGCGAGACAGAAGGGAAAACGTTATGGCCCATCGTTTACTGAGAAAGTTCGGCATTGGGTTGATTTTATTTTGCCCGGCTCATGTGCCACCGGCTATTTATTATTCTTTGGATATCTGTCTTTAACTATTACCTTCCCTGCCAGGTTTAAGCGAAAAAATTTTGTGATACAGCCATTGGCATAGCTGAAATACGTTTAAATGGAGGTGCTGACCTTCGCCACAGCCAGCACCTTTTCTGCGCTTAACAGGATTACTTTTCCGTCGCTGACAGCGCTGCCTTTAACCGGCCAGGTTGCCCTGGCTCATTGCTACCGCCAACCCAGCTCCGGGGCGACATATTTAAGGATTGCTTCCAGCATATGCGTGCAATATGCCACGCCAAGCTGATTAGGGATGGTCAGCAGCAACGTATCCGCCTCGGCAATCGCTTCATCCTTCGCCAGCTGGGCAATCAGCTTCTCCGGTTCGGCGGCATAGCTGCGCCCGAAGATGGCACGCGTTTTTTCATCCAGGTAGCCAATCTGATCGCCACCCTGCCCGCTGCTGCCAAACCAGGCACGATCCTGTTCGCTGACCAACGCAAAAATACTGCGGCTGACCGAAACGCGCGGTTCGCGCTGATGACCCGCTTCCCGCCAGGCGGCGCGATAGGCACGGATCTGTTTTGCCTGCTGAATATGGAAAGGCTCGCCGGTTTCGTCATCTTTTAGCGTCGAGCTTTGCAGGTTCATCCCCAGCTTCGCGGCCCAAACCGCCGTGGCGTCCGAACCCGACCCCCACCAGATCCGTTCACGCAGCCCGGAGGAAAAAGGTTCAGGCCGCAGCAGTCCCGGCGGATTAGGAAACATCGGCTGCGGATTAGGTTTTGCAAACCCTTCGCCCTTCAACACTTCCAGCAGCGCCTCGGTATGGCGCCGCCCCATATCAGCATCGCTTTCGCCCTCCTGCGGGCCATAGCCAAAGTAGCGCCAGCCTTCAATGACCTGTTCCGGTGAGCCGCGGCTGAGGCCCAACTGCAAACGCCCGCCGCTGATTAAATCGGCCACGCCGGCGTCTTCCGCCATATAAAGCGGGTTCTCGTAGCGCATATCAATAACGCCGGTACCAATTTCAATTTTATTGGTACGGGCCGCAACGGCCGCCAGCAGCGGAAACGGCGCGCTAAGCTGGCGGGCAAAGTGGTGCACGCGAAAATAGGCGCCGTCGGCGCCCAGCTCTTCTGCGGCTACCGCCAGATCGATAGATTGCAGCAGCGCATCTGCCGCCGATCGGGTGGCCGACTGTGCAGAGGGCGTCCAGTGACCGAAAGAGAGAAACCCAATTTTTTTCATAGCATAATGACCTTTAGCGGCGCGCATCTGGCGCGTTGAAACCGTCATACTAACGCTGAAGCCTGGGCTTGTCTGCCGTCAACCGGTTAAAACTCCGCAGGCTCGCCGGGCAACGGCTCCGACAGCGGCTGTCCCTCTGCGCCCGCGTAGAAGATCACCAGCTCAGCGGCTTCGTCGGTGGTATAGCCGCGATGAATATCGCCCGTTGCCTCATTCAGCGCTTCGCCAGCCTTTACCTGATGCGTTCTGCCGCTCTCTTTATCTTCAATGGTCAGCTGGCCAGAGAGCAAATAAGCCATATTTGGCATCGGATGCGAATGCCAGGGCAGCGACGTATGCGGCGGAATAGTCATCTTCATTACCGTAAGCTGGGGTTTACCGGCGGGATAAGCGGTATAGGGCGTACCGTTCCAGGCTTCGCTGGTTTGAAGCAGTTCGGTCGTCTGGATCGTTGCTGAATCATTCTTTTGGTCAGTCAAGGTGGCCTCCTTTATAAAATAGCGTCCTCCTGTTTAACTTAGTAGAAGATCGGCCGCCGTGTCACAAAGGAGATGCCGCGCGCTGATTTCAGGCAGAAAAGTGGCGGGTAAAGGACGCCGGGCCTCACGCTGGTGAAGAAACATTGCCGGAACAACGACGTTGCGAAATGACCGTTACCTGCCAGGCTTTTACTGACATTTTGTATCAGCATTAAACAATTTCAGACACTTTCAAGTTACGGAGACAAAATGAAAGGAACCCTGCCTCTGATCGCCCTGCTGCTGTGCGGCTGCGGCGCGCACAATTCGCCCTCGCAAGTTACCAGCCCTGGCGCCCCGACCTCGACGGAAAAAAAGCTGCTGGATACCGGCGCGGCAGCGATGCAGTCCCGCCCGCCCATTGACGCTATTAACGCTTATCTGGACGGCTTTCATTTCTATAACGGCGACCACAATGGACAGATGGAGGCGCACCATTACGTCACCATTCTCAACGACGACGTGATGCAGGCGGTAATTTACGATGGCAACACGCGCGACGCCAAGCTGATGGGCGTGGAATATATTATCAGCGAAAGACTGTTTAAAACGCTGCCGCCGGAAGAGAAAAAGTATTGGCACAGCCATCAGTATGAGGTGAAATCCGGCACGCTGATCGCGCCTGGCCTGCCGCCGCTGGCGGAAAAAGCGCTGATGTCGCGTATCGTTAATACCTACGGCAAAACCTGGCATACCTGGCATACCGATCGTGATAAAACGCTGCCGTTGGGCATTCCGGCGCTGATGATGGGCTTTACCGCCGACGGCCAGATGGATCCGCGTTTGCTGATCGATCGCGACAAAAGATTCGACGTGGACACGAAGAAAATCAGAGAGTCACGCAAAGATATCATTGCGCATCCGGCAGCGGCAGGCGCCAACGCCTGGGAACATGGCGATACCGTCCAGCTGAAAAGCGTCAAGGGCGGCGGCGATATTGCTCATGGCGAAACCCATTTTACCACCTCAGAGCAGACCCGCAGCGGCAAGCTCTAGGCAAGGCGGGAAACGGAACATGTGCGCCATCGCGCATGTTCCGCGCTCGCTAATCCTGTTCTTTGTCCTGCCCTGCGTAGTTAAACAGCCGATCCCTCGCCAGGTTCTTCATTTTTACTTCGCACATGATATCGAACTCTTTGAACGATAAAGCCCAGTCGTTCAGCGTATCGTTAAAATAATAGTCGGAGTGCGCCCGCAGCTTAGTTCTTGCCACGCCTAACTCTTCCTGATTTGGCCAGCCGTGTGGCGGAATGATACCTTCCTGCGAAATCGAATAGTGCAGCACCGGCCTGACGCCGCGCCAGGAGGCTTCAATCTGCGCGATACGCGGATCGTCGGGCTGGATAAATTCGTTCTCTTTTACCCAATGGTGATGAATATCCAGCACGATGGGACAGAGCTCTTTCGCCTGAAGCACGTCATCCAGCGAACAGGAAATCTCATCGTTTTCCACCGTCAGCATGTTTTTCGCTTCCGGGCTGAGGCGGTGAAACGCGGTTTGAAATCCCTCAAAACCGCCCTTGCCGTTCATATGGATATTGATTTTAAAATCCTGGAAGGTTTTGCCATAGCCCATCAGCTTCGCGCACAGCGTGTGATATTCCACGTCTTCAATGGCGCGTTCCACCACCAGTGGATTATCTGACGCCAGCACGGAATATTGTCCCGGATGAAAAGAGAGGCGGATATGATGGGCCCGGGCGAAATCGCCGCATTTCGCCAGCGCCGAATGCAGTTCCGGTAAATAGTCCTGATACAGCTCGTTCGCTTCCGGCACCGTAAACAGAGGCAGCAGATCGCTTCCCAGCCGCATCATACGTAGCGCTTCCGGCTCTTTCGCCAGCGCTTCCAGCGTCAGGTAAAGATTGCTGAGATTATGCTGCGATATTTCGCTGATTAGCGCCAGCCGCGCTGCTTTATCCAGGCTCAAAAATCGGGTGCGCGTGGTGGCTCTTAATGGAAAAGGCTGTTTTGCCTCAGCATTAAAATATTTACAAGCAAAGCCCAGTTTCATGATTACTCCTGTTGAGACACCAGAACTGAGTGTAACAACTCAGGAAGAATTGTGGGGCGGCAGGCTGCCAGCCGCGCGGTTTTTCAACAATATTGGGAAAGCAGAAACGCCAGAAGGAGCATTAATAAGCAAGTCGCTGCCCAACCTGCCGTCTGATTAACTGTTACGGCATTCTGAAACCGACTTTCAGCCGGATCTCGACCGCAATGGCAAGCAGCATTAAAAAATATCACGGCTGAGAACAGGCAATAGTAGCGGCCCGGCCAGGCAGATGGCGAACACCAGGAATAGTCTTAAATGAAATTTAATGCTGTTAAATCAGAATGTTGTTATATAGATTCAGGATGGATCCCAGCCTGAATTTGCCGGAGAAAACACTTTGCATGACGGTCTGTTAATTAGCGTCGGCGAACGGGTACGTCTGTTCCGCAAACGCAAGCAGCTAAGTCAGATTGCCCTGAGCGAGCGTAGCGGCATCGATCGTACTTATCTTAGCGATATTGAAAACGGCAAGCGTAATATCAGTTTGCTTACCCTGAATAACCTGGCTCTGGCGCTCGATGTGCCGATTGAAATGCTGGTTTCTCGCCCGCCAGTGACGCTTTAATAACCAACACGCCTGCGCCATGCTATTTGCGGCCGCGCTTATTACGCTATTTTCCCCAATGTTGCCGCCCGGGCGCCGTCATGCCGGGCGCTTTGCCTGCGCAAGCTGAAAACTTATCTATACTTTTCAATCCAGAGCCTGATGTCATTCGGTGAGCCATCATCGTTTTATGGCTCAGGCCGTCTATATATTCTGAACAAGGGACGTCGAGTGAAAAATAAAACCTACCGCTCTCCCGTGCGTAAAGAGGGTTTTGCCGGTCTCGGCGACTATGCGGCTATCGGCGAGGGGCGCTCCGTGGCGCTGATCGCGCCCGATGGCGCCATCGACTGGTGGTGCGCGCCCAATCTGGACTCGCCGCCGCTGTTCGATCGCATCCTCGATCCCGGTATCGGCGGTTTTTTCCAGCTGGAGCCTGAAGGCAGCTACCGCGTCGAGCGGCGCTATCGCGAGGAGAGCAACGTCCTTGAAACGCTATACAGCACAGAAAGCGGATCGGTTCGCCTTACCGAATCGCTGAACAGCTCGCTGGCGGGCCGTCTGCCGTGGAGCGAGCTGGCGCGACGTGTGGAAGGCGTTGAAGGCGAAGTCGTGCTGAACCTGCGCCTTAAGCTGGGCACGATGGCGGAAAGCCGCTCGCCGTGGGTAGCGGATACCCATCACGGCGCGGTTTTTCATATCGGCGATCTGATGACCATGCTGCGCACCAGCGAAGACGTAACGATTAGCTGGCTGTGCGATGAAGCGGTCGAAGGACGCCTGGTCACCTCTCCCGGTTCGCATTCGCTGATAGCGCTGCTGGCGAGTGAAAAAGAGCCGTTAGCCGTGCCGGATCTCGCGGCGATCGACGACAGGATTGAAACCAGTCATACCGCCTGGCGCGACTGGGTCAACCACCTTTCTTATCAGGGGCTGTTCTCACCGCACGTTAAGCGTTCCGCGCTGTCGCTAAAATTTCTCTGGTACTCGCCAACTGGCGCGCTGGCGGCTGCGGCGACGTCATCCTTACCCGAAGGCTTTGGCGGCGAGAAGAACTACGACTATCGCTACGCCTGGGTGCGCGACGCCTGCCTGATCATTAAATCCTTCGTCTACCTGGGGGCGCTGGAAGATTGTAAGGCCGCTTTTTCCTGGCTGACGCACACCATTATCCGCCACGGCGTGAAGCTGCGCGCCTGCTATACCCTGGACGGTAGTCTGGTGCCGGAAGAGCGTTACCTGCCGCTCAGGGGCTATGAAGATTCACAACCCGTGCGCGTGGGTAATAATGCCCGCGATCAGGTACAGCTCAGCATGTATGGCGATATGCTCTCTACCGCCCGGCTGTTTATCCAGGCGGGCCACGTGCTGGATATTGCTACCTCACGAATGCTTGGCGAACTGGCCAACTGCTGTGCCGACAGCTGGCGGCAAAAGGATTCGGGGATCTGGGAGCTGCCCGACGAACAGCACTACACCCACTCCAAAATGGCCTGCTGGCTGGCGCTGGATCAGGCCGTCGCGATGGCCGAAGGCAAACATATCGAACCTACCTGGGTCGGCCGCTGGGAGCGCGAGCGCGATCGTATTCGCGACTGGATCGAAGAGCACTGCTGGTCGGAGAGCCGCCAGGCCTATCTGTTCTATGTCGGCTGCGAAGACAGGCTGGACGCCTCGCTGGCGCTGATGCACCATTATGGCAACAGCGTCAATCCCGAACGCATGCTGAAAACTTATGACGCCATCCGCCGTGAGCTGGGCCACAACAGCGCCATGCTGTATCGCTACAGCGGCGTGGAGCAGGAAGAAAGCACCTTTGTGGCCTGCTCTTTCTGGCTGGTGGAAGCCTGCGCTTCAATGGGGGATACAAAACGCGCGGAGGCGTCCATGCATGAAATTCTGGAAAGCCTGTGCGACAGAGGCAACGTAGAAATCTTTAACGAGATGTTTGACGTCAGAACCGCCAGCTGGCGCGGCAACCTGCCGCAGGGGCTGAGCCATCTGGCGCTGGTCTGTGCGGCCCAGGCATTAACCGAAGCTAAAGGCGAATAAAAAAAGGTTAAGGCAAGGATGGCTCGCCCGTGGTCATCCTTGCCGCCATGCGCTGGCTTACCTGATTGACGCAGCGCTAAGGCCTCCCTTCATAGCCATCCCGATAGGTCGCTGTCAGCGCATCGGCCAGGATCTTACGCTCTTTTTCTGGCCGATCGGCCAGGTACGTCTGACCAAGAAAAGTATGGGTAACGGCCTCATCCGGCAGGTTTTCAGGCTTGAGCAGACAGGCGGCTTTTTCTTCCATTTGCGCTTTACTTAAGCCGGCAGCCCTGTCCTTTACGCCTGCCTGATAAACAGCCTGAAAGCCGGGCCGCATCACGCGGATGGAGTCGGCCAGCAGCATACGCGTATTAGGATCGAAATTGGCGTCCGCAATTTGATGGACGGCATGGGTGGTATGGCGTTCTACGCTGCCCTGAGGCGCGCAGGCACAAAGCAGCAGCGCCAGCGCGCTGACTAATCTTTTCATCTTTTTCATCCCTGTTTTAACTGATTGCTATTTCCCTGAATATTGCCGGGTAAATTTTGCACAATCCGTGTCTGGCATGCAAGCCATCACGATCGAAAGCTGTGACCTGTTTCCATTTTTTACCCCAGCCGCCTTCAATGCCAATATGTTTTTTCATGCTAAGGACAGCAGATTTACTCGCTAAGCGCTGCGTAACCAATTTGCTATGGTGCGCTGATGACTTTTACGGGGAAAACCATGAAAAATTATCTTGTTAGCAGCCTTGCCGCGCTGGTTCTGGCGGCCACTTCACAGCAGGCGCTGGCGGCAAGCCAGCCGGAAACGGTCAATATCGGCTATCAGAAAGCGAATATTTTCGCGCTGCTGAAATATCGCGGCACGCTGGACGACGAATTTAAAAAACAGGGCATTCAGGTACGCTGGGTGGAATTTCCGGCCGGGCCGCAAATGCTGGAAGGACTGAACGTCGGCAGCATCGATCTGGCCGCAACGGGCGACGCGCCGCCCGCCTTTGCTCAGGCCGCACAGGCCGAACTGGTCTATCTGGGCCACTCGCTCGCTAACCCTAAAACCGAAGCCATTGTGGTGCCGCAGGCTTCTTCCATTAAAAATGTCGCCGATCTGAAAGGCAAACGCGTGGCGCTGAACAAGGGCTCGGACGTTAACTATCTGCTGATTACCGCGCTGGAAAAAGCCGGGCTGAGCTATAAGGATATCAAGCCGGTTTACCTGCCGCCTGCCGATGCCCGCGCCGCCTTCCAGCGTGGCGCAGTGGACGCCTGGGTTATCTGGGATCCTTACCTGGCGGAAGTAGAGACTAACGCCAGAGCCAGAATAGTGCAAAACGCGGAAGGACTGGTGCCGCATTACACCTTCTATCTGGCCAGCCGTAAATTTGCGGAAGCGCACCCGCAAACGGCGGAAAAAGTGCTGGGCGAATTGGGCAAGCTCAGCGACTGGGCTAACGGCCATCCCGAAGAAACGGCGAAGATCCTCTCATCCTCAACCGGCCTGCCGCAGCCGATCTGGCAAAAAGCCCTCGCCAGAATGCCTTTTGGCGCGCAAAGGATGACGCCGGAAGTGTTCAGCCAGCAGCAGGCGCTGGCCGATAAATTCACGCAGATTGGCCTGCTGCCGGTGAAGGTGGAAGTCAGCAGCGCCACCTGGACGCTGGATAAGAAACCACAGTAGGCCCGGACACGGGCGGCACGACGCCGCCCGTCATCAATCTTATTGGTTTTCAACCAGCTCCGGCACCGGCTCAGCGTAACGATTGACTTTAAACGGCAGCCCCAGCCTGCCGCGCAGCGTGGTTTCGTCAGAAGGCTGCCAGTAGCCGCGCGCCGCCAGTATCGGCAGCACATCACGCGTGATATCGCGTAGCGACTCCACCAGCACCGGGCCGCTGAGGATAAAACCGCTCGCGCCGCCCTTTTCTACCCATGCAATCAGCGCGTCGGCCACCTGCTGCGGCGTACCGAAGAATTCGCCGCGCGGCAGCGTGGTTTCATAAGCTACCTGACGCAGCGTCAGTTGCTCTTCCCGTGCCCGATGCTTGATGCTGTCGGTAGTGGAACGGAAGCTGTTCTGCCCCAGCTCGCCAACGTCCGGGAAAGGCCCGTCCGGATCGTACTGGCTGAAATCATGATGCTCAAAGAAGCGACCCAGATAGGCCAGCGCATCGTCGAGGGAAAGCAGCGACAGCAAATGCTGATATTTCGCTTCGGCCTCTTCCGGCGTTTTGCCAATAATGGGGCTGATGCCGGGAAAGATAGCTACCGGATCGCGCCCGTTAGCGGCAACGCTGGCCTGTAGCTTCCGCGAATAGCTCTGCGCTTCCGCAAGCGTGCGCGCGTTGGTGAATACCGCATCGGCGGATTTTCCGGCCAGGCCGATGCCGGTATCGGACGCGCCCGCCTGGAAAATCACCGGCTGCCCCTGCGGCGAACGCTGAATATTCAGCGGCCCGGCTACCGAGAAAAATTTGCCCTGGTGATTCAGCCTGTGCAGTTTGGCCGCGTCAAAAAAAACGCCGCTGTCGCGATCGCGCACGAAGGCGTCGTCCTCCCAGGAATCCCATAATCCCTGCACCACGTTAATATATTCCTCGGCAATCTCGTAGCGCAGCGAGTGCGCCGGATGCGCCTTACCGAAGTTCTGCGCCGAGCCTTCCAGCGGCGAGGTCACCACGTTCCAGCCGGCCCGGCCGCCGCTGATATTATCCAGCGTCGCCAGCTGACGGGCAACGGTGAAAGGATCGCTGTACGAAGTAGAAATCGTGCCCGCCAGCCCAATCCGCTGCGTGACCGCGGCCAGCGCCGACAGCAGCGCCACGGGCTCGAAGCGATTAAGGAAATGCGGCAGCGACTTCTCGTTGATGTGCAGCCCGTCGGCGACGAAAAGGAAATCGAACCCTGCCGCCTCCGCCTGCTGTGCCAGATCGGTAAAGTAGCGGAAGTTTACGCTGGCATCGGCCGGCGCGCTGGCATGACGCCATGCATTCATATGGCCGCCCGCGCCATGCAGCATCAGGCCGAATTTGATGTGGGTGCTCATACAATCTCCTTAATGCTGGCCCGCCAGCAGAGTAATGGAACGCAGACGCCGCGCGGGATTGCTTAGCGGCGTATGCAGAATAAATTCGTCGACCTTAAGGCTTTGCTGTAACGCGGCCAGCCGCTGGTGGATAACGTCGGCGGTGCCGTGCAGCACGTTCAGCGCCTGCTTTTCAATACGGTAGTCCGCCGCGCCCGCCTGCTGGACAAAAGCCAGCGCCTGCGCTTCGCTGCCGACGGTCACGTGCCGTTCGCCAAGCGTGACGCGATAGTTATGCTGTTCGGCCAGTAGCGAAGCCGCTTCCTCAGTGGTGTCGGCCGCCAGCGCCGCCAGGCTGATCAGCGCCTTACCCTGCTGCGCGTACTCGTGAAAGGTCAGCACCGCTTCCCGCATCGCCTGCTCAGAGGCGTTAATAAAACCGGCATAGACAAAGTTCCATCCCAGATGCGCGGCCAGCCGGGCGCTTTCCGCACTGGCACCCAGCAGAAAGCGCGACGGCGAGTGTGATGGCGCCGGCAGCGCTCTGGCGGCTTCACCGCTGGCCGGTTCGGTCACGGCGTCAAGATAGCGGGTTAACTGCGCCAGCAGCGCGGGAAAATCCTTTTGCCCTGCCAGTTCACCCTGCAAAGCTTTGGTGGAAAGCGGCAACCCGCCCGGCGCTTTGCCAACGCCTAAATCGACGCGCCCGGTTGCCAGCGAAGCCAGCAAATGAAAATTTTCCGCCACCTTGTAAGGACTGTAGTGTTGCAGCATCACGCCGCCGGAGCCGATGCGTAACCGGCTGGTGTGGGCCAGAAGCCAGGCTATCAGCACTTCCGGCGAGCTGCCCGCCAGGCGCTCGTTGTCGTGATGTTCAGACACCCACAGCCGGTGGTAGCCCAGCCGCTCCGCCGTGCGGGCAAAGGCAAGCGTCGCCGCCAGCGCGGCCTGCGGCGTTTGCCCTTCGTCCACCGGGCTTTGATCTAAAAGACTTAACTGATAAGACATAATTTATTCTCTCTTAATACTTTCAGCGAGAATTCCATATAAAAACGGCGACGCTAAATATTAATTACAGCTTAGCTTTTGCATAACAATGAAATTATTACGGCTCACGGGAAAAGATTATTTCCCGCTATCTTTATTTGTTTTTGTTGTTTTACTTGCCCTGCCGCATCCTGAATAGTGCAGAAAAACAAAACGCAGGGATAAAATGATGAATAGCAACCGCTTAAGCGCGCTGGCGCTGCTGCTGGGCCTGAGCCTGAGCGCCCAGGCCGCGCCGGGAATAGATTTAATCGCTAATGAAAAGCCGGTGCATACGCCGTTAAACCCTCAGGCGGCTTCGCTGATCCCGGCTAATTATAAATTTGTTACGCCCGGCACATTGACGGTGGCTACGGCAGTGTTGGGCAGCGCGCCGCCGTTCGGCCTGTTTGCCCGCGATAATAAAACGGTTATCGGCAGCGAAGCGGATATAGCACGTCTGGTTGCCGATGGGCTGGGATTAAAATTAAAAATCGTTCCGGCTTCCTGGGAAGACTGGCCGCTGGGCGTCGCCTCCGGGAAATATGACGCGGCGATTTACAATATAACCGTGACTAAAGAACGCAAAGCGCGGTTTGACTTCGCGACCTATCGTCAGGACACGCTGGGCTTCTACGTCAAAAGCAGCAGTAAAATCAGCAAAATTGACGCCGCGCCGGATATTGCCGGCAAACGTATTATCGTGGGCTCCGGCACCAATCAGGAAGCCATCCTGCTGCAGTGGGATAAAGAAAATCAGGCGAAAGGCTTGCCCGCTATGCAGCCGCTTTACGTGACCGACGATGCCGCCGCCACGCTGGCGATCCAGTCCGGCCGCGCCGACGCCACTTTCGGCCCTAACGTTACCGGCGCCTATAAAGCCAAACTGACCGGCACCACCAGGCTGGTCGGCGTGGTGGCCGGCGGCTGGCCTAAAACCGCCAATATCGCCGTGACGCTGAAAAAAGGCAGCGGGCTGGTGGAAGCCGTACAGGCTTCACTCAACGGCGCCATCGCCAGCGGCAGCTATTTACAGGTGCTGGATCGCTGGGGCGAGAGCATCGAAAAAATCGACCATTCCGAGATTAACCCGCCGGGTTTAGGCGACTGAGTACGGGAGCACGCCATGATTGAAGAAACCTTTATCCATACCACGCCGGACGATCCGCGAATTGAGCCGATTATCGACGGGCTGTTCGCCGAATACCGCGCCCGCTACGGCGACTATTTTGGCGAGCAGGAAGAAGAGCCGCCGGGAATTTATGCACCGCCCGACGGGGCGTTTATCGTACTGCTGCGCCATGAAACGCCGATAGCGATGGGGGCCTTCAAGCGTTACAACGTCACGACTGCAGAGCTGAAGCGTATCTGGACGCACAGCAGTATGCGGCGTCAGGGCCTGGCGCAGAAGGTTCTGCTGGAGCTGGAGCGGCTGGCGGCGCTGCAGGGATATGACGCGCTGTATCTGACCACCGGCTTTCGCCAGCCGGAAGCGGTAAGGCTCTATCTGTCGCAGGGTTATCAGCCGCAGTTCGATCCGGCGGTCGATCCCGAACGCTATGCGCTGCCGCCCTTTGACGGCCGCCTGCCCTTTACCAAAACGCTGCTCAGCCAGCCTGTCCGACGCAGCGCCTGAGGAGTTACCATGAAAAACCCGGATGCTGGCTGGCGTGACAACGCCGACGCGCCGAACGATGTCGTCCTGAAAGTTGTGCCTGCCCGCTACCCGTGGCGCATGGCGGGCGCAGCGTTCGCGCTCTTTATTATTACCGGCGTGGTGCAGTCCATTGCCACCAATCCGCGCTGGGAGTGGGGAGTATTTGCGCAGTGGTTTTTCGATCCGGCCATTTTAAACGGGCTGGGGAAAACGCTGCTGCTGACCCTGCTGGGCACGCTGTTCGGCTCGATTCTCGGCACCGGCCTGGCGCTGGCGCGGCTCGCCAGGTCCTGGCTGCTGAACGCGCTGGCGTGGAGCTATATCTGGCTGTTCCGCTCGCTGCCCCTGCTGCTGGTGCTGATTATTCTTTATAACTTCGCTTATTTGTATGACAGCCTGTCGCTGGGCGTGCCTTTCACCTCCATCACCTTCTTTACCCACGCCACCACCGATCTGCTGGATCAGTTTTCGGTAGCGGTGCTGGGGCTGTCGCTGGTGCAGGCCGCCTATACCGCCGAGATCATTCGCGGCGGCATCGTCGGCGTCGATCAGGGCCAGCACGAAGCCGCCGCCGCGCTGGGCCTGCCGCCGTATCGCCGCACCTTTCGTATTATTTTGCCACAGGCGCTGCGCGCTATTCTGCCAACCGGCTTCAACGAGGTGATTAGCCTGGCGAAAGGCACCTCTATCGTTTACGTGCTGTCGATGCCGGAACTGTTTTATACCGTGCAGGTTATTTATAACCGCACGCAGCAGGTCATCCCGCTGCTAATGGTGGCGAGCGTCTGGTATCTGTGCATCACCACCGTCCTGTCGGTGCTGCAACACTTTGTCGAAAACTATTTTGCGCGCGGCGTGGTGCGGCAGAGGCGCCCCGCCCGCTTAACGCTGTTCCGTCGTTCGGCAACGCTTAAGGAGAGTTCTGATGTCAGAAGCGCTTGAACTAAATCGCGACGAGAACGCCGCCAGCTGGCGCGATCGCCCGCAAACCCAGGCCGGAAAAATTGAGATCGCCAATATCAGTAAAAGCTACGGCGCCTTTAAAGCGTTGGATGATGTCAGCCTGACTATCGAACCCGGCACCGTCACCGTGATCCTCGGGCCATCCGGCTCCGGTAAGTCGACGCTTTTGCGCACCATTAACCATCTGGAACGCGTCGATAAAGGCTTTATTCAGATCGACGGCGACTACGTAGGCTATCGCCGCAGGGGCGATAAGCTGTACGAGCTGAAGGAAAAAGCGATTCTGAAACAACGCATTCAGGTCGGTTACGTATTCCAGAACTTTAACCTGTTTCCGCATATGACCGTGCTGGACAACATTATTGAAGCGCCCATCGTGCATGGTTTGCTGAAGCGCCGCGAGGCAATTGAGCGGGCTTACGAGCTGCTGGATACGGTCGGCCTGCGCGAAAAGGCGCACGCCTGGCCCCGACAGCTTTCCGGCGGCCAGCAGCAGCGCATCGCCATTGCCCGCGCGCTGGCGCTGAACCCAAAGGTGATGCTGTTTGACGAGCCGACTTCCGCGCTGGATCCTGAGCTGGTGGGCGAAGTGCTGGAAGTGATTAACAGGCTGGCACGCTCGGGCGTTACCCTGGTAGTGGTAACGCATGAGATAGGCTTTGCGCGGCAGGTCGCCGATCGCGTGGTGTTTATGGTGGACGGCAAAATTGTCGAAAGCGGCAGCGCCGAGCGGGTGCTGAATCGCCCTGTTCATCAGCGTACCCGCCGCTTTCTGGAAAAAGTACTGTAGGCGAAAGGCAAATATCCTTTTTCTTTTAGCCCCGATGCAGCTCGGCCACGGTCATCGTAAAGATCAGCAGGTTCTGAGTCTCGTTGGCATAGCGGTGCGCCATATCCGTTCTGGCGACGGCCGAGCAGCCCGCGTTAACCGTCAGCGCGGCGCTTTCGGTTTGCAGGTTTAGCGTGCCTTCTTCGACATGCAGCAGCTCCAGCGTGCCCGCCGGATGCCCCGTAGAGGAAAAGCTTTCGCCCGGATGCATTTCCCAGCGCCACAGCTCAATCATATCCGGCCCACGCGTGCCGGCCAGCAGTCGCGCGGAACCGCCCTTTTCACCTTGCCATAGCGTAGGGATCTCCTCGCGAGTGATAAGCCATGCAGAAGGCGAATCGGTAACGTTGACGATATCCGCCACCGACAAGCCAAGCGCGGCGGCGATTTTACATAAAATACCGATACTGGGGTTCGCCGTGCCCTTTTCGGTTTCCACCAGCATCCCTTTACTGACCCCCGCGCGGCGGGCGAGCTCGTCCAGCGAAAGCTTTTGCGCCTTGCGATGGGTTTTAATACTGCGCGAGACGGCAGCGCTGACGCTGTCGATATCGGCCCCTGCCTCGGTCGTTTTATTGACTTTTTTGGTCATCGGTCATTACTATAGGATAAATTAGTCACCGAAGGATTATGGAATGATTTCAGTCACCCCGTCAATCGCCCCGGCTATTGCCGACCTTGCACCGGGCTTTCGCGCCCTGAGTATCACCGTAAAAGCCGCGCCGCTGGCCGATCCCTCGATCGCACAAGCGTTTCTTACCCAGGCCTGCGAGGCGGTGCTTGCCGATTCGCCTGCCTGGGCGGCAGCGCACCTGGCCGACTGGGCGGAAACGTTTAAAAAGTTCGGCGCCAAACCCAAGCGCACGCCCTGTTCGGCGGAAGCGCTGAGGAAACGCGTGCAGCGCGACGGCACGCTGCCGGGCATCGATCCGGTGGTCGATCTGTATAACGCTATCAGCCTTCGCTACGCCATTCCGGTCGGCGGCGAGAATATTGCCGCCTATGTGGGCCAGCCGCGCCTGGTAATAGCCGACGGCAGCGAGCTGTTTGATACAGTTAAAGAAGGCAGCGCGGCCGTGGAATCACCGGAGGTCGGTGAAGTTATCTGGCGTGACGACCAGGGCGTGACCTGTCGCCGCTGGAACTGGCGTCAGGGCGTGCGTACCCGGCTGAATGCCCAGGCCACGCAAATGTGGTTTGTACTGGAAAGCCTGCCGTCAATGCCGTATGAGGCGCTGCTGGAAGCGGGTGATGAGCTGATCCGCGGCCTGACGCTGATGATGCCGGGCGTGCAGACGGAGGTAAAAACGATTGGGTCGGGCTGTTTAAATAGCGGCATCTGATTTTGTTGCCGGCAGCGCCAGATTATTATGGCGCTGCGCTTTCATATAAAAGCCGCCGACGATACTTTTCATAATTATCAAAAAATAAGTCGTAAACCAGTGCATAAAAAAGAGAGATCGCCCTCCCGAAAAGAAAGATTCTGCTTTTGCTGTAAAAGCAGGGAATGATAGAGTTCTTCAGCTTATATCAGATACTGGATCCCCATCGACAGTGACACTGGCGCATCAAATTCCGGCCAGAAGCCGTCCGAGTTCGGCCGAGCCAGAACCCGCCGCCGGTTTCTTAATTGCTCTCTTTGCCGCCCACGCTGCACCCTTGTAAGAACTGTTTTTATACACAGCAGTTTTGCCATCGCAATCTGACAAGCAAAACAGTAATGCCGCTGAGTTCCATGTTTACATAATGACCAAAAAACCACATAGTAACTGAGGCATTCAAAGGAGATAACGCACAGGAGTGAGCATGAGTTATAACGCAGCAATAATAAATAAACTGGAAGCCGAGAACTATCTGGCTTTAGTTCTGGAAAAAGGAGTCAAGGAAGTAGGTAGAGAAGCGTTAAAACAAGGCGAATTGATATACAACGGAGTCGAACGTCTAAGTTGGTATTCATCATGTTTAACAGAAAATTATCAGGATGTTTGTGAGAAAATCAGAAAAGAAGATGTAAGGTTTATTAGGTCCATCTTGAAAATTATTCCGACCTTTCATTTTAAATTACCGCATATTGGCTTTGAATTCGGAGAAAAGAAAAATAATTACTCCGACGTACAGGTCAAAGATAATGTTATAAAATATATGCTAAAAATATTTACTGAAGACGTATTTAGCGAGATTCATTATGAGAGGAGATTAAATTTAAACAGAATCCTGACAAAGCTTAGCGCCGATTATGCAACTGTGAATTTCACAAATCGCTCTATTGCTTACTCTATTGCGTCTGCAATTTATATGAGCGCAGGACTAAGGGCAACGCTGGAAAGCACATTGACCAGCATATCCAGGAAAAGCATCACCGTTTTAGGTGGTTATGGTTACGTAAAAATTGCTATTGACGCTGCAGACCGGCTAAAATTAATCAACCCTATCCTGTACACAAAATTTTATAATGCTGAAGTAGAAATGCTCTATTTTCTGATAGAGCCCGTTGTCACAAAAATAGATCATAAATTTCGGCACGCATTAACTGACGAACAAATCGCATCGGATATAGTGAGGCTCATAAAATGAAAAAGGCATTTAAATTCCTATGGAAGGATATTTTATGGGATATTTTCTGCTTTCGCTTACCGTTACTTTTGACTTTTATATTTTCATTTATCGTTTTTAATTTTTGGGATGGTTATGAACTAATTAAAATAATTATTTTCTTCATCACCTCAAATATAATATGTGATGTATTTTTTAATAAAATCATAAAATAAATCCCGTCGTTTGCCGGATCTGGTGTAGTCGCAAACGCTATAACCCCATCAGAAAAAAGGAGATAAAAGAAAAAGCAGTGACATGCAAAAAATCAATACAGACCACAAAACTGCTCGCCCCAGGTTGCGAGTATTTTGCCTGAAACGGTGTTTTTATGCTGTTCCTTTATTCTTGCCTCGCCACCGCCAATACTCTTGAGTTCAGGTTAGAAGCTCAGGCCTGCATCATTGCCGACTATTTCTGGCTAATAACATTTGGCCGATCGAATTTTGAAGCGGTAGCTAACTTCGAGGGTCTTATCGGGCCCGATCTTCTTGCTAAGTATGAATGGGTAATGCGGGGATTTCTGAGCGATCCTTCAGCTAAAAGGAATTTACCATGATAAAAATAACGCTAGCCTGCGTGCTGCTGGTAAGCGGCTGTCACCTTGAAAAGCCTTACTTTTACCCGCTGGATGTCGTGCTAAAAGAAAACATGCCTTGCTTTTCCGCGCCTTATAATATTCAAAAAAAAAGCCGCCTGCTCCAAAACAGAGGCGTATCCGTAACAAAAATCACCGGAAAAAAAGGGCAAATCTTCTGGCAATCTGAACCTCAGTCTACCTTGCCTGTGATTCCGGCAGGCGAATGCGTTTCTTATCCTGACATTAACTGGCAGGAGGGCGATTACGCCATACTTATGGGAATATCCACGAATAACGATGCTGAAAGATACAGGTTAAGCAAGACTATCCGACTGCAAAAAGATAAAGCAGGCAATTTTATGCTGCAGGAGATCCGGCAGCCTGATTTATAATATCGTCGTTCCTTTAGCCATATACAACAAAGGCACTGCCCGTTTTCTGTGCTGACTGATGGAGATTCTGTAAGTGTGCGAGCGCCAAAAAAAGGCCGGTTTCCCGGCCTTTTTTATTAAACAGCAATCAGTTATTAACAGGAATAACCGCGCCTTTATATTTGGTGCGGATCCAGTCCTGGATTTGCTTAGAATGCAGCACCGTCACCAGCGCTTTAATATCCGGCTTGTTTTCGTCGCCGCGATGCACGGTAATAATATTGGCGTAAGGGTTATTTTCGCCGCTCTCAACTGCAATCGGATCTTTTACCGGATCCAGGCCTGCGTCGATAGCGTAGTTAGCGTTAATTACTACCGCATCGCCTTCGTCGTTATTATACATTTGCGGCAGCAGTGCGCCTTCCACGTTAGCCAGGAACTTCAGATGTTTCGGGTTTTCCACGATATCGCTGATGCGCGCGTCAACTTTGCTCACGCCCGGCTTCAGTTTGATGACGCCTTCTTTCTCAAAGATAGAAAGGATACGCCCTTCTTCCGATACCGCGTCGCGCATAATAACTTTGCCGTTCTGCGGCAGGTCTTTCAGCGATTTGTACTTTTTAGAGTAGATGCCAATCGGCTCGATATGGATTGCGCCCGCGCTGACAAAATCATAGCTCTTGTCGTCGGCATGATCTTTCAGCACGCTGTTCAGATAAGGTACGTGCTGGAAATAGTTCGCATCGATATCGCGGCTGGCCAGCGCGGTGTTCGGCAGGATGTAGTCCTGGAAAGGTTTGATTTCCAGATCGATGCCCTGCTTCGCCAGAATCGGCTTAGCCTGCTCCAGGATTTCCGCGTGCGGCACGTTGGATGCGCCGATGGTCAGGGTGTCTGCCCATGCGCTCAGGCTCAGCGCCCCCAGGGTTGCCGCAGCCAGCAGCGTCAGTGTCTTTTTCATTATTACTTCCTTCGTGAGTTAGCGTTTGTCGAGCCGTGTTGTGATGAAATCGCCAATAAACTGAATAATAAAAACGATAATCAGGATCATAACCGTCGCCACCAGCGTGACATCGCTGTGGTTGCGCTGGAAGCCCTCCAGATAGGCCAGGTTACCTAAACCGCCCGCGCCGATCACCCCGGCCATCGCGCTGTAGCTGACCAGCGCAATCAGCGTTACCGTCATACCGGAAACCAGCGCCGGTGAAGATTCCGGCAGCAGTACGCGAAAGATCAGCGTGCTCAGCCGCGCGCCCATTGAGCGGGAAGCCTCAATCACGCCTTTATCCACTTCGCGCAGGCCAATTTCGACCAGTCGGGCATAGAACGGTGCCGCGCCGACAATCAGCGCGGGCAAAGCCGCATCCGCGCCCAGAATGGTGCCGATTAACGTTTTGGTGAACGGGATCAGCAAAACAATCAGGATAATAAAAGGAATGGAGCGGAAGACGTTAACCAGTACCGAAATCACCGAATAAACGGCGCGGTTCTGAAACAGGCCGCCGCGCGCGGTCAGAAACAGCGCCAGACCGAATAAAATGCCCAGCACAAAGGTCGCCAGACCGGACAGCGAGGTCATATACAGGGTTTCACAGGTTGCCGCCCAAAGCTGATCAAGCTTCAGATGGGGGAAAAGAGTCTCAGTCATGAACCACCTCGGTCGTAATGGCGTAGGCGTGTAAATCGGCCAGGATGTTTTCCAGCGCGCTGCCGGTGGCGGCAACCTGTAACCACAGCTCGCCGAAAGTGCCGTTGGTGGTTTGCGTCATCTTGCCGTGCAAAATATTAAAAGGCGTGCCGTATTTCAGCGTCAGTTCGCCTACGATCGGCTGCTGCGTGTTCTGGCCGACAAAGGTCAGCTTCAGCACGCTGCCCGCCGTGCGGTCAATCAGTTCAGGGTTAAACGGCGTCTCGGCGCTGCTGTACTCTGCCGTTTGCTTGACGAACTGTCGGGTAATCGGCTGCTGCGGATGAGTAAATACCGACAGCACTTCGCCTTCTTCCACGATTCTGCCCGCTTCCATCACCGCCACGCGGTGACAGATTTTACGCACTACGTGCATTTCATGCGTAATCAGCACGATAGTCAGCTTTAGCTTGCGGTTGATATCCAGCAGCAGATCGAGAATGGCGTCGGTTGTCTGTGGATCCAGCGCCGAAGTCGCCTCATCGCACAGCAACACTTCCGGATTATTGGCCAGTGCGCGAGCGATACCTACGCGCTGCTTCTGCCCGCCGCTCAGCTGAGCAGGATAGGCGTGCTCTTTACCCTTCAGGCCGACCAGTTCGATCAGCTCCTGCACGCGCGTTTTGATGGCGGCTTTGGGCGCGCCGGCGATTTGCAGCGAAAAGGCAATATTTTCGCTGACGGTACGCGACCAGAGCAGGTTGAAGTGCTGAAACACCATGCTGATTTTCAGACGCGCCTGACGCAGCGCCTCGCCCTTCGCCTGCGCGATATCTTTACCTGCAATAGTGACGCTGCCGGAAGTCGGTTTTTCCAGTCCGTTCAGCAGGCGGATCAGCGTACTTTTCCCCGCGCCGCTGTAGCCGATAATGCCGTAAATCTGCCCCTGTTCGACGTTGAGATTCACATCATCAACCGCCGTCACCGGGCCAGCCGCGGCGTGAAAGGTTTTGGAAACATTACGCAAAACTATCATTTGTCGCCTGTTTTATCCCGTGTTGTGCAGCCCGCAGGCTGGTCAATAAACTGACTATTTTTAATATGTTATTGGTGATGCTTATGATACGGGATAGCGTCAGGCCGGTCGCGGGTCAGCAAAGACCCAAATACCATGATATATAGCCAAAAGGCATAACGTGGCGGCCTGCCCGTTTCATCATCATTGTTACAGCTACTTTACCGTCAGGGCGTTTTCCAGCGGTTTTATTCAACAAACGAGCCGGTTATTAACAGTATTAACTGGAGCGTAATGTTACCAGCTATTAATGCAATTTGCCGGTATTGCCGTCTGGATGGCTATCAACCGCGCAATAAACAACCACCTCTTGAGGGAAACGCAGATCAAAAAGCAGCCTCCCTGGCTGCCAATAGCCAACGGTAAGATTTTGAGACAATAATCTTTACATGCTAATCAATTGAAAAATAGAACTATTAAAGACAAGCACGCCGCTCTCTCCACCCGCTATCTTTGCAAAACTTTGCATCCTCTATGCTTGCCTTACCTGTTACTCACTTATCAAGACCTTATGCAGAAAAAATTTTGGTTCACCCTACCTGCCATCACTGGGATCGTCGTTAGCCTGTTCGGCCTGGCTTTCCTGGTGCTCGGCGGCTGGCTGGCAACGCTGGGCGGCACGCCCTGGTACCTGATTTTCGGCGCCGGTTTCTTCCTTAGCGGCATTTTTATCGTTAAACGCCGTCCGGCCGGTCTTTGGCTTTACCTGCTCTCCTTTCTGATTTGCGTAGCCTGGTCGCTGTATGAAGTCGGTCTGGACGGCTGGAAGCTGATGCCGCGCCTTTTCGCGCTGGCCGTACTGGGCGTCTGGTGCAGCCTGCCGTGGATCGTCCGACCGGTGATGCACACGCAGCGCCGCGCGGGCACGCTGGTTGGCGTGGTCTATCTGGCCGCTATCGTGCTGGTCTTCTGGTCAGGCTGGCACGTAACGGCAACGCGCTTTGTGCATCATCAGCCCGTGCCGGCAGCTCAGGCCGCGATCGCAACCGATAACGATAATGACTGGCAGCATTATGGCCGTACGCGCGATGGCCAGCGCTTTTCGCCACTGACGCAGATTACGCCCGCCAATGTCAGCCAGCTGCAGCCCGCCTGGCAGTTCCATACCGGCGATACCCTGCGTAAAGGGGAAGATAAAGCGGGACGCGAGTTCAGCTTTGAAGTGACGCCGATTAAGGTTGGCAACACGCTCTTTATCTGTACGCCGCATCGCCAGGTGATTGCGCTTGACGCCACCAGCGGCAAACAGCGCTGGAAGTTTGATCCCAAAGTAGACACCTCGGCCAATGAATATCTGGCCTGCCGCGGCGTGGCTTACAGCAAGGCGGTGGATGACAGCACCTGCCCGGAAAAAATCATCACCACCACCAGCGATGCCCGCATGGTGGCGCTGAATGCGCAAACCGGCGAACCTTGCGCCTCGTTTGGCAACAAGGGCTATGTCAGCCTGACCGACCATATGGGCCAGGTGCCGCCGGGCTTCCATTTTATTACCTCGCAGCCGATGGTGATGGAAGGCCGCATCGTGCTGGGCGGCTGGATATACGATAACCAGACCACCGGCGAACCTTCCGGCGTGGTACGCGCTTATGACGTAAAAACCGGCCAGCTCTCCTGGGCCTGGGACCTGGGCAGAACGCCGCAGAACGCGCCGCTGAAGCCTGGCGAAGAGTATACGCACGGCACGCCTAACGGCTGGGGAACCTATACGGCGGACGAAAAGCTGGGCCTGATTTATATTCCGCTGGGCAACGCGACGCCGGATTATTACGGCGGCAAACGGCGACCTTTTGACGAGAAGTATTCCAGCGCGCTGGTGGCACTGGATATTCATACGGGTGAAGAGCGCTGGCATTTCCAGACCGTGCATCATGACGTCTGGGATTTCGACGTGCCGGTTGGCCCAACGCTGGTTGACCTGCCGGGCAAAAATGGCGAAACCGTGCCTGCGCTGGTGCAGACCACCAAAATGGGCAAGCTGTTCCTGCTGGATCGCCGCAACGGCAAACCGCTGGCGCAGGTGGATGAGAAACCGGTGCCGACCTCGCCCTCGCTGCCGGGCGAGCATCTGTCGCCTACGCAGCCGGATCCGGTCGGCATGCCGAGCCTTGCACCGCCAAATCTGAAAGAAACCGATATGTGGGGCGCGACGCCGATCGATCAGCTGATCTGCCGCATTCAGTTCCACCGCTATCGCTATCAGGGCCAATATACGCCGCCTGCGGAAGGCACCTCTATCGCCTATCCTGCGTTTGACGGCGTGATGGACTGGTACGGCGCTTCGGTGGATCCGCAGCGGCATTTACTGATTGCCAACACCAGCTACATCCCTTTCACCATGGAGCTGATGAAGCATGACGAGGCGATCAAACAGGGCCTGATGAAGCCGTGGGCAGGCTGGGCCAGCGGGCAATCCTATCCGAAACCGAAAGAGTTCGCCGTAGGGCCGCAGTATGGCACCGGCTGGGCGGCCGTGGTGAAACCCTGGCTGACGGCGCTGGGCGCACCTTGTAGCGCGCCGCCGTGGGGCAAGCTGATCGCCATCGATCTTAACACCCGTAAAATCGCCTGGGAAAGACCGGCGGGCACCACACGTAATATGAATATTTTCGGCACCCATACCAACGCGCCGTTGCCGACCGGCATTTTTATGATGGGCGGTAACATCATTACCCGCAGCGGGCTGATATTTATGGGCGCTACGGCGGATAACTACCTGCGCGCTTTTGACGAAGCCACGGGCCACGAGCTGTGGAAAGCCAAACTGCCAGCGGGCGGCCAGGCGACGCCAATGACCTATACCGGTAAGGACGGTCGTCAGTATGTGGTGATTGCGGCAGGCGGTCACGGCGGACTGGGTACCACTTCCGGCGATGCGCTGGTCGCGTACGCGCTACCGAAAGAGTAAGCATAAAAAACCCCACGGCATCGTGGGGTTTCTTTCAGTTCGTCCCTGCATCCAGGCGCTTTAGCGGTCAGGATATCTCTTCCGGAAGCAGCACATGTCTTTGCTTTTTCTTGCGTTCTTCCTCGTCCGGCGGCGTTTTGCGCGTGTGTTTGAGCATGGCAACGTGGCGGGCGAAATCCTCATGAACCTCTTTGCTTTGTAAATTCACCGACGCCGCACCGTCTTCATCGATCAAAATACGTTCGCCGTCATCTTTAGCTTCCTGCATATCATTGCGGGACATGGCGTTAAGCAACCTTTCCGGGCTGGTAAATACGCTGGCGATCATTTTTAACACGGGCTCTCCTTTTCTGAGCGGGCATTTGCAGATAGCGCTTATTGCAAGCTTTACTGCCGATAGCGGTTATTCTTCTTCTTAAACCAGTATAGAGGAATATTCAGGGCTGAGTTATCAGGAGACGGAAGTATCAGAGGGAGTGAAACAGAGGGGAAGCACAACCGCCACCGCCCGGAGGGCCGATGGCGGCGAGCCTGCGCGCGGCAGGCGCATTACTTTTTAGCTGCGGCGGCTCTTCTCGCCACCTTTTTTACCGGCTTCAGAGGCTTTTTCACGGTCGTTTTTAAAGCTGCCGCTGCCGCTACTGCTCTGTCCGCCTTTTTTGCCTGCTTCTGACGCCTTTTCACGATCTTCTGCGAAATTACCCGAATTTGAATTACCACGATGCTGAGTCATACAAATGTCCTCTTCGTGTTAAATAATACTCAATGGTTTTTTCTCAATTATTTAATCCCGGGGGGAATTAAAAATCAGTGAAGGTGCTACGTAGTTAAATCTAGCAGCCACGCTTATAATTGCAAGGAAACGGCGGCATAAAAATAAGTAAAAATTATGGCTAGTTATCTCATTGATTAATAACAATAATCAGGAAAAATCTTAATCAATTTTAATTTTATATTTAAAAAATACTTATCCCGCCTCAGGAATTATTAGCTTACCCACTGAGCAAATAAATAAATATTAATCGTTCATCAATTTCTGCCGCTTCGTTATAAGCCACTGCCGCTTCGTTCTTTTTTTACTTTCTTCTGCGTAACAGCTTTGCTGATGCTTCTGCCTGGATACTGACCAGGCGCATTCCTGATAATGCCAATAACCACACAAAGAGCTGGACTTAATTAACGAATTTTTACAAAATCGGTTGAACCGCCAGTGGCTCCGCGCCAGTAAAGAGCGGACACCATTTTTTTCTTCGGCCACGGCCGGACGGCTTCAGGGAATAGCGATTCTGGTTCAGCGCGCAGCACGACTGCCGCACAATCAGCCCCTTAACTGTGCATAGTACGGTGGAGCATGGAAAAACAACATTTTCTGACCCGTTTGGGACAATGGCCGAAGATCCAGTTTTCCGAAGTGTGTATCACCGCCTGCGGCGGCAGCATCCAGCCTGAACTCTACGTGCGTGACCGCGCCGATCCACCACGCTGGCTGTTTATCCGCCGCCTTGGCGGCAGCGAGAACCATGACGGCTTACTGACCATTTACAGCCAATGGCTGGCGGAATTTCATCAACAGCGTGGTACCGATTTCTGTTTGCCGCCGCCCTTTGACAGGGCTTTTGAGAACGAGCTGCCAGCGGAAATTTCGGACGCGCCGCATAGCGCTGCATTACGGCCATCGCTTATCGCCGAACGTTAAACGCCTGTGGCCGCCTTCTTCCCGTAAAAATTTATCTATACTTTTCAGCGGACGCCTGACGCTCAGGCCCGGTAGATAAAAAAGGGAGAGCCTATGAAAGCACTAGTCTGGCATGCTGTCGGCGACATTCGTCTTGATGACGTCCCGGAGCCAGCGATAGAAAAACCAACCGATGCGGTGATCCGCCTGACGGCTTCCGCTATCTGCGGCACCGATCTGCATTTTGTTCGCGGCACCTTCAGTAAAATGCAGCCCGGCACCATTCTGGGACACGAAGGCGTCGGCGTGATTGAAGCGCTCGGCGACGATGTTCGCAATTTCGCTGTCGGCGACCGCGTGGTGGTTTGCTCGACCGTTTCCTGCGGCACCTGTCCGCCCTGTCGGGAAGGCAATACCGCCCAGTGCGACAACGCCAACCCCAACGGGCCTGCCGCCGGCACCTGCTTTTTCGGCGGCCCGGCCGCAACCGGCCCGGTAAACGGGCTTCAGGCGGAAAAAGCGCGCATTCCCTATGCCGCCAATACGCTGGTAAAAATTCCCGATAACGTCAGCGACGAGCAGGCGCTGATGGTTAGCGATATTTTCCCCACCGCCTGGTTTGGCGCGGAAGCGGGCGAAATCAAAAAAGGCGACGTTGTGGCGGTCTTCGGCTGCGGGCCGGTCGGCCAGTTCGCTATCGCCAGCGCTTTCCTCAAGGGCGCCGCCCGCGTGATTGCGGTGGACGGCCATGTCGATCGCCTGGCTATGGCGCGTCGTCAGGGTGCATTCACGGTAAATTTTGAAGAAGAAGATCCGGTAGAAACCCTTAATCGCCTGACGGGCGGCGTCGGCGCGGACTGCGCTATTGATGCAGTCGGCGTAGACAGCCAACATGCGCACCACGGCCCGGCAGCGGAAGAGGCGCAGCAAAAAGCAGAAAAATTTGCGGCGGAAGTGGATCAGGTGGCACCGGAAACGCATCCGCAGGCAGGCAACTGGGTGCCGGGCGACGCGCCCACTCAGGCGCTGGAATGGGCTATCGCCACGCTGAAAAAGGCCGGTCGTTTAAGCATTATCGGCGTTTATCCGCCGGAAGCGGAAACTTTCCCTATCGGCAAGGCGATGAATAAGAATCTGACCCTTAAGATGGGCAACTGCAACCATCACACTATTATTCCGGGCTTGCTGGAACTGGTACGCACCGGCGCCATCGAGCCGGTCAAGGTATTAACGAAAGTAGAGCCGCTTAGCGACGTACTTGACGCTTATAAAGTCTTCGACAAGCGCCAGCCAGGCTGGATTAAAACCGAACTCGTGCCACAAAGCTGACAACTCTGCCCCGTCATCGCGGCGGGGCCACCAGCAACTGGAGTCTCACAATGGATAAGGAATTACTTAATACCGCCGAAAGACTCGGCAAAGTTTTACTACAGGCCGGGGTCAAAGTGGCTGCCGCCGAATCCTGCACGTCAGGTCTGGTCAGCTCTGCACTGGGCGCGGCAAGCGACAGCAGCAGCTATTTCACCAGCGGGTTTGTAACCTATACCGACAGCGCCAAACAACGCATTCTGCACGTCAGTGAAAAAACGCTCCAGGAACACACGGCGGTAAGCGAGGCGACCGCGCGCGAAATGGCAGCCGGCGCGAAAGAAGTATCGGGCGAAAAAGCCAGCATTGCGGTTACCGGCTATGCCGGGCCGGACGGCGGCGAAGATGGCACGCCTGCGGGTACGGTGTGGTTTGGCTGGGGCCTGCCAAATGGCGAGGTACGCGCGCTGAAGCAGCATTTTTCAGGGGATTGCGAAGAGGTAGTAAGAAAAGCCGCCCTGTTTGCTCTGCAACACCTTACTGAACTGCTGCAAAGCCAACGCTGAACGGCATTGGGCGAACCTTAGCGTTCGCCCTTAGAGTGTTACGGATCGCCAATCTGTTTTACTGCGATTTCCGTTTGCTTATTTTTATGTTTTACAAAACCGCTCACCCGTACCAGATCTTTGGCATCGTACTTCTCTCCGCCCCAGGCAGATTCGGGAATAACCAGATTAATATTGCCTGATTTATCCTGGAAGGTATAAATATTGCCAGAAACCTTTTTGATGATATTCCCTTCCATCGTCACCCAGGAACCTTCCTTCAGCGTACGGACCGACTTCACCTGGCTCTCGTTGGTATCTTCCGAGCCTTTGTAGCCTGCATCCTGCTTGTGCGGCGGTGGCGGCGTTTCTCCCGCTTTAAATCCCCCTTTGTCCTCGGCCATCACGTTCAGGCTAAGGGCAAGCAGCGCGGCCAGCGTAAGCACTTTTTTCATAAACACTCCTTTCGTTTAAAAAGTCCGATCTTGGTTCTGCATAACTTAAGCCTGGCAGAAAGCCGCTACTTTTCAGGTACAAAGTGTAAAAAAACCTGAATTAATCAGGTTTTATCAGACGAATCGCGTGTTCCAGCACCTTCTGCTCGTCCCGATCCGCATCCGTTCGTTCATGGCGCGTTCTGACCAGCAGGTTTGCCAGGATATCCCGGCTGGTATTATGTCCGCTTTCAGCCAGCACAATGGCCGCGTCGCCAATCACCCGACAGACTTCGTCATAATATTCTTCGCTCAATACATCACGTTTCATAAGACCTCACTTTTTAAACCGGCTTGAAGGAAAAGCCGACCAAAAGTATTAATCCTGAAACGTTGTATCGCCATTGGGCCGCCTGGCGCGGGCGACTTATTGTGATGCCGATCACAATAAATCGCCGACGTGCCCGGAGGGTTAGCGGCTGTAGAACGGGAAGGCGCCAAACAGCAGGCCGCCTACCAGCAGCGCCATACTGACCAGGATCCCCCACTTAATGGCAAAGCGCTGATGGTCGCCGATATCTACTTTCGCCAGTCCAACCAGCAGATACACCGAAGGCACCAACGGGCTGAGCAGATGGAAAGGCTGGCCGATGATTGACGCCCTGGCGATTTCTTCTGCGCTGATACCATAGTTCAGGGCCGTCTGGGCAATCACCGGCAGGATGCCGAAATAGAACGCATCGTTAGACATAAAGAAAGTGAATGGCAGGCTGACCAGCGCGGTAAAGATCGCCAGATAAGGCCCAAAGCTATGCGGGATCACCGCCAGCAGGCTTTTCGCCATTGCATCGACCATGCCGGTGCCGGACAGAATGCCGGTAAACACCCCGGCGGCGAAAATCAGCGAGGTGACCGCCAGCACGTTGCCTGCATGGGTATTGATACGCGCTTTTTGCTGTTCCAGCGAAGGGTAATTCAGCATTACCGCAATGGCAAAAGCCAGCATAAACAGGATCTGGATAGGCATCAGCCCGGTCACCAGCAGCACCAGCAGCACGGTGGTCAGAATAAAGTTAGGCCAGAACATTTTTGGCCGCCGGTTCGCTGCGCACTCCTGCGCGTCGCCCAGACCCAGCTCGATATTATCCAGATGATCGTTATCGAGCTTCATCACGCCCAGCCTTCTGCGCTCGCGGATGCCGAACAGCACCGCCATACCAACGAGCGTGACGCAACCCAGAAACATGGCGGGCAGCATAGGAATAAAGATGTCCAGCGCATCGATATGTAAGGCCGCCGCCGCGCGCGCCGTTGGGCCGCCCCACGGCGACAGATTCATAATACCGCTGGCAAGGTTGACCAGACAGGTCATTGCCAGCACGTTCATGCCCAGCTTGCGGTAGAGCGGCAAAAACGCCGCCACGGCAATCATATAGGTGGTGGAGCTGTCGCCGTCCAGTGAAACCAGCAGCGTCAGTACCGCCGTGCCTACCAGCACCTTAAGCGGGTCGCCGCGCACGATTTTCAGGATAAAGCGTACCAGCGGGTCAAACAGCCCGGCGTCGATCATCAGGCCAAAATAGAGAATGGAAAAGGTCAGCATTACGCCCGTCGGCGCCAGCGCTTTTACGCCATTCAACATCATTTCGCCAAGCCCATGATAATAACCCGCCGCCAGCGCAAAGACCGTCGGCACGATAATCAGCGCGATCAGCGCCGACATCCTTTTGGTCATAATCAGGTACATGAAACAGGTCACCATCGAAAAACCCAGTATGGTCAGCACATTACTTCCCCTCTTTCGGATGCATATCGCAGGCTGCGGCACGACGGCCATCAGCAAAAGTTATCGTTCAGGTCCGGGCGGGTATAAAAAGTAAGACGGGCGTTTCCGCCTGTCGCGTTAAGCTATTGTTTTATGGCTGTACCACCCGAATATTGATAATAATATGTAATAAAAAATCATCATTTTTTTAACAAAGAAGAGTGACGGCGATCGGCTTTACCGGCCGTGAAAACGGGTTATTGTGATTGCGATCAAACTAACCGTGGCCCTGAAAGAGTGGAAGAGAAGAAAGGGTAAACCGTTGGTGTTGCGTAGCGCCTGGATGCCTGTTCCTTTTTTGTGACAACGTAACAGATGGCTGTGAATATAGCATTGCATCCAAACCTGAAAGGTGACAACGTAACGAACAGCATTAGCACTAATTTTTAATGTTGTCCTGTAATAACCCTGCTTTTTGAAGGCTATGGATGCCCCTCTACGAATACGAAAGCCTCGCGTTACAGCGTCACGCATAGATAAATCCTTGATTTGCATAATAGCCGACATATTCCTCTACCCCACCGGCCATAAAACTAAATCTTTACCGCAATTTGCCGATACAGAAAGCATCCTATTTCCTTTAAGGCTAATCAGATGTCCCTGAAAAGATCGTCGCTTTTGGTTCTGCTGTTCCTGTTTATTATTTTTTTCACCAGCATGATCGCTAACGTCTGGCTGCTGACCCGCAGCAATACGTCGCTGGATGCGGTGAATAGAGAGATCCGTGTAGTGCTGTCTATTATCGATCCTATTAACCACAGCCGTACCCTGCGCGTGCGCCTGATGGAATATATGAAAACGATGGAAAACAGCGGCAGCCTGCAGTCTGAGCAGACGATTAGCGGGCTGAATGAAGTGCTGGGCAAAGCGGACAAGGCTTTCCAGGCCTATCTGGCCGCGCCGAAGCTGGATGGCGAAGCCAGCCTGGCCGATGAGTATCGCACCACCTATGAAACTTACCGCCGTCAGGGTATCGACCCGCTGCTGGACGCGGCTAAAACCAATGACCAGGCGCGCTTTAAGGCGCAGCTGCCGACCGTCATCAGTCTGGATCACCAGTACGAAGTGGTGCTGGACAAAGTGCTTGCGCTGCACGAGCAGTACGCGAAACGCCTGAACAGCGACGCGCAGGATCACTTCACCTTTGGTATCGGCCTGATTGTCGCCTTCGGCGTGCTGTTCCTGGTTGTTATCGCAGGCGTGTTGATGTTCCTGAAGCGCTACGTGCTTAGCCCGCTGGACAGCGCCAAAGCGCATTGCAGCCAGATTGCTCAGGGTATTCTGGATACGCCGGTGCCGGTGATGGCCTCTTCCCGCAGCGAAATACAGGATCTGATGGGCACCATGGAGCAGATGCGCCGCTCGCTGACCGATATCATCAGCCAGGTGCGTAACTCCACGCAAACCGTGTCGCACGCCTCGCAGGAAATTGCCGCCGGTAACGTCGACCTGGCTTCGCGTACCGAACAGCAGGCCGCCGCGCTGACGCAGACTGCCGCCAGCATGGAAGAGCTGGGCGCCACGGTGAAACAGAATACCGAAAACGTCTTTGAAGCCAGCCGTCTGACCAGCGAAGCGGTGAAGAACGCGAAAACCGGCGAAAAAGTCTCGCAGGAAGTCATCGTCACCATGGGCAAAATCAACAGCAGCTCGAAGAAGATTGAAGACATTACCGGCGTGATTAACAGCATCGCTTTCCAGACCAATATCCTGGCGCTGAACGCCGCGGTGGAAGCGGCGCGCGCGGGTGAACAGGGACGCGGCTTCGCGGTCGTGGCGGGCGAAGTTCGCAACCTGGCGCAGCGCAGCGCGGTAGCGGCAAAAGAGATTGAAAGCCTGATTGCCGAATCGGTCGCCAATATCAAAGCCGGTTCCGATCAGGTCAGCCGTACCGGCGACGCTATCGGCGCGATTATCGCCTCGGTCAGCCAGGTCGATGTACTGATGGATCATATCTCGACCGCGTCTGACGAGCAGAGCCGCGGCATCAGCCAGATTGAACAGGCGGTAACCGAGATGGACAGCGTGACCCAGCAGAACTCCGCGCTGGTGCAGGAGTCGGCAGCGGCTTCCGCCTCGCTGGAAGAGCAGGTGCACTTCCTTAACCACTCCGTTTCTACCTTCCGCCTGTCCGACGCGTAATTTTCTTACCCCCGGCATCCCGCCGGGGTTTCACTATAACAATAAGCATTAATGCGCCCACGCAGGCGCTCTACTTTTATGAGAACACCATGGCAAAATTATCTGCATTCTGGAACGCACTGATTCCAAAAAAACTTAATCCGCTGGCCGGTCGTCCGGTCAGCAACACTTATGACTGTCGCGCCCTGCCGACCGCTTTCGGCAGCCTGGGTACCGGCGGCGGCAAAGGCCTGCTGATGGTTTTTGTCCCGCCGGAAGCTGATTTCGCCCGCGTGAACGACGCGTGGCAAAAGATGAGCGCGCCGGGCCGTACCGTCTTCGCTATCTCCTCTACCGGCGCGCTGTGCGCGCAGAAAGGCCGCTCCGCCTACTGTGCCACCAACGGCCCTCAGGGCAGCTGGCTGTGGCTGCCCGAGCAGACGGTCGCCCGTCATGAGGTGCACACTATCGATCTGCAGGTGCCACGCGGCGCTACCGTTGCCGATCGTATCGACAGCATTCGCGCCCAGCTTGATCGCCTTCAGGTCAATATGTCGCTCTCTGCCGAAGAAACCTTCGCGATGATCTACTGCGACGGCCTCTCCTCTGCAGAAGGCTTTATGATGCAGGCCTGGTATGACAGCGGACGCTTCCCCTGCCTGGCTATCGGCGGCTCGGCGGGCGGCCGCACCGATTTTCAGAACACCTGGATGGCCACCAGCGGCCAGCTGCTGCAAAACAAAGCGGTGATCGTGTTCTGCCGCATGGCGAAAGGGAAATCCTTTGCGCCGTTTAAAAGCCAGAACTTCCAGCCCACGCAGAAAAGCTGGCTGGTGGCGGAAGCCGATCCCGTCGCGCGCACCATAAGTTCGCTGTTTGACGCAACGGGTCGCCAGCAGCCTGCGGTAAAAGTGCTGGCCGACGCGCTGCACTGTAAGCCTGAGCAGCTGGAGCAAAAGCTGAAGGGCAAAACGTTCGGCGTGAAGGTGGCGGATGAGTACTTTATTCGCTCCGTAGCCAAAATCGACGCGGAAAGCCTGACGTTCTTCTGCGATCTGGAGTTTGGCGACCGTCTTTATCTGCTGGAGGCGGGCGATTTCGTTTCCGCCACGCGTAAGGACTGGGACAGATTCGTCGCCACGCATGGCAAACCGGCCGGGCTGCTGCTGAACGACTGCCTGCTGCGCCGCCTTAACAACCCGGAAAGCCTGCCTGCGGCGGAGCTGTTCGACGGCGTGCCGGCCGCTGGCTTCTCCAGCTTTGGCGAAATATTCGGCGTGCCGATCAACCAGACGCTGTCCGCCCTCGCCTTTTTCGATCGCGACGTCAAAGCCATGAGCCGCTTCCCGATTGAATATGCCGACTACGCTGGCCACTATGCCCAGCGCTCGCTGCGTCGTTGGGAAGCGCTGCACACGCTGCAAACGGACGTTATTGATAAAGTGATCGACTATCAGCAGCAGATCGGGCCGGTAGTACAAACTTTCCCGCTGCTGGAAAAAGCCACCAGCCGCCAGAGCGCAGCGCTGGATGTGGCTGGCGTGAATATCGGCGAGATCGGCGAGGCGGCAACCGTCACGCTGCAGGCGCAGGATGAGCTGGGCCTTGAAATCGGCGAGCTGGAAAGAATTTCGCAGGGCATTACGCAAATCACCAGCGGCATCAGCACCATTGCCGACCAGACCAACCTGCTGGCGCTGAATGCCGCGGTGGAAGCCGCCCGCGCCGGATCGGCCGGTCGCGGCTTTGCCGTGGTAGCAGAAGAGGTACGCCGCCTGGCCCGCTCTTCTAAAGAACAGGCCGACGCCACGCGTGAAAGCATCAACGAGACGGTAGCGACCATCGCGCGGATTAAAAAGACGGCTTCTAAAACCGTTGCCACCACGGAAGATATGGCGCAAAAAAGCCACGCGGCACGTGGGCAGATCGCCAGCCTCAGCGAGCAAAACAGCGCCGAGCGCAGCGGGATGGTCGAGAATATCGACCGGCTGAAAAACGCTGCCGACGGTCTGGACGCCATGCATAAAGCGGTGGCGCAGCTGACGGTGCTCCAGGAACTGGTGCGTTCCTGATCCTGTGCGCGAGGCCCGCTGCGGCCTCGCGCATTTTTATACTTTTTTTATATTTTCCCGCCGCATTTTTGCAAAATCTTTGCGGCCCACTTTTTACACTCATGGCGAAATGACTCTCTTAATGAGGTGAACCGTGAGTGTTGCAGTAATAACCGGCGTGCTGCTGGTAGCTTTGTTGCTGGGCTATCTGATTTATGCCCTGATTAACGCGGAGGCCTTCTGATGGCGGCTTCCGCATTGTTAATAGCGAGCTATCTGGCGGCGCTGCTGCTGCTGGCCTGGCCGCTGGGTCGGCTGATAGCCCGCCTGATCGATCCCCGTCCCTTACCTTTTGTCGGCGGTGTTGAAACCGCCCTCTGGCGCCTGGCCGGTCTGCGCGGTGAAATGCGCTGGCAAACCTATCTGCTGGCTATATTGCTGTTTAATGCGATGGGCTTTGCCCTGCTGCTGGCGATCCTGCTGTTACAAGGCTCGCTGCCTTTAAATCCGCAGCATTTTCCCGGCCTGAGCTGGGATTTGGCGTTAAACACCGCCGTCTCTTTTGTCACCAATACCGACTGGCAGGCCTATGCCGGCGAATCGTCGCTGAGCTATTTCAGCCAGATGGCCGGGCTGACGGTGCAAAACTTTCTCTCGGCCGCCAGCGGCCTGGCCGTCGCTTTCGCTCTAATCCGTGCGTTTGCACGTCGCTCCTCGGCCACGTTGGGCAACGCCTGGCAGGATCTCGGCCGTATTGTCCTCTGGCTGCTGCTGCCGCTTTCGCTGCTGTTTGCGCTGCTGCTGATCCAACAGGGCGTGGTGCAAAGCTTCTCCGCCTATCTGCCTTTCACCAGCCTTGAAGGCGCGAAGCAGCTGCTGCCGATGGGACCGGTCGCCTCGCAGGAAGCGATCAAGCTGCTGGGCACCAACGGCGGCGGTTTCTTTAACGCCAACTCGGCACATCCGTTTGAAAACCCTACCGATATCAGCAATTTTGCGCAGATGCTGGCTATTTTCCTGATCCCGGCGGCGCTCTGTTTCGCCTTTGGCGAAGCGGTCGGCGACGCCCGTCAGGGACGGGTGATCCTGGCGGCGATGACGCTGATTTTTGTGCTCTGCGCCAGCGCGATGTTCTGGGCGGAGCTACAGGGCAACCCGACGCTGCGGGCGCTGGGCGTTGACGGAACCAACCTGGAAGGTAAAGAGAGCCGTTTCGGCGTGTTGGCAAGCGGCCTGTATGCGGTGGTCACCACGGCGGCCTCATGCGGCGCGGTCAACGCCATGCACGACTCTTTCACCGCGCTGGGCGGCATGATCCCGATGTGGCTGATGCAGATTGGCGAAGTAATCTTCGGCGGCGTGGGTTCGGGGCTTTACGGCATGCTGCTGTTCGTGCTGCTGGCGGTGTTTATCGCCGGGCTGATGATTGGCCGCACGCCGGAATACCTGGGCAAAAAGATCGACGTGCGCGAAATGAAAATGACGGCGCTGGCGATCCTGGTAACGCCCGCGCTGGTACTGCTCGGCAGCGCGCTGGCGATGATGAGCGACGCCGGACGCGCGGCGATGCTGAACCCCGGCGCGCACGGCTTCAGCGAAGTGCTTTACGCCCTTTCGTCCGCCGCCAACAACAACGGCAGCGCCTTTGCCGGTCTGTCAGCCAATACGCCGTTCTGGAACCTGCTGCTGGCCTTCTGCATGTTGGCGGGCCGCTTTCTGGTGATTGTGCCGGTCATGGCCATTGCCGGATCGCTGGTAGCTAAAAAAATCCAGCCGGTCAGCAGCGGCACCCTGCCCACGCACGGCCCGCTGTTTGTCGGCCTGCTGATCGGCACCGTGCTGCTGACCGGCGCGCTTACCTTTATCCCCGCTCTGGCTTCCGGCCCGATAGCGGACCACCTGATGCACATGGAGCGTACCCGATGAACCGTAAACAATTGGCTCTGTTTGAGCCTTCACTGCTGCGCCAGGCGCTGGTTGACGCGGTGAAAAAGCTGTCGCCGCAGGCTCAGTGGCGCAATCCGGTGATGTTTGTGGTCTGGATCGGCAGCGTGCTGACCACGCTGCTGGCGATAGCGATGGCCTGCGGCCTGGCGGGCGACGCCAGATTTACCGCCGCCGTCAGCCTGTGGCTCTGGTTTACCGTGCTGTTCGCCTGTTTTGCCGAGGCGCTGGCGGAAGGCCGCAGCAAGGCGCAGGCCAGCAGCCTGAAAAGCGTGCAGAAAACCGCTTTTGCTCTGCGGCTGAAAGAGGCCCGCCACGATGCGCCAACGGAAAAAATCGCCGCCAGCGAACTGCGCAAAGGCGACATCGTGCTGGCCATCGCAGGCGATATCATCCCCTGCGATGGCGAAGTTATCGAGGGCGGCGCGTCGGTGGATGAAAGCGCCATTACCGGCGAGTCGGCGCCGGTTATCCGTGAGTCGGGCGGCGATTTCGCTTCGGTCACCGGCGGCACCCGTCTGCTTTCCGACTGGCTGGTGATCCGCTGTACCGCCAATCCCGGCGAAACCTTTCTCGACAGCATGATCGCCATGGTCGAAGGCGCCAGCCGCCGCAAAACGCCTAACGAGGTCGCGCTGACCATTCTGCTGATTGCGCTGACGCTGGTCTTTCTGCTGGCGACCGCTACCCTTTGGCCCTTCTCGGCCTGGAGCGGCACGCCGGTCAGCGTGACCGTGCTGATTGCGCTGCTGGTCTGCCTGATCCCCACCACCATCGGCGGCCTGCTCTCCGCCATTGGCGTTGCCGGGATGAGCCGAATGCTGGCGGCCAACGTGATCGCCACCAGCGGCCGCGCCGTAGAGGCAGCGGGCGACGTCGATATCCTGCTGCTGGACAAAACCGGCACCATTACGCTCGGCAACCGTCAGGCTTCCGACTTTCTGCCCGCCAGCGGCATTGCGGAGCAGCGGCTGGCGGATGCGGCGCAGCTGGCTTCGCTGGCCGATGAAACGCCGGAAGGCCGCAGCATCGTGGTGCTCGCCAAGCAGCGCTTTAACCTGCGTGAACGCGATTTGCAGCAGCTACAGGCGACGTTTATCCCCTTTACCGCCCAGACGCGAATGAGCGGTATTAACCTGCCGGAGCGCAGCATTCGCAAAGGCTCGGCCGACGCAATCCGTCGCCACGTGGTCGCCAGCGGCGGTCAGTTCCCGGCGGAGATGGATGAAAAGGTCAACGAAGTCGCGCGCCAGGGCGGCACGCCGCTGGTGGTGGCGGAAAACCTTGAGGTGCTGGGCGTGATCGCGCTGCGGGATATCGTTAAAGGCGGCATCAAAGAGCGCTTCGGCGAGTTACGCAAAATGGGCATCCGCACCGTGATGATCACCGGCGATAACCCGCTGACCGCCGCCGCTATCGCCGCCGAGGCGGGCGTGGACGACTTTCTTGCCGAAGCGACGCCGGAAGCGAAGCTGGCGCTGATCCGCCAGTATCAGGCCGAGGGCAGACTGGTGGCGATGACCGGCGACGGCACCAACGACGCGCCCGCGCTGGCGCAGGCCGACGTGGCGGTGGCGATGAACTCCGGCACCCAGGCGGCGAAAGAGGCGGGCAACATGGTGGATCTGGATTCCAGCCCGACCAAGCTGATTGAGGTCGTACATATCGGCAAACAGATGCTGATGACGCGCGGCTCGCTGACTACCTTCAGCCTCGCCAACGACGTGGCGAAATACTTTGCCATTATCCCGGCGGCGTTTGCGGCCAGCTACCCGCAGTTCGGCGCGCTGAACGTGATGCATCTGCATTCGCCTTCGTCGGCCATTTTAAGCGCGGTGATCTTTAACGCGCTGATCATTATCTTCCTGATCCCCCTGGCCCTGCGCGGCGTCAGCTATAAGCCGCTCAGCGCCGCCGCGCTGCTGCGCCGCAACCTGGGGCTGTATGGCCTGGGCGGGCTGGCTCTGCCGTTTATCGGCATCAAACTTATCGATCTGCTTCTTCAGCTGTAGGAGGTTTACCGTGTCGCAACTGCGTCCCGCGCTTTTTATGATGGCTTTTTTACTGCTGCTGACCGGCGGCGTTTACCCGATGGTCACCACCCTGCTGGGCCAGTGGCTCTTTCCGCAGCAGGCGGGCGGCTCGCTGCTGTTGCTTGACGGCGAGGTTCGCGGCTCACGGCTGCTGGGCCAGGCGTTCAGCCAGGCAAAATATTTTCAGGGACGACCGTCGGCGACGGCGGAAACCCCTTATAATCCGCTGGCGAGCGGCGGCAGCAACCTCGCGCCCGGCAATCCCGCGCTGGATAAGCTGTTTGCCGATCGGCTGGCGGCCGCCCGCGCAGAAAACCCGGACGCCAGCGGTCGGGTGCCGGTCGATCTGCTGACCGCCTCCGCCAGCGGACTGGATAACGGCATCTCACCGGAGGCGGCGCGCTGGCAGACGCCGCGCGTGGCGAAAGCGCGCCAGCTGTCGCCCGAAACGATTAGCCGCCTTATCGCCGCGCACACCCGCTATCCGCTGTTCAGTTTCAGCGGCCAGCCGTATGTTAACGTGCCCGAACTGAATCTTGCTCTGGATGCGCTCCGCACAAAATAAGGAACCGGCATGGCCGATATGCTTCGCCCCGATCCCGATCGCTTACTGCAACAGACCCGCGAGCGGCCGCGCGGGAAACTGAAAATTTTCTTCGGCGCCTGCGCGGGGGTAGGCAAAACCTGGGCGATGCTTCAGGAGGCGCGGCGGCTGCATGCGCGCCAGCTGGACGTGCTGATAGGCGTGGTGGAAACGCACGGCAGGCAGGAGACGGCGGCGCTGCTGCAGGGCCTGCCGCGCCTGCCGCCGCAGCAGCGCCAGCATCGGGGCCGTCAGGTTGAAGAGTTCGATCTGGACGCCGCGCTTGCGCGTCATCCCGCCGTGATTTTGATTGACGAGCTGGCGCACAGTAACGCGCCCGGCTCCCGTCATCCCAAACGCTGGCAGGATGTGAAAGAGCTGCTGGCGGCCGGGATCGACGTGCTGACCACCGTCAACGTGCAGCATCTGGAAAGCCTGAACGACGTGGTCAACGGCGTTACCGGCATTCAGGTGCGCGAGACGCTGCCCGACCCGTTTTTCGACGCCGCCGATGAGATAATCCTGGTGGATTTGCCGCCGGACGATCTGCTGCTGCGCCTTAAACAGGGCAAGGTGTATACCGGCGACCGCGCTGACCGGGCGGCCGAGCACTTTTTCCGCAAGGGCAACCTGATTGCTTTACGCGAGCTGGCGCTGCGGCGCACCGCCGATCGGGTAGATAACCAGATGCAGGCCTGGCGGGACGGGCGCGGGCGGGACAAAGTGTGGCACACGCGGGATGCGGTGCTGCTTTGCGTGGGCTACGACGAAGGCAGCGAAAAGCTGGTGCGCACCGCCGCGCGGCTGGCGGCCAGGCTGGGCAGCGAATGGCACGCGGTCTGCGTGGAAACGCCTGGCTGGCTGCGGCTGACGCAGCAGCAGCGCCGCACCGCGCTGGCTTCACTGCGTCTGGCGCGTCAGCTCGGTGCGGAAAGCGCCGTATTGGCCGACGCCTCTGCGGATAAGGCGATTGCGCGCTACGCTCGCGATCACGATCTGGGCAAAGTGGTGCTGGGACGCGGCAGGGGTCGTCATCTGTTCCGCTCGTCTTCGCTGGCCGATCGCCTTGCCGCCCGCGCGCCAGAACTCGACCTGGTGATCGTTGCGCCCGGCGACAGGCCAGCCGCCGCCGCGCCGCCGCAAAGACAGGCTCGACGCTGGCGTCAGGGCATACGCGGCTGTATGCTCGCCACGGCGCTGTGCGCGCTGATCACTTTTATCGCCAGCCACTGGCTGCTGGCTTTCGATCCCGCCAACCTGGTGATGCTCTATCTGCTGGGGGTAGTGGTAGTGGCGCTCCAGGCCGGACGCTGGCCCTCGGTGTTCGCCACAATAATCAACGTTGTCAGCTTCGATCTCTTTTTTGTCGCGCCGCGCGGTACGCTGGCGGTTTCTGACGCGCAATATCTGTTAACCTTTGGCGTGATGCTCAGTGTCGGGCTGCTGGTTGGCAACCTGACGGCGGGCGTGCGCTATCAGGCGCGCATTGCTCGCTATCGTGAAAGACGCACCGGCCAGCTTTACGCCCTTTCCAGCACGCTGGCGAAGGCCCGCAGCGCGCAGGAAGTAGCGGCGGCAAGCCAGCACGCCGTTTATACTATTTTTCATGCCGACAGCGCGCTGCTGCTGCCTGACGAAAACGACAGGCTGGTGCGGCAGCTGCCCGCACCAAACGTAATGAGCTGGGACGAAGGCATTGCCCGCTGGAGTTTCGTGCAGGGTGAACCGGCGGGCGCCGGAACCGATACGCTGCCCGGCGTGCCTTATCAGATCCTGCCGCTGCGCGCCGCAGAGAAAAGTCTTGGCGTGATGGTAATCGCGCAGCAAACGCCGCCCGCGCTGCCTGAACAGCAGCAGCTGCTGGAAACGGTGCTGCTACTGACCGCCAGCGCGCTGGAGCGTTTACAGCTGACGGCCAGCGAAGAGCAGGCGCGCGTAATCGGCGAGCGTGAGCAGCTGCGCCATTCGCTGCTGGCCGCCCTTTCTCACGATCTGCGCACGCCGCTTACCGTGCTTTTCGGCCAGGTGGAGATCCTGACGCTGGATCTGGCCTCGGCCAGGCTGCCTCAGGCTCGCCAGGCAAGCGAAATCCGCCAGCATGTGCTGCGGCTGACGCGGCTGGTGAATAATCTGCTGGATATGGCCCGTCTACAGACCGGCGGCTTTCATCTGAAGCGTGAATGGCTGACGCTGGAAGAGGTAATCGGCAGCGCGCTGGCGACGCTGGATCCGGGCGGCAGGCAGCCCGTTACGCTGGAGATGGCCGATCCGCTGGCACTGGTTCACGTTGACGGCCCGCTGTTTGAACGGGTGCTGATCAACCTGCTGGAAAACGCCATGAAATATGCAGGCGCAGCGGCGCAAATCGGCATCAGGGCGCAGACGCGTCCGGGCGAGCTGACGATCGAAGTCTGGGACAGCGGCCCCGGCTTGCCCGCTGGTCAGGAGCAGGCGCTTTTTGCTAAATTCACTCGTGGCGATCGGGAATCGGCCATTCCCGGCGTGGGGCTGGGTCTGGCAATCTGTCAGGCGATCGTCGAGGTGCATAACGGCGTGATTACCGCCCATCAACGTCCGCAGGGCGGCGCGAGCTTCAGAATTAGCCTGCCGCAGGCGCCGCTGCCGGACATAGCAGAAACAGGTGAAGCGCTGTGACAACCGTACTGATTATTGAAGATGAAAAAGAGATAAGCCGCTTTCTGCGCATCGCGCTGGAAGGCAGCGCCCTGCGCGTCTTCGATGCCGGCACGCTACAGCGCGGCCTGCTGGAGGCCGCTACCCGCAAACCGGATCTGGTGATCCTGGATTTAGGGCTGCCGGACGGCGACGGCCTGACCTTTCTTAAAGAGTTCCGCCAGTGGAGTCAGAAGCCGGTAATTGTGCTCTCCGCCCGCAGCGAAGAGGAAGATAAAATTGCCGCGCTGGATGCGGGAGCCGATGACTATCTTACCAAGCCTTTCGGCATCGGCGAGCTGGAGGCGCGCCTGCGGGTAGCGCTGCGACGCACGACGCACGATACGCAAAGCGATCCGGTTTTCGCCTTTTCCGATGTGCAGGTCGACCTGGCAGCAAGGCGCATTACGCGTGCGGGCGAGGAACTCCATCTGACGCCAACCGAATTCAGGCTACTTGCCGTACTGCTTAACAATCACGGCAAGGTGATGACGCAGCGGCAGCTGCTGGTACAGGTTTGGGGGCCTAACGCCTCGGAGCACAGTCACTATCTGCGCATCTATATGGGCCACCTTCGGCAGAAGCTGGAAGAAGATCCGGCCCGGCCTCGCCATCTGCGCACGGAAACCGGCGTCGGCTACCGATTTATGCTCTGAGCATAATTTGTTACATTCCTTTATGCGGCGGAAAATTAATATCCGTCCTGCCTCACAGTTTATTATCCGTAGGAAGGTTAGCCTGCAAAAGCAATTCGCTTAAATGATGTTATGCATTGTTAAGGATAATGATGAAAAAGATATTTACTACGGCGGTTACCCTCGCCGGATGGCTGGCTGCTTTTATGCTTCCGGCTGACGCGGCACTTTCTGTGACCCAGCGTACCGATATCAGGCCCGTAAAATTTAAATCCGCCCGCATTATTTTCAACGGCGATATTACGGCAAATAAATCGCTGGAGTTTATCGACGCTCTGGACAAGCTGCATTACGCCTCGCCAGGGCTGAAAGAGATTACACTATATATCAACAGCTATGGCGGTGATATGGACAGCGGCTACCTGCTTTATCAGGCGATAAAAAATGCGGCCATTCCCATTACGGCCGTTAATATTTCGATGACCGCTTCTTCGGCTACGATGATGTATTGCGCAGCAAAAAAAAGGCTGGCTATGCCTTTAGCGACTTTCCTGTTACATCCGGCTGCGGTAGAAAACCTGAATCGCCAGTATATCAAGCCTGACGAGCTGGCATCGTTAAAACAGTTAAGCAACAAGGGCAATGTTATTTTTGAGCAAATTTATCGTCAATGTACCAATTTAAACGACGATGAAATCGCTTCTTTGCTGGCCAGTGAATCTACAAGGCTGCTACTGAATGCCGGCCAGGCGATCGAGCGCAAAATGGCGGAAGGCATAAGCGAAGGACTGGCTCAGGCCGATATTTCTGTAATCGTCACTGATGACAAAGCGTAAAATTAAACAGGGAATGGTAAATGAGAAAGCTATTAATATCGTTGACACTGGTTACTCTTTTTATTTCTGGCTGCGCCATCGAAAACTTAAATCCTGACGGGGTAAACCCCTCGTCTGCACCGACTATGCCTTCACCACTGGCGAAACCGACTAAACAACAGCGTGGCGCGATTATGTCGGGTGAAAACCCGGACTGGCGTGAAGCACCCGGCCCGGTTGTACCCCGTAGTCAAAAAAACAGGCATGGTTTTTAGCAGCAAAAGAAGCACAGGTCGTGCTGGTTTTGCTCGCTTTTTGGCGCTTATATCGGCAATTTCATTTTTGGGCAGGTCATCAGCTTACGCTGCGCCACAGGTCGTCAGAGCATTTCAGGGACACTGGCCGCAGCGTCGCTGGCTTGCCTGTTACCATTGAACAGACTGACGCTGAGCGGAGTATTTTCATTGGCCTGTGCGTTTTTATTGGGCAGACTGCTGCCAGTGGCTTATTCGTTTTCGTTGCACGGGTTATTGACGCTGGCCCGATGGCTGGCGTTGGATGGGCCATTCACCGTTGGCGTTACATATTGCACCCTGCTCTTGCCTGCATGTAAATACTTTAATTTTGAAAACTCAGCACAACTATAGCCAATGATTCCGAATATCCAGCGACGCTATCGGTAATTTTATATTCAGCACGATGAAATAATATATATGCACATCAAATTAAAAAATTACCATCCTACAAAAAAACTCACCCGCCACAGCTAACATTGTTCAGTAAAATATAATATTAGATTGACCCCTGGCGTGTAATAAAATAAAAATAGTAACCACCAGCACGGAAGGCGTAGCTGCAAGGATAATCCTCCGTAGCTTTACCGGCCGCTGTAGATTGGTCAGAAAAAATACCAGCCGCATTAGCGCAACAGCGACCGTAATCTTAATGATGGCAAATGGCAGGATAAAGCATTCGGTTTCCCTGCGATATTTGTAAAAATCAAAGGAAAAATAAACGCACCTGAATTCACCTACTTTACTCCAATATTCAGCTGAGGAGATGAAGTAAAATTAAACATACAATGATAAATTTTATTAAAGGATAATCCTCTCATTTGACAGCAGGCGTACTTCTGACAACGGGCCTGACAACCCATCCGCGCAGATTTCAATGCAATTAAAAATAAAATTTTGTTTTTAATTCATACAACATCATGCCTTACCAAAAAAGATGACTTACTGTCGTAAACCCTCTTAATCAAACCCGAAAATCGCGCGCCTTTACCATTATTTTTGCAGCTGAACGTGACAACCATCACGTTTGTGCCAGGCTTATGTTTTCGAATCAACACCGATGAAGGAGTACATCATGAGCGAACAAACTAAAAAGTCCTTGCTGACCGTTGACTATCCGACCCCGCCATTCCCGGAACAGCCTCAGCAGGCGCCAGGCCTTGCCAGCAAAATGATCCCACAACCCGATCACGGTGAAAAAACCTATCGCGGCTCTGGCCGTTTGCAGGGACGTAAAGCGCTTATTACCGGCGGTGATTCCGGTATCGGTCGTGCCGTTGCTATTGCCTATGCCCGTGAAGGCGCAGACGTGGCCATCGGTTACCTGCCGGAAGAAGAATCCGACGCGGCGGAAGTGATTAAGCTTATCGAGGCGGAAGGCCGTAAAGCGGTTGCACTGCCGGGCGATATTCGTTCCGAAGAGTTTTGTAAAAAGCTGGTCAGCGACGCGGTAAGCCAGCTGGGCGGCCTGGATATTCTGGTGAACAATGCCGGACGCCAGCAGTATAACGAGTCTATCCGCACGCTGAGCACCGAAGATTTTGATGCGACGTTCAAAACCAACGTCTACGCCATGTTCTGGATCACCAAAGCGGCGGTGGATCATATTCCACGCGGTGGCGCCATTATTAACACCTCTTCCGTGCAGGCCTATAGCCCAAGCGCTATCCTGCTGGACTATGCGCAGACCAAAGCTTCTATCGCCGCCTTTACCAAAGCGCTGGCGCAGCAGCTGGGCGAAGAAGGCATCCGCGTTAATGCGGTTGCGCCTGGTCCATACTGGACGCCGTTGCAGTCCAGCGGCGGTCAGCCGCAGGAAAAAGTGAAGCAGTTTGGCGGCAGCGCGCCGCTGGGCCGTCCGGGACAGCCTGCGGAGATCGCCCCGCTTTACGTGACGCTGGCCTCAACGGAAACCAGCTATACGTCCGGCCAGGTCTGGTGCTCCGACGGCGGTACCGGCACGCTGTAATAGTCACAGCTGATATAATGGCCGCCTGCGGGCGGCTTTTTTGTGCGTGGCGACCGCTGATTAGGCCAGCTACGGCCCCCGTACAGATATCGCCATCGGCCTCTTCGCCAGCGCCAGAATCATCTGCCAATATTTACATAGCAAATCTGTCTCTAATCATCGCCCCGCAGCGCATCGACGGCTCGGGCAAAGAAGTCTCTGCCGCCAAAATTACCCGACTTCAGCGCCAGCGCTACAGGCTGCCTGCCGCGCGACACCATCGACGGAACGCCGGTATCTATTTCTGCGCCGATAGTCAGCGCGCCCAGCCCTAATGCACTGACCACCGCCCCGGACGTCTCGCCGCCGCCGACCACAATCCGTCGCGTGCCGGCCGCCACCAGCTGCTGCGCGGTTTCGCCGAACAGGCTGTCCAGCGCGGCCGCTACCCGCTCGCGACCATACTGCTCCTGCACGCGTTTTACGGCCTCGGGATCGCCGGAGGAATAGACCAACGGCGCGCGGCCCTGATGCTCGGTGATAAAGGCCACCAGCTGCGCCGGTCCCGTTTCGCCGCTCAGCACGTCTTTGACCTCAATCATCATTACAGGATGGTTTTTCTGATGTTCGGCTATCTGTAAACGCGTCGCGCCGGAACAGCTGCCGACCAGGATAGCTTCCGGCCCGTCGATAAGGGGAGCCTGCGCCTGTTTCCCTTTTGCCCGCCCCTGAGCGATGAAATTATGCGGCAAGGCCAGCGCAATCCCCGATCCGCCCGTAACGAGTTTCGCGCCCTGGCAGGCGCGGCCGAGGGTAGTCAGATCGTGCTCGCTAATCGCGTCCACAATCAGTAGGGTGCGCGTCTGCGACTCGTTGATGGCCTGCTGTAAAACCTGGCTGCCCTGCACTACGGTCTGCCACGCAATATGTGCAACCGGGTTGGCGCTTTGCCGCCGCAGCACGCGCCGCAGATCCGCATCCGTCATCGGCGTCAGCGGATGATGCTCCATGCCGGACTCGTTCAGCAGCTTATCCTGTACAAAAAGATGCCCCTGATAAACCGTACGTCCCAGCGCCGGGAAAGCCGGGCACATTATCACGCTGCGGACTTCCAGCAGCGCCGCCAGCGCGTCCGTTACCGGCCCGATGTTGCCGCTATCCGTAGAATCGAAAGTAGAGCAATATTTGAAAACGATCTGTTCGCAGCCCTGATCCAGCAGCCAGCGGCAGGCCGCCAGCGACTGCTCCACGGCCTCGCTGGCGGCAACGGAGCGGCTTTTTAACGCCACCACGCCCGCTTCTACATCCGCGTCGGCGGGCATCGTCGGTACGCCGGAATACTGCGTGGTGTTAAGTCCGCCCTCGCCGACCAGGCCTTTCGCCAGCGTCACCGCGATATCGCTGGCGCCGGTAAAATCATCTGCAATTACGCCAATTAGCATCCTTTACCCCTTAGCCGCAGCAAGTACGCTGGCCTTCATGCGTTTAACGGCGGCGTGCGGTGCGGTCAGCACCGGGATCGTGACCTGCTGACGCACGCTCTCGGCCGCGCGGGAAGTAGAAAAATGCGCCAGCATAATCACGTCGCAGTGCGCCAGCTCTTTCGCCCGCGCCGCCACCAGGCGGTTATGACTCTCCGCATCGCCTCTTTTCAGCAGATCGATGGCGTCCTCCACCAGCACCGTGGTCAGCTTCGCTTTCGAGCCCTGCTGCGCCACGTAGTCATCGAATTCCTCGGTCATGGTTTTCACCGCCGGGCCAAAAGTCGCCAGCATGCCGATATGGTTACCCTGCGCCACCGCCTCCATAAACATTGCTTCATTCGGTTTATGCACCGGCACCGGCAGTTCTTCGCTTAAACGGTCGATGGCCGGGCCAAACGCGGAACAGGTAATTAAAATGCCCTGCGCCTGCTGGGCAAAGCCATATTTTCCCAGCTGCACAAAGCGGTCGATCATCCCGACGGAAAGCTCACTTTCTCTGGCGCGATCGAGAGAAAGCCCGTCATCAAGCAGGTTGACCGTTTCCGCCTCCGGCCAGACCTCGCTGAATGCGGTATGAATAGGCGCCATCGCTACCGGCGTGGCGTGCAGTAAAACAATTCTGTTCATGAGCTTCTCCTGGAAGGCGTCGGCCGAGCGCACGGCGATGACTTAATGTAAGGGCTTACAAATGTCGCTGTAAAGTGAACTCCGTCACATAAATCGGCGATGATGCAGCCAGACTGTTATTGAAATGTTAGAGATGATTAGCCAGAATTGAAAGCGCTTACAAAATAAATTGTCTTTATCCGTTTATGACGCTGTGCGTCTAACCCCTGGAGCCGAGAACGCTTATGACTTCATCTGCTAATACTCCTTCTGCCGCCATCGTCCCGCCAGGTGCGGCGCCTACCGTCGGCAATCCGGCGCTGAAGAAGGTGCCCCGTCATTTTCGCGATTTGCTGGCGCTGGATGATTTTGAACGACACGCCCGGCGCCGCCTGCCGGATATGATTTATCAATACGTGGCGGGCGGTGTCGAAACGGGCCGTGGCATTGCCGGTAATTTCGAGGCCTACCGTCAATACACTTTTGTGCCGCGCATGTTCCGTGATGTCTCCGGCCGCGATCAGCGCACCACCCTGTTTGGCCACACCTACCACCATCCTTTCGGCGTTGCGCCCCTTGGCGGCGCCTCTTTTGTCGCTTACCAGGCGGATATTGCGCTGGCGAAAGCGGCCAGGGCAATGAACGTGCCGATGATCCTTAGCGCCTCGTCGCTAATCAAACTGGAGGATGTCCACGCCGCCAATCCGGACGCCTGGTTTCAGGCCTATCTGGCGGGCGATCAGCCGCGTATCGACAGGCTGCTGGATCGCGTGGCCGCGGCGGGCTACCAGACACTGGTGGTCACCGGCGATACGCCGATGCTGGGCAATCGCGAGCACAACACGCGCAGCGGCTTCAGTATGCCGATTAAAATTACGCCGAAGGTCGCGCTGCAAAGCGCCATGAACCCACGCTGGCTGCTGGGCACGGTTGCGCAAACCTTTCTGCGCCACGGCGCGCCGCATTTTGAAAATACCGATGCCGAGCGCGGGCCGCCGATGATGTCCAGCAAGGTACGCAATACACACGCCCGCGACAAACTCAACTGGAAAAACGTCGAGGCAATACGCAAAAAATGGCGCGGCAACCTGGTAATCAAAGGTTTGATGTCGCCGGAAGACGCCTTTATCGCCCGCGATCTGGGCGCGGATGCGGTGATCCTGTCCAATCACGGCGGTCGCCAGCTGGATCATACCGTGCCGCCGCTGCTGACTCTGCCGGAGATTGCGGCGAAAAAAGGCGCGATGAAGGTCATTATCGACAGCGGGATCCGGCGCGGCACCGACGTAATGAAAGCGATGGCGCTGGGCGCGGATTTTGTCTTCCTGGGCAGACCGTTCCTTTACGGCGCCGTCATCGGCGGCCAGGCGGGCGTGGAGCACGCCATGCATATTCTGCGTGATGAAATTGATCGCGATCTGGCGCTGATCGGCGTTCGCACGCCCGGCGAGCTGGACAGCAGCTATCTGCGTAAAACAGGCTAAGGAACAGGTTATGAGCAACGGAACACTTCGTCTTTTCAGCGTGCTGGCTATTCGCGCGCCCTTCGCCGCCGTGGAACAGGCCTGGCTGCGTAGCCACGGCGACCCGCTGACTATTGACTGGAAGCCAACCTCGGTTATTGAAAAAAATATTGCCGACGGCGCAACGGCGGACGCGGTCATCGTGACCAAAGAGGCGATGGACAGGCTTATCGACCAGCGCGTGGTGGCGGCCGACAGCCGGGTGGAGCTGGTGGATTCGCCGCTTGGCCTGGCGATGCTGCCCGATGCCGTTGCGCCCGATATCAGCAGCGTGGCGTCGTTTACCCGGGCGCTGCTGGCGGCGAAATCGGTGGCTTATTCGCTGGGCGGCGCAAGCGGCATCTATTTTCAGGCGCTGTTAAAACAATTAGGGATTGAAGAGGCGATCAACGCGCGCGCCACCACTATCGCAGAAGGTTTTACCGCCGCGCAGCTGCTGGAGGGCACGGCGGATATCGCCGTTCAGCAAATCAGCGAGCTGCTGATGGTGAAAGGGATCAAGGTCATTGGCCCGCTGCCGCCGGGTGCGCAGAAGGTGCTCTCCTTTTCCGGCGGCGTTTTTAACCGGGCGGCCAGGCCAGAGGCCGCCGCCGCCCTGCTCAATTTTTTACGAGAAAAAGAGGCAATGCAGGCCTTTGCGGACTACGGGCTGACGGCGCGGAACTAAGCGGCGCCTGGCAGTCTTTAGCGGTCTACGCACTAACGGCACGAGGCTGAGCGGCGCCTGGCAGACTTTTTCGGCCTGCGCACCGACGGCGCGGAACTAAGCGGCGCACGGTTTAGCCTTTGGCGGCGCGCGGTGCGGAGCCGGTGCTGCCGCGCACGATCAGCTCGGGTTTAAGCAGGGTCTGCACGGGCGCGGTTTCGCCATTCAGCGTGGCGAGCAGATAGTCTGCCGCGACCTCACCGATGCGATCCAGCTCCACGCGCATGGTGGTCAGCGGATGCTCCAGATGCTCGGCATATTCATAGTCATTGAAGCCGGTAATCGAAATATCGTTCGGGATGCGCAGATAGCGCTCGCTGGCCGCCCGCATCGCGCCAAAGGCCAGCAGATCGTTACCGCAGATCACCGCCGTCGGCGGATTTGGCCCGTCCAGCAGGCGGAACATCGCCTCGCGCGCTTCGTTCATGGTAAAGGCACTGTTGATCAGATTGGCCTCGTCCAGCGTCAGCCCCGCCGCTGCCAGCGCCTGCCGCGTGCCGGTAATACGATCGGAAACGCGATCGTTGGACGGCGGCGTCCCGACGATCACGGCAAAGACTTTATGCCCCAGCGCCAGCAGGTGCGCGGTCAGCTCGCCTGCCGCCAGCTCGTTGTCGTAGCCCACGCTGGGATAGCGCGCGTCCACGGAAAAGGTCTGGATACAGGGAATATTCTGTTGAGCGATGCGCTCCCACAGGCGCGGGTGGTGGCTGTTGCCCACCAGCATCAGCGCATCGATGCCGTATTCCACCAGCTTGTTGACCTCTTTCAGCTCGGTATCGGGATCGAAATCGGAGCTGGCCAGCAACATGGTATAGCCGGACTGGTGGATCTGCTGCTGGAAAGCCGCCAGCGGCCGGGAAAAGGTTTCCGTCGCCAGCGTCGGCACTACCGCACCAATGGTCATGCTGCGGCGAGAAGCCAGCGTGCGGGCGGCGCGGTTAATGACATAGCCCAGCTCTTCGCAGGCGCGCTCAACCGCCTCCCGGCGCGACGGACGGACGGAGGCGCTGCCGTTCAGCACTCGTGAAACGGTAGCGGTGGATACCCCCGCACGCAGGGCGACATCGTCCAGCGAAACGCGGGCGGATGGCGATGGCTTATCGGACATCTTCAGACTCCAGAGCGAAATTAGTGACGTTGCCCACAAAATTTACAGACAACCAATACCTCTATTTGAAAGCGCTTACTTTTTGCTTGACTGAATTTTGTAATCGCTTACTTTTAACATCATATTATCAAATACTGAAAGAACTTTACTTAACCATAACATTCAGGCGGGCGCGCTCGTTCATTACGGCCCCGAAATCATAAAGGAATTCACCATGCGTAGATACCCGCGGATCCGCTGGCTGATGATCGCGTTCTGCTTTTTCGCCATCGCCATCAACTACATAGATCGCATTAATTTAGCCATCGCCGCCCCACATATCAAAAAAGATCTCGGGCTGGACGACACCAGCATGGGGCTGATCCTTGGCGCTTTTTTCTGGACCTATGCGCTGATGCAGATCCCGGCTGGTCGACTGATTGACCGCCTGGGCGCGCGCACCGGCCTGGCTATCGCCGTAGGCTGGTGGTCGCTGTTTACCGTGTTTACCGCTTTTGGCCGCGGCTTTACCTCCATTTTCGCCTCGCGTCTGATGCTGGGCCTGGGCGAATCGGGCGGCTATCCGGGCTGCGCCAAGGTGGTTTACTCCTGGTTCGCCAAAAAGGAGCGCGCCACCGCCAGCGGTATCTTCGATGCTGGCCCGCGCGCGGGCAGCGCCATCGCCCTGCCGCTGGTCGCCTGGCTGATCAGCACCTGGGACTGGGAAACCTCGTTTATCGTCACCGGCGCGCTGGGGCTGATCTGGGTAGCTATCTGGCTGGTTTTCTACCGTGAACCGGAGGAGATGAAAGGCCTGAAGGAGCAGGAGCGCCAGAATCTGCTGGCCGACCGCAGCGTACAGACGCTGGGGAAAAACGAAAAAGTGCATATCGCCGGTCTGTTCCGCTACCGCACCGTCTGGGGAATGATGATCGGTTTCTTCTGCATGAACTTTGCTACCTACTTCTTCGTCACCTGGTTTCCGACCTACCTGACCATGGCGCATGGCTTTTCGCTGAAGGAGCTGGGCACGCTGGGCGCGATCCCGGCGCTGATGGGCATCCCCGGCAGCCTGCTGGGCGGCCTGACCTCTGACTGGCTCTATCGCCGGGGCTTTTCGCTGACCACCGCCCGTAAATCCTGCCTGATTGGCGGCATGCTGCTTTCTTCGGTGATCGCCTTCGCCGCTTTCACCAACAGTATCCCGGTGATCCTGACGCTGTTCTCACTGACCTACGCAGGCCTGGCCTTTACCGCCGCCAATATCTGGACCCTGCCCGCCGACGTCGCGCCCAGCGCGGGCTATGTCGGCACCCTGGGCGGCATTCAAAACTTTGCCGGCAATCTGGCCGGGATCGTCACCGCCTCCTTTACCGGACTGATGCTGACCCTCAGCCACGGCTCTTTCGTGGTGCCGCTGCTGGTGGCGGGCGGTATCTGCCTGTTCGGCGCGCTTAACTTTATGTTCATCATGGGCAAAGTGGAGCCGCTGGCGATAAAAAAAGACGAAACGGCCGGTAAGGTAATGACGGCCGATCACAAAATTTAACCCGGATGCGGAGAGAAGCAATGACTACTGAACAGCAGCTGCGCGAAGAGATCTGCCAGGCAGGCAGAAGCCTTTACGAGCGCGGCTATACCGTCGGCACCGCAGGAAATATTAGCGCTCGTCTGGAAGATGGCTGGCTGATCACCCCTACCGATGCCTGCCTGGGTCGCCTGGTGCCGCAGCAGATCGCTAAGGTCAGTCGTGAAGGCGAATGGCTGTCGGGCGATAAGCCTTCGAAAACGCTGCTGCTGCACCGTCAGGTTTACGACCGTAACCCGGAGGTGCAGGGCGTGGTGCATACGCATTCCACTAACCTGGTCGGGCTGACGCTGGAAGGGGTCTGGCAGCCGGAATGCATTCTGCCGCCGATCACGCCTTACCAGGTGATGAAGGTCGGCCGCATTCCGCTGATCCGCTACTGCCGTCCCGGCGCGCCGCAGGTGGCGGAACAGGTGGCTCAACTCGCCTGCGAAGTGCGCGGCGTGATGCTGGAACGGCTTGGCCCGGTCGTCTGGGGCCGTTCGGTGCTCTCCGCCTGTTTCGCGCTGGAAGAGCTGGAAGAAACCGCCCGCCTGTGGCGGCAGGCAGCGGTGAAACCCCAGCCGCTCGGCGACAGCGACGTCGCGGAACTGTGCGAAGTTTTCGCCGCGCGCTGGTAAGGCTTTTTACCCTACAAGGAAATAATAATGAAAAAAATTTACGCAGGCGTGCTGCTTTCTCTGGCAGCCCTGACGGGCGCGGCTCAGGCGCAAAGCCTGGTGTATGTTTCCAATGCCGAAAGCGGCACCGTTACCGGCTACCAGCTGGATAAAGCGAAAAAAGCGCTGGTGCCGATCGGCAGTTTCCCGGCGGGCGCGAAGGCGATGTCTTCCGTTGTCTCACCCGATAAGAAAATGCTTTATGTCTCGGTACGCAGCAAGCCTTACAGCGTGGTGGCTTATCATATCCAGCCCGATGGCCAGCTGGTTAAGGCCAGCCAGTCGCCGCTGCCGGAGAGCATGGCCTATATCTCGCTGGATAAGCAGGGGCGCTTTTTGCTGAGCGCCTCTTACGGCGGCGACTTGTTCAGCATTAATCGCATCGACAGCAACGGTCAGGTGCAGGCGCAGCCGGTACAGGTCGTGCACACCGGCAAGCGCGCGCACGCTATTCAGGTCGATCCCGGCAACCATTTCCTGTTCGTCACGCTGCTGGGTGCCGATCAGCTGTTGCAATACCACTTTGACGCCGCCAGCGGCAAGGTAACGCCCAACGATCCGCCCTTCGTCAATATTCAGAGCGAGGCGGCAACCGGCCCAAGGCATTTTGTTATTGCGCCCAACGTGGACAAACAGGGCAAGCGCAGCCTCTACGTGCTGACCGAAATGGCGGGCAATATCAGCCAGCTGACGCTGAACGCCGACGGCACCACGACGCCGGTTGCAACGGTAAATTCCGTCTCGCCCAAAGAAGATATGCAGCGCGGTGAAGCGCGACCGCTAACGGGTGACGACGATCTGCCGCCTTCGCATAAGCCACGCATCTGGCAGGCGGATATCCATATCACGCCGGACGGTCGCTTTCTTTATTCCACCGAGCGCACCAGCAGCACCCTGTCCTCTTTTTCCGTCGATCCCCATGACGGGCATCTGACTTACCTCACCAGCATTAAAACCGAGCAGCAGCCGCGCGGCTTCGCTATCGACAGCAGCGGGCGCTTTCTGATCGAGTCCGGACAAAAATCGACCCAGCTTTCGCTCTACTCTATCGATCCGACCTCCGGCGCGCTGACGCTGAACGGCCGTTATGCCACGGGCAAAGGCGCCAACTGGGTATCGCTGGTCGAAGAGTAATTACTACGGGCCCGGACGGGCCTGAATGGCAGTCATAACAGGAGAGAGTATGAAACGCAGACATCCCTTCCTTTCCGCCCTGTGCGCTACGGGCCTGTTCGCCCTGACGGTACCAGCCGGACACGCCGCGGAAAAAGTGGTCGCCACCGATCTGGAGCCGCTGCATCACGTGATCCTGGAAAATCAGTACGTCACCGTGATGCGCGTCATGATCCGCCCCGGCCAGTCCACGCTGTTTCATGAACAGCACCTGGATTATGTGAACACCCATATCAACGGCAGCCTGGTGCATATTTCCTATCCCAACGAGCCGGCTAAAGATACCGAGATGAAAACCGGCAATGTGAAGTTCGGCGCGCATCAGGGCAAATCCGATACCGATAAGGTCACCAACACCGGCACCACGCTGAACCATCAGGTGGCTTTTGAGATTAAACAGAACGGCCCGCAAAACTTTGGCGGCGCGACCCGGCCTGAGCTGCCCGAATTCCAGCAGGTGCTGGATAAAAAAACGGTCAAGGGCTGGAAAGTCACTCTGCAACCGGGCGAAAGCACCACGCTCTATAGCCAACACGGGCCGGGCGTCCGCGTCTTTTTTACCGAAGGCCGCCTGCTGGAGTCGGTGCCCGGTCAGCCTAACCACAATAAAGAAGTCTGGCTGCATCGCGGCGACGCCATCCTGACCCAGCCAGGCCAGGTAGAACTGATCAACGGCGGAGAAACGCCGCTGATCTTTAACGATTACGAGCTGCTTTAACCCGATTGAGGGCATGCGGCACGGCCGTTTGCCCCTGTCCATGATGACGAACCGCCCGGCTACAGGGCGGCAGCATTTTTCTTTTTACAGGAGCATGTCAGGTGAGACGATTAAGTCTGCCTTTGGCGATGAGCCTGATCCTTTTCACCGGGATAACGTCTGCCGCCGTGCAGCCTTCGGGTGATCAAGATCTTATCGCTAAGGGAAAATATCTTGCGCTGGCCGCCGACTGCGGCGCCTGCCACACGTCGCCACAGCAGGGCGCGCCGATGGCGGGCGGCTATGCGATCCACTCACCGCTGGGTGATATCTATGCCAGTAATATTACGCCTTCAACCCGTTACGGCATCGGCGAATACAGCGAGGCGGAGTTTGCGCGGGCAGTGCGTGAAGGCATCGATAAACAGGGGCGCCATCTCTATCCCGCTATGCCTTATACCGCCTACAACAAAATCAGCGACGAGGATATCCACGCGCTGTATCACTATTTTATGCACGGCGTTGCGCCGGTAGATCGCGCCGCGCAGCAGACGCACCTGCCTTTTCCCTTCAGCATCCGCGCGTCAATGCTGGTCTGGAACTGGCTGTTTGCGGAGAACCAACGCTTTGTGCCGCAGCCGGATAAGTCGCCGGAGATCAATCGCGGCGACTATCTGGTCAACGCGCTGGCCCACTGCGATACCTGCCATACGCCGCGTAATTTTTTGCTGGCGCAGGACAACGATCGCGCCTTTTCCGGCAGCAGCCTGGGTAGCTGGTATGCGCCCAATATCACGCCTGATGCGCAGTCCGGCATCGGCAGCTGGAGCCACGACGAGCTGGCGCGCTACCTGAAAACCGGCCATATCGCCAAAGCCCAGGCCGCCGGGCCAATGGCGGAAGCGGTTGAGCACGGTCTGGCGCATCTTAGCGATGGGGACATCCAGGCGATTACCGCCTGGTTGCGCCAGGTTCCGGCGGTCAACAGCGGCACCGGCCGCGCGCGCGACAGCTATGGTCAGGCTTCGGATGCCGAACAGCGGCTGCGCGGCCAGAGCGGGCAAAGTGATGCCGGCTGGCAGGTTTTCAGCGGCAGCTGTGCCAACTGTCATCAGGCCCAGGGTCAGGGTAACGATCGCTACCCTTCCCTGTTTCACAACACGGCCACCGGCGCGCCTCAGCCCGATAATCTGGTTTCCGCCATCCTGTTTGGCGTTCGGCGGGATGATATCGCTATGCCCGCTTTCGGCCCTGATGCCGAATTTACCAATCGCCTCAGCGATCGGCAGATTGCTGACGTCAGCAACTACGTACTGAAAAACTTCGGCAATCCGGCGGTAGTCGTTACGCCTGAACGGGTGAAGCAGCTGCGTGAAGGCGGCGATACGCCTTTACTGGTCAAATTAACCCGTCCCGCCGCGTTACTGGGGTTACTGCTTGTGGTGGTACTTATCGTCGCGGGCCTTGTATTACGTCGTCGAAACAGGAGGCAACATGCAGCCCACTAATCCCGGCCGCCGCCGGCTGCTGAAAGGCATGGCCGCGCTCTCCCTCAGCGCCTGCTGCGCCACTCTTTTTCCGCGTCAGCTTGCCGCGCAGCCCGCTGCCGCCGATTTTAACGCGCTGTCCGCTTTTCTGGTCAGCCGCCCGGTCAGCGCCATTCTCAGCCAGCGTTATTATGCCGCGTTGGAGCGTCACTATGCGGATTTCCCGTCCCGCTTCGCCGCGCTGGCGGATTATCTCGCCGAACGGCGCTTTGCCCACGTTGATGACTTTTTGCAGGCCACGGCCAGCGATACGCCGCTTTTCCGCACCGCCTCGCTGATTATTGGCAGCTGGTACACCGGCGTGGTCGGCGAAGGTGCGAAAAGCGAACTTATCGCCTACGCCGACGCCATGATGTATCAGCCAACGCAGGGCATTCTGGTGGTGCCGACCTATGGCAGCGGCCCGGATTCCTGGGGCAGCAATCCCGAAACGGTTAAAATGGAAGGTCAGCAATGAAAAATATCGATGCCGATGTGATCGTCATTGGCTCCGGCGTCATGGGCGGTCTGGTCGCGACCCAACTGGCAAAGGCGGGAAAATCGGTGATTATCGTCGAAGCCGGCCCGCGCGTTAAGCGTCAGGAAATCGTCGAGCGCTTTCGCAATTCGCCTTTTAAGATGTCCCTCACCAATATGAAACTCCAGGGCGTGGGTTCACCCTATCCCGATTTGCCCCACGTCCCTTCAACCTATGGCGACTACTTACAGCAGGCCGGCCCGGTAAAATACCCGACCAAATACCTGCGCGTGGTTGGCGGCACCACCTGGCATTTTGGCTCCGCGCTGTGGCGCATGATCCCGAACGATTTCAAACTGCAAAGCCTGTATGGCCGCGGTCGCGACTGGCCCATCGCCTATCAGGATCTGGAGCCCTGGTACGGCGAGGCCGAACGAGAGCTGGGCGTGTCGGGCATGGACGGCCAGGATGAGAGCGGACACGGCGGCGAAGCCTGGCCGCCGCGCTCCACGCCTTTTCCGATGAAGGGGCTGGAGCCCAGCTATCTTTTTAAACGGCTTTCCGTCCTGCTGGGCAAAGGCGGCTATCATCCGGTGATGGAGCCGAACGGTCGCGCCACGCGGCCTTATGGTCAGCGCCCGGCCTGCGCGGGCAACAATAACTGCAATCCGGTTTGCCCAATCGCGGCAAAATATGACGGCTCAATGCATATTGATGAGGCGGAGCGTCACGGCGCGAAGCTGCTGGATAACTCGGTCGTTTATAAAATAGAAGCCGATGAGCAAGGTAACATCAGCGGCATCTGGTATCGCCGTCCCGATGGCAGCAACCATCACCTGACCGCTAACTACTTTGTGCTGGCCGCCTACGGGATTGAGTCGCCCAAGCTGCTGCTGATGTCCGCTTCCGAACGCTATCCGCACGGCATTGCCAACAGCTCCGACCAGGTGGGTCGCAATCTGATGGGCCATACCGGCATCAGCATGAACGTAATGATGAATGAGGATGTCTGGCCGGGCCAGGGGCCAACGGAACTGCTGGTTTACCTCAACAATCGCGACGGTGATTTCCGCAAGGATTTCCCCAGCTATAAAATAAAAGTGCGTAATACGGTGCCAACGGCGGACTATGCGGCCTCGCTGATTAAGAAAGGCGTGCTCGGCTCAAAGCTGGATGAGGAATTAAAAAGGATGTCGGCGCGTTCGCTTAATTTCGCTATCGACTTTGAAACGCTGCCGCTGGCGGAAAATCGTATCGTCCCCAGCAAAACCAAAAAGGACGCAATAGGGATACCTGTACCAGAAATATATTACAGCGTCACCGACTACTGGCACGCAGGAAAAGAACAGGGCCTGAAGGATTTTGATAAATTTGCTCAGCTACTAAATGCGGATATATCAAAAATTGATACGGGTTATCAGGATCGCCAGCATATTATGGGCACCACAATTATGGGCGATAATCCGGCTGACTCCGTGGTTAACAGACAGTGCCAGAGCCACGACCACCCTAACCTGTTTATCGCCGGCACCAGCGTGATGCCCTCTGCCTCCTGCATGAACCCGACGCTGACCGGCGCCGCGCTGAGTCTGCGCCTGGCCGACTATATGCTGAATACCGTTAAGGTTTAAATTAACGGGTTAGCGTTATTATACGGGCAGCATTAATACCGACTGCCCGTTATTTCCTGTGCGGCCCATTTGAGCATTTGGGCGTTTGAGCATTTGGGCGTTTGGGCATTTGGGCATTTGGGCATTTGGGCATTTGGGCATTTGGGCATTTGGGCATTAATATGAAGCTGCTTCAGAAAAAATGTAAATCTCATGGCAGTGTTGCAAAAAGCTGAAGCCATCTCGAATATCCAGTGTTAAACTCCCTGGCAGCAGTAAATTCCTTTTTCATTCTTCTCTCGCCGCAATAATATAGCGGCGGGACAGAAAAAGGAGTTCTGCTATGTTTTACGATCGCGTTGCGTTAAGGAAATCGCCGCTCGTGTCCGGGAAGGAAAAACGAGCGCGCAAGGGCAAAATCACAGGGAGGAGAGCCGATGAGCAGGCAGGTTAACCGTTTTGACCGGCTGGAACAGGATACGCATCAGATAAAGCTCAATTTAGCGATATTAACCGAGCGGGCCGAAACTTTCGTTACTAAAAACGATTTTAACGCGCTGGCCTCGCGTGCTGATACCTTCGCCACTAAAAGCGATCTGCAGGTGCTGACTGAACGCGCCGACACCTTTGCCACTAAAAGCGATCTGCAGGTGCTGGCTGAACGCGCCGACACCTTCGCCACCAAAAGCGCTCTGCAGGTGATGGCTGAACGTATGGAGACCTTTGCCACCAAAAGCGATATCCTCGGACTGGCTACGCGTGAAGTGCTGGCTGAGGTCAGGAACGATCTGAACCTGTTGCGGGTCGAGATGTATAAAGCGCTAACCGGACAGACTAAGTGGCTGACGGCCTGCATGTTTATGGTAGCGATCCTTAGCCTGACTGCTGCAAAGCTGATTTTTGTCTGACGGAGCGGACGTAAAGCTGCGGTTTTTTGCTGGCATAGCGGACGTAAAGCTGCGGTTTTTTGCTGGTGTGACGGTGATGTCGACATCGTTATGAACAAATGAATAACGGACGGCATCCTGCCGTCCGTGTTTTTATTACGCCACTATTGCTTCAGGCGCCAGGCGACAACGCTGTCCCCTGCTTTGGTGCCCAGCGAACCGTGACCGCCTGCGGCGATAATCACATACTGCTTGTTATCCGCGCCCATATAGGTGGCTGGCGTCGCCTGACCACCTGCCGGCAGCTCGGTTTGCCACAGCAGCTCGCCCGTATTGATGTCGTAAGCGCGGAAGAAGTTATCCGCCGTTGCGCCATGGAACACCAGATCGCCCGCCGTAGTCAGCGGCCCGCCGTGCGCCACCATGCCCATCGGGAAGCCAATCGGGAAGCGGCCCGGCAGGAAGGTGGTTTTCAGGTTTTTGGTAGTGCCCACGCGGCGCAGCCATTCGGTTTTACCGGTAGTCAGATCGACACCGACCATACGGCCCCAAGGCGGAGCAATGCACGGGATCCCCAGGCTGGAGGCGAACTGCTGAATATGGATCGCGTAATCCCCTTCAAAGTTCTCGTTCCAGTATGGCGTGCCGTCTTTAGTAAACAGACGTTTGTTTTCCGTTTCCGGGGTACGCTTGATCAGGTTGTACTTGTAAGCCAGACGTACCGGCGAAGCGATCAGAATTTGACGTTCCGGATCGATGGCCACCGAGCCCCAGTTAAATACGCCGATATTGCCGGGGAAGACAATGGTGCCCGCTTCGGTAGAAGGCGTCCACGGGTTGCCGTCATAGCGCATAGATTTAAATTCGATGCGGCAGGCCATCTGATCGAACGGCGTCAGCCCCCACATCGACTTCTCTTTCAGCGGATCCGGGATAAAGTTCAGCGCCGAAACGGGCTGAGTCGGCGAAAACTTCTCGCCCTGCACGCCGCCTGTAGTAGAAACATCTACCTGATTAACAGGATAGACGGCCTGACCGGTCAACCGGTTCAGTACAAACAGGTTGCCGGTTTTGGTTGGCAGGATCACCACTGGCTGACGGCTGCCCTGATAGTCGATATCCAGCAGCGAAGGCTGGGAAGGATTATCACGATCCCACAGGTCGTTTTTGGATGACTGGAAGCGCCATTTAAAGGCACCGGTTTTTAAATCCAGCGCTACCAGGGTATCGCGGAACTTCTCTGTATTGCTGTTAGCGTCGCGGCGATTGCCCAGCTCGTCTGGCGATGCGTTGCCGAACGGCACGTACACCAGGCCATTTTTCAAATCGGCGCTCAGCGTAGCCCACGCAACCGGCGTGTCCTGAGGATAGGTCTGGCCTGCCGGCAGCGGCTGCGTCTGCTGCGGATTAGCCGGATCGAAGTTCCAGACCAGGCGACCACTGGTGACGTCATAAGCACGAATAACGCCGGATGGGTTACCGCTGTTAAAGCCGTTATCCATCACCGAGCCACCAACGATCACCAGGTTACCTGCAACCAGCGGTGCAGCGGTCTGCATCAGCGCGTGTGGACGAATGTTGCCCATATTCGCACGCAAATCAACGATGCCGTTTTCGCCAAAGTCAGCGCATGGCTTGCCGCTGTCCGCATCCAGCGCGATCAGCTTAGCGTCGGTCGTCGCGTTAAAAATGCGCTTGCGGCACATGGCCGGCGCTTCTGCTGCTGACGCTGGCTGCGCTTCTGGCGCATAATAGCTGACGCCGCGACAGGTCTGGTGCTGCTGCAGATAAGAACGATCTTTCGCAGGCTGATATTTCCACTTTAGCTCGCCGGTTTCCGGATTCAGCGCGTGAACTTCATTATGCGGCGTACAGAAATAAACGGTGTTGTTCACCTTCAGCGGCGTGGCTTCAAAAGTGTACTCCGTCGCATCCTTTTCGGTGCGCAGATCGCCGGTGTGATAGGTCCAGGCCACTTCCAGATTACTGACGTTATCCTTAGTGATCTGCTTCAGATCGGAGAAGCGCAGGCCGTTGCTGGTGCCGCCGTAGGCCGTCCAGTCATTGCTCGCCACGGCGGTATCAACCGGGGTGCGTTTGTTGGTCAGCTTGCCTGCCTGCGGATAAGGGTCATAGAAAGCCAGACCGATAACGAGAGCGATAATAACGATAACTGTCGTGCCGAGAAAAGGATGGAAGCCGGCAGGTTTAGCTGCGCCCTGCGCTTTTGACAACGGGCGTACAATCCAGGGTAAAGCCAGCCAGACGCCGAGCAGGCCAATAATGTCGCCGCGCGGGATCCACTGCCACTTATCAAAACCAACCTCATAAATGGTCCAGGCGACCACCAGCCACATTAAAATTGCATAAATCGACAGCGCAATTTTTTTATTTTTGAACAGCGCAATAGCCGTCAGCAACAGGCCAATCGCTATCACCACATAGAATGGCGACCCGCCCAACAGCAGCAATTTCCCACCCATGTAAAGCATAGCAATACCGACGATTGCTATAACAATACTCGTTAGCTTTATCATTTTCGTCTCTCGAATTAACCACAGGGATAGTTGATTTCAAATTACAATTACGCAACGTAAAATTAACCAAATTCAGTCAAAAAGAAAATACCATTTAATTAATGTATTTTAGGTGATAATTCAGGAGCGGAAGGATTATGTCGCGTACGCATTGCTGTCTGCATAAAGCGGGTAGTTCAGTTATGCGTTGTTGAGTGCATAAAGCGGGCATAACGGGTACGCATTACTCAGTGCATAAAGCAGGCATTTCAGGTATGCGTTGCTGAGTGCATAAAGCAGGCATTTAAGGTAGGCATAACTGAGTGCATAAAGCAGGCATTCCGGGTACGCATCACTGAGTGCATAAAGCAGGCATTCCGGATACGCATTACTGAGTGCATAAAGCAGGCATTTAAAGCGCGGAAATCGTCAGCGTTTGTTTATTGCGCATGCTGAAAAGGGATAAGGCGGCGTTGTACAGACCGGGAGACTGAGCATGCTCCCGGCGTTGTTTAAGCGTGGTGAGGTTATTTGCTGTAAAGCTTCTTCAGCCTGGCCTGATACGCTTCTACGTTATGCTCAGACTGGATCCTGGCGATAGCCGCATTGGCTTTATCGTGGATCTGTTCAGGATGGCGAATAATATCCTCAATAATGTTTTTCATGCGGTCGACCGTTTTACGACGCAGGGCATCGCGGTCTTGCCGAGAAGTAATGGCATAGTCGCAATCGTCGTTCAGCGGATGACTAATCAACCAACCCGCCTCTTGCGGATTGATTTCCGGCAGCGCACGCACGTTAGTGGTGATCACCGGACAGCCGCAGGACTGCATCTCCAGCACGGAAAACCCATAGGTTTCAGCCCAGGTTGGCAGCAGGCCGACATCCGCTTTTTGCAACAGCTGCATCACTTTATCATTCGGCATGGCGCTGTGATGCTCGAAAAGATCGTAGCGGGCAATGGTCGCTTCCGTCTCACGGGCAAACGCCGGATCGTCCTGATAAGGGCCGAACGCGTAGTTGTTCGTTTTCTCAAGATCGCCTATCAGCGTAACTTTGATTTGTTCCGGCTGGATAGCGTTGGTGGCCAGCAGTTCGCCGAAGGCCTGCACGATTTCGCCGCCGCCTTTGCGATAAAAGTCTTTGCCAATAAAAACAAAATGAACCGGGTCGGCGGCATTACGCGCCGGTCGCTCGGTCATATAGAGCTTTTGCGGCGGATGCATAACCACCATCTTGTCGCGCAGCACGCGCGACAGCTCCGGGCTGTCGTTGAACAGCTTCATTTCCATCTTATAGGCCGCGCCGGAAAGCGCGATCAGCGCTAAACAATTATTGGCTGTCAGCGCTGAAGAGAGCCGTTGCAGCTTTGCGCGATTGTCCTCTTTGCTGCCGTTTTTAGGCGGCAGGATGCGTGGCAGCTCGGTTTCAAACGTCGCCACCCATTTACGGTCGGTTATTGCTATCTCGTTGAAAACGTGAAAGACATCAATGTTTTTTTTCTGCGAACCGACCAGCGGTCGAAACAGGAAAATTTTGTCTTTTTTAAGAAACTTCATGTTCAGAAGATTTATATAAGAATAAATATTCTTGTTTTTGAAGTTCACATATTCCACGTCAGCATCAACAATTATCGTCCGTTTCTCCGGGTAGTTATCGTTAGATACGCCGACTCTCATACCGCCACCTCATAGAAAATAATGCTAACCGCACTGAGTAATGTTATTAGAATTCAAATTTGCCCTGGTATTCATTCCATGACGCCCCGGTACTCCATCACATCGGCCGTCGCAAGTAAATACAGGCATATTCTTAATATCAAAACTGGCAAAATAGTTGCTGCTAAAAGCGGTGATGCTTACGCAGGCAATAGTTAATATTTAGTTAAAATTTGTCGTCAATCTGGCGAAGCACCCCGGTTAATACTGGCTGCAACAATATACACAGAAAGACACCAGATGAAATAAAATATTACATTTACCGTCTCATATTTTTTTCTGAAAAGTAAGAAGCCAGGCATCACGGGCCTGTTGGCGCATTGCGGCCTCCTTCTCTGACACAACAACTCTATCCGACACGTAAAATAGAGGCCAGCCTTAATCAGAAAAAAGTAAACAAAAGGTTAACAAAATTGAGTGGGATCAATAAAAATATAACAGCCGCTTATATAAGATTTGGTCGACCCGAACCGGACCAGGACTTTTCTTCTGCCCTACATTTAAAGTATTAGTATTTGTAAAAATGATGTCCGGTTAATATCTGCGCCACTGCCGCTTTTATTTGCTCACCTGAGATAGCTTGTAGCGATTTTGTAATTAAGATAGTTCTGTTTTCATCGAGAGCACTTTCTGGATTGCGCCGAATTTCCCGGGCAAAAAGAGAGGTAAAAAACAGGGTAACTGAATAAGAAATTTCTGATTAAAAAACGCCGGGGCAACATTCAGATTAGCGGAAAAAAGCGCCTGAAAAGTACCAATAATGACCAGAATAAAGCGAAAATGCCGCACGCGCGACGGATTCAAAAACCTGGCCCGCTTTTGCCGTAAAGATAAGCCTGCCTTTTTTGCAGTGCTTTGATTTAATTTAGAATTACTCAGGTGAATGGCAGGAAGCCGTCGCACCCCGGCCCCAGCCAGGTTACACTTGGTTCCCTGCCTTGTTCACCTCTGAGATAGCCATGCTGAAAGAAAATTTTAACGACCTTATCTCGCTGATGGTGATCGCTCGCGAGAGAAGCTTTACCCGCGCGGCGGCCAGGCTGGGCGTTTCCCAGTCCGCTTTAAGCCATGCCATACGCGGGCTGGAGGAGCGGCTGCAGCTGCGTCTGTTAACCCGAACCACGCGCAGCGTCGCCCCTACCGAAGCGGGCGAACGCCTGATAAAAACCATTGGCCCGCACCTTGAAGAGATTGAAAACGAGCTGGCTGCCCTGCATGAACTGCGCGACAGGCCGTCAGGCAATATTCGCCTTAACGTGGGCGAGCACGCCCTTACCTTCGCCCTGTGGCCCGCAGTAGAACAGTTTTTACAGGCGTGGCCGGAAGTGAATATCGAAATTATGTCCGATAATTCCCTGACGGATATCGTCAGCGGCCGTTTTGACGCGGGCGTACGGCTGGGCGAACAGGTTGCAAAGGATATGATTGCCGTCAGGATCGGGCCGGACTGGCGGATGGTTGTAGTGGGCTCGCCCGCTTATTTCGCTCGCTACGGCAGGCCCGCTACGCCACAGGATCTGCAGCAGCACAACTGCATCAATATGCGCCTGCCGACCATGGGCAGTATCTATGCCTGGGAGTTTGCCAAAGCGCAGCGCGAAATCCGCGTGAAGGTGGACGGCCAGCTGACGCTGAATAATCTGCAAACCCGAATTAAAGCTGCCGTGGCAGGGATTGGCCTGGCGATGGTGCCTGAGGATACCGTTGAGGAAGCGGTTAAGGCAGGCCAGCTGGAAAAGGTGCTGGAAGAGTGGTGCGCGCCTTTTCCGGGCTATTACCTGTACTACCCCAGCCGCCGCCAGCATACCTCCGCCTTTGCGAAGTTTGTTGAGGCGGTTCGCTACAGCGAGATCTGACGGCAAACGCAAAGGCCCGAAGACAGATCGGGCCTTTGATTAATAACGTTTAAACGCCGGTCAGAAGGCTTCCCAGTTATCCGTTGAGGCGGTCGCCAGCACCGGCGATTTCAGCGCTGTCACGCCAGAACGACGGGCTACCTCTTTCCTGCCGGCCAGGCGAAACACGGCTACCGCTTCGTTCAGGCGAGCGGCCTGCTCTTCCAGCGAGGCGGCGGCTGAAGAAGATTGCTCTACCAGCGCGGCGTTCTGCTGCGTCACCTGATCGAGTTCCGACACCGCGATGCCGACCTGACTGATGCCGCGGCTCTGCTCCTCAGAGGCGGAGGAAATTTCATCCATGATATCGCGTACCTGCTGTACCGAGCTAAGGATACCGCTCATTGACTCTTCCGCCTGTCCGGCCAGCCGGGAACCGTTGTCAACGCGGGCCGAGGATTCAGCGATCAGCGCGTTGATATCTTTCGCCGCTACGGCGCTGCGCTGCGCCAGGTTGCGCACTTCTCCCGCCACCACCGCAAAGCCACGGCCGTTTTCGCCAGCGCGGGCGGCTTCTACCGCCGCGTTCAGCGCCAGAATATTGGTCTGGAAAGCGATGCTTTCAATTACGCCGGTGATTTCCGCGATTTTTTTAGAGCTTTCCTGCAGCCCAAAGATGCTTTTTATCACACCGTCCACGATAGCGCCGCCCTTCTCCGCCGTTTGCGCGGCAGAAAGCGCCAGCTTCGCCGCCTGATGCGAATTGTCCGCGTTCTGCTTCACCGTGGCGGTGATCTGTTCCATGCTGGCGGCGGTTTGCTCCAGCGAGGCTGCCTGCTCTTCCGTACGGGATGAGAGATCGTTGTTGCCCGCCGCAATTTCGCTGACGCCGGTTAAAATCGTATCCGCGCCGTTGCGCACGTTACCCACGGTTTTCACCAGCGACTGTTGCATTACCGCCAGGCCGGAAAGCAGATGGCCCATCTCGTTACGGGCGCGCGGATCGACCGCTATCTGCTCCGTCAGATCGCCCTGTTCAATAGCGTTGATATGCCCCAGCGCGCGCGCCAGCGGCTGGATCAGCACGCGTTTGATCACCGACCAGCTCACGATCACAGCGCTCAGCACCACCAGCAAAATAGCGCCCATCAGCCACAGCATCTGCGTGAATACCTGCTTGCTTTCAGCGGAGGTGGTCTTTGACAGCTGGCCAACGGCGGCGCGCCAGCGATCGTAATCGCCCTGCATAATCTTCTGGTTGCCCGCAACGTTAATGCTGAACAGGCCGGTTAAATCGCGGCGTGAAGCGATTTCCATCAGCTGATTAAGCTGTCCGGCGTACGCCTGGTAGCTTTGCGCCAGCCTGCTGTTAAGCGTGGCATCGAGTCCGGGAATAACCGGCCCGTTCTGGTAGTTTTTAAAATCGCGATCGGCCAGCGCCAGCTGCGCTTTGCCGTGCGCGACCATACCGCCCACTACGCTGCTGGTCGGCCCCTCTTTTTGCAGCCAGATCACCACGCGGTTAACGTCCGCACGCGCCGCGTTAAGTTCATACCAGGCATTGGTCAGCGCGGTCACCTGATCGCTGGCCGTCGAGGCGGTTTCGAAGCTCTCTTTATTGTGATCCAACGCGCTGAGGAAGAGGATGCCAGCGACAAGCTGTAGGGTGCCGAAGGCAATGATCGTGCTGAGCAAGAACGAGGAGGTTTTGATTCGGGAAAAAACGGACATAGCCACACCTGATTATTGTTTCAGAAGCGACTTATATCGGCAAAGTTACCGGTAACATTAGAAAAAAAACGTGATTATTTATGTTGATAGCCAAACGGCCCTGTATCAGCTGCGCTCGATTTTACGCGCGGCTTCATCCAGCGCATCAATGATGTCGTGCAGCGTCTGCTGCGGCAACGCCGACTGGGAAAGGCGCATATTCAGCGCCATACGCATATTGTTGATGGCCCGCTCCACTTCCGGAATGCTGCGGTTATTGACGAGGATCGCCATCGAGCTGAGTCGGTTAATGATATCATGCAGCGTTTCCTGCCCTTCTGCCAGCTGGCGCTCTCCTTCCCGGGTCAGGCTATAGGCCTTGCGCGCCGCCTGCGGATCGCGGGATTCGATGCATTCCATTTCCTCCAGCAGCGTCAGGTTGGGATAAATAATGCCGGGGCTGGGGCTGTATTCGCCTTTGGATAGCTCTTCAATCGTCTTGATTAGCTCATAGCCGTGTGCGGCGCCCTGCGCGATAAAGTGCAGCAGCAGCAGGCGAACGTCGCTGGCGTCCAGCATCTTTTCACGCCGTTTTCTCCGTGCGGCGCTGGCCGGGCCGCCGGATAAGTCATATTGAGAACTGCGCTGTGATTTCATCGCCTGCCCGAGCCTGTTTGAAGGGGATTGATAGTAAGTTAGCCCCCTGAAAAATACAACAACCCTACTTATCGTGCCAGTAAGCCACCGCACGGACGAAATCGGCGTCGCGCTCGCGCTTGCCGATAAAGTAGTCGCTGAGCTGCTTCACCGCCGCGCCTTCGCCCGTCAGCCAGATAAAGTAGTCGTCCGTCGGTAAGGCAACCTTATCCAGGTCGGCGATAAGCGATCCGACGCCAGCCTGCATTTTGCCGCTACCCAGCCAGACGATTTCCACGTTTGGCGGATCGCCAAGATAGGCTTTGCCCTGCGCTGCGTCGACAAAGGCATAAAGCCTTACCGGCCTGTCGCCAAGCGAGGTCAGCCGTCGTTTGAACGCGGGCAGCCCCGTTTCATCGCAGACGTAAAGCTGGAAAGCGTAATCCTCCGGCACGATCAGCGAGCCGCGCGGGCCGCCGATGGCCAGCCTGTCGCCAGGGTGCGCCGTAACGGCCCAGTCGCTGGCTACGCCCGACTCGTGCAGATAAAAATCCAGCGTCAGCCTGTTTTTCTGCGCGTTAAAGTACAGCGGCGTGTAGTCGCGCGCCAGCGGACGAATGCCGTCTTTCCAGACGATGCCCTCTTCCGTGACCTGCGGCAGATAAAGCTCGCCGGTGGCGGGATCCGGGAAAAAGACCTTAACGTGATCGTCGAAGCCCGCCGAATTAAAACCGGCCAGCGCTTCGCCGCCGAACTCAATGCGGTAGAAGCTGTTGGCGACGAAAGTTTTCGCAATCACTTCTACCGGACGAAAACGCAGTTCATTTCTTACGCGACGGGGAGCGCGACCTGTTTTTTCGGTCAAAATAATTCTCCTGACGGGGGCTGGCCCGTAATAGTAAACCGTAATTATTCTCAATAGCGGAGGAAAATATATCTATGATATATCTTAACCGCAAGCGGATATTTGCTCAGCGTCTGACCACCCGCACAAATAGTCCCTGGAAAACCGCGCAAAAAAAGCCGCCGGGCAGAATGCCGGGCGGCTTGATAGTGATGACAAATTTAAAAGGACGCGCCGCCGTTTTTACAGCGCCACCACGGCGGCAGAGGTTGATAATAAAGTTAAGGCGCAGTCGCGCCGGTGACGCGCCAGACCACGTTTCCGGCATCGTCGGCAATCATCAGGCCGCCCTGTTTATCCATGGTCAGGCCTACCGGCAGGCCGCGAACCGATTTTTGATCGTCAGTGAGGAAGCCGGTAACCACCGGCTCTGGCTGACCCTGCGGCATACCGTTGCGGAAGGCGACCCACACCACCTGATAGCCGTTCAGCGGCTTGCGGTTCCAGCTGCCGTGCTCGCTGACAAAAGCGCCGCCACGGTATTTCTCCGGCAGGTTGGTGCCGGTATAGAACCACAGTCCCAGCGGCGCCACGTGCGAGCTGAGCGCATAGTCAGGCTTAATCGCTTTTTTCACCAGATCCGGGCGCGGCGGCTGCACGCGTTCGTCCACGTGCTGGCCGAAATAGCTGTAAGGCCAGCCGTAAAAGCCACCTTCCTGTACCGAAGTCAGGTAGTCCGGCACCAGATCGGCACCGATTTCATCGCGCTCGTTAACGATGGCCCACAGCTTGCCGGTTTGCGGCTCCCACTGCATCCCGGTGGGGTTGCGCAGCCCGCTGGCGTAGATCCGGCTGGCGCCGCTAGCCGCATCGACTTCCAGGATGTCGGCCCGACGATACTCCGCGCCGATGCCGTTTTCAGTGATATTACTGTTGGAGCCGACGCCAACATAGAGTTTGCTGCCGTCCGGGCTGGCCAGCAGCGACTTGGTCCAGTGATGGTTAATAGGCCCGCCCGGCAGCTCGGTCAGCTCGGTGCCGGGATCGGTAATCTTCGTCGCGCCGCTCTCATACCGATATTTCATCAGCGAGTCGGCATTCGCCACATACAGCGTGTCGCCGATCAGCTGCACGCCAAACGGCGAACGCAGGTTTTCCAGGAAAGGATATTTTTGCCAGCTTTTGCCGTCGCTGCTGCGCAGCAGCGTAATGCGATTGCCGCCGGCGCCGCCCTTGCCGGAGGCCTTTTGAACCAGACCGGTCACCAGCTGCTTCGGCTGGCTGGTCGGCGCTGCCGGAGCGCTGCCTTCCACCACCAGGATATCGCCGTTTGGCAACGTGTAGAGCTGGCGCGGATGCTGAAAACCGTCCGCAACTTTCTCTATCTTCAGGCCATCCGCGACTTTGGGCTTTTCACCCTCTTTCCATGGCGTACCGTTCGGAACCTTCATGGGTGGGACAAGGAAGTTTTTTGCCGCCGGCAGCTCCGGATTTGCACCGGTTTGCTTTGCAGGATCGATTTTAGCGCCGTCGTCACAGCCGGCGAGCAGCAGCGAAACCGATACGGCCAGCAGTGAGAGTGTGGTTGACGTTTTCATAACTCCTCCTTAAGCGGTGCGATCGCGCACGGCGAGCTGCACGTTGGCGAACAGCATCAGAACCACCGCCAGGGTGGAGAGAATAACGCCGGCAGGCACCACGGCCCACGCGTCGCGGCTGTGTATAAAGGCGTTAAAGATTTCCAGGATAATAGCCAGAAGATAAGCCCAAAAATGCACTTTTATCGCCGATCCCTGCGGATAAGAGACGCCCACCCAAACCTGCACAAGGTTAATCAGGCGAGGAATAATCGCGATTATCAACCCGATAGCGATCAGCCAGCTCGCCGCCTGCGTCCAGAAGATTTCGGTACTGTAGAGATAAATAATGTCGAAGATCCAGCCCGCCACAAAAAAGCCGAGCGGGACAGGATGAAACAGCGAATAGACGGCCACCGCAAAAGTCGAATGGCGGGATGTTACCTGGGAAGTCATTTACCGGCTCCTTAAACAGGGAAAATGCGCGCGGCCCGAAAGCAATGCGGCAGCGCAGACTGTAAAAGGTTAGTAAAGTTAATGACTTCTTGTTTAATAATATGAAGAAAATTAGGATTATGCCCGCTGCTGGCGTAAATCGGCCAGCGAATGCCGCTGCACGCCTGCCGCGTCAAAATTGCTGACGTCCAGCCAACGCTCAAAGGCTTCGCGCAGCGCGGGCCATTCTTTATCAATAATGGAAAACCAGGCGGTATCGCGGCTGCGACCCTTATAGACGATGGCCTGACGGAACAGCCCTTCATAGCGAAAGCCGAGGCGCTCCGCTGCCCGCCGCGAAGGCGCGTTGAGGCTGTCGCACTTCCATTCGTATCGACGATAGCCCAGCCGATCGAAGGCGTAACGCATCAGCAGAAAATGGCTTTCGGTAGAGAGCGGCGTGCGCTTCAACGCGGGCGAAAAGGTCACGTATCCCACCTCCATCACGCCGTGCGCTGGCTCAATTCTCATCAGCGCCAGCGTGCCGACCGCGCGGCCGCTTTGTCGATCGATTACGGCGAAATGCAGCGGATCGCGGCTGGCTTCGGCCCGGGCAAGATAGTCGCGAAGCTCCTCCGCGTTAAAAGGGCCGGCAGGCAAATAAGTCCAGTCCCGATCGTCTTCGGCGCTGCGCCACGCGGCCAGCAGATCCTCATAGTGACGGGCGCTTTCCAGCGGCTCCAGCACGCAGAAGCGCCCCGCCAGCGCCATACGTTCAGGCAAAGGGCGCGGCGTCCATTCGGGAAGCGGTTCACCAACCGGCTGTTGAAATTCATTTAATCGCACGGACAATTTTCACCTCAGGCAATAACTACGTTGATTTTCCAGCATAACCTGCCGCACAACGAAAGCCAGTAGTGTTTGTTACCTGTCGATAAACCGGCCCGGATAGTCCGCCGGCGGTTTTTGTCGCTCATTAAATCGGCCAAACAGCCGATAACGGTTTTGTGCGATCAGATTGTAGCAGCGGTCGCTGATGAACTTTGGACAGAAGCGCAGTACCGAAAGCGCTCGCCACGGCCACGGCAGCCCAAGCATAACGCGGAAAATAGCGTCGGCGCGCAGATAAACCTGCCCCCGTTCAAGCAGCACAATGGTATTGATTTCGTCAGGCGACATACCGGCGGCTTTCAGCAGGGATTTGCCTTTTTCAGTCTGAACCGCGGCCAGGCGTACGGTGCGGCGCCTGTCATAGCGCAGCAAAAAATTGACCCAGCCGTTACAGAGTTTGCACACGCCGTCATAGAGCACAATGCGCTCCTGCGACGGCAGAGTTTCAGCAGTATCGGACATAGCATCACCAAAGTCAGATAAAAATAAAAAGCCGCTTGTATGCGACCAGACCTTAAGCCTGGCCTGAAAAGCGGCATACATCCATTTTGAATCGTTTCAGGAACACCAGAATGCCGACTCCTCAAGGCGAAACCCGCTACCAGCTGGCGTTAGAGATGCTGACAGCAGACGACGCGGGACGGGATGAAATTCTCAGCAAGTTCACCCGGCTCACCAGCGAGCTGCTGAATATTCCCGGTAGCTTCGTGTCGATTATGAACGAGCACCAGCAATACATTAAGGCGGCGCGGAATTTCTCGCTACAGCAAAGCTCGCTTGAAGACGCGCTCTGTCGGCACACGCTCGCCAGCGGCGAGGTCATGGTCTGTCCCGACACCCATCTGGACGAACGGTTTAAGGCGCACCCGCTGATCAAGGACTCGCCCTATATCCGTTTTTACGCGGGCGCGCCGCTGAAAATGCGCGACGGCGCCATTGTCGGCACCCTGTGTGTTACGGACGTGCTGCCGCATATTTTCACTGAGGAACAGGTGAAGCTGCTGGAGCTGCTGGCGGAGATCATGACCGCCTGGCTGGACGCCTGGTATCACACCAGCCTGCGTGACGTTGTCACTCTTTTGCCCAATCGTCAGAGCCTGCTGCGTGATTTGGAGCAGCTGGAGGATGGCGGCATTATTCAGCCCTACAGCCTGGTACTGATTGACTGCATTGATATGGCACGCGCCTACGACATCGCCCGCGCGTTGGGGATGTATGCGCTGGAAGCTCTGCTGCAAAACATCGCCGCCCTGCTGCGCACGCGTCTGCAGCTCAGAGACGATGACCGGCTTTATACCGTGTCGAAAGGCCGGTTTGCGCTGCTTTCCGCCGGTAAAACGTCCGGCTGGCCAAAACAGCTAAGCGAAAAGCTGGGTCAGGTACGCGCGCGTATAGGCGAAGAGATTGCTATCGATCTGACTCTTCACCTGGGCGAAGTCTCTTTTGCGCCTGCGCTCTGCCCGCCGGTTGAAGCGCTGCGGCGCGGCGTCAGCGCGCTGCATGAGGCTATCGGCCAGGGCCTGCCCTACGCCGCTTTCGATCTGGAGAGCGATAACCGCCGCAAGCTGGATTTTCTGCTGCTGCACGATCTGGCGGAAGCGCTGCGCAGCGAAGGCGGGCTTTATCTGGTTTATCAGCCGCAGATCTCGTTGCACAGCGGCCTGCCGGTAGGCATGGAGGCGCTGCTGCGCTGGCAGCATCCCCGCCTCGGCAACCTGCCGCCGTTACAGTTTCTGCCGCTGGCGGAGCAAACCAACCTGATGGCTGGCGTCACCGACTGGGTGATCGTCAGCGTGCTGGCGCAGCTTAAGCTCTGGCGGGCAAAAGGCATTAACCTGCCCGTGTCGGTCAACGTCAGCGTCAGCGATCTGGCCCGTGAAGGCTTTGCCGACTGGCTGGAAAGGATGCTGCTGCGGGCGGGCCTCTCCAGCGATTTGCTGAGTATCGAGTGCCTGGAAACGGAAAAGCTGCTGGAAAGCCCGGATGCGATGCGCGGCCTGAATCAGCTCAAGCTGCGCGGCTTCACGCTGGCACTGGACGATTTCGGCAGCGGCTACAGCAATATTAACTATCTGAAGCGCATTCCAATGGACGTCATCAAGCTGGATCGCTCGCTGATCGCGCCGCTTGCTGCCGACGGCGGCAGCCAGATCGTGGCGCGCCACGTGATAACCATGCTTAAGGAGCTGAACTATATTGTGCTGGCGGAGGGCGTGGAGGATGAGGAAACGCTGCTGATGCTGCGCGGATTCGGCTGTGATGAAATTCAGGGCTACTTTTGCAGTAAACCCCTTCCGGCGGAAGGGGTTGAGCAATGGCTTAAGAGCGGGAAAACGCCTTAGATCAGGCGCCTGCGCAGACGATCGGCTCAGGATGCAGCCCAAAGGGTCAAATCAGGAGCCTGCGCAGACGGTCAGCTCAGCATCCTGCTCAAAGGATCCAATCAGGATTCTGCCCAGACGGTCTGCGCGTTGGTAAATTCCCGAATACCAAAGTGGGACAGCTCGCGACCGTAGCCGCTGTGCTTAACGCCGCCAATCGGCACGCGCGGGTCGGAGAAGCTCGGCGTATTGATAAACATGCCGCCGGTTTCCACCTTCGCGGCAAGCTTGCGGGCTTTTGCGACGTCGCGGCTCCACAGGCTGCCGCCCAGGCCGAACTCGGAGTCGTTAGCCAGCGCAATCGCGTCGTCCGCGTCCTTCGCCACAATCAGCGAAGCAACCGGGCCAAACAGCTCCTGCTTAAAGCTGGTCATGCCGGGTTTGACGTTGCTCAGTACGGTAGGCGCATAGAAGTTCGCCTTGCCCTGCATCACGTGGCCACCCAGCAGGCACTCCGCGCCTTCGGCGATGGTAGCCTGAACCTGAGAATCCAGCTCGTCGCGCAGATCGAAACGGGCCATCGGGCCGATATAGGTCGCCTCGTCACGCGGATCGCCCACCACCAGCTCTTTTACCGCCGCCACGAATTTGTCGCGGAACTCGGCAAAAACGGCCTCCTCCACGATAATCCGCTTAGCAGCCATACAGACCTGGCCGCCGTTCATAAAGCGACCCGCCACCGCGCCTTTCACCGCCGCATCGATATCGGCGTCGGCCAGCACGATAAAGGCATCGGAACCGCCCAGCTCCAGCACGCTTTTCTTCACCGCCGCGCCCGCCAGCGCCGCAATAGCCGCGCCTGCGCGCACGCTGCCGGTCAGGGTCACGGCCGCGATGCGTGAGTCTTTGATAATAGTAGCGACGGCGTCGTTATCGGCATTCAGGACGCTAAACAGTCCCTGCTGCACGCCCGCTTCCGCCAGCACGGATTGCAGCAGCAGCGCGCTGCCCATAATGCTTGGGGCCGGTTTCAGCAGATAGCTGTTGCCCGCCATAATAATCGGCACCGCGCCGCGCAGCACCTGCCATACCGGGAAGTTCCACGGCATCACGGCCAGGATCGGGCCAATCGGCAGATAGTTGACGTGCGCTTTTTCGTTTTCAACCAGTGTGGCTTCCGGCGCCAGGATTGTTGGCCCCTGTTCCGCATACCATTCACACAGGCGCGCGCATTTTTCCACTTCGGCCAGGCTCTGGGTAATCGGCTTGCCCATTTCGTCGGTCATCATTTCCGCCAGCGCGCGAGCATGTTTACGCAGGCTGGCCGCCATGTTCAGCAACAGCTGGCTGCGTTCCGCCACCTCGCTGTGACGCCAGTGCTGAAACGCGCCGTGGGCCTGCGCCAGCGCGGTTTCCACCTCGGCGGCGGTAGCGAAAGGCGTCTGGCGAATGATGTCGCCGGTAAAAGGGTTACGGGATACGGCGCCCGCCTGAACTGCTGATGAAGTCGTCATAAGATCCTCCGTCGGCCTCTCAGGCCGGTTGGTGATAGTGACGCTATCTTAGCCTTGCGCATCCTTCCTGAAAAATGAATAATAATGAAAATATCCTGCTCAAAATGAGAATGTTTATGGATCTGACCCAGCTGGAAGTGTTCCGCGCCATCGCGGAAGAAGGCAGCGTGACGGCGGCAGCGGGTAAACTGCACCGCGTTCCTTCTAATATTTCTACCCGCCTGCGCCAGCTGGAGGACGAGCTGGGCACGACGCTGTTCAGCCGCGAAAAGCTGCGCCTGCATATTACCGACGCGGGCCGCACGCTGCTGGATTACGCCAACCGCATCCTGGCACTGACTGAGGAGGCGCGCCTTCAGGTTTCCAGCCAGCATCCTGCCGGCGTCTTTACCCTTGGCGCGATTGAGAGCACCGCCGCGGTGCGGCTGCCGCCGCTGATTGCCCGCTATCATCAGGCCTGGCCGGAGGTAGAGCTGGATCTCTCTACCGGGCCGTCCGGCGCGATGACCGACGGGCTGCTGGCGGGCGAGTTCAGCGCGGTGTTTATCGACGGGCCGCCGAAGCATCCGCAGCTGGAAGGCATCCCGGTTTTTAACGAGGAGATGGTGCTGATCTCTTCGCTGAACCATCCGCCGGTCACCTGCGCCAGGGAAATTTCAGGCGCCACTATTTACGCTTTCCGCGCCAACTGCTCCTATCGCCGTCTGTTCGAGAACTGGTTCGCCCGTGAAAACGCGTCGCCCGGCAAGATTTTCGAGATGGAGTCCTATCACGGCATTCTGGCCTGCGTCAGCGCGGGCGCCGGGCTGGCGCTGATCCCGAAAAGTATGCTGGAGAGTATGCCCGGCAGAGACAGCGTCAGCGCCTGGCCGCTGAGCGACGGCATGGGCGAGCTGGCGATCTGGCTGGTATGGCGCAAAGGCAGCGGCTCCGCCAATCTGCGGGCGATGGTGAAGATGTTAGAAGCCGTGCAGGAGTAATAGCGCTGAACTACGCTTAACCCACCTGATACCGGATGGAAAAAACTATGTTGTGGCTGTACAACACATTGATTGTGCTGGCGACTATCGCCGCGATGGAGATTATCGCGGCGCTGGCGCACAAATATATTATGCATGGCTGGGGCTGGGGCTGGCACCTTTCCCACCACGAGCCGCGCAAGGGCTGGTTTGAAGTAAACGATCTGTACGCCGTGGTGTTCGCCGTGCTCTCTATCGTGCTGATCTATCTGGGCAGCATCGGCTACTGGCCGCTGCAATGGATCGGCGCAGGCATGACCGCCTATGGCCTGCTCTATTTTATGGTGCACGACGGTCTGGTGCACCAGCGCTGGCCTTTCCGCTACGTGCCCCGCCGTGGCTATCTGAAACGCCTGTATATGGCGCATCGTCTGCATCACGCGGTGCGCGGCCGGGAAGGCTGCGTCTCTTTCGGTTTTCTCTATGCGCCGTCGGTAGAGAAACTTCAGGCTACGCTGCGCCAGCGGCACGGTCGCCGCCGCCGCCGGGACGCTGCCACAGGGCCGCAGAACGAGGCGGCGCAGCCTGCTTCCCGCGAGAAGCCAGCGCCCTGACCGCCCCGCCCGCCAGCAGGCCCAGCTTTTCCGCCTTGCTGGTGCCCTGGCGGCGATCCCAGGCTTTGCTGCCGGCGCGATCGACCTTCACGCCAATTTCCCGATAGACGCCGCGCGCGGTGGCGATAGCCCAGGCGGAGCGCAGCGGCAAACCGGCCAGGCCCGCCTCGGCCGACGCATAGTAAGGTTCAGCCGCCGCCACCAGCCGCTGCGCCACTTTCGCCAGCCGGTCGCGACTGGCCGGTTGCGCATAGTTTTCCAGCGTGAGTCCTTCTTCAGCCAGCCAGTTAATTGGCAGATAGCAGCGGCCGTTTCCGGCGTCCTCAACGATATCGCGGGCGATATTGGTCAGCTGAAAAGCCAGCCCCAGATCGCAGGCCCGATCCAGCACCGCTTCATCACGCACGCCCATCACTCGCGCCATCATCAGGCCGACCACGCCCGCTACGTGATAGCAGTAGCGCAGCGTATCGTCCAGCGTGGGGTAAAGATCGCCACGCACGTCCATGGCGTAGCCTTCCAGATGATCGAACGCCTGCTGCTGCGGAATGGCATGGGCCAGCGCCACCTCCTGAAACGCGGCGAAAGCGGGATCGCTCATCGGCTCGCCCGCGCAGGCGCGCAGCGTTAACGCCTTCAGCGTTTCCAGCCTTTGCAGCGGCGTGCTTTGCGCGGCGGTGGCCTGAAAGCCCAGCTGCTGATCGTCGATCACGTCGTCGCAGTGGCGGCACCACGCGTAAAGCATCAGCGCGCTGCGCCGGGTGGCCGGATCGAACAGTTTGGCGGCGGTGTCGAAGCTTTTCGATCCCGCCGCCATGGTTTCCGTGGCATGGCTGAGTAGCGCCTCATTCATCGTGCCCTGTCCTCCAGCATCAGGCTGGCGGTCACTTTCGCAGAAGCGATCACGCCGGGAATGCCCGCGCCGGGATGGGTGCCCGCGCCGACCACATAGAGGTTATCGATTTTGCTGTCGCGATTGTGCGGCCGGAACCAGGCGCTCTGCGTCAGCAGCGGCTCTACGGAGAAGGCGGAGCCCAGATGCGCGTCCAGCTGGTCGCGGAAATCAAACGGTGTGAAGATGCGCTGCGTCACCAGCTGCTCGCGCAGGCCTGGCATGTAGTGCTCCTCCAGATAGGCGAAGATGCGATCGCGCAGGCGCGGCCCCTCCACGTCCCAGTCCAGGTTCGCCGTTCCTAAGTTAGGCACCGGCGCCAGCACATAGAAGCTGCCGCAGCCCGGCGGCGCCAGCGAGGGATCGGTTACGCACGGCGAGTGCAGGTAAAGAGAGAAGTCATCCGCCAGCTTGTCATGATGGAAAATCTCCTCAATCAGCTCTTTGTAGCGCGGCCCGAAGCAGACCGTATGGTGCGCCAGCTGGCTGTGCGGATTGTTCAGGCCAAAATAGATCACAAACAGCGAGTTGCTCATGCTTTTTTTCTTCAGCGCGGCGGCCTGCGCAGCGCCGTGAGGATGATGACCAAGCAGTTTGGCGTAGGTTTGCACCACATCGGCATTGGAAGCGACGGCCGCGACTTCAATCCGTCGACCGTCGGCGGTGATCGCCGCCGTAATATGGTCGCCTTCCGTTTCCAGCTTTTTAACCGGCGTGTTCAGTTCAAGTTGACCGCCCAGCTCGCAAAAAAGTCGGGTCAGGCCCTGGATCATCGCGCCGGTGCCGCCGCGCGCAAACCAGACGCCCCATTCGCGCTCCAGCGCGTGGATCAGCGTATAAATGGACGAGGCCGCAAAAGGATTGCCGCCCACCAGCAGCGAGTGAAAAGAGAACGCCTGGCGCAGATGTTCGTTTTTAATAAACTTCGACACCATGCTGTAAACGCTGCGCCACGCCTGTAGCCGGATCAGCTGTGGCGAGACTTTAACCATGTCGCCGACCGAGAGAAAAGGCACGCTGCCGAGCTTAAGGTAGCCTTCTTTGAAGACCTCGCGCGAGTAGGCATGAAAGCGGCGATAGCCTTCTACATCGTCAGGATTGAACCGTGCGATCGCCTCTTCCAGCTGCTGCTGATCGTTGTCGTAATCCATCACCTCGCCCGACTCCCAGCAGAGGCGGTAAAAAGGCTTAACCGGCAGCATATCGATAAAGTCTGCGGTGCGCCGTCCGGCCAGCGTAAACAGCTCCTCAATGGCCGAAGGATCGGTGATCACCGTTGGCCCGGCGTCAAAAGTAAATCCTTGATCTTCGTAAACATAAGCGCGGCCGCCGGGCTTATCACGCGCTTCCAGCAGCAGCACGGGCACGCCCGCCGCCTGTAAACGGATAGCCAAAGCCAGGCCGCCAATACCGGCGCCAATTACAAGTGTTTTTTTCATCAGAAAGCTCGCAGCCGGGGAGATTTTTTTAACACGGCCAGCAACGCCTCGCCGACCGGTACCGGGGGCTTGCCTGTAAGGATCCGTGCCATATCTAAAGGTTTGAGACGACCGGCGTAAAATCTGGCGATCAGCCCATCGTCTAACTGATAGAAGCGCTGCATAACCTGCCAACGCCGCTCCGGCCGTCCGGCCAGAAACAGCATCCGGTTGAGGATGCGAAAAAAGCGCTGACGCCGCCACTGCCGGGCCATAAACTGCCCGATTAGCGGATGCAGCCGCTCGTGCGTCGGCCTGCCATTGTCGGCAATCAGGTCGGCCAGCGTCGCCGCCAGCGGCAGCGAGTAGCCGGTAGTAGCATGAAAGAGGCCCGCGCGCAGACCGCTGCAAAGCTGTTCCCGTTCCTGACGGAAAGCCCGTGGCTGCCCCTGGAGCGTGATCGGCAGAACGCCCTGCTCTTCGCGCTGGAGATGTTGCAGCGTCCAGCCCTGATCCTGCGCATAGTCGGCGATCCGCTGCCGCGCCTCGTTGGCGTCCAGCGCCGTACTGTCCTGATAGTGTGTGTCCTCGATCAGCAGCGTGTCTGCCGACAGCGGCAGCGTATAGACGAAACGGTAGCTCTGCTGCTGATCCACGGTGGCATCCATCAGCACAGGCCGCGTCAGCCCGTGCGGCGCCGCCAGCCGCCATTCCTGTCCCAGAAAGGCCTGTAGCCCTACCGTCAGCCAGGGGCTGGGCTGATAGCCGCGCCCGTCAATCACCGCGGCGGCGTGCAGCGTGCTGCCGTCCGCCAGCGTGACGCCGTGCGGCGTGATGTCGCTTACCTCGCACAACGTTAAGAGATTTTCGCCCAGCGCCGTTTCCAGCGCCTGCGCAAAGCTTTCCGCCGTCACGCTAAGGTAGTCGCCCGGCAGCGTGCGCGTGTAGCGAGGAAAACGCACCTCGTAGCCCTGCCAGCGGTGCGCCACCAGCGGACGCAGCCATTCATGCTGCGCGGGCGTTAAGTCATCTTGATGAAAAGACCAGGTGTGATTGCCGCCCGCGCGCGCGCGCGCCTCCAGCATCAGCACCTTCAGCCCTGGCTGCCGCTGGCGCAGCCGCAAGGCTATCAGCCCGTTGGCCAGCCCGCCGCCCACCAGAATTACATCCCATTTCGTCATCCTGTCGCCTTAATCCTTTCCGAACGCGAACCCAGCGCCTGTTCTACGATATCCGCCGCCCTTTGCGCGCCGCCTGCCTGACTTAGCTGGCGCTGCGCCTCTTTCATCCTGCTGTGACAGCCTTTGTCCTGCAGCAGCGCGGCCAGCTGTTTCGCCATCGTTTTGCTGCTGGCGAAACGGGAAACGCGACGGCCCAGGCCATTCCAGACAACGCGCGAGGCGACGCCGGGCTGATCGAAAGCGATAGGCACCGCCAGGATCGGCGTCGAGCTGCTGACGGCGTCCGCCACGGTATTCAGGCCGCCGTGAGTGATCACCGCCTGCGCCTGCTGCAACACGCTCAGCTGATCGGCAAAATCCGTTACCCAGTAGGCGCCGCAGGCTTCCAGCTCCGCCTCCTGGCCGGGCGTCAGGCCGCCGCAGTGGGCGATCAGCAGCTGGACATGCAGACGACGGCAGGCGCGAGCGATGGTCTTGAACAGGCGGAAGCGGTGCCCCTGTAACGTGCCCAGCGAGGCGAAAACAAAGGGGCGCGAAGAGAGCAACGGCCAGAAGCGCCGTTCCGTGGTGGTCGGACGCAGCGGCCCGACCTGGTAAAAATGCGCCGGCAGCGCGTGGCGCGGAAAATCCAGCGCGGGCACGGTCTGGCTGATCTGCGCCAGCGGCGACAGACATTCATGCAGCCCCGTGCGCGGCACCAGGCCAAAGCGCTCGGCGTGGCGCGCAATCACGCGGCCGTGGCTGCGCATCATCCAGTCATAGATGCGCTGGCTGGTGCGAAACAGCTTTTGCGCCCGCTGGTCGGTGCCGTAGCCAAACGACATTACCGGCAGCGGAATGCCCGGTTCGCGGTTGACCGGCAGCGCGCAGGCGACGGAAACAAAAGGCAGCGCCATGCCTTCCGCTACCAGTCCGCCAGCCGCCTCCATCTGATCGACGATCAGCCCGTCGACCCGCAGCTGCTTTAATACGCGCGGCAGCTCGCGGCACAGCATATCCGTGGCGCGGGACATATCTTTAATCAGCGCGAACAGCGACATGCCGGCAGGCGAAGCGGCCAGCCTGAGCGTGCGGGCCAGGCTGCCGGGCGGATGGGAATCTTCACCGACGGGCTGAAAAGCGATGCGCGGATCGTTGAGCAGCGCGCCCGCCTCCGCCTGATGAATAAACGTAACCTGATGACCCCGGTCAATCAGCGCCTGCGCCAGCGCCTGTAAAGCCTGCCAGTGGCTGTACAGCGGCGGCGCAACCACGGCGTAATGACTCATGCTTCGCTCCTGTTGCGGGAAAGCTTTGCCTGGCGCAGTTCGCTCAGGCTGGCGCTGCCGGTACAGAAGCAGGCGATCCTGAGCTGGGCGATAACGGTCTGGAAGTGCGTAACGGTCGCCTCATAAGAGGCATTGGCGCTGGCGAGCACCGCCGCCGCCTGCCCCACCAGATCGGCGCCCAGCGCCAGCGCTTTTGCGACGTCGATACCGTTGGCGATACCGCCGGAGGCGATCAGCGGCAGGGTCGGCAGCGCGGCGTGAACGCTGCACAGCGCGTCGGCCGTTGGAATGCCCCAGTCGGCAAACGCCATCGCCATGGCGCGCATTTCAGGGCGCGACGCTCTTTCCGCCTCTACCGCTGCCCAGCTGGTGCCGCCAGCGCCCGCGACGTCAATCATCGCGACGCCCGCCTCGCTCAGACGGCGCGCCACCGCGGGTGAAATACCTGCACCGACCTCTTTCACCACGACCGGCACCTCAAGCTGCTTCACCAGCAGCGCGATGGCGTCCAGCACGCCGCGCCAGTCGCGGTCGCCGCCTTCCTGTAGGGCTTCCTGCAAGGGGTTAAGATGCACGATCAGCGCATCCGCCTGGATCATATCCACCGCGCGACGGGCATAGTCCAGCCCGCGCTGGCCGTGGATCTGCGCCGCGCCAAGATTAGCCAACAGCGGCACATCCGGCGCTATCGCACGCAGCTCGCTGGTCAGGCCAAAGCTGACGTCGCTTTCCAGCGCCACGCGCTGCGAGCCGACGCCCATCGCCAGGCCCAGCGTCTGCGCGGTACGAGCCAGATTAAGATTGATGTCGCGGGCGCGGGCCGCGCCGCCGGTCATCGAGCTGATCAGCAGCGGCGCGCGCAGCTGACGGCCAAACAGCGTAGTGCTGAGATCGATGTTGTCCAGATCCAGCTCGGGCAGCGCGCAGTGCTCAAAGTGCCAGTGTTCAAATCCGGTGCGGCTTTTACGGGCATCGGCAGCCGGGTTGAGTACGATATCAAGATGATCGTTCTTACGCTGTATAAGGTTCGCGTCCTTCATTCACGCTCCGTTTGTGAATACTTAGCTAAAGGTCGCCAGCTGCTGGCTGAACCAGCTATGCATAAAACGCCGCGTCGCCAGACCGTGCTGGCAGACGGAGAGATGCTGATCGGCGCTGTGCAGATGCTCGTGCAGGCGTGAGCGCACCGCCTCGGCGCCCAGCAGCGCCACCAGCGTCGATTTTCCGGCGTCCTTGTTAATATCTTTTCCCGTGCCGCTACAGCCGTCCGCCAGATCGTCGAGCAGCTGAAAAGCCTGGCCCAGATCGCGTGCGAAACAGCCCAGCTTCTGGCGCACGGCTGGCGTTGCATCCGCCGCCAGCGCCGCTATTTGCAGTGTGGCGCTAAATAGCATGCTGGTTTTCAGGTCGTTGGTATCGGCTATCGCTTCTTCGCTGCGCGCCGTCGCGCCTTCGTTAAGATCGCGGAACTGTCCCTGCACCAGCCCTTGCAGACCCACGGCGGCGGAAAGCTCCGCCACGGCCTGGGCACGACAGGCATCCGACAGCCCTTCGGCGCCAGCCACCACGCCAAAAGCGTTGCTGAGCAGCGCAACTGCCGCGAGGATCGCCACGTCCTGGCCGAACTGACGATGGATAGTGGGCCGTCCGCGCCGCAGCGCCGCGTTATCCATACAGGGAATATCGTCCAGCATCAGCGAAGCGGCATGAACCATCTCCACCGCACAGGCGAGATCGAGCAGTCCCGGATGATTTTTGTCGCAGCCCAGGTCGTATGCCGCCAACAGCAGCAGCAAAGGACGAATACGTTTGCCTGGCGCCAGTGCGCCTTCACGCATCGCCGCGCCAACCCGGTCGCGTTCGCCACCCGCGGGCAGGAGCTGGTCAAGACGCTGATGCAGCGCGTCGCGCAGCGCCCGCAGCTCGCTTTCCTGACTCAGTGATTCTTTCGCGTTGGTTATAGTTGCCGTCACTGGTTTTCCCGTCATAACGAGTGAATTAAGAGACCGTCGTGGCCCGCTCGCCCTTTTTTCGTCGTCGGGGCGACGACGGTCATGCTCATAAGAGCTAACGCTATTTCCGTTAAGCCTGGATGATGCTTAGCGAAAAAACAAAAACATTGCATTAATACTTATAAAAACAAGTAATTAATCAGCAAGGCCCGCTGTTTTTGGCTTTTATGTCTACAAAATAGCTAAACAGACAGCTTCTTTACTGCCTGTTGACATAAAAAAACCCGCCTGGCGGGCTTTTTTAGTGTAGTTCAATTAACAAGATAGCGAAGGCTATTGTTCTTTATGGGTAAAAATTGGAACCCCGTGCTCAGGGCTGGCGGAAAATCCATCGGCACGGAGCTTGTTATATGTGCTGTACGTACAGGTTTAGCGGCGGCCGAGCCGTAAAGTGCTGTTAAGTGCATAGCGGTATGGATCGTGGGCTTGAACCTGCGGGCTATAAATGGGATGAACCGCCGGTTAATACTGGCGGTCGTTTTATTGGCTGTATAAGCCGCTTTAGTGGCCATCACCACCTGATTAAAGCGCGCATGTCATCGTCAGCTTTATATCAATCCCAGGCGCAAGCTTCACACATATGATCCACATCCAGTCCCAGCTGCGTAAGAAATGCCCCCATGATGACTATTTCTGCCACAAATGCTAACCCATCGCTTAAGAAAAGCGCGGCCAGCTGCGCTGAAATAACAGTGCCCATAATGACCCAGTTATACCAGGCGAAATTTGTTTCAAGCGCGCCGAGAAATTGTCGAATACCCGTCAATTTCCAGATAGCGCTGAGCAGGTTGAAAACCGCCTGACCTGTCGCGCGCGCGCCCTGCGCATTACGGAACGCCTGAAGTAACAGCTGCAAGCCATTTAGCTGCGCTGCATTCAACTGACCGGCAATCTGTGCCGCCGCCCGTTGAGCCGGTGCTCCCGCTATGCCGCAATACTGTAGCCCAACAGACAGGACGTCACAGATGACGGTAATTTCCCACATAGTGCATTCACTAACGCCCGTCTTATTTGGTGCAGAGTCAAGTTCCAACTCTGCGGCGGCGGCGGGTTCTGCTGATTCAATGTCATAGCGGCCATTTACCAGATCGTACATGTCATGCACCGCTTTATCCCTGTCAAAAGTCTGCCCTGGGGGAGGCGGATTATCTGCAAGAAGTTGATCGAGATGGGGTAATACGGTTGCCCTGAAAGTATCAAAGTCCTGATCTTTCAATTGATCGGATGCGGTTGGCTCAGTCATGACTGGCTATCCTCTGATGAGATGTAAGTGATTGATAAGTATTGAATAAGTAATTGTTATACGGAAAATATTTCAATGAAAATTAATCAGACGGATATACTTTAAAAGGAATCATTAATAATTCTATAGGATGGTCGTTGGTGTGCAAGTCAAGGGGCTGCTTTGAGTGATAGTCGCCCTCACCTGGCCAAGGGTCGCATGGAGGCAGACAAAGAAACCTCGTTATGTCTTTATCCGCAGGCTAACGGGAGCCGCACCGCAAATGCGGCTTCCCGCGAGGCTATATAAGCGCAACGGCTTTCGGCGACATACGCCTGTCAGAAGTCACCACTATTTCAGCCTTGCGCGAATCTGCCTCCGCCGTTAATCAGTACCAGATCACCTACATCCCCTTCCCTCCGGCGTCATTTTTTTGTCATCACTCCCTCACCCTGATGTCAGCGCCGGTTTCCTATCCTGTAGACGAACTTTCCTAATCAGGAGCACGATCATGAAACTGAAAAAAGTTGTTCTTGCAGTGAGTATGCTGGTGGCAATCGCAGGCGGCACGGCGCAGGCTCAGGCGCAGCCGGTCAAGAATATTGTGCTGGTTCACGGCGCTTTCGTCGGCGGCGCGGGCTGGCGTGCGGTGTACGATCGGCTGACGCATGATGGTTATAACGTGACGCTGGTGCAGGAACCGCTGACCAGCTTTGCGCAAGACGTGGCGGCGACGCGTCGCGTTCTCGATCGGCAAAACGGCCCGGTGATTTTAGTGGGCCACAGCTACGGCGGCGCGATTATCAGTGAAGTGGGCAACGACAATAAAGTGGCTGGTCTTGTGTATATTGCCGCGCACGTGCCGGAAAATGGCGAAACCGAAGCCGATAACGGCAAAAAAATCCCCAATAGCGCGCATCCGTTTGTAAAATCGAGCGATGGCTACCTCTCTATTGCCCCGGAATATTATCATGGCGATTTCGCTGCCGACCTGCCTGCCGCCCAGGCCGATTTCGAAGCCCATGCGCAGATGCCGACCAACGCAGCAGTGTTCACCGCCAACATTCCCCATCCGGCATGGAAAACGCGACCCAGCTGGTACATGGTGGCGAAAGCTGACAAAATTATCAGCCCCGATCTGGAACGTCTGTACGCCAAACGCGCACACAGCCATACGGTGGAAATTGCCGGTGCCAGCCACTCGGTGTATCAGTCGCATCCTGATGAGGTTGCGCGGTTGATCGAGCAAGCCGCGCAGCACGCACTGCCTTAACAGGGTTCACAGGGAGAAGCGCATGAAAATTTTAGTGATTGAAGATGAAGTCAAGGCACGCGAATACATGCGCAAAGGATTGACGGAAGCGGGGTTTATCGTCGACGTGGCGGAAAACGGCCAGGACGGCCTGTTTTACGCGCAGGAGCATCATTACGATTTGATTTTACTCGACGTAATGATGCCCTGTATGGATGGCTGGCAGGTGATGACGGCGCTCGATAAACAGATCCACACGCCGGTGATCTTCCTGACGGCCAAAGGCACGTTGGAAGACCGTATTAAAGGACTGGAGCTGGGCGCGGATGATTATCTGGTCAAGCCCTTTTCGTTCGCCGAGCTGCTGGCGCGCGTCCGCACGCAGCTGCGACGCGGCAGCCTGCAAAAGCTGCCGGATGTGCTGACGCTGGCCGATTTGCAGCTCGATATTGTTAAACGCCGCGTCGAGCGCGACGGTCAGCGAATCGACCTGACCAACAAAGAGTTCAACCTGCTGCATCTGTTTCTGCTGCATCCTGGCGAAGTGCTGACCCGCACCCTGATTGCTTCCCGCGTGTGGGATATGAATTTTGACAGCGACACCAACGTGGTGGACGTGGCGGTTAAACGCCTCCGGCAGAAAATTGATGGCCCCTTTGCCCAACCGTTGATCCATACCGTGCACGGCGTGGGCTATCGCTGCGAAGCAGAACCGTGAAAAAATACTCTCTCGCGACGCGTCTGTCGCTTATGTTAAGCGCCACGGTGATAGTCATTTTTGCGTTCATCGGCCTTGCGCTTTATCACTCGCTGGCCATACAAATTGGGCTACGCGACGATGGCGCATTGCTGACGCGTATCGATCAGATCCGCACGCTGTTACGCGATGAAGATGCCATTACGCTTATCCAGCAGAAGCCGCGTTTGTTTGCCAATATGCTGGGTAACACCGAGTCTTTACTGGTGCTGCGTTTTCCCGGCCAGCCACCGCTGATTGCGGTCAATCCCGGCCGGCGCCCTCTTCCCTTTATTACGCCTGTCGCCGCTGACCAGCCGCTGACGCTGTCGTCCGTTCATCACTTTGCCAGCGACGACGGCACGCCTTTTATCGCGGCGTCGGCACTCACGCCCACGCGCGACGGCAGCGGACAGATTGAGATCGTCACCGGTCGCCTGATGAGCAATCGCACGCAAACGCTGCACGGCTACCGTAATCAAATTATCCTGGCGACTTCCCTGGCTGCCTTACTGGTGGCAGCCATAAGCGTCTGGCTGGTGCGGCGCGGTTTATCCCCACTCCGCCGCCTGACAACCGAGGCGAACGCGATCGATGTGCGTCATTTATCACGCCGCATGCCCGATCAGGCTCAGGCTGAACTGCAGCCGCTTATCGCTGCTTTTAACCAAATGCTCGGTCGCCTTGAAGGCGGCTACCAACAGCTGAGCCAGGTTGCTGCGGATATGGCGCACGAGCTGCGCACGCCGATCGGTACGCTGATCGGCCAGACCGAAGTGGCGCTGAGCCAGACGCGCAGCCTCAGCGATTATCAGGCGTTATTAGGCTCCAATTATGAAGAGCTGGAGCGTCTCGCCAGGATGATCGACAACATGCTGTTTCTTGCCAGGGCGGAGGATGCCAGCCAGTCGATAGCTATTCAGCGCATCGATCTGGCGCAGCCTGGTGAGAAATTGCAGAGCTATTTTGACAATATGGCGGAAGAAAAGGCGATGCGGCTTGAGATAAGGCTGGATGGCGAACTGTCTGCCGACCCGCTGCTGGTGCAACGCGCGCTGGCGAATCTGATAGCGAATGCGCTGAGCTATGGCGAGCGTAACACCACAATCCACGTCTATAGCAAGGCGCAGCCGCACGCCATCGAACTGGTAGTGGAAAACAATGGCCCGGTGCTGAGCGCCGAGTACCAGTCGCGCATTTTTGACCGTTTCTGGCGCGCTGACACCTCACGTCATCAGGGCAGCAGCGGGCTGGGATTGTCTATCGTGCGCAGCATTATGCGATTACATCAGGGAAGCTGTGAGGTAAACAGCGAGCACGGCGTCAATCGGTTTACGCTGCGCTTTCCCGCTAACGCTGCGAATGCCGTCGTCGACGTTTCTCCCGGCCATAGTGGTAAGAACAGCGAACGGGCAAAAAGCCCGGCTTCAGCTGCATCAGGATCCTGAACGGTGGCGCGTACGTCATGCACAGGCTGCGATAAGCCAAATTCGCCATCGGGTTTCGGGCATTACCCGATGTCAGTTGCAGACCCTGAAGAGCGCTGTTTCCCGGAAAGCGCCGTTCTGAAAGCTGGCCTCCGTCCGTAAAGAGAAGCCCGGACAGGGCCAGCTTTTATCTATCCTGCTTCAGCGCCAGAAGATTTTTCCGGCTGGCCCGGCGCGCTTCCGTCTGCATCACCAGACTCAGGGCCGCCGGCAAAACGGTGAGCGTCACCAGCGTCGCCACGATCAGCCCGCCGATAATCGCCAGCGCCATTGGCCCCCAAAAAATCTGGCGGGAAATGGGGATCATGCCCAGGATGGCTGCGCTGGCCGTCAGAAGGATTGGGCGGGCGCGGTGAGAGGCAGCGGCCTGAATGGCGGCGTTATAGTGCATACCTGAGCGTCGGTTATTGTCCGCCTCAGTGATGAGTATGACCGCATTGCGGATAATCATGCCCGCAAGCGCAATGATGCCCAGCAGCGCCACAAAGCCCATCGGCGTGCCTGTCGGCAGCATAGCCAGCACGATTCCGGGCAGGCCAAAAGGTGCCATCAGCAGCGCCAGAAGCATACGGGAAACGCGCTGTAGCTGAACCATCAGCAGCACCAGCATACAGAGCAGCGTGACTGGCAGAATAGCAAATACAGAGCTGTTGCCCTTGTCGGACTCGGCTACGGCTCCGTCCTCGCTGAGGCTGTAACCCAGCGGCAGTCCGGCCCTGAAGCGGTCAATAACGGGCTTCAGCCCGGCCGATACCCTTTCGGCGCGCAGGCCAGGTGCAAGATCCGTCTGCACGGTGATAAACGGCAGGCGCTGACGCCGCCAGATTACGGGATCCTCAAGCCCCCACTGCGGCGTGGCCACCTGCGCCAGCGGGATTTTCGCGCCCGTTTGCGCTGTCAGAAGCAGCCCGGACAGGCTGTCAAGACGGCGCCCTTCATCGTTGCCCTTGAGAACGACATCAACCAGCCTGTTCCCGTCACGCACGGTGGTAATCAGCATTCCCGACCACAGCGTGTTCAGATAACGGGCAATCAGCTCGGAAGAGAGGCCCGCTGCCCGCGCGGCCGACTGATCCACCTTCAGCGTGACAACCCGTTCAGGCTCGCCCGCCGTCTGGTTGACCTCACGCGTCAGCGGAGAGGCGCCAAGCGTTGCTGCCAGTCGCTCTGCCTGCGCCCTGACCTGCTGGTAGTCAGGCCCGCTGACGCGGTAGCGAACGGGCCAGCCTACGGGCGGCCCCAGCTCAAGAGGAGCAACCCGCGTGGTGATGTCGCTAAAATCCCGCGCAAGCACGCCATCAAGATAGCGCCGCAGTCTTTCTCTGGCCGCCAGGCTTTTGGCCACCACCACCAGCTGAGCGGTATTTTCATCATCAAGTAAAACGTCCATCGGCAGATAAAAGCGCACTGCTCCGGTGCCGACGTAAGACGAGTAGTGGTCAACGTCGCGGCTGGCTGATACGGCTTGTTCCAGCCGCTCTGTCTGACGTAGGGTCGCCTCCTGAGAGGCATTCGCTGGCAAAGACAGGCTGACCAGAAGCTCGGGCCGATCCGAGGCCGGGAAAAACTCGCCCTGCATCCGGGTCATACCCGCACCTGCCAGCAGCAGCGCCAGTAGCGCGAGGCCAAGCGTCAGAAGCCGGTATCGCAGAACGCGGGCGAGCAGGCGGCGATAAAGCCCGCCAAGGCGACCAGGACCGGCGGCGTGTTTCTGCAGGGTGCCCGGCAGCAGCCAGCTGCCGGTCAACGGTGAAAACAGCACGGCCACTATCCATGAGCTGATAAGCGCAATCAGCACCACGGCAAACAGGGTATAGCAGTATTCTCCCGCGCTTGAGGCGGCAAAGCCGACCGGAATAAAACCGGCAATCATGACCAGCGTACCGGTCAGCATCGGAAACGCCGTAGAGGTGAACGCATAGGTTGCCGCGCTGGCGCGTGAATCGCCGGCTTCAAGCCTGGCCACCATGGTTTCCACCGTTATCATTGCATCGTCAACCAGCAGCCCCAGGGCGATAATCAGCGCGCCGAGCGAGATCCGCTGTAGCCCAATACCGGCAAGGTGCATACAGATAAATGTCATAGCCAGCACCAGCGGGATTGCTGCCGCCACCACCAGGCCGGCACGCAGGCCCAGTGAAACAAAAGACACGGCCAGCACGATGATCACTGCCTCTACGAGCACGTGCATAAATCCGCTGACGGCCTCATCCACCACGGCGGACTGATCGGCAATACGCGTCATCTCAATACCATGCGGCAGCCGTTCGGCCTCGCCTGCCATGCGCGCGCGCAGCGCCTGGCCGAAAGCAAGCATATTCCCGGTCTGCGCCATCGAGACGGCGAGCCCGATCGCAGGCTGTCCGTTGACGCGATAAAGCGGCGCAGGCGGCTCTGTAGGTCTGCGCACGACGGCGGCAATCGCTGTAAGAGGGATATAGCGTCCGTTTACCCGCAGCGTCACCGTGCGCAGGCTCTCTTCGTTTTTGAAAGCCCCGCTGACTCGCAGCGCTATAGTGTCATCGGCCGTACGCACGGTACCCGCTGGCTCTACCACGTTCTGCGCGCGAAGCGCCTCAGCGACCTGCTGTAAATCCAGCCCCATCGATGACAGCTTACGCGGTGAAAAGGCCACCACCAGCTGCTCTTCCTGCTCGCCCAGCAGCTGAATTTTACCCACGTCCGGCAGGCTCATCAGATCCCGGCGAATGTTGTCCACCCGATCTCTTAATTCCCGCATGGAAAAACCCTCTGCGGTAAACCCGTAAATAGTGCCGAAGGTGTCTTCAAAATCATCGTTGACGGCAGGCCCCTGCACGCCCTGCGGTAAAGAAGGGGCGGCATCCTGCATTTTTTTACGTACCTGATACCAGATGTCGGCAACCTGCGCAGGGGGCGTATCATCGCGAAGGTTTATAAAGATAACGCTGCGCCCGGCGTGCGTCTCGCTCTGGACGTAGTCAAGCCGGGGGATCTCCTGCAGTTTTTTCTCCAGCGTGTCGGTCACCAGCCTGACCGTATCGCTGAGGTTCGCGCCCGGCCATTGGGCAGAAACCACCGCCGTTTTGATGGTAAATGCGGGATCTTCAGTCCGCGAAAGCTGCTCATAGCTTATGATGCCCGCAGCCATAATGAGCAGCATCAGGAAGGCAATTAACTGCTGCTGCTTCAGCGCCCAGGCGGAAAGGTTAAAGCTCTGCTTCATCCTGATCCTCCTTGCTCCAGGCCACGCGCTCGCCGTCACGCAGGCTTCTGACCCCCGCCGTAACGACCCGCTCCCCGGGCGCGATCCCGGCGCGTATAAATACGGAATCTGCCGAATAGCCTGCGATATGCACGGCTCTCCGACGGACCCGGTTGTTAACCGCATCCAGTACAAATACGGCGGGATCGCCTGCCTGGCGCGTCAGGGCCGACGCCGGAAGCACCATAACCGCCTCAGCTGCCGTTTCTGCGGCCGGCAGCGTGACCGTGACGCTGGCGCCCATCGCCATATCGGGCGGTGGATTATCCAGCGTGACCCGCACTCGCCAGCTTCGCGTTTGCGGATCGGCCTGCGGACTGATATCGCGCAGATGTCCCAGCGCGCTTACGGTCGGATCCCGCAGCAGTGCAAGGTGAAAAACGGCACCGGGCTGGCGGGATACCATTGCAGGACTGGCAACGTCAAACACGACGTCGCGGCCATTGCCAGCGGCAACGGTAAATACCGTTTCCCCGGCGCTGACAACCTGCCCTGCTGATGCGCTGACGCCCGTTACCACGCCGCTGGCAGGCGCGGTAAGGGCCGTCCAGCGCAGGTTTTCCTTCGCATTTTTCAGCGCCGCCTCGCTGCTCTGCGTGCGCGAAAGCGCCGCCTGCCAGTCAGCCGTGGCCGTATCCAGCTGAGCACGAGCGATAGCACCGGACGGCATCAGAAGACGCATTCGATGCAGATTAAGCAGCGCCACTTTTTCTGCGGCCCGGCTGCTGCTGACATCAGCCTGCGCGCTGATAACCTGGTTCAGCGCCGCCGGACTGTCCAGCACGGCTAGCGTGTCGCCCTGGCTGAACCGGCTCCCGACGTCGGCACTGCGCGTCAGTATGCGGCCCTCCAGCCTGAAACTCAGGGAGGTTTCATCATGCGCGCGGACTTCACCGGTCAGCGTCTGCTGAGCAGGAGCCGTGCGCGGGCCGATCGTCATCCATTCAACCGGACGCGGTGCGGGTGGATTTTGTTGTTTTTGCCGATCGCAGCCGGTCAGCATAACAGCCATCAGCACAAGGCCGAGCAGCAGTAAGACACTATGATGTCGCAGATCCAGCAGTTGCCAGGCCCCCTGTTTTATCAGGCCTGGAAGGTTGTCTGACATGGCGCAGTTCCTCAATTGAGTTTTGCGCCATTAAACCTCGCCATTATCAAGAACCCGGCCACATTCCATCAAGGGAGTGTCAAGACCCTCAGCAACCGTTATGCATCGTGAGGCAGCACGATCCGCATTCTTAATCCGCCCTCAGGCGGCAGCGTGGCGTCCAGCGTTCCGCCGTGCGCCTGACAGATAGCGCGTGCAATTGAAAGGCCCAGCCCGCTCCCGCCAGAATGCCGTGCCCGTGAGGCCTCTCCGCGCGTAAAGCGCTCAAACATGACTTCAAGAAACGCCGGCGGCACGCCGGGCCCTTTGTCCTGAAAAATAATCTCATAATGCCCGTCTGTGCTGCGGCTGCTCAGATACAGGCTGGTGCCGGAACCCGCATAGCGCAGCGCATTTTCCAGCAGGACGGTAAAAACCTGCCCCAGACGAAACGGATCGACGTTAAGCAGCGTTTTTTCAGCCAGTTCGGCAACCGGATAAATGCCTGCTTCATCAAGCTGGGATTTTATCCACTGCAGGCGATAGCGCAGGATCTCGGACGGACAGCAGCGAACCCTTTCCAGGCTAAGCTGCCCGGCGTCCGCCAGTGAAAGCAGCTGCAGTTCATCAATCAGCCTACGCAGGCAGTTCAGCTGGCCCATGATCATGGCAAGCTGTCGCCCATCCGCGCTGAACACGCCGTCAAGCAGCGCCTGTAGCCGAACCATGGCTGCGGTCAGCGGGGAGCGCAGCTCATGCGCCATAGCGACATGTGAGGCGCGAAGCTCTTTTTCATAACGCGCAAGCTGGCGCGTCATGGCGTTGAAGTTTTGTGCGAACTGCACCAGTTCTGCTGGTGCCGACGGCGTCAGCGCAGCCTGCGCACCGAAGTCACCTTCCGTTACCTGTTCAGCTGCGCCTCTGAGCTGGCTGAACTGAGCCGACAACGGGCGGGCATGGCGCAGCCCGAACCAGGCAATGAATGGAATCGTCACCAGCACCAGGACGCCGACGGTGATCCAGTCCGAAGAGGCGATGGAGGGATCGGAATAGCCGATACCCCACCAGCTATCAATGATCTGATGAAAACGCGCCGGATTAAGATTAGGGTTTTCACGCAGAACCAGGAATTCCTGCAGTATCGCGTGGGGCATATGCCAGGTGATCCAGAGATACTGAAGCGTAAAGCGCAGCCACATGCACAGCGCTATCAGGACAACGGTACCGATGGCAAGCGTCAGAATGCGAACGCAGATCCAACGCCACAGGGTTTGCAGCTGTGGATTTTTCATGGCTGCCGGAACCTGTAGCCGACGCCGCGTACGTTAAGAAGAACCTCTTTCATGCCGGCCGCCTCAAGTTTTTTGCGCAAGTTGTAGATATGTGTATCGACCACGCGTTCAAGCGCGTCGCTTTCAGGCAGGCACCGCTCCAGTAAAAACTGACGGCTGAGCGCACGAACCGGGGCGCGCATCATCGTCACCAGTAATAAAAACTCGGTTGGGGTCACGTCCACGTTGATTAGATCATCAATACCGCGCGTAACGGTTACGGTCATGGCCGAAGTATGAACCTCCAGCGCCTGCCAGCGCAGCACCTCCTCTTGCTGAACCGCTGGCTGACTTCGCCGCAGCACGGCCTGCACGCGCGCCACAACCTCTCCGGGATGGTAGGGCTTGACCACGTAGTCGTCGGCACCGTAGCGCAGCGCGCCGATGCGATCGGGCATGTCGCCGATGGCCGTTACCATAATCACAGGAACGTCACTGCTGCGCCTGATTTTTGCCAATACCTCCGTACCGTTAAGACCCGGCAGCATCACGTCCAGCAGGATCAGATCAGGGTGCCAGCGCCCGGCTATTTCCAGGCCCGACACCCCGTCCCCGGCCGCGCGAACTTCGTAGTTTTCGCGGCGTAAATAGGCTTCAAGCACCTCAACCGCATCTGCGTCGTCCTCAATAATAAGAATTTTTTTGTTTTGCATGGTTCACCTTGACACTTTCTTCACAATTCCCTGGCCGTTTATTGACACACCCACAGGATACTCCGGGTTGTCGATACGGGTGTATCGGCAAAGTGGAATGAACCCATAAGAGGTAAGGTGATGATAACCAGAAAAGCACTGCTGTATATCGCCGGTCTGGCCCTGACAACTTCAGCGACGGCCCGCGCGGACAGCGGTGATGCCCAAAATAGCGTGACCGTCGGCGTCGGCGCACAGTCTGCGCCCCGCTACAGCGGCTCGGATCAAACCCGCCTTCAGCCGGTTCCGGTTTTCCAGGCCCGACACGGTGCCTTCTTTGCGGATGCTCAAAAAGGCATTGGCTACGATTTACAAAGCAACAGTGGACTCTACCTGGAACATACGCTGGGCTACAACCTCGGACGAGATGACAAAAATTCAGACTGGCGTGACGGCGGTAAGAGGCTGAAGGGCATGGGCAAAATCGATCCCACGGTCAATACAGCGCTGGCCATCGGCTGGCAGGTCACGCCATGGCTCAGCGCCGAGGGCAAAGCGGTTCTGCCGTTCAGTGACGATCAGGGCATCAATTATCAGGCATCCCTGACCCTTCTGCCGGTGCAGAGTGAAAGCGATACCGTCGCGCTGCAAACCGCGGCATTATTTGGCGATGCCCGCTATATGAATACCTGGTACGGCGTCAGTCAGGCGCAGAGCCAGCGCAGCAGGTTTACGCGCTACCGCGCGCCGGGCGGTTTTTACGGTATTGCAACCTCTCTGATCTGGAGCCACCAGTTTGATCCTCACTGGGGAACGCTTATCAGCGCGGGCTATACCTGGCTTGGCGATCGCGTAGCCGACAGCCCTGTTGTTTCCCGGCGCAATGAAGCAACGGGCACGGTCGGCTTTACCTATACATTCTGATGCTTTCTGCGCATAAGCGTTTCCAGGCCGTGCCTCATTGCGTACCTGCCCGTGCAGGCTCGTATCGATATTTATCAAACCTGGGCAGCCAGCGGGAATAACAATATGCTGTCGGACGACGTATTTTTTACGGGGCTGGTATGTTGGATAAGAGAAAACTTAACCAGAAAAGTCACCGTTCAGGAGGTGGCGGCCCGCTACGGTTATTCAAAGTGGTATCTGAACCGGTGCTTTGTGCGCTACGCCGGTATCAGCCTGGGTGCTTTTATTCGTCTGGAAAGGATGAAGGCCGCCGCTGATGAGCTTATCAGCGGCGACCAGCGAATTATAACTATCGCCCTGCGCTATGATTTTGAGTCGCAGCAGACGTTTACGCGGGCATTCAGCCGACAGTACGGTATGCCGCCCGGCGCGTTCAGGCAGGTTATGCGCAAAGCGAAGCCTGAACATTCAGAGAACGCTCACGCCCGAACATGCTAGCGGCTGATTATCATTCCCTTTCATCGCTTTCAGTATTGCCCGGACATACCTGCTCTTCCTTCTCTACGGCTGCCACGCTCGTCTGAATTATCGCGAAGGCTGGTTTTGCTTATCGAATCCGGCGGCGATCTGACGCTATGCTTCTGGTGAGCCTCCTTCCGTCAGGCCACCGCTCAAGATCTATACGATACAGGCATGGTCGCCCGGCTTACTGGCTGATAAATAAAAATTATTATAAATTTCAATTAATTAAATAAAAAACTCATCTGAATTATCGGTTTTGTCCGATTTTTTTACGTTTACTGCGTCAGTTAACAGAATTTTTCATAAACTCATCTGCGTAAACCATTTACGCTGCAGATAACCGTGAAGACAGCGGTTACTGGATGTTTATGACTTCGCTGACAGCCTGTGGTTGTTGCTGGATATAAGGGAAAAGAATGCCATTACTATTCGATGAGTTATCTGGCGCGCCATCGTGGGTGCCTGCTTTATTGCTCGTCACGCTCTCTTTCGCTGCGGGGGCCGTTGCGCGATTCATCATTCTCAGGTTCATCCGCTACTGGCAGAATCGTGACAGGAAATTATTTAAATCCCTTGAAAAGCATCTTCGCGGATCAATTTTTCTTTTCATCCCGCTGATGTTAATCAACGTCGGGCTTAATTATATTAATATTCACCCGCACTATCTTGATCTTATTACAACGATTATTAATACCTTCATTATACTTTCGCTTTGTTCTATCCTGATTCGTTTGACTAATGTCGTGCAGGATATGCTTTTTATCCGCTATGACATTAATCTTTCTAATAATCTTCGTGCCCGTAAAATCCGTACGCAGATAATATATGTAAAAAAGGTCGCTATCGTCCTGCTCGTGACGCTGTGTGTTTCACTGATCCTGCTCAGCTTCCCCGGCGTGCGAAAATTCGGCACCACAATTCTGGCCGGTGCCGGGGTGGCCGGAATAATAATTGGCTTTGCCCTGCAAAAGTCGCTCGTTAACCTGTTTGCCGGTATTCAGATAGCCTTCACCCAACCGATTAAAATTGATGATGCTGTAGTGGTTGAAAAAGAATGGGGCTGGATTGAGGAGATAAACCTGACGTATGTGGTGGTGCGTATCTGGGATCTGCGCCGGCTGGTTCTGCCCATCACCTACTTTACAGAAAACGCCTTCCAGAACTGGACGCGTAATAACGCCCAAATATTAGGCACCGTTTTCCTTTACCTTGACTACTCCATGCCGTTAGAACCTCTGCGTCAGCATTTCGAAAAAATCCTCAGTGAAACAAAGCTCTGGGATCAGGAAACTCAGGTGCTGCAGGTAACGGATACTGATGACAGAACCATGACCATCAGATTATTGATGACGGCACAAAACTCCCCCATGGCCTTTGATTTACGCTGCCACGTGCGGGAAAAGATGATTGAGTTTATTCAGCAAAACTATCCGCAGTGCCTGCCTAAAACCAGGGCTACACTGGCCGATCCGCTGCTTGACGGCCCGGGAAGTCGATAACTAATCGCGTTTTTTTCTGAAAACAGAGAGTTGGACGTACAGTGCCCGTCAGGGCGCGGCACAAGCATTCGGGCAGCTGTGCTTCCGCTTCTCGCTTTCAGGCGCCGGCTTTATGCCAGGCAGACACCACAAGAGATCGCAGAACAGAGCCAACGCTATGCTAATGACGTAACGGCTGCGCCGCAGGCTCGAAAAACTGATATGACCCATCCTGTCGTGCTTTCGCCTGGTACATCGCTTTATCGGCATTTTCAAACAGCATGTTGGCCGATGCCGCCCCGAACCGTGCGAGGCTAATGCCAACAGACGCCCCAATGCGTACTTCTGTGCTATTGATAGCAAATGGCTCTTTCAGGCTGTTAATAATGCGCCGGGCGATGGCAGATGCCGCCTTGCGGTTGGTACACTTCGCGGCTACCACAAACTCATCTCCGCCCAGACGCGCCACCGCATCGCCAGGGCGCATACAGCGTCGTAGCCGCTCGCTTACCAGCTGTAGCAAAACATCCCCTACTGCATGCCCCATCGAATCATTGACCGCCTTGAACCCGTTCAAATCGATAAACAGGACGGTGGTATAGGCCAGATCTTTTTCCTGCGCAAGCATGTGGCTCACCCGGTCGTTGATCCAGGCCCGATTAGGCAACCCAGTTAACGTGTCGCGGGTGGCCAGTTTTTCGAGCTTGCGGATCCGCTCTTTATCATGAGTAATATCCCGCGAAACCAGCACGGCACCGATGTTCTTGCCGGTGGAAGGGTCGCTGACGCCGCAGGCCTTGGTGCCAAGCGTAATGTAGTGACCGTCGCGATGCCGCTTACGCACCTCGACCACATCCGACCGCACGCCACCGTTGAAAAGGAATACCAGTGCATCCGTAGCGGATGCCCGGTCATCGGGGTGCAGGAAATCCACCACCGGTTGACCTTTCATCTCATCGGCTGACCAACCGATCATTTTGCTGTAAGAAGGCGAGATTGAAACGTACCTGCCGTCTGCGTCGCAATGGGCGATCAGGTCAGTGCTGTTTTCAATTAACAGACGGTATTCCGCCGCCGTGCGCAGCGCTTCCTCCAGGGCTTTGCGCTGCCCGGTTATATCAAAAATGAAGCCGCTATATTGCAGGCAAGGAACATTGGGTGGACAGTCAGGCAGGCCTGAAACTATCACACAGCGTGTCGTGCCATCCAGACAACGGATTGGCACTTCGATATGAAAAGGCGTGACGCATTCCAACGCCGCAGTCAGTTGCAGCGCGATCTGCGCATCATCATCAGCCTGTGCGAGCCTCAGCCATGCACTTAGCGTTACGCCTTCCAGTGTGGGTATAAGGCCAGCAGGGCTTTCCTGACTGGTGATGCAAATGCCCTGAGCGTCTGTGGACCAAACGGCGGAAAGAGTAGGTTTGATCACAGTGTTCATGGTGGTCGGGTCCGTTGTTGGCTGATGCCGCAGTTTCTACGGTGCCATTTCACCTGCCGGAGCGGGAAATTATCTATGGCAAAACTCAAGGTCAGAAGTAGTAGACTGCGTTTATCGGCTAATTCGCCCATAACCTTTAATGAATATTGCTTGATTAAACGGCTGTACAGCCTGCAACTGTCGCGTTATGCCTGAATTATACAACGCGTAGGGATTTTCGACTTTTCCCGGCATCGTTACGTTATGTAAGGCAGCCTTGACGTAGAGCAGCTATGCCCGCGTCTCGCTCATCGCTGCCCTTGCTGCTGACACAGGCAGCTTTGCGTCAGCAGCTGATGTGAAAAATATGCCATTCTGCTCGACGGGCAACTATCCTGTCTTACACAAGCCATCTGCAATATGAGTATTCTGAGGATGTCGATATGACCATGTTTTACCAACTTACCGCCACCAGCCTGAGTGGCCAGCCGATCCCTATGGCCGACTACGCTGGCAAGCTGGTGCTCGTGGTCAATACCGCCAGCCATTGTGGCTTTACGCCACAGTACGCGGGCCTTGAATCGCTCTATAAGCGGTACGCCGCCCAAGGGCTGGTGGTGCTGGGTTTTCCCTGCAATCAGTTTGGTAAGCAGGAACCCGGCAGTGCTGACGACATCGCGCAGACCTGCCACATCAACTATGGCGTGAGCTTTCCGATGTTTGAGAAAGTGGCGGTCAACGGCGCCCTGGCGCACCCGGTGTTTCGTTACCTGAAAGCCGAATTGCCCGGCGTGCTGGGTGGGCGAATCAAATGGAACTTTACTAAGTTCCTGATCGGACGCGACGGCAAACCACTTAAGCGTTTTGCACCGATCTCTACCCCAGAGAAAATGGAAGCCGCGATCCTTGCTGCACTGGAATAAGCGCTTCAGTTAAATTATAAAGGCTGTGCGGCAGCCTTTATAAGGTAGCGTAGCGATAATAGAAATGATGAGAGCACTGCGTTATTGACTTGTGTGCTGCGCTTGATGGGAAGGTTTGGGCAGGTGCCAACAGACTGGATTAATTGACTGTTGACTGTACGTTTGATGATGGATGTGCACTTTGTGGCAGAAGCGGATATACAAAAATCCGTTGGGTAATAATGACTGATAGCCCCCCAGAGCCCGGAGATATCAGCCTAAAAATTTGCGCACAGATATTAATGAAAGTTAAAGTTGCACATAATGTTTATGGGCAGCAACCAGGAATTAACTTATGGCACGTCGAAGTGAATTAAAAGGTATAGTGAATGCGCTTAATGGGAGCTTTGTTAGCAGAAACAACGACTTTAAAGGATACTGGTCTATAGGCCAGCTTAAATCGTTAGCTCTGGATAATTGCCTTTCCTCAATGATTTTTCCTCTTATTCTGTCTAAAACTACCCCCACATATAATCTGCAAAGTTACATTGTGCATCGCTACGCCAACATGCTCAAAAACCTACTAACCAAACAGAAAATACCCGGCTTTTGGGTAAGTAAGGCTGTCATAAAGATCGACTTTATAGCTAATGCCGAACAGGCAAAGTTATATGAATACACCACCTCAGGCGAACTTTTCCAATGCACCTGTCAGATAACTGATGATACTGGTCATGATTACGAATCCCTAATTTATGGACGTTGCTTGCCGCATTCTGTTGTGCGAGAGTTAAGATCGACTCGTAAATTCACCGTGTAGTTGATCACTTCAACGTCCTCTCCTCGCGCACTAAGCATTATGCAATAATGCCTGGCAGCGGGCATTGTTTACGCCGTGCAACGTTAATCTATAAAATCACGACATTACTCACGACGCTATATGAGGTAGTAACCTGAGCAGGCGCTTGTTACTGCCGCAACCGGCCAATACGCCTTTCTGCTGCAAGGCTAAATAGACGCGGAAAATTCACAACCTTTCCACCAGCGTTTTTAATTGGGCAATCACTGCCCCCTTCTCATCCTCGTTTTCTCCGCCGCAGGGCCAGGTTGACTGCCGGACAATCAAACGCGTCGGCAGCAGCTCACGGATGCGCATCTGCGGTGCGGCCATCTTCTGAACTAACAGCTCAACGGCTTTTTTCCCTAACTTATCGAAATCCTGCGCAACGGTTGTTAACGGCGGCTGGAAATAGAGGCTGTCCGCCGTATCGTCATAGCCGGTAACGGAAACCGCCCTGCTGCCGGTGCGATTAAGCTGTGCCAGCGCGCTCAGCACCCCGAGCGCCATTTGATCGTTCGCGACAACGATCGCGCTAATGCGCGGCTGCTGATGCAACAGCTCAAAGGCTTTGTGCCAGCCACTGGCCGCACTCCAGTCGCCAAAAACCGTTACCGCGTTGCTCACCCCAAGCCGGTGCAAGGCTTCGCGCCAGCTGCTCAACCGCATTCGCGCCGAGACGGAACTCTCTGGCCCGGCAAGCAGACCGAACTCCCGATGCCCCAGCGTCCAGAGATGGTTGACGCAGGCGCCGCAGCCGTCCAGATGATTAAACCGCACCGAGCAGACATCGGTTTCCGGCGAAATATCTAAAAACAGACAGCTAATATCCGGGTTCTCACTGACCAACTTTTCCGCCAGGCTGCTTTCCAGGGGAAGATTGATGATGGCGCCACGGATATTCTGCGCGCGAAACTCATGCAAACGTGCCTGAAGAGAAGCGTAATCGGCCGTTACCGGCATCGCGATAGCAACCTCCAGCTGATGCGCGCCCGCGTGACTCTTTATCGCGGCGGCGATTTGCGAAGGAGCATGCAGCGTTAACGACGCGGTAATCAACCCAATCGACAGCGCCGATTTCCCCGCCAGCAACTGTGCCGAACGGTTAGGCACGTAGTGCAACGCCTGCATGGCGTGGATGACTTTGTCACGGGTTCGTTCAGAAACCACATCAGGCCTGTTCAGCACGCGCGAAACCGTCTGTTGTGATACACCGGCCTCACGAGCCACATCTTCCAGAGTTGCCATACGCCGCTGCATCTTCTTCTCCTTTGGTCTCTCTCGCCAATGTCTTACGCTAACATTTATTGTCTAAAATACGACAAAAAATGGCTGTTTCTGTTCTGTTTCGTGATCGCCAATGAGTTTCAATCTCAGCAATATTGCGGCTACTAACAAAATATCTGATAACACACTCCATCTTGTCTGGCGAATGACATTTACTTTTAGCTATCAGGTAGACCTATGCGCAATCACGACGGCCATGCCCCCCACAGCGTTTCGTTTCATGACGTGCTTGCACGTGAAGACTGGCAAAACCAGACCATTACGCACCTGAACCGTTTACCGGCCCATGCGCCTTTCTCCAGCTGGCGCGATCTTCGCGCGGCAAGGGAAAATCAGACCTCATCACACCGCCGTCAGCTGGATGGCCAGTGGCAATTCACTTATGCGCGCAGCCCGTTTGAGGTGGACGCCGGCTGGCTGGAAAGCGATCTGGCGGAGAGCCGTCCTACGCCCGTGCCTTCGAACTGGCAAATGGAGGGTTACGACGCGCCAATCTATACCAACGTGCGCTATCCCATCGACACCACGCCGCCGCGCGTGCCGGAAGAGAACCCGACCGGCTGCTACTCGCTGACGTTTATAGTGGAGGAGAGCTGGCGGGACGAAGGTGAAACGCAGATTATCTTCGACGGTGTAAATTCTGCCTTCCATCTTTGGTGCAATGGCAAATGGATCGGTTACTCGCAGGACAGTCGCCTGCCTGCGGCCTTCGATCTCAGCGCCGCGCTTCAGCCGGGCGAGAACCGCCTTTGCGTTATGGTGATGCGCTGGAGCGCGGGCACCTGGCTTGAAGATCAGGATATGTGGCGGATGAGCGGCATCTTCCGTTCAGTATGGTTGCTGAATAAGCCGTCGCTGCACCTGAGCGATGTTCAGCTTACGCCGCAGCTTGATGCGCTTTATCGCGACGCTGAGCTGGAGGTGAATGTCACCGTTGCTGCTCCGGAACGGCTGCTTGAAAAACTGACGGTCAACGTGGAGCTGTGGCATGACGCGCAGCGGGTCGCCAGCCAGCAGCAGCAGCCCGGCTCGCCAGCCATTGACGAGCGAGGCAACTATGCGGAACGCGCCATGATGCGCGTTCCCGTGGAGCGTCCGGCCCTGTGGAGCGCGGAAACGCCGAACTGCTATCGGGCCGTCGTCTCGCTGTGGCACGACGATGAGCTGATCGAGGCCGAGGCCTGGGATATTGGTTTTCGCCGGGTTGAAATCGACAATGGCCTGCTGAAGCTGAACGGTAAACCGCTGTTGATCCGTGGCGTTAACCGTCACGAGCATCACCCTCAGCGCGGCCAGGTCGTTACAGAAGAGGATATGGTGCAGGACATTCTGCTGATGAAGCAGAACAATTTTAACGCCGTTCGCTGCTCGCACTATCCCAACGCGCCGCGCTGGTATGAACTCTGTAACCGCTATGGCCTGTATGTGGTCGACGAGGCCAATATCGAAACCCACGGCATGGTGCCGATGAATCGTCTTTCCGACGATCCGGCCTGGCTGCCGGCCTGGAGCGCCCGCGTCACGCGGATGGTGCAAAGCAATCGCCACCACCCGTCGATCGTTATCTGGTCGCTGGGCAATGAATCCGGCGGCGGCAGCAATCACGAAGCCATGTATCACTGGCTCAAGCGTAACGATCCGTCACGCCCGGTGCAGTATGAAGGCGGCGGCGCGGACAGCACGACCACCGATATTATCTGCCCGATGTACGCCCGCGTGGAAAACGATCAGCTCATTCCAGCGGTGCCGAAATGGGGCATTAAAAAGTGGATCGGTCTGCCCGGCGAGCAGCGCCCGCTAATCCTTTGTGAATACGCTCATGCCATGGGCAACAGCCTGGGCAACTATGCCGACTACTGGCAGGCGTTTCGTGATTACCCACGCCTGCAGGGCGGCTTTGTCTGGGACTGGGCCGATCAGGCGATTAGCAAAACCTTTGACGACGGCAGCATCGGCTGGGCCTACGGCGGTGATTTTGGCGATAAGCCCAACGATCGCCAGTTCTGCATGAACGGGCTGGTGTTCCCTGACCGCCGCCCTCACCCGTCATTAATTGAGGCCAAACACGCGCAGCAATACTTCCAGTTTGCCCTGCTGTCGCAACATCCGCTGCGCATCAGCATTGTCAGCGAGTATCTGTTCCGTCCGACGGATAACGAGGAGCTGCACTGGCAGGTTCAGGCAGCCGGTGAAACCATTAGCAAAGGCAGCACAACGCTTGCACTGCGGCCTGAAGGCCAGAGCGAGCTGACGCTGCTGGAGGAACTGACGTTGCCCGCCGGGGCCGAAGAGGTCTGGCTGACGCTGGAGGTTATCCAGCCGCAGGCCACCGCCTGGTCCGCTGCCGGGCATCGCGTTGCCTGGCAGCAGTTTGCGCTCGCCGCCCCATTGGTGTTGCATGCGCCTCAGCCAGCAGGCGATGCGCCAGAGCTTGAACGCAGCGACAGCGCCTGGACGGTGCGCAGCGGCTTACAGCAGTGGGTGATTGACCGTCAAAGCGGACTGTTGACGCACTGGCAGATGGATGGCGTGGAGCAGCTATTGACCCCGCTGCGTGACCAGTTCGTGCGCGCGCCGTTGGATAACGATATTGGCGTAAGCGAAGTGGAGCGTATCGATCCCAACGCCTGGGTTGAACGCTGGAAGAGCGCTGGCCTGTACGACCTCACCGCTCGCTGCATACAGTGTGACGCGCAGCGTCTGGCCCATGAGGTGGTGATCGACAGCTGCTGGCACTACCTGAGCGGGGAAGAGGTGGTGATTATCAGCCACTGGCGGATAACCTTCGACGCGCAGGGCAAGCTGCATCTGGCCATTGACGGCGAACGTGCCGCCACCCTGCCGCCGCTACCGCGCGTCGGGCTGACTTTTCAGGTGCCGGATCAGAATAAACCGGTTTCATGGCTGGGATTCGGCCCGCATGAGAACTACCCGGATCGGCGTACCAGCGCCTGCTTCTCTGGCTGGGAACTGCCGCTGGAGGAGATGAGCACGCCATACATTTTCCCGACCGAAAACGGACTGCGCTGCGACACCCAAGCCCTGGACTGGGGGCGCTGGCATGTGGCGGGCGATTTTCACTTCTCCGTACAGCCCTACAGCACCGCGCAATTAATGAAGACCGATCACTGGCACCGGATGCAGCCGGAAAACGGCGTCTGGATAACCCTTGACGGCCGGCATATGGGCGTTGGCGGCGATGACTCCTGGACGCCCAGCGTATTGCAGCAGTGGCTGTTGCTTGAAACGAAATGGCACTACCAGTTAACGATGCATTTCCAATAATAATCGGGGGCGCAGGCCCCCGGCTTATCGGCATAACCAGATGGAAAAGTCGCCATGAAACTCTCTGCACTCGCCCCAAGAGAACGCCATAATTTTATTTACTTTATGCTGTTCTTTTTCTTTTACTATTTCATTATGTCCGCGTATTTCCCGTTTTTTCCGGTCTGGCTGGCGGAAGTTAACCATCTGACCAAAACAGAAACGGGGATTGTTTTTTCCTCTATTTCACTGTTTTCGATTGTCTTCCAACCGGTATTTGGGCTGATTTCCGATAAGCTGGGGTTACGTAAACACCTGTTGTGGACAATCACGGTCTTACTGGTGTTGTTTGCGCCCTTCTTTATTTTTGTTTTGTCGCCTCTGCTGCAAATGAATATTTTCGTCGGCGCGCTCGCTGGCGGTATCTATTTGGGGGCTGTTTTCTCCAGTGGCTCCGGGGCGGTAGAAGCCTATATTGAACGCGTCAGCCGCGCTAACCGTTTCGAGTATGGCAAAGTTCGCGTTTCCGGCTGTATCGGCTGGGCGCTGTGTGCCTCCATCACCGGCATTCTTTTTGGCATAGATCCTAATATTACTTTCTGGATCGCCTCCGGTTTTGCCCTGGTGCTTGGCGTACTGCTCTGGGTGTCACGCCCGGAAGGCAGTAACAGCGAGCGGGTTATCGAGGCACTGGGCGCCAACCGCCAGGCCTTCTCGCTGCGCACCGCCGCCGAGCTGCTGCGGATGCCGCGCTTCTGGGGTTTTATTGTTTACGTGGTTGGCGTCGCCAGCGTCTATGACGTTTTCGACCAGCAGTTCGCCAATTTTTTCAAAGGCTTTTTCTCCAGCCCACAACGCGGCACCGAAGTGTTTGGCTTCGTGACTACCGGTGGAGAATTGCTCAACGCCTTGATTATGTTCTTCGCCCCAGCCATTGTGAACCGCATTGGCGCGAAGAATGCCCTGCTGATCGCAGGCGTTATTATGTCGGCACGTATTCTGGGGTCGTCTTTTGCTTCATCGGCCGTGGAAGTTGTTATCTTAAAAATGCTGCATATGTTTGAACTGCCGTTCCTGCTGGTGGGCACTTTTAAATATATTTCCTCCGCATTTAACCCAAAGCTTTCGGCAACGTTGTTCCTGATAGGCTTTAATTTATCGAAACAGCTCTCGGGCGTGGTGCTGTCGGCATGGGTAGGCCGGATGTATGACACCGTTGGTTTCCATCAGGCTTACCTTGTGCTGGGCTGTCTCACCTTAAGCTTTACCGTCCTTTCCCTGTTTACGCTAAAAGGAAGTAAAACCCTGCTCCCCTCCACCAGCTATAACAGCGCCGCCTGATAATAAGCGCCCGTGTTGTTTAACGGGCTTTTAACTTGTCGATCCGAATAAAGACAGAATCAGATTATGAGAATTTAACTGCAGTGGCTAACCCGCCATGTGGTTCTTCTGACCTGATACTTTTTTTGTATAACCAAAATAACAATTCATTAACCGCAATCAAGGTGGAACAATTAAAAAATTCAGAAAAAGGAGAGATTATGTATACCCGAAATTTATCCCAGGATTTTACAGTCAGCGCTGTCGGCTATGGGGCCATGGGCCTGAGCGAATTTTATGGTCAGACAGATGACAAGGCTTCTCTACAGCTGCTCTATAACCTTATTGACCTGAATATTACGTTAATTGATACCGCTAACCTGTACGGGCGAGGCCACAATGAACGACTTATTGGTCACTTTCTTGCCGGGCTCGATAAGGCCACACGCCAGCAGTTTAAAATTGCCACAAAGTGCGGGATCGATCGCTCCCCTGACGAATCTTATGCCCGCACCATTAACAATCAACCCAATTATATTACCCGCTGCTGTAATGAATCCCTTAAAAGACTTGGCATTGAGCGGATCGATCTGTTTTATCTTCACAGGGTCAGTCAGGCTACACCTGTTGAAGAGAGCATGGAATGCCTGAGCCGTCTCGTCAAAGAAGGTAAGATCAACCATATTGGACTCTGCGAGGTTTCCGCTTTAACCCTGCGCCGCGCCCATGCTGTACATCCTCTCACAGCCCTGCAGACGGAATATTCATTGTGGACACGCGATATTGAAGATGAAATTCTCCCGACAGTGAAAGAGCTGGGTATTGGTCTGGTTCCTTATTCTCCGCTGGGCAGAGGCTTTCTGACCGGGAAATACCGTAAAAACAGCGATTTTGCGGAAGGTGATTTCCGTAAAAATAATGCGCGATTTATTCAGTCCAGCCTCGATCATAACGCCCAGCTTCTTGACGTTATGCAGCCGCTTGCTGAAAAATACAGCTGCACCACAGGTCAGATTGCGCTAGCCTGGCTGCTCGCGCAGTACGATAAGCTGGTACCGATTCCCGGTACCAGGCACATCAATTATCTGAGCGAAAATGCGCTCGCGGCCGACATCGTTCTGGACAACTCAGATATTGCCTTGCTGAACAATATTCACCAGCGTATTGAGATCAAAGGCGAACGGTATTCAGAGGAAGGCATGAAAGGCGTTAACGCCTGAAATCAGCCCTTATAATCAAAAAACCGGATCATGCCGGTTTTTTGTTCTTAACCAGCGCAGCTGCTGTAGAGCTGATATTTTTAGCGATAAACGCTCAGCGCTATGCCTTCACCACCATAAATGCCGTTTTAATTTCTGAGTTAGCAAACACGCCCTGTGAGGCCAGAACCGGCAGTCCTCTTGCCGTAGCAGTAGATCCACAGACCTTCTTTATTAATGGTCAGGCATTGCGTTGTAACAGGCAGTCCGGCATTCAGTGCGGCCTGACGTGCTGGATTCTGGCCGCAGCCAGCCGTCAGGGCCTGCCCCATAATGACCTGAGAAATTTCACCAATTTTCACGTCCAGGTCTTCAAGAAGCGCACGAATGATGCGGCTTCCAGGCTCGGCGGCGGAATGATCCGACAGGGAGCCCAGGAACGTGCCCGTTGCCGTGCGTTTTGCAGAAACAATGACTACTTCGCTTATGAGTTTTCCTCTTTCAGGCCGGGCAAAGTATGGCCTGTCGCCGCCATAGCAGCGCGGTAGGCCGTCAAACCGTTCATACAGGCCGGTACGCCGGCATAGACGGCCATCTGTATCACAATTTCAAGTAGCTCTTCAGGGCTGACGCCAGTGTTAAGCGCGGCTCTCATGTGTAACTCAAGCTGCGGCATAGCGTTACCCAGCGTCACAAGCGATGCAACGGTCAGCATTTCCCTTGTTCTAAGTTCCAGACCGGGGCGGCCAACCACAGCGCCAAAAGCGTAATCGGTGATCAAAGCCGGTAAGGTGGCGTCAAGTTCATTCAGTCGTCCGGTGACTTTATCGGCAAGACCGGGCTCAAGGCGGTTCATAATATCTCTGCCATAATGTGTCAGATTACTTATTTGACTCATAAGGTTTCTCCATGATGGTTAGTGCTGACGTAGCGCGCGTTGGGATTGCGGCTACGAGCAAAACAGAAAGCCCGATAGCTGCACCTGCTACGATACAAAGTAGCTGGATTGAAAAAGCGGATACCATCCAGGCACTGGCAGACGCTCCGACACCAATGGCGATATTGAAAAATGATACGTAAATTATCTTTATTATCCCTTACGACATTAAAAATGGTTTCATCACGCCACTGCCGATATTTTTGATAATTATGCGCAGGAACTTCAACATGGCGCAGCTGAATATATTTTGTTTCGGGGAGGTCTTTTTTATTATCGAAAGGAGATTCAACAAACTTGAGAAGCTCCCTACGAATATCTGCAGAAAGAACGTCAGCAAAGCGATAAAACATTGACTCCATTTCTTCTTCTGTCCATGATATTTCTTTAATATCGTTAAACGAACGGAGTTCCAATAGTTCATTCACACCCTGCTCTTCACAAAGAAAATAGCGCGTACTTTTAGTGCTTTTTAATGATGAGAAAAAAATCAGCATAAATATTATTTTTTAACGGGAAGCGCGACACCAGCACATAGTTAGATGACATTCTTATCTCCCTGATGATTTTGATTAATTTAGAGAGGAATCTAACAGCCTTTGACACAAATGGAATTGTTAAATGTGTAATATAGTTTTTGTATTGCTGTAAGGCGCGTTTTTGTGATATGAATTTCGTTTTATATCTGGCTGTATCAAAAGGGTGTAGAATAATTTTTTGACTGACAGGATGGAATCTATGGCCACTGCAGGACACCTAATCAACAACAACCTCCCCAGCGTTAAACAGCTCCAGTGCTTTCTTGCTGTTGCTCATGAGCTGAACTTTCGCAGGGCTGCCGAACGGCTCAAAATGACCCAGCCGCCGTTAACCCGACAGATTAAGCGCCTTGAAGCTGTACTGGACAGGCAGCTATTCAGCCGCAGTACACATGATGTCAGCCTGACGGAAGCTGGCCGTGCATTGGTAATAAAAGCAGAAAGGATCCTTCAGGAACTTAATGAACTGAAAACACATTCACCTTCTTCGAAGGAAAGCCTGCGCATTGGCCTTACCCGAACGCTCAATTTTGAATTAATTGATCCCGTCAGCAAGCAGCTTATTAAACTGCATGCTAAAGACGATGTTGAAACGCCTAATCTGACATCTGCGCAGCTGCTTCAGTGCCTGTCGAAAAATACGCTTGACCTCGTGCTTACGGGCGAAAAAGGTATCGGTCATGAAGATACCGTCCAGTATCTCTGGGTTTGCCGTGAACCCCTGCTGATAGCTATGCCAGCCATGCACCCAGCCAGTATGAAACAAAAAGTATCACTCGAAGACGTCAGTGATTTACCGCTCTTCTGGTTTGCAAGAAGCGCGAACCCATCATTTTACGACAAATGTGAAAGTTATTTTGATCTACTGAAAACTCCATTAAAAAGAGTGAAAGAGCCGGACGATTCACTCGTTATGCTCACTCACATCGCAAGGGGAAAAGGGTTTGCTCTGATGCCGCAGTCCAAATGCACCTTTAATCAGGAAGGGCTTTGCTACCGGGCGCTAACAGACTATGAATCGCAGAAACTGAACATCGATATTTATGCTGCAACCAGGCTAAACGATAAGCGGGAGACCGTACTAAATGCCCAGGATATACTATGTGATAATAATCTTGCCGACTGAAATAATATTCGGCCACCCCGAATTGAAGTCACAGGTAAGTTATTTCAAATAAAGCTTAGTTTATCGCGACTGCTCATATTGCGTACTCAACCATAACGGTTAAGTCATGGGGTAATCACCTTAAGCTTTACCGTCCTTTCCCTGTTTACGCTAAAAGGAAGTAAAACCCTGCTCCCCTCCACCAGCTATAACAGCGCCGCCTGATAATAAGCGCCCGTGTTGTTTAACGGGCTTTTATTGGTTTGGCGCTGGCTCGGGCGATCCATTTTCCGACAAAGCGCGTATGCTGAGAAAACCCTGGCGTGCGTAGCGATGGTAATCGGCGCGCCGATCGTTGACGAACAAGGGAGAAGATAAAATGGCTGACCGTCCTGGCATTGCCCTGCTTGGCCCTGGCGCTATCGGTACGACCCTCGCAGCGGTACTACATGAGGCAAACCGCACGCCAGTACTTTGCGGGCGCAGCGCGCATGCGCAATTAATTCTTCGTGATGATGAAAGAGAAACTGTCGTACCGGGGCCGGTATTAACTGATAGCGCCTCCGTCCATCAGCCGTTCGATTTGGTGTTCGTGGCGGTAAAAACTACCCAGGTAGCCGACTGTGCGGACTGGCTGGCCGCACTCTGTGATGAAAACACGGTGGTGTGCGCATTGCAAAACGGCGTGGAACAGAAAACCCTTCTGGAGCCCTGGGTCAACGGTGCCACTGTAGTGCCTGCGGTAGTATGGTTCCCGGCCCAGCGAGAGCCGGATTTCTCCGTCTGGCTGCGAGCCAAACCGCGCCTGACGCTGCCGGATAGCCCACAGGCAAAAAGAGTAGCGGCCAGCCTGAGCGCAACCCGCTGCGTCGTTGATCTGTCGAGCGATTTTATTTCCATCGCCTGGCGTAAGCTGCTACAGAACGCGGTAGCCGGTCTGATGGTGCTTGCTAATCGTCGTGCCGGGATGTTCTCGCGCAAAGATATCACCGAGCTGGCGCTCGCTTATCTGCGTGAATGTCTGAAGGTAGCTCGTGCGGAAGGAGCTATTCTGAACGACAGCGTTCCCCAGGAAATTGTGGACGGTTTTCATCATGCTCCTGCGGATTTAGGCACCTCAATCCTTGCGGACCGACAGGCTAACCGCCCGCTGGAATGGGAAATCCGCAACGGCGTGATAATGCGCTATGGCCGCACCCATGGTATTCCTACGCCCATCAGCGACGTGCTGGTGCCGCTATTGGCAGCGGGAAGTGAGGGGCCGGGTTGATTCAGGAACAAGCGCAAGTTTCACGCCTGTTGATATCAGGTAGTCTTTGACGTGAGCTAAAGTGCTTCCTGCACGAGGTGGAGCCCGGAACCAGTATTATGACAAGCTGAAATTATGCTTTCGAAAAGCAGGCTATCGTTGGTTTCCATACGGGGAGGCCTGGAGCATGCCTGAGGGCATTCACTTCACGCAGAACAACCTCCTTTTGAACCATCCGCGTTTAACAGAGTTATTAGCCGGATAAAGGCTCTGAATGCTCATCTCTTTACTCATTGATCGGTTCAGGGGATTATTAACAAATGAATAAAAGACAAGTCCCCTGCCTTTAATAATAAAAATCACCAGATAATTATTTTACGTAAAAATATCGAGGTGTTTTTAAAAGCGCAGCACACTATGAAATATGCATCACTGTAAGTTGAGGTAAGGTTCCTTTATTATTTTATCGGAGCCAGTTATGGACATCATCGGAATCATCATGTCAGCGGGAAGAACTTCCGTTGACGTCGCTTTATATACGTTAATACCTGTCATGGTGGTGATGCTTATCATCATGAAGTATCTGGAGCAGAAGGGAGTACTGGACGCAATTGTTCGCCTGATGACTCCCATACTTAAGCCATTTGGTGTAACAGGGCTGGCAATCTTTGCGCTTATTCAGCTTAACTTTGTGAGTTTCGCTGCCCCTCTGGCCGCCCTGGCTATCATGGAAAAACGCGGTACTTCCGACAGGCATCTTGCTGCCACGCTGGCTATGCTTTTTGCTATGGGACAGGGCAACGTATTTTATCCTCTTATCCCGGCAGGATTACACTGGGGTCAAGCACTGATTATTTCGGTAGTCGGGGGCCTTGCTGCTGCTGCCTTTACCTGGCATCTGACTGCCCGCAGGCTATCAGATAAGGAGGTGAAACGTGAAGATGCTGAAACTCAGCATAGAAAATCATCTCAGGGTTTGATTGGCGTGATTAACAGCGCAGGATCAGATGCTATCAGATTGGCACTGGGCTCTGTACCTATGCTTATTCTGTCTTTGACTGTCGTCGGCATACTGAAAGCAAGTGGTGCTATTGAAGGGTTAACTACGCTGGTAGCGCCGGTACTGGCACTTTTCAACATATCTGACATTTATGTTATGCCTGTGCTAACGAAATTCCTTGCTGGCGGAACGGCGTATTACGGTGTAATGACTGACATTATCCATAAGGGGCTGATGACCACACAGCAAATTAATGCTTCTGCCGGATTTCTTATCCAGACATTTGATTTACCGGGTATCGGTATTTTCCTGGGGATTGCCAGCCGGTTTGTGCGGTTATTCCGCTACGCCTTGCCAGGCGCACTGATTGGCATCATGATCCGTGGTGTGATCCATGTAAGCATCAGTTAAAGTCTGTTGCCGGGGCGGAAAACCTGTACGCCTGCCCTGGCGTTTATTGGTACCAGAATGATAATAAAGTGGTTCCTTTAAAGGCATATTTCTGTCCCGCCTGAATCAATAGAATAAAAATCAAACTGCCCGTTGCTCAGAAAGGCACAGTGGCAGGTAAACCTGATTTACTGCTAATTTCAGACGGTGATTAAATGTCCTTACATACTGCAGCTCATTCTGTTAACTACTCATCCTGCATAGGTTCTGACCTTCTGTATTGTGACCCTGACGCATTTTGTACCACGGGTGGCAGAGAGGGCTTAAAGCCCACCGCCAATCCTCACTCCCTTCGTTCCTCTGCCATAATGCGCGGTGTTGTCTGCGATACGCTGAACTGGATTGAAGCCAATCTTGATAATGACCTTCATATAGTTCAGCTGGCCGATCGCTCGGGCTACACCCGCTGGCATTTTCAGCGTCAGTTTAAAGAGATAACAGGACGCTCTATATCAGAGCATGTCAGGATCCGTCGTTTGGTCCGGGCCGCTGAGGCTATTATGTATACCGCTGGGCGCTTAATGGATATTGCCTGTGACTATGGATATACCAGTCAGCAGGCTATGTCTCGTGTTATACGTTCGGCATTTGGTATGACGCCAACAGAGCTGAGGAACCGCGCTAATGCACATCACTGTACTGAAGAAATCAAAAGCGACCTGGATGCACTGAAGCTCCGGGGCTTACAATAAATTTTAACAGGGAGTCGCAAAGACTCCCTCTGTACTACTCAGTCCTGATCCCTCTGCGCGCGACTTTATATCCATTACTCGTCCCTTTGCCTGTTAATTTTTACCTGGCAATGTCAGTTGCTTTTGATTGACAACTGAGGGTATTCCCTTACCAGCCTTTTATCCTGCGGATAAATCATCAGATATTCAGAAAGTCCGTGCCAGGGGAAACCAGCCCTGCGAAAAAGTCATTGCGGTGGTTTACTGAGGGATTAATAAAATAAAACTTTAATAAAATACCCGTACTCTGCCAAGAGCAGGTTAAGGAGCATTAACTTTCGCCCAGCTAAATATAGCGGAATTATGTAAAGCGCTTACATTATTAAAAAGCCCGGCAGTTGTGCCGGGCCGGAGATGCTATTTGTAAATTATCGCCGTTCCATAATAACGATTTCCGCCGTATGCAGAAGTGACTTTAAGACCCTTAGCGCCTGCTTTCGTCGCTGCCGTTTCAAGGGCGCCAGTCATTTCATCAAGGGTGGTACCCCATGCAGATACATGACCAGCAGGTGAAGTTTTAATGTTTTCTGCTGCATTAGCAGTAGCAAATGCAGATGAGACCAGCAGTGATACAAGTACTGAATTACGGAGTTTCATGGTATTACCTCAATTATTTTTGTTGTTATAATTTTATGAGGTAATGCATATGAGATAAACAAGTAAAAAAGAAATTCATAGTTATGGGTTTCAGAAACAATGAATGAGGATAACGGCATTTATAGGATTTTAAAATTCTTACGGATTGTGTTATTTATATCCTGGTGTTAATTTGAATGATTTCTGGCGCGAATTTTGATCGATTTTAATATTAAAAAAAAGCCCGTGAGACCTTCTGTCTCCGGGCAATTTATCGCTTGCTTTACTTGTTATAATACGCTTCTTTTTTATGCAGGATGGAGGAAGTTAATTAACAGTTACTACAATTTTGCCTACCTGACCATTTGCTTCCATATAACGCTGTGCATCGGCAATATCTTCAAGAGTAAAAGTTTTATCGATGACAGGTTTAAGTTTGCCTGAGCGCAAACCTTCAGTGACAAATGCTTTAGCACGAGCCATTTTTTCAGGGTTTGTGGTGATCTCAAAGAGTTCGTAACCACGGAGGGTGAGATGTTTGCCCAGAATATCGAAAACAGGTACAAGCATGTCACGGCTATCAAGTGCGCCATACTGGAAGAACATCCCCAATGGTGCCATCACCTGGGTCAGCTTAGCGACGTCCGGGCCACCAACGGGGTCGAAGACGATGTGAGCACCAACGTTATTTGTCTCACGATTAATCTCAGCGACCATATCCTGTTCAGCCGTCGCAATGACGGCTGCAGCGCCCGCCTTAAGAAGCAGATCGCGTTTTTCGCTGGTGCGGGTCAGTGCAATGGGTTTAGCGCCCAACATATTGGCAATCTGAATGGCTGCAAGGCCAACGCTGCTGGAAGCAGCACGAATGATCACGTTTTGACCAGCCTGAAGGTTGCCATATTCTACCAGCGCGCCAAACGCTGTGACATACATCATCCAGCTTGCAGCGGCTTGTTCAAATGACAAATTTTCTGGGTGCTTAACAACCGCATGAACAGGCGCATTTACGATCTCGCCATACATACCGTATTCGTTAAACATAAAGGATGGGATCACGCTGACAGGATCGCCTTTGGCAAAGTCTTTCACATTTTCACCTACGGCCTCAACGGTACCAGCTGCTTCATAACCGAGTCGTGCTGGAAACACGGGTTCGATAACATACTGACCATTGCGATACATGATCTCAGCCCGGTTCAGGCCAATAGCATTAACGCGGATCTGGACTTCATTGGCTGACGGAGCCGGAACCTGAACATCGACAACTTCCAGAACTTCCGGTCCACCTGTACGGTTAAACGTTACTACTTTTGACATAATCAGGCCTCGTGAGTGGGGGGCGGCTTCAGGCGTGTGTGGTAAAGCACGCCCGTTTCATCTGCCGATAATTTACGCGCTTATAAAACGTATAAAAATAGGTATTCAGGAACTTCAGTATTATCCAATCAGTAACAATCAACCATTGACCTGGCCTGTTGAGAAAACAGTTCGCTGAACCAATCGATGAAGACCCTGACCTTCGGAGAGAGATATTCCCTGTCCGGATACATGACTGAGACAGGCTTGGAGACGGGTGGATACTGAGTCAGTATTTCGACCAACTCACCCGCATCGATATGAGGTTTAAGCGCAGGATAAGTCGCCTGAATGATACCCAGGCCGGACAGGCCACAGCTCAGTAATATGTCTGAGTTGTCTACAAGCATACTGCTGGCAGAACGTTGCGAAACGACGATATTTTTATCGATGAATTTCCACTCCATAACCTCACGGCTATGGTCACTGAAGAAATTTACTGCCTTATGGTTTTGCAGATCGTCTAATGACTCAGGGTTGCCATGGGCCTCAAGGTAAGCCGGAGAAGCACAGGTCACCATGCGGATCTCTCCGAGTCGTTTCGAGATAAAGCTCGAATCCTGTAACTCGCCCAGCCGTACCACACAATCCACCCCTTCGGTAATGAGGTCCGTTTTCTTGTCGGAGGAAAGCAAAACGACTTCAATATCCGGGTATTTTTCTTTGAACTTTATCAGATGCGGAATCAGGATGGCATGCGCTAATGAGAGTGGCACGTCCAGCCTCAGACGCCCACGAGGAGGCAGCGTCGTTGAAAAACTGGCCATCATGTCATTCACTTCAGAAAGGATAGTTTTTGAACGATGGTAGAATTCTTCGCCTTCTGCGGTAACGCTGAGTTTTCGAGTGGTGCGGTGGATTAACTTAACACCAAGATCGTCTTCAAGATGTTGAATGGCTTTGCTCACCGCAGGGCGATGTAATTGTAGAAATTCAGCCGCTTTGGTGAAGCTCCCTTGCTCAACGACTTGCATAAAAATATTAATATATTCAATCATCTTTGAACGCATATTACCGCCTGAAATTGTTGTTCTTGCGTCAGTCATATTCACTGATCCACGGAATTTTAAACCTGATTATTCCATGAGCGTAGTGTAAGGCATGCGTCAGAGACGGCATGATCTCCTGTGCTTTAATACGACAAGCTGTCAGGCCTTAACATAGTCAGCATTGTTATTTTTAAGGAAAAAGTGAAGTACTCTTTGAGTAATTTTTCCTCTTCATTTGCTGAATTAAAATGCCATTCCTGCCGCCATGCTGCGGTACTCAAAAACCTGAAACAGGTGCTGACCTCCGGAAACCTTCCGTTTAAAGCCTGTCAGATAAGGAAATGAAAATGCATTACGTCTCCGGTCTTAAATTGAAACCTGAGCTCCAGACACATCCCGGGTTTAGCCGGGTCTTTCAGCCAGGCAAGCTCACGTTTGGTTTTATCATGCCTCTTGTGGGATATCCTGACTCACCCTTTCCGCTGCTGGAAGATCATCAGAAAATGGCTCAACTGGCAGATAAACTGGGATTTTCAGCGCTATGGATACGAGATATTCCTTTCTATGATCCGTCTTTCGGCGATACCGGGCAGGTTTTTGACCCAATGGTATACCTTGGATTTCTTGCCGCTGTCACACGTAATATTGCGTTGGGAACTGCTGGCATAGTCCTTCCGTTGCGCGAGCCTCTGATTGTAGCGAAGCAGGCAGTGTCAGTAGACCAATTGAGCCATGGCAGGCTAATCCTGGGGCTATCCAGCGGCGATCGTCCCGCTGAATATCCGGCGTTCGGCGCTGATTTTGACAACAGAGCTGAAAGGTTCAGAGAGGCTGTTAATCTCATACATCGGGTCACGACTGAAAGCTTCCCTCATATCGATACGAAGCATTACGGCAAATTAAAGGGCATGCTTAATCTTGTTCCCTCCCCACGGGCAGGAAGAATTCCTACACTGATTGTTGGTCGTGCACAGCAGGATATAGACTGGCTGGCGGCGAATAGCGATGGATGGATATGGCATCGCGGAAGCTTTAACCAGTTACCTGAAATTGTAAATACATGGCATCAGAACCGTCCGGATGAATATTTCCGGCCCTATGGATATGGTACTTTTTTTGATCTGGCCGAAGATGCAAATGAGCCGGTTCGCCAGAACTGGGGTGGGATCCGTGCGGGCAGAAATGCGTTAATTGCCATGTGGAAAAAGCATGAGTCAGCGGGTGTTAACCACGTTGCACTTAACCTAAAAACATTACAGCGGCCAGCAGAAGAAGTGCTTCAGGAACTGGCTGAATATGTGCTGCCTCACTTTAAAAATGACTAATAACAGCATGCTGATTAACTCTCTTTTCGGGCTGACGCCGCATACTCTCAGATGACAGAGATCCTGCAAATTCCTGACTGTAAAATTATGACTGATTGCAGCCCCAAAGCAACGCTTGAAAAGCCATTATTTAACAGGAGAACCTCAGAGTATGAAAACATAACGATTCTACAGGTTTTTAACTTCTTTCAGCACTTGTGGGAAAAATCGCTTCAAAAATCATACAAGAGGAAAATGAAAAATTCACGCCAGTTAATAAACGACATGACATGTGGTAAGGGATATGAAAGTAATATCACCACTTAAACATTATTATTTATCGGCCCTTCCCTTTATTTGACAAATATTCGTAGAGCACTAATGCTTTTTAAGCTTTACCTCAGGCAGGAACCAACCAACCTCGCCTGAAAAAAACCAATTAAATCAAAAAGATATGCACAACCCCATTCAGAGGTTGATTGGTATTAAATTTAATAACTTAGTATAATCAAAATCCTGTCTTCTGACATTCAGGACAAGCGGATATATTTCTCACCACGGAAATCATTCCGACCCTAAATAAGAGAGACATTATGAGTATCATTAAAAAACCTGCGCGTGATTTTTCTTCCCTTGAGCAGTCGGCTGGATTTCAGCGTCGTATTCTGGGTGATTACACTATTACCGCAGTTTATGACGGCATTGTAGCAATTAATCCTGAAGCATTCGCAGGCGTTACTGATGATAAACGCCAGGCCGCCCTGCAGCGTCAGTTGCACCCTGTAACCGGTGAAATTGATACTTCGGTTAATGCATTTATCGTTGATACCGGTTCAAAAATCGTTCTGATTGACGCGGGCTCAGGTAATAAATTCGGGCCGACCATGGGCCGTCTTGAAAGTAGCATCAGAGCCTCTGGTTATTCTCCTGAAGACATTGATGCGGTTCTGATTACCCATCTGCATCCGGATCACGTTGGCGGCATTTCTGATGATAATGGTAATGCAACCTATCCAAACGCAACTGTCTGGGTGCCTGAAGCTGATGCTGAATTTTGGCTGGATTCAGCAACGACTGCAAAAATTCCGGAAATGCAGCACTGGTTCATCGATGTTGCACAAAACGCTACCGCGCCCTATATCAAAGCTGGCCGTTTCCAGACTTTTGAAAATGGAGACGACCTGCTAAATGGTCTGGTGAAAGTGATTGGCCTGCCGGGTCACACGCCGGGGCATTCCGGCTTCCGTATTGAATCTGCTGGTGAAACTATTTTGTTCTGGGGTGACATCACTCACTTACCAGCAGTGCAGTTGTCTCATGCTGAAGCGACTATTAATCTGGACATTATTCCGGAAAAAGCAGTGAGTTCACGAGAGTGGGCTCTGAAAGAAACGTCGTCAACGGGTATCTGGATCGGCGCGGCGCACCAGGCATTTCCGGGAATTGGTCGTCTGCGCCAGGACGCAGAGGGTTACACCTGGATTGGCAGTGAATATGCCTGGCTGACCGCACGCGGCTAAGTAATTATCAGCCCCAACGATGATTAAGCAAAGGGCCCGTCTGTGTGGAGATGAGGCCCTTTTTGCATAGGGTAATTTTCATTGTTAATACAGTAGTAAGAAGCAGTAAAATGGCGATTTACATCCTCTCTGTTTCCTTCAGCTATCCGGCTGGTGCAACACTGTTTTACTCTTCCTGAAGATCAAAGACGCCAACATCCTCAAGGCGCCCTCCGGTTCCCTTGCGCGGCCGGGTTGCCAGCTCTCACCTGATGTGCTGGCGTGGAAGGTGAAGCGGAGGGTCATGTGCTGCAAATCAAGGTTCAGTGTTGTAATGCACTGAAGGACGAGGACGGGCTCACTCTGCTTCGGTGGTGGTAGCTAATCACCACATAATGTCAGATACAAGCAAGAGAGTTTACCCGTAAATCAATTATCTCACTTCGGCAGCGTTGATTTTATCATCGGCTTTCCAGATACGATATTTAACCTCAATATTCTCTGGCGTATAAACCACGACGGGGAGTTTACTGTTATACCTCAACATGCCATCCGCCCCGAGGTTGGCGGGCACAAATTTCTTTTCCTTTTTACCTGCCGGGCAGGCCATTCTGGTCGAGATGTGCATTGCGCCGGAGTCTGGCGATTTCGCTGCCTCATAGACATAATAATCATAGCCCCAACCATCAACTGTCTTGCTGTGCAGCTGGCCGAGGAGAAGATGCTGGTTACAGTCAACTTCCAGTGTCTGACCAATCATCAATTCCACTTTATATAACTCTTCATGTTTACGTTCTGGCAGCTGTATTATTTGTCGGCTGATGCCTTTTTCCGCTTTGGGATAAGGGGCAAGATTATCTGAAGACTGTTGCTGAGCAAAAGTGCTGGCTGAAAGGCAACCGGCGGTTATCAGCAAACATACAGCCAGCGTAGGGGTTCTGATCATTCTATAAGTCCTTAGTAGTATTTAATCCAGATTAATTCATTACCATAAATTAATTTAATAGCATTAACTACTGCCATTCTATTAAAGACCAGTCTTTACTGTCACCTCCTGACGAATGATAGACGCTTAACCCCCGTAAAAAATAATTTACACGGCGTGATCCCAGGCGCGAGCGATGGGTGATTGCGCTCAAAACATCCCTGCCCTCAGAGCAAAAGAAGAAAGGGTGCTATATTCCGATAAGCGCTTAATTAACCTATTTCATTTATCCAAATAAGAAACAGCGTTTTTATCCCTCACGCATTTTGTTAACACGGAGTAAGCATGACTGAACCACTGGATACCCTGCTCAAACTGGATCTGACTACCCCTTTGAAAAAGCCCGGCGCCAGTACCGCCCGGACTTTCAAGTCCGCTGAGCTTGTCGAATCGGTGCTGGCCGATCTGGAAGCCAAAGGTCTGATCCGACGCGGTGCGGATTACTTCGACGTGATCGCACCTACAACTGGCGCCACTACCGGCTCCGTGAAGCGCACTCGCACCGAGTTCAAGTTCCCGGCGCCGATCTTCCTGAAGGACTACACCGAACTGCTCATCCGCCTGAAGGGCGAGCTGCTGGCCGTAAACTACGACGGTGACGTAGTAGTGCTGCAACTACACTGTGACGACGGCAATGACCCTACCATCAAGGGCTTCTACGACAATGGCGAGATCAAGGTAGGCGTGCGGGACTATGACGAAACCAAAGACCCCGACAAAGTCAAACTCGTCAACGTCGGCGCAACCCCGGCGCTTCTGGAGCTGGAATACCGCATCAGAGGGAACAAGCTCACCGTGGTTTGTGGACATGGCGAATCTGCCAGCCGTAAAGAGTTTACGCTCACTGCCGGACGATTAGCTCGCCCACACGTTCCGCATGTTGGCGTGTACAATCAGATCGACCAGGGCGCTGACACAGAACCTGCCGGCGACCGCTCCGCACTGCGCATCTATGAGTTCTATGTAGGCGAAGCGCCTGATGCGGCGCAGCCTGACCTGGCTCAACAGCTTGACGTCGAGCTGGACAAGCTGTTGCAGGACTACCGGAGCGGCGCGATCGCTCTGAGTGCTGCCAGGATCGTGCTGAACGATATCTCTACCCGCATCAAAGCGGTAGAAGACGCCGACGCCCGCTATGCCTTAAACGTCAAGACGGCCGCCGTTAAAGCCCAACTTAAGTAGAAAGCCGCCTGCGGCCGCGCGCTACTTCTGTTTTGCGCCAGAAGCAGACGCCCGCGTCAGGGCGTAGCAGGCTTGCGTGGCGATCAGCCCTGAAAAAGCGCGTTATGCCCTGTGCCTGCCGGTTATGCAGCTCCTCGTACGTTATGACTGCACCCTGCTCAAAAAGCAGGCGTCATAACTGGCTTGATACATTCCCGCTTTTATAAAGGAAAATGATGCCGACGCTATAAAGAAACGGGGGCGCCGGCTCTGTTGCGCCGTTCAGGGTTTTTCGATCCGGGTCACTTTCATAAAGGCGTTATCCGCTCTGCCATAAACGCGACCGCTGACGCGAACCTTGTCATCAGCCTGATAGGTTTTGCCGAGAAAAGCATCGGCAGAAGCCTGTAGCCGAACCTCGTCGCTGGCATCACGAAAAAGATAGCTGCCCGGTCTTTGCTCCTTGACAATATATCCCTCAAGCGTTGTGTAGCCGCCCTGTCTGAAATCACGGATCAGGTTTGCTTTCGTGGCGCGCGTGTCCTCTGTGCCTTTCTGCGCCGCATCTTCCTTTTCAGGCGGCGGAGCCTTTTCTCCCGCCTTAAATCCGCCTTCAGCGGCCGCGACGCCGCTGCTTAGTGCGGCAAGCAAAGCCGTGAGCATCAATTTTTTCTTCATCTGTTCTCTCCATTCAGGTGGATGGTTTCATCTTAAACGTGAGTTCATCTGGCTTATCAGCACCGCTCAGCGTGCGATAAGGGCAAAACCGGGAAAGATCAACTGTAGCGCGGATATTTTATTCTGCAACTGATTGACTTATATACGCATTATGCGCAAACCCATTTTTAATGGTTAAAACGGCGTCTTCAGTTAACGGCAAACTGCGGGCGTTGCCGGTGTCCGCGTACCCTGCGCTCTCTTCTGCCGGGGCTTACGCCTGCGCCAGCACCAGGCGGCCGCGGTGCGCCAGATGACAATATGGTCATCTTTCTGACAGGTAATGACGACAGCCACGCGGGTATAACAGCAGGGTGATTAATACAGGAGAATTAACATGAAAAGGTTTGTCACTGCCCTGCCTCTCGCTGCCAGTAAAAAACCGTTAAGCGGTATCGGGGGAGCTGAGCACAAATGAAACATTTTATGATTGCCCTTGCGCTCGCTACGACGCCAGGCATGGCTCTGGCTACCGGGCCAGCAGCCGTCTATGACATGACGCAGGAACTCAGCAGTAAGCTGGCCACGGAAGCGCTGTCCGTATGTCACGGTATGAATCGCCAGGGCGTGGTGGCCGTCGTGGATCGTGGCGGAAACCTGGTTTCGCTGATGAGAGATGATAACGTGGGGCCGCATAATACGCAGGCCGCCTGGCGCAAAGCCTTCACGGCGCTGTCTACCAAAACGCCAACGAAAGAGTTTACCCGTAAAGCTCAATCCTCGCCGGATACCGTTAACCTGAATACTGTTAACGAGCTATTGCTGCTGGGCGGCGGCGTACCGATTAAATATCGCGGTCAGTGGATTGGCGCTATCGGCATGGCGGGAACCGGCGGCGCCGAGTCCGACGATCGGTGTGGAACCGAAGCCATTAACAAAGTCATTGGCGAAAGCGAACAGCAAAAATAAAGTAAAGCGCGAGCAGCCAGCAACGGCGGGGGAAAAGTGCTGTCTTCCGTGGTTGCTGGCTATGATGACTTGCGGGTGGCCGCGCGCCGGGCCTGCCCTGCTTAACTGCACTGCAACATCCGTTTATTGCGCAAAGCAGACCGGCGTCTCGCATAGCGGCTGCCCTGAGCAGGAAGCGGCTATTTCTGGCGCTATTTCTTCTTGTTAAGCAGCGATTTTAAATCGGCGAAAGGGCTATAGGTGGCGGCGCCCACATCGTCTTGCGCGTCTTCCCCCGCCACAACGCTGGTACCGTACTGGTCAGCCTCAGTGTATTTTGAGTGTTCGTGATCGTGACAATACAGGCACAATAATTCCCAGTTGCTGCCGTCTGCCGGATTATTGGTATGGTCATGATCGATATGATGGACGGTGAGTTCACGCAGGTTTGAGTAAACAAACTCTCGCGAGCAGCGTCCACATACCCACGGGTAGATTTTTAATGCTTTCTCGCGGTAGCCGCTTTCCAGCCGCGCGTAGTTTTTGGGGATCAAAGCCATTGCCGATGTTACCTGTCATAAAAAGAGATTTATATTCGATGCAGGCAGGCTACCGCGCTTAACAGGCTACTTCAAGCTGTCTGTTGCGGCCGTTTTTCACTCTGCGCGAACGCTCTCAAAAGCGGGCAAGAAGGCTCAGGAAGTCTGCGGCTCCAGCAAACTTTTCAGCAGCGCTAACACCTGCTGGTTTTCGGCGGGCGTCAGTGCGCCCTCGCGGGCAAAACGCACCCGCCCTTCGCTGTCCAGCACCATGACTGCCGAGCCGCCCGCTTTTAGCTGCCAGGCTCGCCTGACCGCGCCGTTAGCATCAATAATAAACTGCGACCAGGGCGACGCCTCCTTTGCGGATTTCAGGCTGGCACGGACAAATACCGCGCTGCCCGGAATGGCGTCGTCGGTGTTAACAATGGTGGTGGTCTGGTAGCGATCGTGCGGCAGGTTCGCCTTGCTCAACGCGTCAATCAATGCGGCGTTCTGATCTTTAGCCGAAATTCTTCCGGCCATATGCAGCAGCACCCGTACTTTGCCACCAAGCTGGGCGCTGTTCCAGGGCCGTGCAGAAATTTGCTGCTGCTGCCAGATTAGCTCACCCTGTACGGCCACGCCGGCAGCGGGAACGCGCTGATTGATCACTATGTTGCTGGCCGATGCGCTGGCGGTGACGATCGTCAAAAGAGCAAACAGAACTGGCTTCATTTTTTCTCCGCAAAAAAGCGTATAAAGGGACAGATCGGCACGGCCTGCACCTACGTTCTGTGACCTGCGATCCGGAACCTTAACCATAGTCCGTTCTCAGCCAAGCGATTGTTTTAACACCGCCAGAAAGGCGGTCACTCTGCGCGGCGTATAGCGCCGCGTCGGCAGCAGCGCCCAGACGGCCAGCGCGGGCATCGTCATATCCTCAAGCATCAGCGGCACCAGCTCGCCTCGCGCCGCTTCTTCCCGAATGTCCAGCGCGGTCAGCTGCGCAATGCCCGCCCCGGCCACGCACATTTCCCTCACGCCTTCCACGCTACTACAGCTGAAACGGGCATCCGGCGTGTAGCTGACCGCGCCGCCCTGATTTTCAAACAGCCACCACGGCAGCGCGGACAGCCGCAGGCAGGCGTGGTTTTTCAGATCCGCCAGCAGCTTTGGCGTACCGTTACGCTGCAAATAGGCCGGAGAGGCGCAAAGGACTCTGGGGTTATCCGCCAGCCTGTGCGCCACCAGCCGGGAATCCCGCAGCGGCGCGATGCGGATGGCGATGTCATAGCCCTGCGCCACGATATCGACGGCATCTTCGCTTAAATTCAGCTCGACCTTCATTTGCGGATTAGCGGCCATCAGTTCAGGCAGCAGTGGCAAGACGTTGCGCCTGCCAAAGCCGGACGGCGCGGTCACGCGCAGCAGCCCGAAAGCGCCCGTCGCCCCGGCGCTGAACATATTTTTCGCCGTCTGCTCTGCTTCAACCATTGCCCGCGCATAGGGCAAAAACTCTTCGCCCTCGCTGGTCAACGAGACGGCGCGCGTGGTGCGTTGCAGCAGCCTGACGCCCAGCTCGCTTTCCAGCAGCGCCAGACGGCGGGAAACGGTCATGGCGGTCGATCCCAGCGTTCGGGCGGCCCTGGTCAGGTTGCCCACGGCTACGATCGCGCAGAAAACCTCAACGTCTTTCAGGTTCATTATAACGGTTTCCGTTATTCATCTAGTCAGTTTGCGGCGGTTCTGCCGTTGCATCGCGTTCATTATACTGGATCCTGTATTCATTTATCTTCAGGAACTATTATGCATCCTTTACTGTTTAAAGCGGGTCAGATCGGCCGCATCGATTTTAAAAACCGGGCGCTCGTCGCGCCGATGACGCGTATCTCCGCTTCTGAAACGGGTGTGCCCGGCGAGATTGTACAACGCTACTACGCCAGCTTCGCGCAGGGCGGCTTCGGCGGCGTCATCACCGAAGGCCTCTATATCGATAGCGCCTGGTCGCAGACCTATGCTTACCAGCCCGGCATCGTCAGCGACGAGCAGGTAGCCGGATGGCGCAAGGTTACGGATGCGGTAAAAGCAGCGGGTTCGGTAGTTATCGCTCAGCTGATCCACGGCGGCGCGCTTTCCCAGGCGAATATTCACCGCACCACCACTATCGGCCCTTCCGCTATCAAACCGCGCGGCCAGCAGCTGGCTTTTTATCACGGCAAAGGCGATTACGCCGTACCGGAAGCGATGACCGCACAGCAAATTGAGGAGGTCATCGCCAGCTTTGCCAACAGCGCGGAACGTGCCATCACGCGGGCCGGCTTCGACGGCGTGGAAATTCATGCCGCTAACGGCTACCTGCTCGATCAGTTTTTTACCGACTATCAGAATCAGCGTGAAGATGCCTGGGGCGGTTCGATCGAAAATCGCCTGCGCCTGACGCTGGAAGTTATCCGCGCGGTACGCAACAAAATTGGCCGCGAGGCGATGCTGGGCGTGCGTATTTCTCAGGGTAAGGTCAACGACTTCCAGCACAAATGGCAGGAAGGCGAAGCGGGCGCGCTAAAAGTATTTGCCCTGTTGCAGGAAGCTGGCGTCGATTATATCCATATCACCGAATACAAAGCCTGGCTGCCGGCATTTGAAAATAACGATCGCTCGCTGGTTGAGCTGGCACGCGTCGGCGCACCGGATACGGTCATTATCGCCAACGGCGGGCTGGACGACGGCGAACGGGCTGAAGAGCAGCTGCTCGCTAATGCGGATTTTGTCGCCATTGGCAAGGCCGCGCTGGCTAACCACGACTGGCCGCAGCGCGTCCAGCAGGGCCAGGCGCTGCGGCCGCTGGCGGAAACGGTTCTGGCGCCCGTCGCCAATATCAAGGAAGACGAATACTAACGGTCGCCCTTTCCCATCAGGAAAGAGAAAGCTACACTCACCGACACCCTGCGCGTCGGTGAGTCCGGCCTGTCGCGCGCCCTCTTTTTTTGCCGAGCGACAAGCCGCCATGTCAGATAGCCTTCTGCAACACCCCGTTGTCCGCCAGCTGCAGACGCTGGAAGCCACCACCTGGTTTAATCCCCATCTTGCCCGCGTGGAAGAAGGCCTGAAGCAGGTCGGCCTGACCAGGCAGGATGCGCAAGAGGCCGAAGCCAGGCTCCAGCGCTTTGCGCCGCTTTTAGCGCAGGCCTTTCCGGAAACCGCTACGGCGGGCGGCATTATCGAATCGCCGGTCATCGCTATCCCCGCCATGCAGCAATGGCTGGCGGCCGAAAACGGCGCTATCCCTGGCGCACTGTGGCTGAAAAAAGACAGCCACCTGCCCGTTTCCGGCTCGATTAAGGCGCGCGGCGGTATTTATGAAGTGCTTGCCCACGCGGAACGGCTGGCGATAACCGCAGGCCTGCTGACGACCGAGGCGGATTACCGCATCCTGCTGTCGCCGCGCCTGCGGGCATTCTTCAGCCAGCAGCGTATTGCCGTAGGCTCAACCGGCAACCTCGGCCTTTCTATCGGCATTATCAGCGCCGCGCTGGGTTTTGACGTCACGGTGCATATGTCTGCCGACGCCCGCGCGTGGAAAAAAGAGAAGTTGCGCTCGCACGGCGTAAAAGTGGTGGAATACGCGGAAGACTACGGCGTGGCCGTGGCGCAGGGACGTCGCGAGGCGGAACAGGATCCGCACTGTTTTTTTATCGATGATGAAAATTCCCGCACGCTGTTTCTGGGCTACGCCGTGGCGGGGTTGCGCCTGCGCGCGCAGCTTGAGGCAGCAGGCAGAACGGTGGATGCCGCGCACCCGCTGTTTGTTTATCTGCCCTGCGGCGTGGGCGGCGGGCCGGGCGGCGTGGCCTTTGGCCTGAAGCTTGCCTTTGGCGATGACGTGCACTGCTTCTTTGCCGAACCGACGCATTCGCCCTGCATGCTGCTGGGGATGAGCACCGGGCTGCACGAGGCCGTCGCCGTCGCGGATATCGGGCTTGATAATAAAACGGCGGCGGATGGCCTGGCGGTCGGCCGTCCTTCTGGTTTTGTCGGCCGGGCGATGGCGCAGCTGATCGACGGCTGCTATACGCTCAGCGATAAGAGGATGTACCAGCTGCTGGCCGCGCTGGCCGCCACGGAAAATCTTCGCCTTGAACCTTCCGCGCTGGCCGGAATGGCCGGGCCGCAACGCCTGAGCGCCCACTATCTGGCACAGCATCGCCTTAATGCAGAGACGATGGCTCGCGCCACGCATCTGGTCTGGGCCACGGGCGGCGGCATGGTGCCGGAAGAAGAGATGCAGGCTTATCTGGCGGCGGGCCAGCGCGCGCTCAGCGCCGGATAGTTTTCAATAAGGCGATATCGGGCCAGCGCTGACCCGGAAAAAGCGACAGGCGAACGTTAAACAGATAAAACAGCGGCGCAAACACGGCCTCGTCTTTGCCCGCCAACGCTTCCAGCTTCAGCAACAGCAGATCCAGCTCCTCCAGCAAATGCTGGTGCGGCTGCGTCTGTAACGATTTCATGCGCCGCTTTAAAAACAGCGCCAGCTCGTGAAACATCTGGCCGCTGTCAATGCGATAGCTTTCCAGCAGCTCGCGATGGCGGGCATAGTAGTCATAGCAGTTAGCGCCCAGCCAGGCTTCCGTCAGCAGATTGCCGCCAGAAACCAGATCGGGATGCGGATCCAGACGCATACGCGGCAGGATAATATTGACCCGATCCAGCATCCGCACCACAAAGTGCTGCCGCGCCAGCAGCGAAGATCCGTTGCGCTCAATCTCTTTCACCAGCCGCAGCAAATCGCTCAGCCCTTTGCGCAGCGTGCGTTTGGCGGTCCATGAAGGGCGCTTGTTGCGGATCAGCGCCGTAATGGTCACCGCCACGATAATGCCGACCATCGATGAGATGGCCGTATTGATCAGGCCGGTGAGATTTGGCGTGAAGTGGTGAGTCATGCCCAAAAACGCCGGGATCTGCGTCGCCACGCTGATGCCGATCAGATTGGTCGAGGGACGGGCAATAACCAGCCCCAGCAGCAGCAGCCCTGGCGTCAGGATCAGCAGCAGCGCCTCGAAGGTGGTCGCCTGCGGGATCAAAAAGGCCACGTAGAACAGGCTGATCGCCAGCGCGATAAACACGCCTTTGATAAACCTTTTCATCGGCACCAGCGGCGTATCCATGCTGGCGAAGAACGACGCCACAATCGCCGCCATCATCGGTGCCGTCGCGCCGTCGGCCCAGCCGCTGCCGATCCAGAACAGGCTGGAAATAAAGGTCGCCAGAAAAGCCGTGGCGGCCGAAAGCAGCAGCAGGCCGTTATCAATATGGCGCTCCGCTCGCGTCTCCTTCGCCAGGCTGGTGTCGCCGGAGAGATCGCTGACCAGCACGCTGACGCTCTGATAGGCGCCTGCGATGCGTACAAAATCCGCCAGCCGTTCCAGCAGGCCCATCAGCAAAATGCTCTCCTCCGTGGCGAGCGCCCCGCTCCGCCACTGCTGTTTCAGCGCCGTCTGGGTCGCGGCAAGCTGCTGCTGCATTTGCGCCGTCTCTGCAATCTCGCCACGATTAAGCCAGCCGACAAAATCGGCAAAGACGTCCGTGACCTCCTGCGGAAAGCGGATTTGCTGTTCGGCCAGAATGCTCAGCCGCGCTTCGATAGCGGTCAGCGTAGGGATCAGGTACGACAGGTGCTGGTACTGCACGCTGACCAGCCGGATCAGCTTGCGCGCCGCATCGCCTTCATAGACGCAATGTACAATCAGCGTTTCCACATTGGTCGGATAGTTTGCCATCTGGATCAGAATATCCTCCCGCTCCAGCGACTTATCTTTTGGCCTGACCGTAATCAGCTCGTGGCACAGCTTCTGCGCGTTCAGATACCAGACGCTGACGCTCTGCTCCAGCAGGCTGCGCATGGAAACCGGAAGGATCAGCTGGTGCACCAGGCTGCTACAGATAATCGCCAGCGTGATCTCCTCAATGCGCGAAATAACGATATCGCTGATGGAGAGCGGCGACACCACGCCGGGAAAGCCCATAATGGCGGCGCTGTAGCCTGCCAGCATAAAGATATAGCTTTTTGGCGTGCGGTCGTGCAGCGAGAGATAGAGGCAGACGGCGACCCACAGCGAGACGCACAGGCTGAACAGCAGCGGATACTGCACGGTTTCCGGGTAAATCAGGAAAATAAACAGCCCGCCCAGCAGCGTGCCCAGCAGGCGAAAGATCGACTTGGAGATGGTGGCAGCGGAATAGAGCTGTGAAGCCACAAAGACCGTCGTTAACGACCAGGCTGGTTTTTCAAAATTAAGTTCAAGCGAAATATAAAGTGCCAGAAAGGCGGCCAGACAGGTTTTAGCGGAGAAGAGTACCGCGTTTTGGGTAAACCACTTCATGGAAATTATTGAACCGGATGCACATTGCGTGGATGCGTATCCTGCCAGAAGGCGGATGCCGCTGCCCGTCAATTAGTACTACAAATTATTAATGACTTAACTAAATGATTTAGCAGGTAAACCTGTTCAAAAACGGCTTAAATTACCTGAAAAAAACGGGAAAATGGCGAAATTTACGCCAGATCAATTATCGCCTTTTGTGCGGTTTTACTTTTTCTGCGGCCACCCGGCAACGGCTTCGATAAGGATTGCGTCTTATTGAGGCCACCTTGCGCCGCGGCTGGCGTGGATGCTGGTTTACTCGCCTGAATTATTTATACCGCCAGTCCTCTCTCCGCTGAAGATAAAAGCTGACTTACTCAGCGGAGAGCAGCATGTTTGACAGTAAAATCGCACTGATTGTGCGCGAGGATCTTGCCATCTGGCAGCGACTGAACGTAACGGCCTTTTTAGCCAGCGGTATCGCTTACGCCGCGCCGGAAATTCGGGGCGAACCTTATATAGACGCTAAAGGCCAGCGCTACGGTTGTATGGCCGGGCAGCCGATGCTGGTGTTTGCCGCCGATCTCGCCGGTTTACAGGCTGCGCATTGCAAAGGACTGGCGCGCGAGCTGACGCTGATCCCTTACGTCCAGGCGATGTTTTCGACCGGTCACGACGAGGCCAACCGACAAGCTTTTCAGGCAGAAGACCCGGACAATCTTAATTTAGTGGGGCTGGCGATTCGCGACCCTAAGAAAGCGGTCGATAAAGCGATTAAAGGCCTTGCGATGCATAGCTAAACGGCGTTTCTTGTTGGGCGGCATGGCGCAGGCTGTTCCGCCCTTGATGCCGCACTGTTTTAAGAAGAGCCTTTCTGCTTTGGCTTATTTTAAGCGAGGTACTGTTACCTTATAAACCTCTCATAATAAAGGATTATATGGCATCCCAATTTACGTTTTACCCTACAGACTATAGTAATGACAAAACGCTATAGGCCAGATCGCTGTAACGTACTAAAAAAGCCTCTTAATGGTTCAGCTGATGGAACATTTCTTGCGCTGTAGCAGGTTATTTGCTGCGTAGCGCTGAACACTTTACCCACCGATTTTGATTATTCAGAGCATTTATTTATCCCACCCGTCAGCGTTTTTAAAAAATAATATTCAGGTTGGAAACCATAGTTACCTTTAACTTCTCGTGGCAAATAAATGCAAAGATCGGCATCTGGTTTTACGATAAAGATCAGGACAAAAATAAAGTCTTAATAATTAATTACTTCTATTCATGAGCGCCACTCATTAGCTTATTCGGTTCAGTCAGCTTATTCTCGCCTTCGTTTTGCGCTACGCTTATCGTTAATCTCTTTTCGTCCGCCCTCTTCGCTTGTTCTGCGGCGCAGTCGGCCTTTCATCTGCAAGGAAAAAATAATGACTGATATCTATCAATGCGGTTCTCAGGCTTCTTATGCAGGCCCTGAAGATTGGTTTACCGGCACCGTGCGCGTCGATCCGCTTTTTCCTGCCAACGAACCCGCACGCGCCAGCGGCGGCAGCGTCACCTTTGAACCAGGCGCCCGTACCGCCTGGCATACGCACCCGCTGGGCCAGACGCTGATCGTAACCGCAGGCTTTGGCTATGTGCAGACCTGGGGCGAACCGGCGCGTGAAATCCGTCCCGGCGACGTGGTATGGATCCCACCGTTTGAGAAGCACTGGCATGGCGCCAGCGCCAAAACCGCGCTGACCCATATCGCGATCCAGGAAGCGCAGGATGGCAAAGTTGTGGAGTGGCTCGAAAAAGTCACCGATGAGCAATATGGCGGCGAAGCATAGGCAGAGCGCCGGTGGTCACGGAGCGCGCTACTCTTTCAAAAACGCCTGAAAGCGCGCTTTGTTAGCCACCAGCCAGCCCGGCAAATGCTCGTTATCGACCGGCACTATCTTCATTTTGCGCGGGCGGTTCCAGATGTCGATATTGTTCTCGACGCAGCGGCGAATATGGTCGGGATTATTAAATTCCGGCCGATCGTGCTCAATATGAGAAATAGTCGACATCTTTTCGCTGATGCGTTCATCCGTCATCACCCAGGAGAAATGCCAGCCACCCCGCTGAACGATTTTGGTGCGAAATTTCAGCAGGTTCCAGCGTAGCCAGCTGTCCCTAATCGGCGTACCTTTACGCTTCACGTTGCGCAGCAGCTCGGGCTGGCCGTGAAAAAAGCCTTTCAGGTTTTTATAGGTCACCATTTTAGGCAGCTTGCACAGGCGCGGCGTCCCGTCTTCGTTCATGACCTGCAAATTAAATTTAAAATTATAGAAATGCTGATAGAGCGTGGTGCAAAGGTGCCTGTGGCTGAATTGTGCCAGCGCCTGAGGATGGGGAATCTCATCCACATCGGATATGATAATGATATCGTCATCCCGCGCGTCCGTCAGGCCTTGCATAATTGCGTTACGCGCATGGCTTTCGTTTTGCCAGGGATCGGTCTCCCCTGCGTTGACCAGAGAACTGTTGGAATAAAAAGCCTGCTGATAAATAACCGGCACGCGATCGTTAATAACATAAATAATTTGATCCCTGAAGGCCGCAAATTTTTCGATATCAAAATGCAGACGTTCACGTTTCTTGCCCGTAAACGTATAAAGCGACTCAACGACGACAAACTTATCTACGTGTTTATGGAGCGTATTAAGCCGGATTTCCAGCAGCATATCTTCGTCATAGTATAAAAAGCAGTCGTAAATCACGGTAATAATGCCTGTATCGTAAAAAGCAGTGCCACAAATTAACAGAAATTGACACGGCGCTACAGCATTTTGTCAGATTTGCGTAATTACCTGTAAGCAGATGTACGACAGTCTCCTTCCACAATCCGGCCGTCACGGCCCCGTTCGTCAGTCCATCGTTTTCGAGTGCCAGCCGCCTGCCAGCAGAAACGATACGCTGTCGTCAGAAGCGATGGCCGATCCCGTATAAAGTCCCAGCAGCTGCTGTTTTTCGGCGTCATAAAACAAAATTCCGGTGAGCGCCAGGCTGGCGGCCAGGTAAAAATGGGCCGTATCCCGGAACAGCAAGGCATAGTCCGCGCTGCTGAGCGTGCCGGTGCTGGCAAGCTGCAGGGGGAAAATAGCCGGAGCGGCCTTGCCGGTGCAGGTGTTGCTATAGCCTTCAATGATCTGACAGTGAATAAGATGCTCTTCACCCTGCCCTGAAAGCGTGACTTCGGCATTGACCTCCTGAGGCGGATCGGTAACTAAAATTGCGTTAACGCTGCTCTCCATATCCTCCGGCAGATGCGGAAAATGTTTGCGGAAAAGGGTAAGGATCTCCTCAGCGTTGATATTTAAAAGATTGCTCATTTCCGCACTCCCGTTTCAAATTGTAAGCCCGCGTTATTTAATTTGAGTACAGCCTATGATTTAGCTCAGAGCGAGAAAATTGTTTCATTATCGCGCAGGCTTTGCTTGCTCTATAATTAAAAACAGCAGGTTAAGCCGTCTGCTTTTATTTTGTTTAAGATTTTCCTCAGGGCATTTATAAACGAAGCGGCGCGTTACGGCCGCTGCGCTTAATAAGCCCAGGGGTAAGCGGGGTTTTATTGCCGCTGCGCTTATTAAGCACGCGGGTAAATGTCAGCTCGTTGGCCGTTAAAGCGGTTTTTGCCCCGGTAGAGCAACGCCTTGCTCGCCTTTTGCGCGCCACAAAGCGTTCAAAAAGGCCTTTTTTGTGCTTTGTTGTAGAGATGTTAATAAAGCATCGGGCTGATAATGGGTCAGAAAACCAACAACATATTGATTACTATAGGAAAAACTTAAAGTAATCTTAACAAAATTAATGATTGAGTCGGGGGCTGAAAAGTCCTATATTGGCCGCGCTTTTTTACAGCGCTCACACTTTTAATTTATTTTTCAACTACGGCGTTATTTATAACCCTGGTTGTAGGAGAGATATGATGACGGATAAAGTCCGTATTGATAATTTTGGTGCGAATTCATCAGGAAACAATGAAGCGTTTTTAGCCCGTCAGGCTGAATATGAATCGAACGTGCGGAGCTACCCGCGCAAGCTGCCGTTCGCCATTGCTAAAGCACAGGGAGTCTGGATTACAGATGTTGAGAATAATCAATATCTTGATTGTCTTGCCGGTGCAGGTACGCTGGCGCTTGGCCACAACCATCCTGATATGCTGCAGAGCATCCAAAATGTCATTACCAGTGGCTTGCCGTTACATACGCTCGATTTGACGACGCCGTTGAAAGATGAATTTTCTGCCTACCTGCTCTCTTTACTGCCGGGCCAGGGCAAAGAATACTGCCTGCAGTTTACCGGCCCTTCCGGCGCTGACGCCGTTGAAGCCGCGCTGAAGCTGGCGAAAAAATACACCGGCCGTACCGGCGTGATTAGCTTCTCCGGCGGCTACCACGGCATGACCCACGGCGCGCTGGCGGTAACGGGCAACCTGTCGCCGAAAGAAGCCGTTAACGGCATGATGCCGGAAGTGCAGTTTATGCCTTATCCGCATCTGTACCGCTGCCCGCTGGGTATCGGCGGCAAGGCGGGCGAGCAGGCGCTGGCTTACTACTTTGAAAACCTGATCAACGACGTGGAAAGCGGCGTGCGCAAACCTGCGGCGGTGATTTTGGAAGCGGTTCAGGGCGAAGGCGGCGTGAACCCGGCTCCGGTCGAGTGGCTGCAGCGCATCCGTAAAGTGACCCAAGAACACGGCATTCTGCTGATCCTGGACGAAGTGCAGGCTGGCTTCGCGCGTACCGGTAAGTTCTTCGCCTTCGAGCACGCGGGCATCGAGCCGGACATCATTGTGATGTCCAAAGCCGTAGGCGGCGGTCTGCCACTGGCCGTGCTGGGCATCAAAAAGCAGTTCGACGCCTGGGCGCCTGGCCACCACACCGGCACCTTCCGCGGCAACCAGCTGGCGATGGCAACCGGCCTGACCACCCTGCGTCACCTGAAAGACAACAATATCGCCGATAAAGTTGCCGAACAGGGCGAATGGCTGAAAGCGAAACTGGCAGAGATGCAGAAGCGCTATCCGGTCATCGGCCACGTGCGCGGCCTGGGCCTGATGCTGGGCATTGAGATCGTCAAGCCGAACGAGCCGCAGGATCATATGGGTTGCTACCCAGCCGATGGTGAGCTTTCCGCGCTGTTGCAGAAGAAATGCTTTGAAGCTGGCCTGATCCTGGAGCGCGGCGGCCGTCACGGCTGCGTGCTGCGCCTGCTGCCTTCGCTGCTGATCAGCAATGAAGAGCTGGGTATTTTCCTGGATAAATTTGAAGTCGCCCTGGTTGCTGCCGGCGTTAAACCTGTTTCTGCGGAGTGAAGTTGATGTCCCGGTCCAACCCTATTCTGGCAGCTTCGGCGCAGAGCACCGAAGCCTACCAGCAGGCTATTGCCCAGACCAGCCAGGCCGTCGTGCAGTGGCTGCAACAGCCTGAGATGTATCAGGGCAAAAGCGTAGCCGAGCTGCGTGAGCGTATCGCGCTGGATTTCACCACGGAGGGCCTGGGCAACCAGGCCGCCATTGAGCGTGCGATCGAGTACTTCCTGAAAGACAGTCTGTCTGTGCATCATCCGCAGTGCGTGGCGCACCTGCACTGCCCTAGCCTGGTGATTAGCCAGGCGGCGGAAGTGCTGATCAACGCCACCAACCAGAGCATGGACTCCTGGGATCAAAGCCCTTCAGCCACCATCATTGAGATGAAGCTGATCGAATGGCTGCGCGCTCAGGTCGGCTATCAGGCCGGCGACGCGGGCGTCTTTACCAGCGGCGGCACCCAGAGCAATCTGATGGGGCTGATGCTGGCGCGCGATGCGTTCTTTGCGCGTCAGGGCCACTCTGTCCAGCAGGATGGTCTGCCGGGCGATCTCAGCAAGATTAAAGTGTTCTGCTCTGAAAACGCCCACTTCTCCGTGCAGAAGAATATGGCGCTGATGGGTCTGGGCTACCGCTCCGTGACGCTGGTGAAAACCGATCGCTTTGCGCGTATGGATACGGCGGATCTGGCTGACAAACTGGCGCTGGCAAAAGCCAACGGCGAAAAGGTGCTGGCTATCGTCGCAACGGCGGGCACTACCGACGCGGGCGCTATCGATCCTTTGCGTGAAATCGCGCAGATCGCAGCAGAAAACGAGACCTGGCTGCACGTTGATGCGGCATGGGGCGGCGCGCTGCTGCTTTCTGATAAGTATCGTCATTATCTGGACGGCATCGAGCTGGTGGATTCCATCACCCTGGACTTCCACAAGCAGTTCTTCCAGACCATCAGCTGCGGCGCGTTTCTGCTGAAAGAAGCGCGTCACTACGAGTTGATGCGTTACCAGGCGGCCTACCTGAACTCTGAGTTCGATGAAGCTCAGGGCGTGCCGAATCTGGTTTCCAAATCCCTGCAAACCACGCGCCGTTTCGACGCGCTGAAAATGTGGATGGGTCTGGAAGCGCTGGGCCAGAAGCAGTATGCCGAAATCATCGATCACGGCGTAACGCTGGCGCAGCAGGTTGCGGCCTGGGTTGCCGAACAGCCTGCGCTGGAGCTGGTGATGGAGCCACAGCTGGCAAGCGTGCTGTTCCGCTTCCGTCCGCAACAGGGCGACGATGCGGCAATCGCCCTGCTTAACCAGAAGATCGGCGATGCGCTGCTGGATTCCGGGCGCGCCAACGTAGGCGTGACCGAACACAACGGCGTAACCTGCCTGAAGATGACGCTGCTGAACCCAACCGTGACGCTGGAAGACATCAAGCTTCTGCTGGCGCTGGTAGAGCGCACGGCAGCTTCTCTCGCATAGTTATCCTGGTACGGATCAAAGCCGGTAACGCCCGTTACCGGCTTTTTTATAGCTATCTGATCATGTTATTTACAAGCACTGACAGAAGAACTACTTGACGGCTCAGCGGTTACCATTGATAAAACGTTCGGGTCACCGGTACTTGTTAAGCAGTAGGAATGCTTTGTTTTTACTGCATAAAAGCAGGAAGATTTTGCACTGGAAATTGTAATTTGTTTTTTACTGGTATCATCTTTTATTACCGCGCTTAATATTTTTGTTTTTTCATTGTCTGGTGATTTTTTAAAGAGCACACCCGTATCACTTTTACCTGGCATAACCTCATGACAACCATTAGTTAAAGAAAGCGTTTCGGCAGCAAAGGCGGAATTATTGACGACCAGTAAGCTTATAAGCATAAGCAAACCAAAGCTATTTTTACCGTTAAATAATTTCATGATGCAATTCTCCAATAAGAAGACAGGGGTTCTGTGTCTGGCCGATAAAGCGGTTATTTCCGCATATCGGTATTCAGAATAAATAGCTAAAGGGTAAATAATAAAAGTACCAGCGTTTCAAACGCAGGCTAAATTTTTCACCTCCTGTTACAGTATGATTGATAAATCTGTTATTAAATCAGGGCCGTTCTCAGTCCGCATTAAGGATATTTAACAGCTTTTCGGTTAGTTCAAATCTTTTATCTTCGCCTGTCGCTTCCCAACCGTTTACCCGCCTCGTAATGCCGATCAAATCCCAGCGATCCGCCAGCGACAAACAGTCATTGTTTTTCAGATACCAGCAGGCTGAGTCTGCTGCGCCCTGCTGAGTGGAACAATATGTCGTGACGCTATCAAGCGTGATATTTTTTTCCTGCGCGAATTTTTGATACAGGTTTTTGCCTGTTAGTTGAATCAATCCGCGGCCACGATAACGATATCCCTCTCCGGAAGCTTCTGATCCATTTCCCATCCGGTTGGCGTAAACGCGGTTTGCCAGCTTTTCCGGCTGGTGGCAAAAGAGTTTTGCTTCCTGCTCGTTTTTAAAATGCTTGCCGTATATCAGCATAATATGTTGAGCGGAAGCGTAATCCAGATTTTCTTCCAGCTGACTGAGGTCGCATCCCGCCTCAACCATAAACTGCCCGATCGCCGCCGCCTTACGGCGACTGGTAGTAAAATCATACTCGGCAAAATATTGCACCAGGATGGGTGCCCAGAGTTGGACGTCGATACCGCTATTGAGTTGATGAAGTGCATGGCTTAACTTATCGATGTCTGCATTATCTTTAGCTTTTTTTGCAGGTATCTGCTCATTAGATAACGAGCCTGCGCTTCCTGTTGAGGGAGGAATTGCCGGATTGGTTTCGGCTTCTTTCCCGGCATTCACGGACGAGGACTGCCTGTCAGGAGCTACTTTATTTATCAGCAGGTTGAGGCTACCTTCGATAAAATCCACCCCTGCATAGCCTGCTGAAATGACAGCAAATAATTTATCTATCTGCAGCTGATGGATAAAGTCTTCAATACCGATGATCAATCCGCTCATACAGCCTGCAATAAAACCAATCATTAATGTAACCAGAAGGTATGGGGCGTTAAAATGAAAATGTTCAAATTTATCTGCCTGAAAATCGCCAGCCTTGTTTAGCCCAACGACGGCCCTTATGCCCTGTCCGACCATGCCAGCCACGCCGCAAAGAACCAGGGCCGGGAGAACATTGATTGCAGTCAGTTCGTTCATAACGCCTCTTATTAGCCTGAATAATATCGATCTGGTAATTTTGCACTACAGGGAAATAATCTATTGGCAGGCGGAGCGGCAAACAGCCTCACGTTGAGGCTGTTTATTAAAAAAACCATCATTCAGTGTTCTTCCCAGTTGTCCGGGTGCCGGCATTGTATTGATGAAAATTAAGGAATATAAAACCACAAAAGATTTTATCGCCCGTCATTTTTAATGAGGACGTCGTTTAATGCTGCTGACAAAATTGCCGGAAGATGTATATTCAATATAAAAATCAGTATCGCCTTTTGTAGCATCGCAAACGCCGACGCTGGCCGCAGAAGATGAGGTGGTGAAATTCATTACCTGACCAGACTCATAACTACCCAGAGCCACATAAAAAGTCAGTACGGGCTGGCAATCAAGATAGCTGTTAGGCGTTAGCGTTGAAAAGTTAGAAAGCACCACGGTACCGTCACTTAACGAGACAGCGGAACCACCGTAATAAGTTTCCAGTGAAGAATCAAACTGAGGCACTACAATCCTGAAAGCCCCCGGCTGAACATTTTGACTGGCATCCGGTATGACCGGGAGTGACAGCCCCAGCGGTTGTGCGGTCATGGTGGCAACGCTGGCAGCAACCCCATCTGCTGGCGTTAAATCAATTTGTTGAATAGCCGAGTAGTATCCAGAAGGCTTACCTACTTCCGGCGTATTTTTAAAAGACTGCACGCCAGCATGATATTGTAATTCAAGCTGAAACTGATAGCTTGTGCCCTGAGATGAATAAGATGCTATTTGACAGTGCAGCAGACTATTAGAATAAATTTCCGCCCCGCCAGTGTATTTTGCCGGTTCCTGAAAAAAATAAAAGTCTCTGGGTGTACCGGAATTATTGATTAGGGTAATAGTAATGAGTTCAGACATAAATCCTCCGAAAATTATCATTGAGTTATCTGTTCTTGTCGAACAGAGATTAACGTTCCTTCCATTAATTTAAATGAAAGTAAAATCGTTATAAACGCTTATTTACTTCGAAAAATCACGTCCAGAAAAATAAACTTTTCTGATCGGGTTCAGGCTCATCTGAAAAGCGCAGAAGAAAATAACCGCTTATTAAATTATTTTCCTCCTGCCATGACACATTACCCACCACGGTTAAATTTTGTACACGTAGCTTTTTCGATCCTGACGATCGATTCTGCTCATTATTTAGCCAGTGAGCATAATTTAACCAAAAATCTCGCCGATTATTTGCAATAAGACGCTGATCTTCCGGGATCTTTCATTAGTTATTTTTAAGTTTTAGTAGTTACTTGCCGCTTCGCTGCTAATTTTTCTGCGAAAAAATGTTTTTTTATTTCTGCCGAATTATCGTGTTCGGCAAGATCACCTATATTTATTGCCATATAAATTAGTAAGTTATGATGGATGATTTTTTCAGAGGATTAAATACATATTATTTACAGGGGGTTGATGATTTTTTAATAGCAAAAGTGATAAGACGAACGTGTTAATTACCAGCGTAATTAATGCATTTTATTCACTACATTGAGGTGGGCGGGGAAACAATACGTGAGACAGAAGCCGTAAACAGTACGGGATAAAGGCCTGGCGAAGCTGAGTCTGTTTTTTGAAAAAGCGATAAACAAGAAAAAGGCGTCCCGCAGGACGCCTTTACGCTTACATCTGCACCAGATTTTTGATTTTCACATCCGGGTTGACGTCGGCGTCGTAATCCACGCCGTCCAGGCCAAAGCCGAACAGGTGCATAAACTCTGTTTTGTAGCCAACGAAGTCGGTCAGCTCGTTCAGATTTTCGTTAGTGACGGTCGGCCACAGCTTCACCACTTCATCCTGCACTTCTGGCTGCAGCTCTTTGTAGTCGGCACGCAGGCGGCCAACATCGTCAAGAATTGGTGAGGCGTTATACAGGCTGTCTTTGAACAGGCCGTAAACCTGCTCGATGCAGCCTTCGTGAGTGCCCTTTTCCTTCATCACTTTAAACAGCAGCGACAGGTAAAGCGGCATCACCGGAATAGCAGAGCTGGCCTGGGTAACCACGGCTTTCAGTACGGAAACACGCGCGTCGCCGCCCTTTTCCGCCAGCGTGTCGCGAATAGTCAGGACGCGCTTGTCCAGGTCTTTCTTGGCTTCGCCGATAGAACCGTTCCAGTAGATATCGTGGGTGATCTGCTCGCCAAGATAGGTAAAGGCGGTGGTTTTCGCGCCTTCAGCCAGCACGCCGGCCGCGTTCAGATCGTCAATCCACATCTGCCAGTCTTCGCCGCCCATCACCGCTACGGTGCCGTCGATCTCTTCCTGAGAAGCGGGTTCCAGCGTGATATCGGTAATGGTTTCTTTATCGGTGTTCAAGCCGCGCGTGTGCAGCGTTTTGCCAACCGGTTTCAGCGTAGAGTTAAAGACTTCGCCGGTTTTTGGATGGGTACGACGCGGCGCAGCCAGGCTGTATACCACCAGATCGACCTGACCCAGATCCTGTTTAATCAGCTCAATGGTCTTTTGCTTTACTTCGTCTGAGTAAGCGTCGCCGTTGATGCTTTTTGCATACAGGCCCTTCGCTTCCGCCAGCTCTTCAAAAGCCGCAGAGTTATACCAGCCAGCGGTAGCCGGTTTGTTTTCTTCGCCCGGACGCTCGAAGAACACGCCCAGCGTATCGGCTTCGCAGCCAAAGGCGGCAGAGATGCGGGCAGCAAGGCCGTAACCCGTAGAAGCGCCAATCACCAGCACCTTTTTAGGGCCGTTGGCAATTTTGCCCTGGCGGGTCACGTAATCAATTTGTTTTTCAACGTTAGCTTTGCAACCCGCCGGATGGGCGGTAACACAGATGAAGCCACGAATGCGTGGTTTAATAATCATGTCGACCTCAATAACCGTCTCAGTAAATATGGCCCGTAGAATACCTGCTTGTGGCGTTTCAGGCAAAGTTGACAGTAGCTTATCGTCTACAGACGCTTTTAACACGAGCGCTTTGCATATTATTTATTCAGTCTTTATACAACCGCTCGCGCCTGAGCGGGTGAAAAGCGGCAGCGGAATACGAAAACGCCGTGAACCCATCCGTGGCGGCTCGTTGCGCGCGTCCATGCGCGTTTGCTTTCCGCTCGCCCTTTGCCGTAATGAAGCGGTGGTATTGCTGCCAAAAACGGCAGTGCACCGCCAGGCCATTGCGTTTGTCATCAATCTTACGGCAGTCCTGAGTCTGCCTGTTAACAGTCTGACTCAGGGCACGTGACACCAGTTACGCAACTGATTAATACCGCCGTCCGGCGAGGTAAAGCCCGCGCAGCCTAACAGGCTGTCGTACAGCTTTTCGTGGAATACCGGCGTTTTATCCTGCGCCATTTTTTTCAGCTGATTAAAGGCCGCCGCGTGATCGGGGTGCTGTAAAAATTTGTCGGATGCCCAGACCATGATCGGCACGCTGCGCTGCGCCATCGGTGCCTGGTTGCGCGGCGTGCCGTGGAAATGCATATTTTGCGAAATCGACTCGCCGTGATCGGAAGCATAAAACACAATAGCGTTACGATCGCGCAGTTGGTTAAAGACCTGCTCCAGCACGTAATCGGTATAAAGCAGGCTGTTATCGTAAGAGTTAACCATCTGCTGCGTGGTGCAGTCGTCGTCAATGCCCAGGCATTCCGGCTGATAGCGCGCAAAGCTACGCGGATAACGCTCGGTATAGAGATAGTGCGACCCTTTGGTATGCAGAATAACCAGGTGTTTGCCCTGCGGATGACGCTCGACAGAATCCTTCAGCTCGCTGACCAGCGCCATATCGTCGATAGGCTTGCCGACGTTGCGCTTTTCGGACTGAATGGTTTCCCGCAGCGCATAGTCGTCCGCCAGCGCTTTGTTATAAAACCAGGCCTCGCTCTGCATGGCAAACAGCTCGGAGGAGAAGCCCTGCTTTTTCAGCACGGAAAACACGTTCATCTCTTTCAGCGTGCGCTCTGGCGCTTCCGACGCGCCGCCCTCGCGCACAAACATGCAGCGCAGCGAGAGTTTGGTTGAGGTGTCGCAGGAGTAACCCTGGAGCGCAGCCAGATTAGGCTCTTTATCCAGGTAAGGCGTATTGTCGCGCTGGTAACCGTAAACCCCCATATGATCGCGCCGCGCACTTTCGCCAATCACAAACACGATATAGAGGCTGTCCGCATCTTTTGGCGGCGTGTAGGTAAAGTGCGCGGCGGGATCGAACAGTTTACGACTGTCTTCTGCCTGGCTCCAGCTGCTGTAGGCCAGCAGCCCCATGCCCGACAGCCAGTTTGATGGCGAATAGGTGCCGGCGACCACGCCGCCGTAGCTGGCCATCATGCGGTTATGCTGGCGATCCAGATTATCCTGGTGCTCGCCCATCACCTTCAGCGGCAGCCAGCAGCAGAGGCCTGCGGCCAGCATGACGCCGATGCGCCGGGCGATAGCGCCACCGTTACGCCGCCGCAGGGCCGCTTCCGGCAGCGGCGCGAGCCACAGGATCAGCAGCGGCAGCAGGCTCACCAGGCCCAGCCAGACGCCAAAATCCCAGCCGACCGACTCCCTGGACAGATCGAAACTGTCGGTGGTCATCACCGCCGCGATAATGCCGTAGCCGATATCGACGTTGAAAAAGATCATGTAATAGCTGGCGGCCACGGAAAACACCACCAGCAGCGAAGTCAGAATACGGAACAGCAGCCGGCCGGCCAGCGAGGCCAGCAGCGTGGTAAACAGCACCAGCGCAAAAGCCGCGACCACTTCAATGGCGATCGACAGCAGGGCGTCGTAATGAAGCTGATGAAAGCGGCGGAGAAAAATCGGCAGGTTTAATAAAATGCCCGTGTAAAAGGCAATAAAGCAGCAGACCCGATACTGCGTCAAAAAAAGCAATCTTTTCATCTGTCCCGTCATTGTTATGGCAGTGAATGGCATGACCAAAGCGGCTTTGGTATTGAAAACGTTATTATTCTAACGATACGGCGTAAGACAAGGTAAACGCAGGTGAGTTTACCGTTGGTACTGAAAAAGTGAGTGTTATAATGTAACAAAAGATGTGGCAGACGTTAACCTTTTCGTGCAGCGCGCGCGCCTGGCAGGCTTTCGGCAAAGTTTGAACCGGCTCAAAGTTCTGATAAATAAAGGCGTACCGAACTACATGCAGTGGATATGCATAATTATTCCCAAAGCCTGATACAAAGGCTGGCTACGGGTCAATGCGGTAATTAATTATTCGCCTGCCCTCAGCCGATCCACCTTTCCGTGCTCTTATTAACATTAATTTAATGAATTAAAAACAACTCATTAATGTTAGATTATGCCGCGTTCAGGTCAGAAGCACTGGCTCCCTCATCATTTCGTAGCATTTATAACTGTCAGGAAAGCATTGTTATGGATAAGCTATCTTACGCGTCAGAAAGCCCCAACACCGCCTGGTCCACCTACCTGCAGCAGATCGATCGCGTCGCGCCCTACCTGGGCGAGCTGAGTCGCTGGGTCGATACGCTACGCCATCCTAAACGCGCGCTGATCGTGGATATTCCTCTTCAGATGGACGATGGCTCCATTCGTCACTTTGAAGGCTTTCGCGTGCAGCACAATCTGTCGCGCGGGCCGGGCAAGGGCGGTGTTCGCTATCATCCCAACGTCGACTTAAATGAGGTCATGGCGCTTTCCGCCTGGATGACCATCAAGTGCGCCGCGGTGAACCTGCCTTACGGCGGTGCCAAAGGCGGCATCCGCGTCGATCCCTTTAAGCTTTCCGAAGGCGAACTGGAGCGACTGACCCGTCGCTACACCAGCGAAATCGGCCTGGTGATCGGCCCGCAAAAGGATATTCCGGCGCCGGACGTGGGCACCAATGCCAAAGTGATGGCCTGGATGATGGATACCTATTCCATGAATCAGGGCACCACCATTACCGGCGTGGTGACCGGCAAGCCGGTGCATCTCGGCGGATCGCTGGGCCGTGAAAAAGCCACCGGTCGGGGCGTATTTGTTACCGGTCGTGAAGTCGCCCGTCGCCTGAATATCGAAACGGACGGCGCGCGCCTTGCCGTTCAGGGCTTCGGCAACGTCGGCAGCGAAGCGGCTCGACTGTTTGTCGCCGCTGGCGCGCGGGTGGTGGTCGTTCAGGATCACTCCGCCACGCTTTACAATGCCGAAGGCATCGATCTGACCGCGCTGACCGACTGGCAGGCGACGCATAAAAATATCGCCGGGTTCAGCGGCGCGCAGACGATTGACGCGGAAGCGTTCTGGCAGCTGCCGATGGATATTCTGATCCCGGCGGCGCTGGAAGGACAAATCACCCGTGAACGCGCGGAAAAACTGAGCTGCAAGCTGATCCTGGAAGGCGCTAACGGCCCAACCTACCCGGACGCAGACGATATGCTGGCGTCGCGCGGCATTACCGTAGTGCCGGACGTTATCTGTAACGCGGGCGGCGTAACGGTCAGCTACTTCGAGTGGGTGCAGGATATGGCCAGCTTCTTCTGGAGCGAGAGCGAGATCAATGAGCGAATGGACAAAATTATGTCCGAAGCGATGATCCATATCTGGGACAAAGCGCGGGAAAAAGAGTGCAGCCTGCGTACCGCTGCCTATATCGTTGCCTGTGAGCGTATTTTGATGGCAAGGAAAGATCGCGGCATTTATCCGGGCTAGGCAGCCTGCAAAAACAGAACGCCGCCTCTTATGGGCGGCGTTTCTTTTTACTGCTTACCCCAGCGGCTGCGCAGGTAGTTCACCGCCTGCTGCGTTTGCGGCTCGTCAAGAAAAGCGTCGCGAAACAGAATGGTTCCGGCCACGCCGGGCTGCGTCTCGTTGAGCTCAATCTGCCTTTTCAGCTCGGCCACGCCCTGCTCTTCGCCCCACTGCGGCTCGGTAGCCGTAGGCTTGCCCACTTTATACAGCGCCACGCCGATATAGAGTTTGACGGGGCCGCTGCCGACCACGTCAGCCCACCATTTCGCCAGCGTGGGATAACGCACGATTTTCCGCTCGAACGGCCAGTAAAGCTGGGGCGCAATATAATCCAGCAGCCCTTCTTTAACCCACAGTCGGGTATCGGCAAAGGCCTGATCGTAAGCCTCGCCGCCGCGCGTATCGGAACCGCGCTCGTCTTTGTCCGCATTGCGCCAGACGCCTGCCGGACTGATGCCGAACGCCACCTCCGGCTTCAGGGACTTGATCGTCGCCGCCACCTCTTTAACCAGCAGCAGCGTATTGTTGCGCCGCCAGCTGGCCTTATCAGCAAAGCCTGCGCCGTATTGCTGCCAGCTGCGGCTGTCATCCAGCGGCGACGAGGGCGTTTCATAATAGAAATAGTCATCGAACTGCACGCCATCGATCGCATAGTTTTTTACCAGCTCGGCGACCACGCTGTTGATCCACTGGCGAACCTGCGGCAGTCCCGGATCCAGCACGTAGCGATCGCTGGCGACGCGCACCCAGTCGCGATGCAGCACGAAAACGCTGGCCGGTGACTGACGCAGCGTTTTTTGCAGCGCACTGACCGTGGCTGGCGAAGTGTTCATCGTGATCCGGTAAGGATTAAGCCACGCGTGTACCTTGAGGCCTCTTTTATGCGCCTCGGTGAGCAAAAACTGCAGCGGATCGTAACCGGGATGCTGGCCGATTGCCCCGGTCAGCTCGGCAGACCAGGGCAAAATCGCGGAGCGATAAAGCGCGGTGCCGTCAGGCTTCACCTGGAAAAAGACCGTATTGATGCCCAACGCCACATACTTATCCAGCCGCTGAACGAGCGCCTGCTGCTGTCGCGCGATGCGCAGTTCGGGATCGGCAAGCGTTAGAGAAGCAGGCGGCGGCCAGTCGAGGTGGTTCACCGTTGCCAGCCAGACGCCGCGCACAGGCTGAGGCTTTATTACGGGCGTGGGCGGCACATAAGGCGTGACCAGCGATTTGACCTCAGACTTATGGCTACAGCCTGCCATAAGCAGCACCAGCATCGCCCCAAGCCAGCCTGAACCCCTTTTTATTAACATCTTGCCTGCTCCCTGGTTATGGCGTCAGATATTTCTCCACCAGCGCTAAAGCAATGGTTTCCGTCTTTGCGTCGGCGTTGCCGCTGATATCGACCGGGCGGAAATGCATTGGAAAGCGCGGACAGTTATGCGGGTTTCCTCATCCGGAACGCCCGTTAGCGCTATTTTACTATAAGCGTGCGCGCCGCCTGATAATGCGTTTTAAAGGCTTCGTTTTCTTCGCTCAGGCGGATAGCCGCTTCAATCATCTCGTTCTGGTTCAGCGAGGTCGCGCCTTCGCTGGTGCGCCAGTGGATATAGAGCACGCAAAGCGCGGCAACCTGCAACATCTCGTTTTCCGCACTATCGCCGTCAAAGCCATATTCCTCGTCACACCAGCGGTAAACGTCGCCGACAAAAGGCATATCGCCCTGCTCGTCCAGCGGCGGCAGGCTGGCGAACAGCTCGATCATTTCGGGTGTGGCGACGTAGCTGCTGCGGCCGACCGCATCCAGCTGTTTGCCACGCGCGCGGGCGTTGTTGGCCTGTTTGGCTTTGAGTTTGGCGCGCTTGCTGCGCTTGTCCTGCTTGCTCACCGGTTTCTCCTGGCGAAAAAAAAGAGCGTCATCATAGCAGAGAACGCTCTCTGCGGACGGCTACATTTTACCGATAAACAGCGACACCAGCCCGGCGGCGATCAGCGGCCCGACCGGCACGCCGCGAAACAGCGACACGCCGATAATCGTGCCGATCAGCAGGCCGCCGACGATAGTAGGCTGCGATCCCATCAGGCTGACGCCGCGCCCGCCTACCCAGGAGACGAAAATGCCTACCGCGATCGCCAGCAGGGATTTCCAGTTCAGAAAGGAGTGCATCAGCGTGCTGGTCGGCAGCGCGCCGCTGGCAATGGGCGCCATGACGCCAATGGTCAGGATCACAATCCCGACGGTGACGCCCTGCTTTTCAATCCACGGGAACAGCGCGTTCAGCGGCGTCATGCGCACCACGATCAGCACCAGCAAAGCGATAGCGACGGTCAGGTTGTGGCTGAAGTAGCTGAGCCCCGCCAGAAACAGCAGAATAAACAGCGTTAAATCGAACATAGTGGTTTCCTGTCAAAGCGTGGGGCTACACCTTAAAACGCTTTGCCGCTGCGCTCTAGCTCTTTTTAACGCCTTAAAAATTAAAGAATAGCTTCGAGCGCGGCCTGCAGGCTGGTTTCCGGGCCGGTCAGCACCGCCAGCGTGGTATTGATCTGCTTTGCCGCGCCCGCCATCGAACTTTGCGCCAGCACGATACAGCCCAGCGCACACTCGTGGCGATCGCGAATATAGTGCGCGATCTCACGATGGTAGCCATCCATATCCCCCTGGTTGAAAAAGGCCCAGGCGCGCGGGATCAGTTCTACGGCCAGACGGCTGCCGGGAATAAACGCCTCGAACAGCCGCGTGGTGGCCGCAAGCGTAGAATGGGCGGTGCAGAGCACCAGCACCGCGCCGTGATAGTGCGAGGCCGCCTTCGCCAGCGCCGCGTCCACGCGAATAACAGGCTTGCTGAAACGTTTAGGATCCAGTGCCACCACGCCCAGCGTGGTACAGGTGACGATCACCGCATCGGCCTGCTGGCACAGCTCGTCGAGGATATGGCTGACGGCCGCCTCAATGTCGGGAGTCACTTCGCCCGCTTCTGCCGCCTGAGTTAACAGCTCGCTTTGCACGCAGTGCAGCAGCTGAACCTCATCATAATCCAGCGCTTGCAGCGCCTCTTCAAACAGCACTATGTTGCTTCTTGCCGCATGCAGACAGGCTATGGTTGCCATCTTGCTTTCTCCTGAAAAAGGTCTTTTGCCACTGTGGCAAATTCTGTAGCGCTTTGCCAACACTTCGGCCCTTTCCGTCACTTTTGTTTCACTGATGGATCACCATGCTGGTGCAATGCGCCAGCCTGAGGCAGGAATTTAACGAAACGATCGTTTCACCCGGCGCGCGGACTGGATGACACGCCTGGTACAAAAGTTGCAACGTCAGTGGCAAAGCCTGAAGGAGAAACAGATGAAAGCATTGATTATGGGCGCGGGGATCGGCGGCATGTGCACCGCCATTGCGCTGCAGCGTTTTGGTATCGAAACCGCAGTATTTGAAGCGGTAAAAGAAATTAAGCCCGTCGGCGCGGCCATCTCCATCTGGCCCAACGGCGTGAAGTGCCTGAATTATCTGGGCATGAAAGAGCAGCTGCGGGCGCTGGGCGGCATGATGCAGACCATGGCCTATCATGATGCGCGGACGGGCAATCCTCTGACGCAGTTCAGCCTGGCCCCGCTGATTGCCGAGTCCGGCGAGCGCCCTTACCCGGTCGCGCGCGCGGAATTACAGTCCATGCTGCTGGGACACTATGGCTTTGACCGGGTACGGTTCGGCAAACGCGTGGCGAGCGTGGAACAGCACGATCGGGGCGTGACGGCCTTTTTTACCGACGGCAGCGAGGCGCAGGGCGATTTGCTGATTGCCTGCGACGGCGCGCACTCCGCCGTCCGTCCTTACGTGCTGGGACAAACCGTGCCGCGGCGCTACGCGGGCTATGTTAACTGGAACGGGCTGGTGGCGCTGGACGAAAGCATCGCGCCAGCCCGGCAGTGGACGACCTTTGTCGGCGAAGGCAAGCGCGTTTCGCTGATGCCGGTGGCGAACAACCGCTTTTACTTTTTCTTTGACGTGCCGCTGCCGCCGGGGCTGGCGGAAGATCGCAGCACGCTGCGCGCCGATTTGCAACGCTATTTTCAAGGCTGGGCCGCACCGGTGCAGAAGCTGATTGCGCAGATCGATCCGGCCACCACCAACCGTGTGGAAATCCATGATATCGAACCGTTTCCTCAGCTGGTAAAAGGCCGCGTGGCATTGCTGGGCGATGCGGCGCACAGCACCACGCCCGATATTGGTCAGGGCGGCTGCGCGGCAATGGAAGATGCGGTAGTGCTGGCAAACTGCCTGCAAACGCATTCGATGGGTATTGAAGACGCGCTGCTGCGCTATCAGGCCCGGCGCGCCGGACGCGTGAAGGATCTGGTATTGAAAGCCCGCAAACGCTGCGACGTTACGCACGGCAAGGATATGGCCGTCACGGAGCAGTGGTATCGGGAACTGCAAAGCGAAACCGGCGAGCGCATTCTTCAGGGCATGTGCGACACCATTCAGGGCGGGCCTTTCGCCTGACTCACGCCAGCGCGACGGTGGCTGCCGTCGCGATGAAGACGCCGTCAGCCTTCCTCTTTTAATCCCCGGTTAATCAGCATGGCTTCGATTTCCGGCTCTCTGCCGCGCCACTGTGCATACAGCGCTTTCAGATCCCCGCTGTTGCCGCGCGACAGAACGGCGTCGCGGAACCGCTGGCCGTTTTCCCGCGTCAGGCCGCCGTGCTCGCTGAACCAGACAAAACCGTCGTCGGCCAGCATCTGCGTCCACAGATAGGCGTAGTAGCCTGCCGCATAGCCGCCGCCCCAGATATGCTGAAAATAGCTGGAGCGATAGCGTGGCGGCACGGCGGCGAGCGCGATTTGCTCGGCCTCCAGCGCCTGCTGTTCAAAAGTGGCGACGTCCTGCTCCTGCTGGTCAGCGGCCAGGCTGTGCCAGTGCATATCCAGCAGCGCCGCGGCCAGCAGCTCGGTCATGTCGTAGCCTTTATTGAACTTGCTGGCGTTGATGATTTTCTTATGCAGCGCCGTGGGCATCGGCTCGCCGGTTTGATAGTGGCGGGCGAAATGGCTGAATACCTGCGGATCGCTGGCCCAGTGTTCGTTAAGCTGAGAGGGGAACTCAACGAAATCCCTGGGCGTGGCGGTGCCGGAAAGCGAGGGATAACGCTGTTCGGCGAACAGACCGTGCAGCGTGTGGCCGAACTCGTGGAACAGCGTAATCACGTCGTCCCAGGCGAGCAGCGCGGGCTGCCCTTCAGGCGGTTTGGGATAGTTGCAGACGTTATAAATAACGGGCTTAGTGCCGAGCAGCGTGGACTGTTCGACAAAATTACCCATCCACGCGCCGCCGCCCTTGTTGTCGCGCTTGAAATAGTCGGTATAGAACAGCGCCATCGGTTCGCCATTGACGTCCAGAATTTCATAGACGCGCACGTCGGGATGGTAAACCGGGATATCGCTGCGCGCCTTAAAGGTAATGCCATAAAGTTGGGTGGCTGCCCAAAATACACCGTTTTCCAGTACGTTATTCAGCTCAAGGTAAGGTTTGATCTGGTTTTCATCCAGATCGTAATTCGCCTTGCGCACCTGTTCGGCGTAGAACAGCCAGTCCCAGGGCTGAAGGCGGAAACCGCCCTGCTGCTGGTCAATCACCGCCTGAATATCCGCCGCCTCGCGGTTAGCACGCGCGGTGGCGGCAGGCACGATGGCACGCATAAAATCGAGTGCGGCCTGGGGAGTTGAGGCCGTCTGATCCTGAAGCTTCCAGTCGGCATAGCTGGCAAACCCCAACAGCTGCGCCTGACGCGCGCGGATGCTGGCCAGATTAGCGATCGGCGCGCGGGTATCGTTGCCGTCGCCCTTTTCAGCCCGTTGCCAGGCAGCCGAAAACAGCGCCTCCCGCGTGTCGCGATTGCTGAGGCTTTGCAGAGCCGGCTGCTGCGTGGTGTTTTGCAGCACCAGCAGCCACTGCGGCTGCAGGCCTTTCTCCTGCGCCGCTGCGGCGGCCGCGCTCAGTTCGGCCTCGCTTAACCCTGCCAGCGCTGCCGCATCGTTGACGGCAAGCCCGCCCGCTTTGGTCGCCGCCAGCAGCTTATTGGTGAACTGCGTGGTCAGCGTGGCCGCCTGCTGATTCAGCACCTTCAGCTGCGCTTTTGTGTCGTCACTGAGGCTGGCCCCGGCGAGCTGAAACGCCTGCCAGGTTACTTCCACCAGGCGCAGCGATTCGTCGTCCAGCCCCAGGCTCTGGCGCTGCTGGTAAACGCTGTCGAGACGTGCAAACAGCTGGCTGTTTAGCCGGATATCATCCTCCAGCGCCGTCAGCCGTGGCGACATCTCCTCGTCAAGCTGCTGGAGCAGATCGCTGGTGTTGGCTGACGTCATGGCGTTAAACACGCTCTCCACGCGCCGGAGCATCAGTCCGCACTGCTCCAGCGCCTGATAAGTATTGGCGAAGGTCGGCGGCTCGGCGCTGTTGGCGATGCGCTCTACCTCTTCCCGTTTTTGCCGCATTCCCTCTTCCAGCGCCGGACGATAGTCGGCTTCGGTAATGCGATCGAAAGGCGGCGCCTGAAACGGCAGCGGGCTGGGCTGGCTGAACGGATTAGTGGGCATGGCATGACTCCTTATCGACTCTCCGAATAGGCGAAACGGGCGGCATCAGGCAGGCATGCTGAACAGCCTGGTCAGCGTCTGGATTTGCCGATCGTCCGATGATAAATCTTTAACAATCAGATGTAAGGGTGTAGCACGTCTGCCGCCGTGCGTCATGGGAAGAATTTTCAGCGTGCCGGCAGCCAGCTGCGAGGCGATACGCTCTTCCGGCAGCCAGCCGTAGCCGACCTGCGCGATCACGGCCTCCGCCGCGGCATCAATGGTGGAGAAAGTCCAGCATTCGGCCGCATCGAGGCTGTCGTCCTGGCCGTCGGATTCCCGCTCTGCGATGCGGATAAGCGGGTAAGCCGCCAGATCCTCGCCGCTCAGCGGTGCCGCCTGCTGGTGCAACGGATGATCGCGATGCGCCACCGCGACAAAATCAATATTCATCAGCCATTCTCCCCGACCGGTCAGATCCTGACGACGCGTCAGCACCATCACGTCCGCTTCCGGCCTTTCTGCCGCATTGCTTTCCAGCACTTCGGTAAGGTTTACCTGCGTATGCGGATGCTGCTGCTGAAACTGCCGCAGAATGGTAAACAGGCGCCCGCGCGGGAAAATGGCATCCACCACTAAATCCAGGCGCGTCCGCACGCCCGTGGTCAACAGAGCGGCATGGGCTTCCACATACCAGAACGCTTTCAGCAAGGGTCTGACCCGCGCCAGCAGCTGCTCGCCCGCCGCCGTCAGTACGGTCCGCCGCCCTTCAGGCCGCAGCAGCGCCACGCCCAGCCTTTCCTGCAGCAGCGCGAGGTTGTAGCTGACCGAAGACTGGCTGCGGCAGGTCGCCTCCGCTGCTTTCGCAAAGCTGCCCGACTCCACCACTTTCTCCAGCAGCGCCCACTGTTCCAGCGTCGTTTTATGCATGATTGATTTAATTATCAGATGAATTTGACTTAAAATTAGCGTTATTAATTCAGAAAATAAACCGATAAAGTGTCAAAAAAACACAGGAGGATAAGATGAAATTCGATCGAAATGACCTGAGCGGCTTTATCGGTAAACACCTGGTTTATACCTACGACAACGGCTGGAATTACGAAATTTACGTCAAGAACGAGCAGACGCTGGATTATCGTATTCACAGCGGCATGGTCGGCAACCGCTGGGTGAAAGATCAGCGGGCTTATATCGTGCGTGTCGGCGAGGAGAGCTATAAAATTTCCTGGACGGAGCCGACCGGCACCGACGTCAGCCTGATAGCTAACCTGGGCGACCGCCTGTTTCACGGCACCATCTTCTTCCCGCGCTGGGTAATGAATGACCCGCAAAAAACCGTTTGTTTCCAGAACGAGCATATTGCGGAAATGGAACGCTATCGCGAAGCCGGCCCGGCTTATCCAACGGAAATTATCGATGAGTTCGCGACGATCACGTTTATCCGCGACTGCGGACCCGATAACGACAGCGTGATTGACTGTGCGGCCAGCGAGCTGCCTGCGAATTTTCCTGATAACCTCAAATAATCAGTCAATCAGATTTTATCGCGTGACCTGACGCGCCTCTCCTTTATCCCGGCCAGCCATGCTGGCCGTTTTATTGCCCATAGCAGGCAATAATCTCACCCGCTACCGCTACCGCAATCTCAGCGGGCAGCTTGCCTTTCACGTCAGGCAGGCCAATCGGGCAGCGCAGGGTATCCAGCTGCTGGCGACTGAAGCCCTTGCCCTCCAGCCGGTAATCGAACCGCTGACGTTTGGTCGCCGAGCCAATCACCCCAAAGTAGCGATAGTCGCCGCGCGTCAGGATCGCCTCGCAGAGCGCCAGATCGGTGGGATGATGGTGGGTCATCACCACGTAATAGCTTTCCGGCGGCATCTGTTTCACCGCGTCGCGCGGATCTTCCGGGCAGCAGATCGTCACCCCTTCCGGCACCTGAACGAACTGCTCTTTACGCTCGTCTACCCAACAGACATGACAGGGCAGCGTCGCCAGAATGGTGACCAGCGCCCGGCCTACGTGGCCTGCGCCAAACACCGCTATCTGCGGCTGCGGCTGGATCAGCGGCTCAAACAGCACGGAGGTCATGCCGCCGCAGCACTGCCCAAGCCGGGCGCCCAGGTTAAAATGCTCGCTGCGCGGTTCGCTGCTGCGCGTCGTCAGCATCTCTCTGGCAAGGGCGATGCACTGATATTCCAGATGGCCGCCGCCGATGGTCAGAAAAGATTGCCCGGCGGTGACAATCATTTTGCTGCCGCTGTCGCGCGGCACCGAGCCTTTTTCCTCCAGCACCGTCAGCAGTACGCAGGGCTCACGCTTTTCGTGTAGCGAGGCCAGTATTTTAATCCAGTCGTCAGGTCGCATTATGTTCCCTCATTTTTTCTGCCCCCCAGAAGACCCTTTCCGGCGTGGCGGGCGCATCCAGCAGCGGGTGCTGACGGTAGTCGCCAACGCTGGCTACGGCATCCTGGAGCGCGCACCAGGCGGCAATCCCCAGCATAAACGGCGGCTCGCCCACCGCTTTGGAATGAAACACCGTGTCTTTGGGGTTTTTACGGTTTTCCACCAGCGTAACCCGCAGATCCGCAGGCACGTCGCCAATCGCCGGAATTTTGTAGCTGGCGGGGCCGTCGGTCATCAGGCGGCCCTGCTCGTTCCACACCAGCTCCTCGCTGGTCAGCCAGCCCACGCCCTGCACGAAGCCGCCCTCAACCTGGCCAATATCGATCGCCGGGTTCAGCGAGGCGCCGACGTCATGCAGAATATCCGCCCGCAGCAGCCGATATTCGCCGGTCAGCGTATCGACAATGACCTCCACGCAGGCCGCGCCAAAGGCGTAGTAGTAAAAAGGCGTGCCGCGCCCTGCTTCACGATCGTAATGAATGCCGGGCACTTTGTAGTAGCCGGTCGCGGCAAGCGGCACCTGGTTCAGCCAGGCCAGCTGCGCCACGTCCGCAAAGGTGAAATGTTTTTCGCCTGCCCTGACGATGCCGTTGCTGAAGCTGACCTGCTCAGCGCTACAGTTATGCAGGCTGCACAGCATAGCCGTTAATCGGTCGCGCAGGATCTGCGCCGCGTTCTGGGCGGCCTTACCGTTAAGATCGGTGCCGCTTGAGGCGGCCGTCGGCGAGGTATTAGGCACTTTGCCGGTATCCGTTGCGGTGATCTGGATGCGATCGACGTCGATTTGCAGCACTTCCGCCACGATCTGCGCAACTTTGGTATTAAGGCCCTGGCCCATTTCCGTGCCGCCGTGGTTAAGCTGTACGGTGCCGTCGGTGTAGATCAGGATCAGCGCGCCCGCCTGATTAAGGAAGCTGGAGGTAAAAGAGATGCCGAACTTCACCGGCGTCAGCGCCAGGCCACGTTTCAGATAAGCGCTGCCGTGATTAAAGGCGGTGATTTCGCGGCGGCGGGCCGCATAGTCCGCGCTGGCCTCCAGCTGCGCGGTCATCTCCTCCAGCAAATTGCCTTCCACCTGCTGGTGGTAGTGCGTGACGTTACGCGTTTCTTTGCCGTAATAATTGCGTTTGCGTACCTCAAGCGGATCGAGGTTCAGCTCGCGGGCGATATGATCCATGATCTGCTCAATCGCCACCATGCCCTGCGGGCCGCCAAAGCCGCGATAGGCCGTGTTGGACGCCGTATTGGTACGGCAGCGATAGCCGGTGATCAGCGCGTCGCCAAGATAGTAGGCGTTGTCGGCATGAAACATGGCGCGATCGACGATCGAACCAGAGAGATCCAGCGAATAGCCGCAGTTGCCGGCCAGATCGATTTTTACGCCGCAGAAGCGCCCATCGTTATCCACCCCTACGTCATAGCGCACGTAGAAGGGATGCCGCTTGCCGGTTATATGCATATCGTCACGTCGCGCCAGCCGCATTTTCACCGGTCTGCCCGTCTGCCGCGCCGCTACCGCGCACAGGCAGGCGACGCCGGCGGCCTGCGTCTCTTTACCGCCAAAGCCGCCGCCCATCCGCCGCATATCTATCGTCACCTTGTTCATGGTGATCCCCATCACCGACGCTACCAGCTTCTGCACTTCCGTCGGATTTTGCGTGGAGGAAAAAACCTGGAGCGACTGGTCTTCGCCCGGCACCACCAGCGCAATCTGCGTTTCCAGGTAAAAATGCTCCTGGCCGCCGATGTGGAACTCGCCCTGAAGCCGATGGCTGGCGCGAGCGAGCGCGGCTTCCGCGTCGCCCCGCTGGTGCACATGCGGCTGCTGCACAAAATGCGCTTTCGCCAGCGCCTCTTTGACGTCCAGCACCGGCGTCAGCGGCTCGTACTCAATAATGGCCGCTTCCGCCGCCCGGCGGGCCGCCTGCGGGCTTGACGCCGCCACCGCCAGCACGATCTGTCCGGCATACTCTACGACGTCTTTTGCCAGCAGCGGATCGCCCGGCTCCAGCGGCCCGATATCCCCTTCGCCCGGCACGCTTTGCCAGGTCAGCACGCTGACCACGCCGGGAATGGCGTAGCAGGGATCGGTATCTATGCTGAGGATGCGGGCGTGCGCATGCTCGCTAAGGCGGGGACAGAGATGCAGCATGCCCGGCAGCTCCAGCCTGTCGTCGATGTAGATCGCCTCGCCGGAGACGTGCTTATCCGCGCTCTCGTGCTTATTGCTTTTACCGACGCCGCTCTGAATGCCTGCCTGATACTGCCGGGCGATAACGTCAGCCGCCACTAAGGGACGATTATTGGACATAGTCTGTTACCTCCAGCAGGGTTAGCTCTTCCGTAAGCGAAGCGTGATAGCGACGCAGCAGGTTCTTCGCTACCTGTAACCGGTAGGCCGCGCTGGCGCGGAAGTCGCTCAGCGGCGTAAAGTCCTGCTCCAGCGCACGGCAGGCCAGCGCCAGCGACTGCTGCGTCAGCGGTTTGCCCACCAGCGCGCTTTCGCAATGGACGGCACGTTTTGGCGTTGCCGCCATGCCGCCGAAGGCGATACGCGCGGCGGTTACCCGGCCGTCGGCGTCGCGCTCCAGCATAAATGCACCGAAAACGGCGGAAATATCATCTTCCAGCCGCTTGGACACCTTCCACGCGCGGAAATGTTGTGACGCGGTCACTTTTGGCACGCTGATTGACAGGATAAATTCGCCGGGCCGTAGCGCAGTTTTGCGATAGTCCACGAAAAATTCATCCAGCGGCAGCGTGCGGATTTGCGAGCCGCGCTGAAGCGTCAGCGTTGCGTTGAGCGCCAGCAGCATCGGCGGGGTATCGCCGATGGGCGAGCCGTTGGCGATATTGCCACCCAGCGTGCCGCGATTGCGGATCTGCAACGAAGCGAAACGCTCCAGCACCTGCGCGAAGGCAGGAATATGGGGCCGCAACAGCGTGGCGCAGGCTTGAAGGGAAGCGCCCGCCCCCAGCACAATCGCCTGCTCCTCTTCCCGACAGGCTTTCAGCGCTGCTATCTGATCCAGGGCGATAACCAAAGGCAGCGGTTTATAGCTTTGCGTCACCTGCAGCGCTAAATCCGTGCCGCCCGCCAGCAGCTTCGCCTCCGGATGCGCCAGCAGCAGTTCCGCCAGGCGATCGAGGCTTTTCGGCAGCAGGCAGCGGTTGCCGTTGAACGCCAGCTCCTGCTCTTCGCCGTTGTGGATCGCCATCAGTTTTGCCACCGTCTGCGCCTCGCGCTGCGCAAAGCTGTCCGGCTGCGGCCGTTCGCAGACCTGACGCGCCGCATCAATAATCGGCCGATAGCCGGTGCAGCGGCACAGGTTGCCCGCCAGCGCCTGCTCCGCCTCTTGCCGCCGCCAGCCTTCACTGTTTTTTTGCAGCGTAAACAGCGACATCGCAAAACCCGGCGTGCAAAAGCCGCACTGCGAGGCGTGGCACGTCGCCAGCGCTTTTTGCACCTCGTGCAGCTCGTCGCCCTGGCGGAGATCCTCAACGGCGATCAGCTGTTTGCCCTGAAGGCTGCTGACGAAGGTGATGCAGCTGTTGACGGTTTCATACACCATTTTGCCCGCCTCGACGCGCCCCAACGTGACCGTACAGGCACCGCAGTCGCCCGAAGCGCAGCCCTCTTTGGTGCCGCAGCGGCGCTGGTTCTGGCGTAAATAGTTCAGTACGGTGGTTTCAGGATCGAGACTTTGCTCGGTGACCAGCGTCTGGTTCAGTAAAAACTGGATCATGCGGCTTTCTCCTCGCTCTGCGGCTGCCAGACCAGTTTGCCGTTGACCCAGGTACAGGCGATATTGCGATCGTCGCCCAGCGTCATCAGCACAAAAAGTTTCTCCCAGATATCGCGGCTGTTGGCGCAGCGCAGCTTTTGCAGCGCCGAGACGGCCGGATCGAGCACCACGAAGTCCGCCTCTTTGCCGGGCTGGAAGTTACCGATCTTATGATGCAGATCCAGCGCCTGCGCGCCGCCGAGCGTGGCGTGGTAGAACGCCTCACAGGCGGCCATTTTATACTGCTGTAGCTGCCCGACCTTGTAGGCTTCGCCCAGCGTTTGCAGCATATTAAAAGTGGTGCCCGCGCCGACATCCGTACCGATGCCCAGCCTGACGTTTTTTTGCCAGCAGGTTTGTAGCTTAAACAGGCCGCTGCCGAGAAACAGGTTAGAAGTAGGACAGAATGCGACTGCCGAATCAGTCTGATGCAGGCAGTCCCACTCGCTATCCTCCAGGTGGATGCAGTGCGCGAAGACGCTGCGGCGGCCCGTCAGCTGATAATGGTGATACACGTCCAGATAGCCGTCGCGCTCGGGGAAAAGCGCGTTGACCCAGGCAACTTCCTGCGGGTTTTCGCTCAGGTGGGTGTGCAGCCAGATATCCGGATAGGCTTCCTTCAGCTGCCTGACCTTTTCCAGCAGCGCTGGCGAAGAGGTTGGCGCAAAGCGCGGCGTCAGCGCATAGCTCAGGCGCCCGCGATTATGCCAGCGCTCAATCAGCTCGCGGGTTTGCCGGTAGCTCTGTTCGGGCGTCTCGGTCAGGTAGTCCGGCGCATGGCGATCCATCATGACTTTCCCGGCGATCAGACGCATTCCCAACCCTTCGGCCGCGCTGAACAGCGCATCCACCGATTCCGGATGCACGGTGCCGAAAACCAGCGCCGTGGTGGTGCCGTTACTCAGCAGCTGGTGCAGAAAAAAGGCCGACATCTTTGCCGCGTGCTGCGGACAGTGATACTGGCTCTCTACCGGGAAAGTGTACTGTTGCAGCCACTCCAGCAGCTGCTCGCCGAAAGCGCCGATCATCTCCGTTTGCGGATAGTGAATATGGCTGTCGACAAAACCCGGCACAATAAGCTTGCCTCGGTAGTCGGTTATCGGCTGCCCGGCGGCGAGCTGATGCTGCCCCGCTTCCCACGTCTGAAGCGAAAGAATTTCGCCTTCGCGCAGCAGCAGCAGGCCGTCTTCAATGTAGCGGGCGTGGGCCGGCAGTTCTTCAGGCTGGCTGACCGGTGCGGTGATATCAAAAAAACTGCCGCGAATGGCGGTGATGGATGGCATAGCGCTTCCTTCTGAACAAGTCTTCGGCAATCAGTGAACGGCCTGCGTTCAGAGTTGCAATTGCTGTGCCACATTAATAATCGGAATTTATATGCTATTTATCAGTTACTTAAATATGGATGCATTAAGAAACCCTAAATGAATCGAGGCAATCGTATGCGCAACCGATTGCAGCAATCAGCAAACGATTGCCTGCCTTTTTTTCTTGCGCAGCGAGCAGTTTTTTCCTGTGCCATTGCACCGTTTTCTGGCGTTTTTACGCAGAACGCACCTCGATCGTGCAGCCTGTATTATCAACCATAACCAATCCTTCTTATCAGAATCGATCTGAAGTGTTATCGTGTTGAGAATCCAAAATGCGTTGAGGAACAGTGAGATGATCGTATTTGTTACGGGTGCCACTGCCGGATTCGGCGAAAGCATTACCCGACGCTTTATCCGTGAAGGACACAAGGTAATCGCCACCGGCCGTCGTCAGGAGCGTCTGCAAACGTTGAAACAGGAGCTGGGCGACAACCTTTATACGCTACAGCTTGACGTCCGCAACCGTGCGGCCATTGAAGAGGCGCTGGAGCAGCTTCCCGCCGAATGGCGCAATATCGACGTGCTGGTCAATAATGCCGGGCTGGCGTTAGGCATCGAACCCGCGCATAAAGCGAGCCTGGACGATTGGGAAGCGATGATCGACACCAATAATAAAGGGCTGGTCTATATGACCCGCGCCGTGCTGCCGGCGATGGTTGAGCGCAACGTGGGCCATATTATCAATCTGGGATCGATTGCCGGCAGTTGGCCTTACGCGGGCGGCAACGTTTATGGCGCGACTAAAGCCTTCGTGCGGCAGTTCAGCCTGAATCTGCGCACCGATCTGCACGGCACCGCCCTGCGCGTGACCGATATCGAGCCGGGACTGGTGGGCGGCACGGAGTTTTCCAACGTGCGCTTTAAAGGCGATAACGCTAAGGCCGATAGCGTCTACGACGGCACCGAGCCGCTGACTGCCGAAGACGTGACCGAAGCAGTCTGGTGGGTTGCCACGCTGCCGAAGCATGTCAATATCAACACGCTGGAAATGATGCCGGTCGCGCAAACCCTGGCCGGGCTGAAAGTCCATAAGGCGTAATGCGCTATCTGGCCCGGCGGCTACCTTCTGCCGGGCCTGTTCTGATTTGCTACCCTCTTCCCCAACCGGCCACGATAATCAGCATCCCGCCCAGGGCGATTGCCGCGCCCGCCCAGTCGTAATGACTTAGCTTTACGCCATCCACAAAACGCAGCCACAGCAGCGCCGTCGCCACATATACGCCGCCGTAGGCCGCATAGACGCGCCCGCTCGCCGCCGGATGCAGCGTCAGCAGCCAGACAAACAGCCCCAGGCTGGCCGCCGCGGGCAGCAACAGCCAGGCGGAGCCACCCTTGCGTAGCCACAGCCAGGGCAGAAAACAGCCGACGATCTCGGCCAGCGCGGTCAGAAAAAAAAGCAGGACGGTTTTCAGCAGCATGTTTCCTCACTACAGGCTAAACGGATGCGCAAGTCGGCTGGTTAGCCCGCGCGCGCAGATGATATACTATTCGCGGCGTTCGATGCAGCCGCGCGGCTGTAAAACAGGAATAAGGAATTGATGATGAAAAAGATGACTTTCTGGCAATCTACGCTGGTCAGGGCTGCGCTGCCGCTGGTTCTGTTTGGCGCGCTGGCCTCTTTTCAGCAGACCGCCGAAGCAAGAACGGACAGGCTGATCATTCAGGACGGCGACAGCTCGCTGACTAAAGAGCAGGCCCGCCAGGAGAAAGAGCAGTGGGATGAAACCCATCGTCTGCGCAGCAAAGTGAATCAGCGCGTGGAAAAGAATTTTGATAAGGCTGACCGCGCCATTGATACTCGCGACGCCTGTGAGCAGAGCCTGAACGTTAATGCCTACTGGGAGCCGAGCACATTGCGCTGCCTGGATCGCCGCAGCGGACGTCCCGTCGCGCCCTGATAGCGGATAGCTGCTATAGTTAGCGTAATTTTCAGGCAAAAGGAAAGGACGATGAAAGCGATAAAATGGCTGTTACCGGCGTTGATGGTCGCCGCTCCGCTGGCTGTACAGGCTTCCTGCGAGACGGTTAAAGCGGACATTAATCAGAAAATTATCAATAACGGCGTGCCTGCTTCCGGCTTTACGCTGGACGTGGTGCCCAGCGACCAGGCCGATCAGGCTGGCGGTCAGGTGGTAGGCCATTGTGAAAACGATTCGCAAAAAATAGTCTACAAGCGTGAACGCAACGGCGATAGCGACGCAGCCGTACCGGCCAGCGCCGGGACCTCTCAGGATGCCCCCTCTTCCTGATGGATAAGGGCCGCCTGCGCGGCCCTTTCTTTATTCCGGTTTCTTCGCCGGGATAAACCGCGCCACCGCCAGGCTGGCGAAGGCGATGACCAATGAAACGGCAAACACCCAGTGCAGCGAGCTGGCCACCTCGCCAATCACATGCTGCAAACTCCTTTGCGATAAAGCTTCTCTCTGCGCCTGCGCCATAATCTGCTGCACCGGATCGTCGTGCTGCGGCAGCCGCTGCGCCAGGTTATAGTTGAGCACCGCGCCCATGACCGCCGTGCCTGCCGCCGATCCCAGCAGGCGACTGAACATCACCGAGGCGGTACAAATGCCGCGTACTGAAAACTCCGCGCTGTTTTGCACGGCGATCAGGAACGTGGTGCTGGTCATGCCCATACCGGTGCCAATAACGAACGCGGCGAACCCCGCGTAGCTAATGCCGCTGTCCACGTGCAGCGTCAGCAGCAGCGCCGTACCGGCAATCAGCAGCAGCGAGCCAAGCTGGGCGGTGAAACGGTAAGAGGTGCGCAGCATCAGCCTGCCGCTGAGCGTACTGGCCAGCGGCCAGCCGATCGACATCATCGCCAGCGCGCTGCCTGCCTGGAGCGGCGTGCCGCCGTTAACGCCCTGGATCCACGTGGGCAAAAATGCGCTGATGCCCATCATTGCCGCGCCGATAATCAGGTTGCCGAGGTTGCCCGCCACGATTGTCCGGCTACGCCATATCACCAACGGGAACAGCGGCGCGGGCGCCCTTTTTTCATGCCGTACCAGCATAAAAGCCGACAGTATGGCGACGCCAGACAGCACAAATGCCCAGTTACCGAGCAGCTGTGCCTGCAGCAGCGCCGTCAGCAGCGCGCTGACCGTCAGCATCAGCCAGCCGCTGCCCGCCAGGTTAAGCCTCTGTCGCGTTTCACCTCGCGATTCCGGAAACCAGCGCGCCAGCATCAGCATCGAAACGATCCCTACCGGCACGTTAACCCAGAACACCAGCGACCAACTGAAGTGCGCCACTATCCAGGCGCCGGTCAGCGGCCCGACCACCGCCGCCACGCCCCAGACGCTGGAGAGCCAGCCCTGGATACCCGCCCGCTCTTTTGGCGAGTAGACGTCGGCGATAATAGTCGCGGTCAGCGGCATAATTGCGCCCGCGCCCAGCCCCTGGACGGCGCGAAACAGGATCAGCCAGCTCATGGCGGGCGCGAAACCGCACAGTACCGAGCCAAGAAGGAACAACGACGTGCCGATAAAGAAAACGCGTTTCCTTCCCCACAGATCGGCAAGCCTGCCGTAAAGGGGCACGCTGACCGCCTGAGTCAGCAGATAAACGGAAAAAACCCAGCCAAATTGTGAAAATCCGCCCAGCTCCGCCACGATGGTGGGCATGGCCGTGGCGACGATGGTCACCTCAATGGCCGCCATAAACATCGCCAGCATCGCGGCGATCAGTATCCAGTGGCGATGGCTCACCCCGGTGTGTGCTGTTTCAGTCATACCGCTCCTTAGTGTTGTCCGTTCTTATTCTGGCCTGGATTGGCGCCGGATGTTTCCTGTTTGTGCGCTGGCGCGATAAAAAAACCGCTACAGCAGGTGCTGCAGCGGCAGGCAGAAAAGAAAACGTAAGGGGAACGGCGGCAGTTGCTATGGCTGACGCAGCACGCTCAAATCCAGATAGCGGGCCAGCTCACGCTGTTCCGGTTTCGGCAGGTAAGGCAGCTCGCCCAGCAGCGGTGCCTGAATTTTTTGGCTCAGCACGTCGATAATTTCCGCATAATGCGCCAGACCGGGATTAATGCGGTTGGCGACCCAGCCCAACAGCGGCAGGCCGTCGTTGGCTATCGCCTGCGCCGTCAGCAGCGCATGACTGATGCAGCCCAGCTTGATGCCGACCACCATCACTACCGGCAGCCGCTCATCAACCGCCCAGGCGGAAAGCGGACGCAGATCGTTCATCAGGCTGTGCCAGCCGCCGGTGCCTTCCACGACTACGGAATCAACCTGGGCTGACAGCGCGTGCAGGCTCTCGCTCAGCTTCTGGTAGTTGATAACGGCATCGCGGCTGGTGCTGATCTCATCATCCAGCAGGGTCAGCGGATTAATGGCGGAATAAGGAAGCGTAACGGAAGAAGAAGCCTGTAGCACGAGCGCGTCCTTGTTGCGCGGCCCCTCATCGGTTTGCTGGCTGCTTTTGGCGACGGGCTTATAGCCAGCCACCCGCCGCCCCCCTTCGGACAGCGTCTGCAAGAGTGCGCGGCTGACCACTGTTTTACCCACTTCTGTATCGGTGCCAGTGACAAATAAACGCTTTAACATACTCTCTCTACGCTCCGATTCTGTCGATAATTTATAAACAATAATTAACAATTAAGACGCAACATCTTAGGGTAGCGAACAGGAGTGAGGCTTGCGTTAGCGCAATCTTTTGCGTAATAAAGGGCGTGGCGTCAGCCCTGGAGAAGTTTCACCAGCAGCGTGCCGTTATAGAGCGCATCCTTGACCAGCGCGGCCCCTGGCATGGTGCCCTGATTATAAAACTGGGTAGGTTCGATGGCGATATGCTGGCCGTAAACCGGCAGGGACTGACGGCGCACGCAATCGGCGATGGCGGGATAGAGGATTTCGCTGGCGCGATTAAGCGGCGATCCTATAACTATTTTTTCAGGGTTAAAGAGGTTAACCATAATTGCCAGGATACGACCCACGTGATGCCCGACGCCGGTGACAATCCCTTTCGCCAGCGGATCGCCCGCCAGCGCGGCATCGCAAAGCGACGCGGCGGTAAGCGGCTGCTGATGCAGCAGGCAGTCCGGCGCGGCCTGCATTTTTTGCGCGGCCAGCTCCAGCACGCTTTCCAGGCTTGCGACCGTCTCCAGGCAGCCATGATTGCCGCAGTAACACTGTTTGCCCCATGGCTCGACCTGCGTATGGCCTATCTCTACCAGCGTGCTGCTGCCGCTGTGCAGCAGGCGGCCACCGGTAATCACGCCCGCGCCGACGTTGTGATCGATAACGACCTGGATAACGTTACTAAGATCGCGCGAGGCGCCAAACAGCGCTTCCGCCATGGTCCAGGCGCAGATATCGTGCTGGATATAAACCGGCAGGCCGGTACGCGCCGACAGCGCCTCGCCCAGCGGCATATCGCTGACGCGGTAAAAAGGCATGCGATGCACGATGCCTTTTTGCGCATTGAGAATGCCCGGCAGCGTGATGGCAATAGCGGTTAGCCTTTCCAGTTTCTGCTGGTGGCGAATAAAGAAGGCGTCGATTTCATTAATAATGCGCGACAGCAGCGGCTGCGGATCGTCAACGGGCAGCGGCCGCACCTCTTCCACCACCAGCAGGCTGCTTAAATCCCGCAGCGCCAGCGTGAACTCGCCGTTGCCGATGCGGGCGGAAAGATAGTGCCAGGCCGGCGTATCCACCACCAGGCCGACAGCCGGGCGGCCGCGGCTGCCCGCTTCCTGAAACTCCGTTTCCTGCACCAGATGCGCTTCCAGCATCTCGCGCACGATTTTTGTGATGCTTGCCGGGGCCAGCTGTGCTTTTTTCGACAGGGCAATGCGCGATATCGGGCCGTAGCGGTCGATCAGGCGATACACCACGCCCGCATTGGTCTGTTTGATCTGATCGATATGGCCAGGCTGACTATCGGCTATCACTTTATTTTCGCGCCTCAAAATAAATCTCTACTCATGGTGAAACAGTTCCGCTGGCTCGTCAACGCTTTGATTTTTATTGTGATTAACAGCACAGAATAACGCTTAGCTACTTGATCATTACAAATCATCGTTTCTTAACATCAGGCTCAGCATATGCTGGGTAGCGGCGCTGATTTCGCCCTGCTTTTGCCATACCAGCCAGACTTCCGACAGCGCATCTTCTTCCTGCAGCGTCAGCCAGCTGAGCTGCTCCAGCCGCGCCCGACGAAACGACGCGGGCAGGATCGAAACGCCCAGCCCGGTGGCGACCAGCCCGAGGATGGTCATCGCCTCGCCCACTTCCTGGGCAATATTGGGCCGGACGGCATAGCGCTCCAGCAGCGTCAGGGTTTCGCTGTAGAGCGCCGTGCCTACCTGGGGATCGAAAAAAACAAAGGGTTCAGCCGCCAGCTCGCGCAGCGAGACAGAGCCGCGCCCGGCCAGACGATGCGCGCGATGAACCACGGCGCAAAGCGGTTCTCGCAGCAGCAGCCGGTGCTCCAGCGTGTCCGGCAGCGGCGTATTGCGCATCACGCCCAGATCCAGCCGTCCTTCATGCAGCGGAGCCAGCTGCTGGCGTGTATTAATCTCCTGCATCTGTAAATGCACGTCCGGGTAGCGCTGGCGAAAGCTGAACAGCGCGTCGGAAACCGCAGAAATAAACGGCGCGGAGGAGGTAAAGCCGATCCGCAGCGTGCCCTCTTCCCCGCGATGCAGCCTGGCGGCCTTATCGGCCGCTACGGCCACGTTTTGCAGGATTTGCCGGGCGCTGACCAGAAACTGGGCGCCAGCGGGCGTGAGCCGTACGCTACGGTTGGTGCGGGCCAGCAGCCTAGCGCCAATTTGCTGCTCCAGCTGCTGGATCTGCTGGCTGAGCGGCGGCTGGGAAAGGGCAAGACGCTGAGCGGCGCGACCAAAGTGCAGCTCCTCCGCGACGGCAATAAAATAGCGCAGATGACGAAGCTCAATATTCATATCTTAAAAATCTCAATCGAGAGGATTAATAGATTATACAACCTGCTCAATGTTACATAAAATTAACATCAACTTTTCTACGTTTAAGGACAGGCAGTGAACGTTACGACCCGACTCGTTACCGCAGAAGAAAGCGTTACCCCACCCGCCGAAATCTACATTAAGCGCGGCACGCCGCAGTTTATGCGCGTGACGCTGGCACTGTTTTCTGCGGGTTTAGCCACCTTTGCGCTGCTGTATTGCGTACAGCCCATTTTGCCCATTCTGTCGCAGGCATTCGGCGTTTCGCCTGCCGCCAGCAGCCTTTCTTTGTCTATCTCTACCGGTCTGCTGGCGCTGGGCCTGCTGGTAACCGGCCCGCTTTCCGATGCGGTCGGCCGTAAAAACGTTATAGTGACGGCGCTGATGCTGGCCGCGCTGTTTACGCTGCTGTCGGCAGGCATGTCCAGCTGGCACGGCATTCTGCTGATGCGGGCACTGACCGGCCTGGCGCTAAGCGGCGTGGCGGCGGTGGGAATGACTTATTTGAGCGAAGAGATCCACCCCAGCGCCATCGCCTTTTCGATGGGCCTGTATATTAGCGGCAACTCCATCGGCGGCATGAGCGGCCGTCTGTTAAGCGGCGTGATCGCCGATTTTACCAGCTGGCGAGTCGCGGTCGCGGTTATTGGCTGCTTTGCGCTGGCGGGCGCGCTGATGTTCTGGAAAATTCTGCCGCCCTCGCGCCATTTCCGCCCCGCCTCGCTAAGGCCGCGCAGCCTGCTGATCAATTTTCGGCTGCACTGGCGCGACAGCGGCCTGCCGCTGCTGTTTGCAGAAGGTTTTTTGCTGATGGGCGCGTTCGTCACGCTGTTTAACTATATTGGCTACCGGCTGCTGTCACCGCCGTGGTCGCTGAGCCAGGCGGTGGTAGGATTGCTTTCCGTGGTCTATCTCACCGGCTCCTGGAGCTCGCCGAAAGCGGGCGCGATGACCGCTAAATACGGCCGGGCGGCGGTGCTGCTGGCGTCGGTGACCCTGATGCTGGCTGGCGTGCTGATCACGCTGGCGAATACGTTATGGCTGATTTTTCCGGGCATGATGCTGTTTACGGCCGGCTTTTTTGCGGCGCATTCCGTTACCAGCGGCTGGATAGGCCCGCGCGCCAGACGTGCCAAAGGACAGGCCTCTTCGCTTTATCTTTTTAGCTACTATCTGGGATCGAGCCTGGCGGGTACGCTTGGCGGCGTGTTCTGGCATCATTTCGGCTGGCCGGGCATTGCCGGTTTTATTACGCTGCTGCTGCTGCTGGCGCTGATGACCGGTTTCCGCCTGCGCAGTAAAAAGCTGTAAAAAAAGCGGGCTGGCTGCCCGCTTTCAGAAGTAATGCCTTATTTATTCTGGCTGGCGTAGTGCTTGCGCAGCTTCTGCAGTTTTGGCGGGATCACGGCCAGGCAATAACGGTTTTCCTGCCCTTCGCCTTCCCAATAGTTCTGATGATAATCTTCCGCCGGATACCATTCGCTGGCGCTTTCGATGGTCGTTACCACCGGCTCCGCCAGCTCCGCCTGCGCGCGCGCGATAGCCGCTTTGGCTTCCACCGCCTGCGTTTCATTCAGCGGGAAAATCGCCGAGCGGTATTGGGTACCGATATCGTTACCCTGACGGTTTAGCTGGGTTGGATCATGGGTAGCGAAGCTGATATCCAGCAGCTCGCCGTAGCTGATTTTTTCCGGATCGAAGCCCAGGCGGATAGCTTCCGCATGGCCGGTTTCGCCCGTGCAGACCTGCTTGTAAGTCGGGTTGGCAACGTGGCCGCCAATGTAGCCGCTCTCTACCGATTCCACGCCGTTAATCTGTTTAAACACGGCTTCGGTACACCAGAAGCAGCCACCCGCGATAATTGCATATTCAGTCATCATAATTCCTTATTTGCTTTTGCAAGCCTCGTTAATCATTGCAGCATAAGTTTTTAATTATTGCTACGCCCTTCCATGCGGTGCTGGTTATTAGAGTAAAAGCCAAAACCAATAACGCACAGAAACTATAAGGTCTGATGCAATGAATTTACCGCTTTGTTATTTTTAATTGAATGCTCAATCAATAAAAACTATCATGTGGAGCTTATTTTTTAACAATTGAAGGAAGGAGACAGAGCAAACAGCTAAATAATCGACAAAGATCAACCTCATAAACTACCTGCCCGAGCGGTTCCCCAGTGTAGTTAGCGGATATGCGGCGGATGTTTCCCAGTATGCGCTAAGGCACGCTTTGTGAAAACCGGGTTTATTCTTGAGCATTTTTTCGGAGAATCTATGCCGACGACTGAAATACCCAGGAAAGATCAGCAAGACCGCATTAATCCCGTGGTCTTTTATACCTCAGCAGCGTTAATTCTGCTGTTCTCGCTTGCCACTATCTTTTTTACCGATTTATCCGATCGCTGGATAAATAATACCCTGCAATGGGTCTCCAATACGTTCGGCTGGTATTACCTGCTGGCGGCCACCGTTTATATCGTCTTTGTGGTGCTGATTGCCGCTTCCCGTTTTGGTTCTATCAAGCTCGGCCCGGAGCAGTCCAAGCCGGAGTTTAGCCTGATGAGCTGGGCGGCGATGCTGTTTGCCGCTGGCATCGGCATCGATCTGATGTTTTTCTCCGTAGCGGAACCCGTCACGCAATATATGATGCCACCGGAAGGCCAGGGGCAGACGCTGGAGGCAGCGCGACAGGCGATGGTCTGGACGCTGTTCCACTACGGTTTAACCGGCTGGGCGATGTACGCACTGATGGGCATCGCGCTGGGCTACTTCAGCTATCGTTACGGCCTGCCGCTGACTATCCGCTCTGCGCTCTACCCTATCTTCGGCAAGCGGATCAACGGCCCTATCGGCCATTCAGTGGATATCGCGGCGGTTATCGGGACTATTTTCGGTATCGCCACCACGCTGGGGATTGGCGTGGTGCAGCTGAACTACGGTCTGAAGGTGCTGTTTGACGTGCCGGAAGGGCTGACGGCCCAGGCAGCGCTGATTGCGCTGTCGGTAATTATGGCGACTATTTCGGTGACTTCCGGCGTGAATAAAGGGATCCGTCTGCTGTCGGAACTTAACGTGCTGCTGGCGCTGGGTCTGATCCTGTTCGTGCTGTGCATGGGTAACACCAGCTTCCTGCTTAATGCGCTGGTGCTGAACGTTGGCGACTATATCAACCGCTTTATGGGCATGACGCTGAACAGTTTTGCCTTCGACCGCCCTACCGAATGGATGAACAACTGGACGCTGTTCTTCTGGGCGTGGTGGGTTGCCTGGTCGCCGTTTGTCGGCCTGTTCCTGGCGCGAATTTCACGCGGCCGCACCATCCGCCAGTTTGTGGTGGGCACGCTGACCATTCCGTTTATCTTTACCCTGCTGTGGCTGTCGATTTTCGGCAACAGCGCGCTGTATGAAATTATTCACGGCAACACCGCGCTGGCGCAGGAAACGCTGGCTCACCCGGAACGCGGCTTCTACAGCCTGCTGGCGCAGTATCCTGCCTTTACCTTCAGCGCCTCTGTAGCCACTATCACCGGCCTGCTCTTTTACGTCACCTCGGCGGATTCCGGCTCGCTGGTGCTGGGCAACTTTACCTCGAAGCTGAGCGACATCAATAACGATGCGCCTAACTGGCTGCGTATTTTCTGGTCGCTGGCGATTGGCCTGTTGACGCTGGGTATGCTGATGGTTAACGGCGTGACTGCACTACAGAAAACCACGGTGATTATGGGTCTGCCCTTCAGCTTTGTGATTTTCTTTGTGATGGCCGGTCTCTATAAGTCGCTGCGCGTGGAAGATCACCGCCGCGCCAGTACCATCGTCAGCACGCCGCCAGCGCCGGTTTCCCGCGAGGATCGCCTGAACTGGAAACAGCGTATCTCCCGCGTGATGAACTATCCCGGCAGCACGCATACGAAAAAGATGCTGGATAACGTTTGTCGACCAGCGATGGAAGAAGTCGCGCTGGAGCTGGAGCGACGCGGTGCTAAGGTGCAGGTCAGCGAGCTGCCGCCGCTGGAGGATGAACGCCTCAACCATCTGGAAATGGTGGTCAACCTGGGCGACGAGCAGAGCTTCCTGTATCAGATCTGGCCGCAGCGCTACTCCGTACCGGCGTTTACCTATCGCGCCCGCAGCGGCAAGTCGGACTATTTCCGTCTGGAAACCTTCCTGCTTGAGGGTACCCAGGGCAACGATCTGATGGACTATACCAAAGAGCAGATCATCAATGACATTCTCGATCAGTACGAGCGTCATCTGACCTTCCTGCATATTCATCGGGAAGCGCCGGGCAGCACCATGCCTTTCCCGGAAGCCTGATAAAAAAACAAGGGCCGGACTTTTAGTCCGGCTTTTTATTGCCTGTCAGCTGCCGCGCGCCTGCCCGCTTCGCTAACCATTTAGCTAAAAGCGGCCCGGTAAGCAGCACCACCATAAAACGCCCGGTTTGCATGGCCATAACAAAGGAAAGATCGACATGGCTGGACGCGGCAATAATGGCTACGGAGTCGGCGCCGCCGGGGCTGGTTGCCAGGTAAGCGGTTAAAGGATCGATACCGGCGAAACGTACCAGTAAAAAAGCCAGCCCGCAGCAAACGGCCACCAGGCTAAATATCGCCAGCAGCAAACGCGGCAGCGCCTTTGCCGCATAGATAAGGATAGCGCGATTGAAGCGCAGCCCAATGCTCCAGCCAATCAAAGCATAGGCCGTCATCAGTAAAACAGGCGGTAATTCCAGTTTTACCCAGTGGGTATTTTGCACCAGTAGTCCGCCAGCCAGCGAAATTAATAAAGCGCCCGCAGGCAGCCTTAACAGGCGGCTAATTCCCACGCAGGCCACAATTACTAATAAAGTGGCGCCGAACGCGGGCCATGCCACCGGCTGAATAATGGCAAACGCCGAAGCTGACGAGGCTGTTGGCGAAGGCGCCCAGATACGTGCGATGAAGGTAGCCAGCACCGCGACAATAACCACACGCAGATATTGCATAAAGGCGACCAGCCGCACGTCGGCATCATAATTTTCCGCCATCAGCGTCATTGCTGCAGCGGCACCGGGCGACGATCCCCATATTGCCGTTGAGCCTGGCAACACCTGCCAGCGGGTTAACAACCATCCCGACAGCGCGCTGGCGATAATAACGGAGAAAATAGCCGCGCCGAACAGCGGCCAGTTTGCGGCTATTTCTGTAAATATCGAGGGCGGCATGGCGCGGGCGATCATGCACCCCACCGCGCCCTGCGCTAAATAAAAGAGCGGTCTGGCAATGATCACCGGCTTATCGCGAGCGGCAAAGACAATCGCCACCAGCATGGGGCCAAGCAGCAGCGCGGCGGGCAGCCGTAGCTGTTCAAGAAGGCTTACTACAAGCGCAGACAACAGAATGAGAACGGGCCAGCGTAAAAAAGAGGCGTGCATTAATTTATCCTGCTGAAACAGATAAGTTTATCCTGGCACATCAAAACAAACCGTACCAGTATCGCTGGTTATTACCTGCCCGAGCTATAAAGCTTTAGTTCTCTGTTTTAAAGCCACAGAGGAGCTGCATGTAATAGCGGACTTAACCCCACCTTTAAAAACCTGACTAAAAGTATGTTGTAACTACAAAGATAAGCCGAACGGATGAATTTGACGATAATTAGTGAAACGGGCAAGGCGAAGCAGGGCAACTTTGTATCCTGATATTTTTATCTTTGCCGCTTTCATTATAAGCGGCGGCTTTACTGATTTTACCTGGCGGCAGAGTTTAAAGCCGTGCAGCATAACAGGCCGATAAACAATCCTGCTGGCAGCTTGCAAAAATTTCTTACGATGCCGTTACAGCAGATTAAATCAGCTCTCTTTACCCGTGCGCTTCGGCGCTGTAATTGTAGAGGTGTTTGATAAGCCTGACGTGCCTTTTTATTGTCACACTTCAGTATGGCGTTAAGAATTTTCCCATTCATAAAAAAATATAGCGTCATTCTGCCGGCGCTATTTTGCAAAAAATATGAAAAAGTCGCGTAATTAAGGATTTTTTTGAGATTTAGTGTTTTTAACTGCGGCAATTCTATGTACACTGTCCTACGATACATACACTGATTATGTTTTTTAACTAACTTAACGCTACGGATTCCTTTATGAGCGAAACTCTGAAAGTACTAAATAACATTCGAACTCTTCGTGCACAGGCTCGTGAAGTTTCTTTATCTGAACTGGAAGAGATGCTGGAAAAACTCGAAGCAGTCGTTAACGAACGTCGTGATGCAGAAGCGGCTATCGCTTCTGAAATCAAAGAAAAAGAAGAGAAGCTGGCGAAATATCGTCAGATGCTTCTGGACGACGGTATCGATTTAAGCGAGCTGACCGCAGCTGAAACTAATTCAGGTAAATCTCGTGCCAAGCGCGCGCCACGTCCTGCTAAATATCAATATACCGATGAAAATGGCGAAACCAAATCATGGACCGGCCAGGGCCGTACGCCAGCGGTGATTAAGCAGGCGCTGGATCAGGGTAAAAAGCTGGAAGATTTCCTGATTTAAATCTTCAGCCACGCTGGTCATTCAGCGTGGCAGCTTTTATTCCCTTTCTGACCGGTTCCTTTATTCCCTCGCTTGCGTAGTTAATCTTTACTCTCTACCCTCTTATAAGTATGTTGTAACTAAGGACATATGATGAGTCGATACGACGCCGTTGAAAATCTGCACCGCTGCGCCACGGATTTGCAGGCCGCTTTAGGCGAGCTTACGCAGCGGCTTTCCGGGCAGCGCCTGCTGGCCGCCCGCGTGTTTGAACTGCCGCCTGTTCAAAAAGGTCAGGAACACGATCCCGTCACGGAAATCGCCGTCGTGCAGCATCTGGCGCAGCCCGCCTTCGCCATGGCCCTCGCCCACTACGGCCGCCTTTATATGCAGCACCAGTCGGAAACGGTCAGCACCAAGGCCGCCGTTCGCCTGCCCGGCGCCATTTGCCTTGAGGCTTCACCGGAACAGGCCGATGCTTTACGGCAGCAGGTAGAGACCGTTAATAAACTAAAAAAGCGGCTGGAGGAAATTATTACGGTAGAGTCGGGCGTGCCCAGCGAAGAGCGTTTTGAATTTGTGCACAGCCATTTGCGGGGGCTAATAACGCTTAACGCTTATCGCTCTATCTCTTTACTCGACGCGCCCGATTCCGTGCGTTTCGGCTGGGCAAATAAACATATAATTAAAAACGTTAGCCGCGAAGAGATAGTAGAAAAACTGAAAAAAAGCCTGCGCTCCGGTCGCGCTATGGCGCCCTGGACGCGCGAACAGTGGGGGGAAAAATTACAGGATGAGATCGCCATGCTTAATTCGCTGCCCGCTACGGCAAAGCTGAAGATAAAAAGGCCGGTCAAGGTGCAGCCGATTGCCCGCGTATGGAATAAGGAACAGCAAAAACAAACGCAGCTCGCCTGCCCTTCTCCCTTGCTGGTGCTCTGCCCCGATGCCTTATCTGTCCCTAAGCTGGGCGAATTATTAAATTACGATGCCGGTAAGATCGTGCATCGATTTAAACCGGAAGCAAAAAAGCTCTTTTCGCTGATCCCTCGTTTACACCTTTACAGTGACCGCCTTGCATAAAAAAAGAGCGGAAACATTTCCGCTCTTATTCAGCTATTACGCTTTCATGCTGCCGACCATCTCTTCCGGCCTGACCCAAAGGTCAAACTCTTCTTCCGTCAGGTAGCCCAGCTTCAGCGCGGACGCTTTCAGCGTCAGGCCTTCTTTGTGCGCTTTTTTGGCAATTTCCGCCGCTTTGTCGTAACCGATATGGGTATTCAACGCCGTTACCAGCATCAGCGATTCATTCAGCAGTTGTGAAATACGATCGCGGTTCGGCTCAATGCCTACGGCGCAATGGTGATTAAAGCTGTCCATACCGTCCGCCAGCATCCGCACCGACTGCAGGAAATTATGAATAATCATTGGACGATAAACGTTAAGCTCAAAATTACCGGACGCGCCGCCCATATTGACCGCAACGTCGTTGCCCATCACCTGACAGCAAAGCATGGTCATCGCTTCACACTGCGTCGGATTCACTTTACCTGGCATGATAGAGCTGCCCGGTTCGTTTTCCGGGATGGCGATCTCGCCGATACCGCAGCGAGGGCCGGAAGAGAGCCAGCGCACGTCGTTAGCGATCTTCATTAACGAGGCCGCCAGTCCTTTCAGCGAACCGTGCGCGTGCACCAGCGCGTCGCAGGTTGCCAGCGCTTCAAATTTGTTTGGCGCGGTGACGAAAGGCTGCTTAGTCAGCTCCGCCAGCTCTTTGGCTACGCGTACCGCATATTCCGGGTGCGTGTTCAGCCCGGTACCAACCGCCGTGCCGCCCAGCGCCAGCTCCGCCACGTGCGGAATGCTCTGCTCAATATGCGTCAGATTGTGCTTCAGCATGGCCACCCAGCCGGAAATCTCCTGGCCCAGCGTCAGCGGCGTGGCGTCCTGAAGATGGGTACGGCCGATCTTTACGATGTCCTTATAGGCCTGTGCTTTTTCATCCAGCGTTTTTTGCAGCACTTTCAGCTGAGGGATCAGGTGCTCTTTCAGCGCGATAACGGCAGCAACATGCATGGCGGTAGGAAAAACGTCGTTAGAGCTTTGGCTCTTGTTTACGTCGTCGTTTGGGTGCACCAGACGCGACATGCCGCGCTCGCCGCCCAGGATCTCGCTGGCGCGGTTGGCCAGGACTTCATTCATATTCATATTGGTCTGGGTACCGGAACCGGTCTGCCAGATAGCCAGCGGAAACTCGGTTGCGTGCTGGTTGGCCAGAACCTCGTCGGCAGCCTGCACTATCGCCTGCGAGCGTTCTGCGGGCAGCAGGCCCAGATCGCTGTTCACCTTCGCCGCTGCGCGTTTGGTTAACGCCAGCGCGTGCACCAGTTCAACAGGCATCTTTTCGCTGGAGATGCGAAAATGCTCCAGAGAACGCTGCGTTTGCGCGCCCCAAAGTTTATCTGCCGGCACTTCGATGGAACCCATTGAATCTTTTTCAATGCGGTTGGCGGCCATGTCTCTCTCCTTTACTGGTTATGATGAAACCCAACTTGCCCGTCCGGGCGTTTTGCGCGGGCCATAGTATGACATACAATAATTTAACATTTTGCGAGCCGGTCGTCCTTATCGCATTTCGCCGCTGCCGAAAATTTCTTTCATATAACACAGAGTTAATACTTTTTTTTCTTTCTGCCTGGCCCGCATTTATTCTGGCAACCTGCCGCATTCTTTTTACATTACGCACGGAAGCCAGATTGCGGCTGACGCCGCGAGCCACAGTTGCTATCATAATTAACCTGTTATACAGAAACGTTTTTCTTGCCGGATTGCGCCGGATGCGATTGTCGGCATCGGTGACTTAAAAAAGGACGATTTTACAGATGAAAAAAACAAAAGTAGCGGTGGGCGTGATTGTCGCTCTTGGCGTGATTTGGACCGGTACGGCGTGGTTTACCGGTAAACAGCTGGAAAAGAACAGGGATGAACTGGTGCAGGAGGCCAACGCTCGCCTGAATGTGCTGGCACCGAACAGCCGCCTGAAGGTAAGCTATCAGGACTGGCAGCGCGGCGTTTTCAGCAGCTCGCTGCGCCTGGTGGTCCAGTCTGACTCACAGACCGAAGATACTTCGCCGCTGAAGCCGGGCCAGAGCGTGGTGTTTGACGAAAAAATCGATCACGGCCCTTTCCCTTTCGCCCAGCTGAAAAAATTCAATCTGATCCCCAGCATGGCTTCGGTACATACCCAGCTCGAAAATACCGACGCGGTGAAAAAGCTGTTTGAGATGGCTAAAGGCAAGTCGGCGTTGCAGGCGGAAACCCGCGTAGGCTACGGCGGCGCGACCGCTTCCGTTATTAAGCTGCTGCCGCTGGACTATACCAATGCCCAAACCGGTGAGCGCTTTGCCTCTAACGGCGGCACCATCAACCTCAGCGCCGATAAAAAAGGCGATAAGGTCGATTACGACGGCAAGCTGGAAAGCCTGGTGCTGACCATGCGCAATCAGCTTAATATGCCGGTTATGTTTACCCTGAACGGCCTGACCCTGGACGGCAAAACGCACCTTAACGCCCAGGGCCTGCGCATTGGCGATCAGAAAAGCAGCCTGGATAAGCTCAGCTCGACCGTAAACGGCCAGCCCTCTTTCGAACTGCACGGCATTAAGCTGAACTCCGCTTACGATAGCGTGAACAATCAGGTTTCCGGCACCACCGACCTTGCGCTGGACGCGATGAAAATCCGCGATAGGGACTTCGGTCAGGTCAAACTGTCGCTCAAGCTTTCCCAGTTTGACGCCGACGGTCTTAAAGCCTTCAGCGATAACTATCAAAGCCAGGTGCAGGCGCTGATGAACGAACCGGGCGTGAGCGATAACTTTGCGCTTTATCAGCAGCGTATCGGCGAAATCCTCAACGCCAACCTGCCGCTGCTGCTGAAAGGTAACCCGGTCATCACTATTGCGCCGCTGAGCTGGAAAAACGACAAAGGCGAAAGCAACTTTAACCTTTCCGTGCACTTTAAAGATCGCGTTGCCGGTGCGCCGCAGCCGCAAACCCTGAGCCAGGCGCTGGATAACGTGCTGAAAACGCTGGACGGCAAGCTGACTATCTCTATGGATATGGCCACGGAGATGATGACGCAGGTTGCTATGGCGGAAGGCTATAAGCAGGAAGAAGCCGCTAAGCTGGCCGATCAGCAGGTGAAAGGCGTGGCCGCAATGGGCCAGATGTTCCGTCTGACCAAACAGCAGGACAACAATATCGTCACCAGCCTGCAGTATGCGAGCGGCCAGGTTACGATGAACGGCGAGAAAATGACGCTCGACCAGTTCTTTGCCCGCTATATGCTGGGCGGCGAACCGGCGGCAATGCCGCAGCAGTAACCTCATCGTTAAGCTACCAACCGTACCGTGCGCAAGGCCGGTACGGTTTTTTATTGCGCCAGCGGGCAATTAATCGGCAGTTGGCCCGACAATCGCGCAATTCGCTGGTACAGCAGCGCGGAATGTTTTTATACTGTTATGCACTTTTATCACTACAGAGTGCACCGCCATGATTGATTCCCGTATTCCCCTTACCGATATCCATCGCCATCTTGACGGCAATATCCGTGCACAAACCATTCTTGATTTAGGCCGTGAATTTAACCTTACGCTGCCCGCCACCACGCTGGAAACGCTGCGCCCGCACGTGCAGGTAATGAAAAACGAGCCGGATCTGGTCAGCTTTCTGCAAAAGCTGGACTGGGGCGTCAAGGTGCTTGGCTCGCTGGAAGCCTGCCGCCGTATCGCGATGGAGAACGTTGAAGACGCCGCCCGCGCCGGTATCCACTATGCGGAACTGCGTTTTTCTCCCGGCTATATGGCGATGACCCACAACCTGCCGATCGCGGGCGTGGTGGAAGCCGTTATTGACGGCGTACGCGCGGGCTGCGAAAAGCACAACATTACCGTACGCCTGATCGGCATTATGAGCCGCACCTTTGGCGAAGAAGCCTGTCTGCTGGAGCTGGAGGCGCTGCTGGCGCACCGTGACGCCATCACCGCGCTGGATCTGGCTGGCGACGAGCTGGGCTTCCCCGGCAGCCAGTTTTTAAGCCACTTTACCCGCGCGCGCGACGCTGGCCTGCGTATTACCGTTCATGCCGGTGAAGCAGCAGGGCCGGAAAGCATCTGGCAGGCGATCCACGAGCTGGGCGCCGAGCGTATTGGTCACGGCGTGAAAGCGGTAGAAGATGCAAAACTGATGGATTACCTGGCGGAAAAAGGGATCGGCATTGAGTCCTGTCTGACCTCCAATATCCAGACCAGCACCGTCTCTTCGCTGCTGCACCATCCGCTGGCGACGTTCCTGGATCACGGCATTCTGGCGACCATCAATACTGACGATCCTGCCGTGCAGGGTATTGAGATTGGGCACGAATACAAAATCGCCGCGCCGCAGGCAGGCCTGAGCCAGCAGCAGATCCGTACCGCCCAGGAAAACGGCCTGAAAATCGCTTTCTTAAGCGAAGCGGAAAAAGAGGCGATCCGCGCCAGCGTAGCGGCCTGATCGCTAAAACTGCCCGGCAGCGCGCCGGGGCAGTTTTCGCTAAGCCTGCTGCAGTGCCATAAGACTACTTCAGCGACAGGGTCTGACGCTTCTCGGCGGATTGCAGGCCCAGTTCGATCAGCTCCATCACCTGAATCGCTTCCTGCGCCGTTACCGGATTCGCGCCGTCGCCGTTGATGGCGTCGCGAATGCCGGCGTAATAGGCCGGATAGTTGCCCGGCGTGGTCAGCAGCGTCTCTTCCGCCATCATTTCGCCGTTAGCCAGCGTGACCACGCCGTCGCGCATATCGTAGCCCCACTCTTCCTGCGGCGGACGCGCGCCCGCTCTCAGGCTGTCTTCCTGCGGATCCAGACCATATTTTACATAGCTGCCGCGCGTGCCGTGTACCTGATAGCGTGGCGATTCCGCCGCCGCCAGCATGCTGGCATGCAGCACCACCCGACGCTTTGGATAGGTCAGTACGGCGTGGAAATAGTCGGTAGTCTGCGCGCCCGTGCGTAGCTCCGCCAGATCCACATTAATCGCCACCGGCGAACCGAACAGCTGGAGCGCCTGGTCGATCAGGTGCGGCCCTAAATCGTACCAGATGCCGCTGCCTGCGCCCTTCTGCTCGCGCCAGCGGTTGCGCACTTCCGGCCGGAAACGGTCAAAATGGGATTCAAAGTAGCGCACTTCGCCCAGCGTGCCTTCTGCCAGCAGCGTTTTCAGGGTCAGGAAATCGCTGTCCCAGCGGCGGTTATGAAAGACCGACAGCAGCAGGCCTTTGGCGGCCGCCAGCGCTTCCAGCTCGCGCGCCTGTGACAGTGTCACGGTAAAGGGCTTGTCCACCACCACGTGCTTGCCTGCGTTAAGCGCGGCTTTGGCCAGCGGGAAATGGGTGTCGTTAGGGGTGGGAATAACAATCAGCTTAATGGATGGGTCATCGAACAGCGCCTGCGGTTCGGCCACGACCGTGGCGGTGGGCCAGTCGGCATGTACTTTAGCAGCGTCGCTGCTGGATACGGCGGCCAGTTCCATGCCGGAAGTGCCGCTGATTAGGGGCGCGTGAAACGTCTTGCTGGCAAAGCCGTAGCCCACCAGGCCAACGCGAATAGTGTCGTTCATGTCAATTCCTCTTGTCGCTTACCCGAATGATTTAAGACTATCGTTCGGGCAAGGACAAGACGGATTAGGCTGAATGTTATAAGAAAGTTACTGACTGGCGCTCAGCAGATCCCAGCTTTCGCGCGTCACCAGCGTGTCGGCGTCCAGCGAGCGACGACGGAAATCGCTGGGGCTGACGCCTACGCGCTTGCGAAACACGCGGGAAAAATAGAGCTGATCGTCATAGCCCACAATGCGCCCTACGGTGGCGATAGGCTCCTGAGTGGTCTGCAACAGCAGCCTGGCGCGAATGATGCGCTGATCCTCTCGCCAGCGCAGCAGATTGATGCCCATCTGCTCGCGGAACAGGTGCGCCAGCCGCGACGGCGACAGGCACACGTGATTGGCGACCTCGTCAATCTTCAGCTCGCCCGCCAGGTTGTTGGTCACGTACTGGCAGGCTTCGATGATACGCGGATCGCGGATCTGCTGATGGCTGCGCGGATCTTCCTCCACCGCGCGCAGCAGCAGCCTTTCCAGCAGGTTCATCGCCAGCTCTTCCGCAAAGCGTTTGCCGGAGGTGTGCGTCTGCTCAATGGTGGTAAACAGCCGTTCGAACTCGCCCCACAGCCGTTCGGGCAGCCGCAGCCTGCCGACGCCGCGCTTCTCATCCTGCCACACCAGCCAGCTGCTCCAGTAGGCGCGCGGGCGGAAGTAGATCCAGCGATGGTGCCAGCAGTCGCTCTCCGGCGAGCGGCCGTAGTAGTGCGAGGTTTTAGGCTGAAACAGCAGCAGATCGCCCGGCTCGCACTCAAACGCCTCTTCGCCGCTGAAGACCTGGCCACGGCCCTTGATGGTCAGGTTGATGATATAGCCTTTCATCCCGGAGGGCCGATCGATAAAGAAGTCGAGCGGATCGCCCGCGCCGATTGGCGTCAGGCCCGCCACCAGCCAGGCGTTAAAGGGATAGCCGGGCAGCAGCGGATTGGATTGCGCCACCGGCGCCAGACGATGATACATAACGCCTCCTCAGGCCGTTTTGGCTTTTTGTTTGTAGCGGTCGAAAATCACCGCCGCCAGCAGGATCAGGCCGCGCACCACATACTGCGAAAACGGCGAGATATTCAGCAGGTTCATCGCGTTTTCCACCGTGCCCAGGATCAGCACGCCCGCCACCACGTAGGAGATTTTGCCGATGCCGCCCTTCAGCGAGACGCCGCCCAGCACGCAGGCGGAGATAACGATCAGCTCATAGCCCAGCGAGGTCATCGGCTGGCCGCTGGTCATCCGCGAGGCGAGGATAATGCCCGCCGCGGCGGAAACCAGCCCGGAAAGAATGAAAATGATGATACGCGTACGCACTACCGGTACGCCAGCCAGGCGAGCCGCTTCTTCGTTGCCGCCGATAGCAAGCGTGTTGCGGCCAAAGGTGGTTTTGTTCAGCAGAAAGCCAAAGACAATCAGCGTGCCGATGGTCAGCCAGACCGGTGCCGGAACGCCCAGCCAGCTGGCGTAGCCCAGCGCGAAGAAACGTTCGTCTTCAATGCCCACGGCCTTGCCGTCAGAGAAAATATAGGCCAGGCCGCGCACGATTTGCATCGTCGCCAGCGTGGTGATCAGCGCGTTGATTTTCAGTTTGGCGATCACGAAGCCGTTGACGAACCCGCAGAGCACGCCCAACAGCAGGCCCGCCGCAATGCCGATCCACAGGCTTTCCGTCATATTGATCACTACGGCGGCGGTGACGCCGGCGCAGGCAATCACCGAGGCGACCGAGAGATCGAAGTCGCCGGATGCCAGGCAGAATAACATGCCGCAGGCCACCATGCCGGACATCGACATCGCCAGGCCCAGCCCTTTCATATTGATCAACGTGCCGAAGTTGGGCACGAAGATCGTGCAGCCGATAAACAGCACGGCAAACACCACCAGCATCCCGAAATTATCCCAGATGCGGCTCAGATTGACGCGCTGCGTTGGCGGCGTGGCGGAAGAGGTAGTTAAAGACATGATTGACTCCTTAAGTCAGGCTACGCGCTGCGTGGTTTTCGGCATGGCAAGCGCCAGCGTCAGGGCTTCGGTGGCTTCCTGATGGCTCAGCTCGCCCGCGATGGCGCCCTCGCGCATCACGAGAATGCGATCGGCCAGCCCCATCACTTCCGGTAAATCGCTGGAGGCGAAGAGCACGGCGATGCCCTCTTCCGCCAGCGCGTAAATCAAACGGTAAATTTCATTCTTGGCGCCGACGTCAATGCCTCGCGTTGGCTCGTCCAGCAGGATCACTTTCATCTCTTCCGACAGCCAGCGTCCCAGGATCGCCTTCTGCTGATTACCGCCGGAAAGATTCATGATTAGCTGGTCGGCGCCGGGCGTTTTAATATTCAGCGAGCGAATATGGCTGGCGGCGTTTTTACTTTCCCACTGGTTGTCGATCAGGCAGCCTGCGGTGAGGTTATTGCGCCGCGCGCTGATATTGATGTTGTCGCGCACGGAATGCACCGCGATGATGCCGTCCGCCTTGCGATCCTCCGGACAGAGCAGGATCCCGGCGCGGATAGCGTCGGACGGCTCACGAATGGTTAACGCTTTGCCGTCAAGCTGCACTTCGCCGCCGCTGATGCGCGTGCCGCCGAACAGCCCTTTCAGCAGTTCGCTGCGGCCCGCGCCCACCAGGCCAAACAGGCCGACGATTTCTCCCGCGCGCACCTCCAGCGAGATCGGCGTCCGCACGCCTTTGGCCTGCACGTTATCCAGCTTCAGGCGCACCTCGCCGGTTTTACGCGGCGCGTAGCCGTAAATATCGCCAATTTCGCGGCCAACCATTGCCTGCACCAGTTCATCATGGCTGGTGGCGCCGACATCCTGAAAGGTCCGCACGTAGCGGCCGTCTTTAAAGACGGTAATGGCGTCGCTGAGCGCGAAGATTTCTTCCATGCGGTGCGAAACATACAGCACCACTTTGCCCTCGTCGCGCAGCTGGCGGATCACGCGGAACAGCTGCTCGATTTCACGGGCGGAGAGCGAGCTGGTCGGCTCGTCAAAAGCGATGACTTTGGCATTCCTCGCCAGCGCCTTGGCGATTTCCACCATCTGCCACTGGCCAAGCGACAGCGACTTCAGCGGCGTATCGGGATCGATATCCATCCCTAAGTTTTTTAGCTGTAATCCCGCCTCGTAGCGCAGCAGCGAGCGGTTAACAAAGCCCGCGCGCTGCGGCAGCTGGCCCAGATAGATGTTCTCCGCTACCGACATTTCCGGCACCAGGTGCAGTTCCTGATAGATAATCGCCACGCCCGCGTTCAGCGCGTCGAGCGTGTTGGCAAAATTAACCGGCTGGCCTTTCAGGCGGATTTCGCCGCTGGACGGCTGATAGCTGCCGCTCAGGATCTTCAGCAGCGTCGATTTGCCCGCGCCGTTTTCGCCCATCAGGGCGTGCACCTGGCCCGCCGCACAGTCGAAGCTGATATCCGTCAGCGCCTTAACGCCGGGAAAGGTTTTGCCGATATTGTGAAAGCTCAGATACGGGGATGCCATGGTCATTCCTCGCTATAAGGTGCGCCGGGAGCCGCAGTGCGGCCCCCGTCCGATTACATCAGGCCTTTTTTAGCCAGCTCGGTTTTAAAGTTGTCGCGGGTAATCAGCACCACGTCGGTGACTTCGGTAAACTTCGGCGGCTCGGCGTCTTTGGTCACCCAGTCGTGGAGCATCTGAATGCTTTTATAACCGTGTACGTCCGGGCTTGGCAGCAGCGAACCGAAGAAACCCGTCGCCTTGCCTTTGGAGAGTTCGCTGATGGCGTCCACGCCGTTAATGCCGATGCCGATCACGTCCGGCGCCTTAAAGCCCTGGCCTTCGGTTGCGCGCACGCCGCCGAGGACGGTGTTGTCGTTCATGCCGACAATCAGCCAGTGTTTCACTTCCGGATGCTGCACCAGCAGCGAGTTGCCCGCGTCGAAAGCGCCGGGGATATCGTTGGATTTGGTCGGTACTTTATAAATCTGTGCTTCCGGGAAGCCTTCCGCCTTCAGCGCGTCCACTGACCCACTGGTGCGGCGACGTGCCGTATCCAGCTCGTCCGCCGTAATCGCCATGACGCCCGTTTCTTTCGCGTCCCAGCCGCGCTTTTTCATCTCCTTATAGAGTTCCTGCCCCTGACGCTCGCCAATTTTGGTTGCCGCCATCATCACCAGCGGCACCGTATCCATCGGTTTGCCTTTGGCTGTAACAAACTGATCGTCCACGGCAATCACTTTCAGATCGTAACTGCGGGCCTTCGCCACGATGGCGGAACCGAGTTTGGGATCGGGCGTGCAGATCACAAAGCCCTTCGCGCCGCTTGCGGCCAGGCTGTCGATAGCGTTCAGCGTTTTTTCACCATCGGGCACGGCGATTTTAATTACCTCAAAGCCTAAATCTTTGCCCGCCTTATCGGCGAACTTCCATTCGGTCTGAAACCAGGGTTCTTCCGGCTGCTTGACTAAAAAACCCAGCTTCATGGTGTCAGCGATAGCTGAATGTGACATAACGGCGGCGAGGCCAGCGATGGCTAACGCCTGAGTAAATTTGTGCATGAGGCTCTCCGGCTCAGTGCCCGCTTTTGGCGGTTTAATGTAAACGGTATCATTCGGTCCTGGCACGCTGTAACGCCAGCATATTCGGCATTAGCGCAGACGCCGATAAGCGCTAGTTGTAATGGTAAAGATGCGTAGAAAGGGAGAGCGCTATCACACCCTGAGCTTTTAGCTGTTTAATCCATATATTTAGCAAAATTAACACAAATCAAACATTTGAAGTCGGTCACAAAACGCTGCGCGACGACAGAAAAGTGCATATTTGCAGCGCCCTTTAGACTAACCGCCTGGCGCGCGATTTCTTAGGGTAGTCATATCGTATTCATTGACCGCCCGGAGAGAAAAATGCAGTTGGACGCCATCACAATCGGTCTGGACTTTGGCAGTGATTCCGTACGCGCGCTGGCAGTAGAGTGCGCAAGCGGTAAAGAGCTGCAAACCGGAGTCGTCGCCTATCCGCGCTGGCAGGCGGGTCTGTACAGCCAGAGCCGCATCAATCAGTTCCGTCATCATCCGCAGGACTATATCGACGCCTTTGAGCAGGCCATACATGACGTTGTCACTCAATTAACGCCCGCTCAACGCCAGAACATTGTGGGGATCGGTGTCGACTCCACCGGCTCCACGCCTGCGCCTATCGATCGCGATGGCAACGTGCTGGCGCTGCGCCCGGAATTCGCCGAAAACCCCAACGCCATGTTTGTGCTGTGGAAAGATCACACGGCCATTAAAGAAGCGGAAGAAATTACCGCGCTGTGCCACAGCGGGCGTTTCGAGGACTACGCGCGCTTTATTGGCGGCACCTACTCCTCAGAGTGGTTCTGGGCAAAAATCCTGCACGTCAGCCGTGAGGATAAAGCGGTGCGCGAGGCGGCGGTCGCCTGGGTGGAGCTGTGCGACTGGGTGCCCGCCCTGCTCAGCGGCACTACCGCGCCGGAAGCGATCCGCCGTGGACGCTGCGCCGCCGGGCATAAATCGCTTTGGCATCCTGCCTGGGGCGGCCTGCCGGGCGCGGATTTCTTTAACGCGTTGGATCCGCTGCTGACGGAGCATCTGGATACGCCGATGTTCAGCGAAACCTGGACGGCCGAACAGCCCGTTGGGCAGATTACGGCGGAATGGGCGACGCGGCTTGGCGTGCCGTCTGGCGTGATGATTTCCGGCGGCGAGTTCGACTGCCATATGGGCGCCGTTGGCGCAGGCGCCACGCCTTACACGCTGGTAAAAGTGATTGGCACCTCAACTTGCGACATCCTGATCGCTGATGTGGATCGCGTCGGTGAGCGCGCCATTGACGGCATCTGCGGCCAGGTTAACGGCAGCGTGGTGCCGAATATGATCGGCCTGGAAGCGGGCCAGTCGGCGTTTGGCGATATGTACGCCTGGTTCAGCCGCCTGCTCAGCTGGCCGTTAATTCAGGCCGCCGAAAAACACCCGCATCTTCAGGCGGAGCTGGCGGAGATACAGAAAAATCTGCTTAACGAATTAACTCAGGCCTGGGCTGCCGATCCACAGCTGGATCATCTGCCGGTGGTGCTGGACTGGTTTAACGGCCGCCGCACGCCTTTTGCCAATCAGCGCCTGAAAGGCGTCATTACCGATCTTAACCTGGGCACCGACGCGGCCACGCTGTTCGGCGGTTTTATCGCCGCCACCGCCTTTGGCGCACGCGCCATTATGGAATGTTTCGAGCGTCAGGATATTCCGGTAGAAAACATCCTGACCCTGGGCGGTATCGCCCGTAAATCCCCGGCCATTATGCAGGTCTGCTGCGATGTGATGAACCGACCGCTGGATATCGTCGCGTCGGACGAATGCTGTGCGCTGGGCGCGGCGATTTTTGCCGCCGTGGCCGCCGGCGTCTATCCCGACGTGCCTGCCGCCCAGCAGAAAATGGCCAGCCCAATTGCTACCACGCTGCAGCCCGACGCCAGCCGCGTCGATCGCTATCAGCAGCTTTATCAGCGTTACCTTCAATGGTGCGACGTGGCCGAACCCCTGTTCGCCCCGCGCCAGCTCAACAGTTAAGGAGAAAGTATGGCTCAGCTCAATGCGCTCAGCGTCTGGTTTGTTATCGGTACACAGCACCTTTACGGCAGTGAGACGCTGCGTCAGGTGGAGCATCATGCTCAGCAGGTGGTGGACGGGCTTAACCGCGACGGCAATCTGCCGTTTCGTCTTCAGCTCAAGCCGCTGGTGAAAAGCCCTGACGAGGCGCTGGCGCTCTGCCGCGAGGCGAACTATGCCGACGAGTGTTTAGGCATCATCACCTGGCTGCATACCTTTTCGCCCGCCAAAATGTGGATTGGCGGCCTGTCGGTGCTGAACAAGCCGCTGTTGCAGTTCCATACTCAGTTCAACGCGGAGATCCCGTGGGACAGCATGGATATGGACTTTATGAACCTGAACCAGACCGCGCACGGCGGCCGCGAGTTCGGCTTTATCGGCGCGCGGATGCGGTTGCCGCACAGCGTGATCACCGGCCACTGGCAGGATAAAACCGCCCAGGAGCGCATCGGCAAGTGGATGCGCGCCGCTGCCGCTAAGCAGGCCAGCTCGCAGCTTAAGGTCGCTCGCTTTGGCGACAATATGCGCGAAGTAGCGGTAACGGAAGGCGATAAGGTGGCGGCGCAGATCCAGTTCGGCTACTCGGTTAACGGCTGGGGCGTGGGCGACCTGGTGGAGGTGATTAACGGCGTCAGCGATGGCGACGTCAACGCGCTGATTGACGAATACGAGAGCCTGTATGACTTTACCCCAGCGGCGGCAGCCAACGGCGAGAAGCGACAGAACGTGCTGGATGCGGCCCGCATCGAGCTGGGGATCAAAAGCTTTTTGCAGGCCGAAGGCTGCATGGCGTTCACCACCAACTTCCAGACCCTGCACGGCATGACCCAGCTGCCGGGCCTGGCGGTACAGCGACTGATGGGCCAGGGCTACGGTTTTGCCGGCGAAGGCGACTGGAAAACCGCCGCGCTGCTGCACATCTTTAAAGTGATGGCGACAGGTCTGCCGGGCGGCACCTCCTTTATGGAGGATTACACCTATCACTTCTCGCCGGGCAACGAGCTGGTGCTGGGTTCGCATATGCTGGAAGTCTGCCCTTCCATCGCCAAAGAAAGCCGTCCGCTGATTGACGTGCAGTATCTGGGCATTGGCGGCAAGGCCGATCCGGCGCGCATGATTTTCTCCACGCCAGCCGGACGCGCGGTGAACGCCAGCGTGATCGATATGGGCGACCGCTTCCGCCTGCTGGTGAACGTCGTCGACGCCGTGGAACAGCCCAAGCCGCTGCCGAAACTGCCGGTAGCCCGCGCCCTGTGGCGCGCACAGCCTTCGCTGGCAACGGCCTCGGAAACCTGGATCCTCGGCGGCGGCGCGCACCATACCGTGTTCAGCCAGGCGCTGACGGTGGAGGATATGCGTCAGTACGGCGAAATGCACGGTATCGAGGTGCTGGTGATTGACGAAGAAACCACGCTGCACGGCTTTAAGGACGCGCTGCGCTGGAACGAGGCGTACTATCGGCTGAATCAGCGTTAAGCCTGCCGATCTGGCAAGCATATAAAGCCCCAACGGAGACGTCGGGGCTTTTATTTTATCTGTCGCCGGACGGGCTCCCCGCCGCTATCGGGCTGGCTGCTGGAGCATTTGGTGGATCAGCGCCTCCGTTTTTTCAAAAGAGGCGAACACCTGCTCGTCTGCTTTCTCTTTCTGATACTGGTCCGGCAGCACGCCGTCGTATTTGTCCCGGGGATTGTCACCACGCAGCCACTCCGCCGGAAAATCGGCCATTTTCTTTCCGCCTTCCCGATAACGGAACACCACGCCCTGACTGGTGCGCTCGTTGTAGGGAATAATACTGGTTTCGCTCTGTACGCAGATGCCGGGCTGGCCGACCAGCTTCGCCAGCGTCTGTTCAAAGTTCATCACAAAAATTGCGCCGATATCGTGCTGCGCCCAGTGGTCGAAAATCGCGTTAAGAAAGCGGCCGTAAGCCAGCGCGGGTACGGACCAGGGCGCGACCCGGCAGTCACCTTTGAAATCCGGCGTGACCAGCGTCAGGCCGCTGGCGTCTGGCTCGGACGCTCGTCGCTCCACCAGCGGAATAAACTGCATATAGCGGCTGCCTGCGCAGCGCAAAAAATGGTAAATCTCCTTTGGTCTGTCGACGTTATCGGCGTTGACTACCGTTAGCGTGTTAAAGTCGACATGGTGACGTTTCAGGCAGGCCAGCCCGGCCATCACCTCGTTAAAGGTGCCTTTGCCCGCACGCGAACGCCGGTAACGGTCGTGCGTGATGCTGTCGCCATCCAGCGAAAGCCCCACCAGAAAGCGGTGCCGTTTGAAAAAGCGCGCCCAGTCGTCGTTAAGATTGACGCCGTTGGTCTGGAAAAAATTATTGATGTGCCTGCCCCGGGCATAACGCTGCTGAAATTCGGTTGTGCATACCCCCTCCTGGTGCGTTATCACGCGTGCTGCTGCGATGCCTTCCCTGACTAACAGGCGAAAAAAAACCTGAAAAAAAAGCGGAATATTTCACGCTCTTTTTTCAGGTTTCGCCCGCCCTGCGGTTACGCCCTGCCGTGGATGACACTAAGCCCGCGACGGCCGTTCCCACAACTGCCGACGGGGCATACTGTGATTACAATCACGATAAATCAGTGCGGTTTACCTCTTCGGCAAAAAATAGTCGAGTCAGCTCAGACGCTTCACCGGCGCATTCTGCTGGCGATCCCAGACTGCCGTCAGCAGCCTTTGCAGCGCGATAAAAGCAAACAGCAGGATGCCAATGGCGATTTTGGTCCACCATGAGCTGAGCGTACCGTCAAAGTTAATCCAGGTCTGGATTAACCCCTGGATCAGCACGCCAAAGAGCGTGCCGAGCACCGTGCCGACGCCGCCGGAGAGCAGCGTGCCGCCGATCACCACCGACGCGATGGCGTCCAGTTCTACGCCCATGCCCGCCAGCGCGTAACCGGCCGAGGTATAGATCGAAAACACGATGCCCGCCAGCGTCGCCAGCGCAGAAGAGAGCATATAGATACGTACGGTAGCGCTGCGCGTGCCGATGCCCATCAGGCGCGCGGAGGTGATATTCCCGCCAATAGCATAGACTTCGTTACCAAAGCGCGTACGGTGCGCCAGCAGGATCCCCGCCGCGACCACCACCAGCATAATCAGCGCCAGCAGGCTGAGCCGCCCGCCGCCGGGAATTTTCCAGGCCAGCGAAGAGAGCGTGCCGTACAGCGGATGATCGATGGGGATAGAGCTTTCCGACACCAGATAGCTGCTGCCGCGCAGAAAAAACATGCCAGCCAGCGTGATAATAAAAGCAGGCATTTTCAGCGCGTCGATCAGCCAGCCCATCAGCGCGCCGAATGCCGAGCCAAGCACCATCACCAGCGCAAACGCCAGCCAGGGATCGAGATGAAAATCGCCAATGGCCCGCGCCAGAAAAACGCCGGTAAAAGCGATCACCGCGCCCGGCGACAGATCGATGCCGCCGGAGAGGATCACAAAGGTCATGCCAACGGCAATAATCCCTAAAAAGGCGTTATCGGTCAGGATATTGGCGATCACGCGGGTGGAGGCGAAGCCGGGATACTGCGCCAGGCAGAACAGGTAGCCCGCCACAAACACCAGCAGCGTAATCATTAACGGCAAATAGCGTTTAATCACGGCGACCTCGCTTAAACAGTTGCAGAAAGGCGGGCGATTGCAGCAGCAGCACTGCCATCACCACCACGGCCTTGACCACCTGGTTCAGCTCCGGCGGAAAGCCGGAAAGCAGAATACCGGTATTCATGGCCTGAATAGTCAGCGCGCCCAGCAGCGACAGCAGCAGGTTAAACCGGCCGCCCAGCAGCGAAGCGCCGCCGATAACCACGGCGAGGATAGCGTCCAGCTCCAGCCACAGCCCGGCATTGTTGGCGTCCGCGCCGCGAATATCCGCCGCGACAATCAGCCCCGCCACGGCGGCACACAGTCCGCTGATGATATAGGTTGTCATCACCACCGCCCAGCCGTTGACCCCGGCGTTGCGCGCGGCGCGCAGGTTAATCCCCACAGCTTCGATAAACATGCCCAGCGCGGTTTTTCTTGCCAGCAGCCAGACCAGCAGGGCCACGACCAGGGTTATCCATACCGGCACCGGCAGCAGCAACAGCGTGCCGCTGCCCAGCTGCGCCAGCGAGTCGCTGTTAAAGGTGACGATTTGCCCCTGGGTAATCAGCTGGGCGACGCCGCGCCCGGCCACCATTAAAATCAGCGTCGCCACAAAAGGCTGGATTTTTAACAGCGCCACCAGCACGCCGTTCCACAAGCCGCACAGCAGCCCGCTGCCCAGCGAGGCGAGCACGATGACCGGCAGGCTGTGTCCGGAAACGGTCAGCGTGGCCGCCGTGGCACCGGCAATCGCCATCACCGCGCCTACCGACAGGTCGATGCCGCCGGTGGCAATCACCAGCGTCATGCCGATTGAAAGCAGCGCCACCGGCGCGGCCCGATTAAGAATATCAATCGGGCTGCCGAACAGCCGCCCGTCCTGAAGATGCACGGCAAAGAAGTTGTTTGCCACCAGGCTGTCCGCCAGCAGCACCAGGATCAGCGCGGCGAGCTGCGGCATGCCCGGCGGAAGTTTCCGTCCCGAAGCGGTTTTTTTCATCAGCCTTGTCTCAAGCATGGGTTCCTCCGGCGGCTATCGCCTTAACCACAGCGGTGACGGAGAGATCCTCCAGCGGGATCTCCGCAACCTGTCGGCGATCCCGCAGGATAATCACCCTGTCCGCATAGCCGACCAGTTCCTCCAGTTCGGAAGAGATAACCAGCAGCGCCAGGCCATCCGCGCAAAGCGTTTCGATTAGCCGGATAATCTCCGCGTGCGCGCCAACGTCAATGCCGCGCGTCGGCTCGTCCAGGATCAGAAACTGCGGTTTGGTCACCAGCCAGCGGGAGAGCAGCACCTTTTGCTGATTGCCGCCGGACAGCAGCTCCACCGGCTGTTCGGCATGCGGCGTCCGAATGCCTAAGCTTTTGATATAGCGTTCGGCTATCTGCTGCTGCTCGCGCCTGGCGATAGGTCTGAGCCAGCCGCGTTGGGCCTGTAGCGCCAGAATGATATTTTCCCGCACGGAGGCCGCGCCGATAATGCCGTCGGTTTTGCGATCTTCGGGACAGAAGCCGATCCCCGCGCGCGAGGCCTGCGCGGGCGTGCGGATAGAGCGAGGTTTTCCTCTGATGAAGGCGCTGCCGCTGTCGGCGCTTTTAATGCCGAACAGCAGCTCTGCGGTTTCCGTGCGTCCGGAGCCCAGCAGACCGGCAAGGCCAACGGCCTCGCCGGGACGAACGCTAAGGCTGAAGGGCTCTATCGTCCCTTTCCTGCCGTAATCTTTGAACTCCACCACCGGCTGATGGCTTTTTAAGGTGCTGCCCGCGCGTTGAAGGGCGGTTTCCAGCAGTTCGCGCCCCAGCATCAGCTTAATCAGCTCGATTTGCGGCAGCGCGTGCGTTTCTCGCGTAGCAACAAACTGGCCGTTGCGCAGCACGGTGATGCGATCGCAAATTTTGTATACCTGGTCCAGAAAATGGGTAACGAAAATCAGCCCCATGCCGCGCGCGCGCAGCTGGTTCATCAGCGTAAACAGCATCGTCACTTCGCTGGCGTCCAGGCTGGCCGTTGGCTCATCCAGGATCAGCACCTGTGCGGAGAGATCGACCGCGCGGCAGATAGCGATAATCTGCTGCATCGCAACCGAATAGTGGCCAAGCGGGCGCGTCACGTCCAGCTCAAAGCCGTAATGGTGCAGCAGCGTTCGCGCCTCTTTATTCATGCGGCGGCGATCGATCATCCCCAGCCGACGCGGTTCGCGCCCGATAAACAGGTTGTCCGCGACCGACATGTTGGGCAACAGATTGACCTCCTGATAGACGGTACCTATCCCCGCCTGCTGGGCCTCCGCCGTGCTGCGCGGATCGATAGCCTGGCCCGCCAGCGTAACGGTGCCCGCATCGCGCCGGTAAACGCCGGTCAACACTTTAATCAGGGTGGATTTACCCGCGCCGTTCTCGCCCAGCAGCGCCATGATTTCACCGCCCTGTAGATCGAAAGAAACGCCTGCCAGCGCTTTGACGCCGGGAAAACTTTTACTCAGTCCGCTGATGCTGAGCAGCGGCAATGTTTGCGATGAGCTGGTCATGGCTGGCCTCGAAAGCAGCGCCGTCCGACGAGCGGACGGCAAAGGTGTCAGTAACCCATTCCTTTTTTCTTATCCAGCTGGGCCTGGGCGTCGGCTGGCAAAAAGAGCCTCGATTCGGTTTTGATAATTTTTGGCGGCTGGGCGCCGTTCTTGCGGAATTTCTCCAGCGCGTCGAATGCCGGGCCGGCCATATCAGGCGTCAGCTCGACGTTAGCGTTAGCCTCGCCTGCCAGCATCGCCTTGTAAATATCCGGCACGCCATCAATCGAGCCGGTCAGAATATCTTTGCCCGGCTTAAGGCCGGCTTCTTTAATGGCCTGAATGGCACCAATCGCCATATCGTCATTGTGGGCGTAAACCATGCAGATGTTCTTGCCGTTGTTTTCCGCTTTAATAAAGCTCTCCATGACTTCTTTACCTTTGCTGCGGGTAAAGTCTCCGGACTGCGAGCGCACAATTTTAATGCCGGGCGCGTTAGCAATGGCTTCGGCAAAGCCTTTTTTGCGATCTATCGCCACGCTGGCGCCGACGGTGCCCTGTAGCTCCACAACATTACAGGGTTTACCGGCCAGCTCTTTGACCAGCCAGTCGCCAATCAGCTTGCCTTCCAGCACGTTATCCGCCGTGACGACGGACATATAGAGCGATTTATCTTTTACCACGATGGCGCGATCCAGCAGGAACACGGGGATTTTGGCGTCTTTAGCTTCCTCAAGCACCGGTTCCCACCCTGTTTGTACCACGGGCGCGATAAAGATGGCGTCCACGCCCTGCGCGATAAACGAGCGCACCGCTTTGATTTGGTTCTCCTGCTTTTGCTGTCCGTCGGCAATTTTCAGCGTGATGCCGCGTTTTTGCGCTTCGCTTTTGGCCATGCTGGTTTCCGCCGCTCGCCAGCCCGATTCGGAGCCAACCTGAGAAAAGCCAACCGTTAGGTTTTCTGCCAGCGCGTTACCGCTCAGCGCCGCGCCAATCAGCGTGGTTAAAAGTAAACGTTTCCACATAGGTCTGTTCCTCTGACGGGGGTCATTATCCGGGTGTGATTGCCGCTTAAGGGTGGCTCAGCCAGAAAAAAACATTTACGACAATGCTCACAAAATTCAGCAATTAAGGCGGGGCAAAACGGCAGGGATTTTCAGTGAAGAAAGGAATATGGATAAAATATACGTCAAGGCGGAAAAGTCATTGTTAAATAAGTGTAATAAAGATAAGCGCTTATCCGTCTGCTTCATGAAAGCGATTACAAAGAGAAGCACCGTATCTGCCGACTTACATTAATAGCCTGTAGCAAGAGCAAAACGTTATTTTGTGAGCAATACCACATCCTGTTGGATCCAGTTATTAACACTGATAACATTTATTAACAAGAGTCGGGCAAATGCTAATTAAAGTCGACAATCACGGCGGCAGGATGCGGAAATGCCTTACTCTTTATTCTGAATTTACCGTGAATGTGCATTTTCTACTATAGACAGCCCCTTGCCTGGTCATATACTTAAAACTCCTCATTTCTTATCATAACGGCAACCATGACAGTTCAAGACTATCTGTTAAAATTTCGTAAAGTAAGCTCTCCGGATACCCTGGAGAAGCTGTTTGATCATCTCAACTATTCTCTGACCGATAATAAAGAGATTATGGATATGTATCGCGCCGCCGATCATCGTCGTGCTGAACTGGCTTCGGGTGGACGTCTGTTCGATCTCGGCTGCGTACCCAAATCCGTCTGGCATTATGTCGTTTAGGTTTTCCGTTCTGATCCTGTTACCTGCTCCAGTCTGCAGCTCTTCCCCTCGCGGGCGCGCTGTACCATCCTCAGCGTTTTTATAACCTGAACCTGTATCAAGGCGGGCTGCCGTTGCCGCTCGCCTGAGCAACGCCCGGTTTTTTTTACCTCTGACAGGCTACGTTGACGGTCGGCCTGCCACCTTCCGCTATACTGCACGCTTTAATCACGCTTTCTGGCGCATTCGGTGTCGAAAAAACAGGCAATAATTTAATCCTCCGTGCGGTCGTTGCTGCTCTACGGCGCGCTGATGTTGTTGTCCGGCCGCGAATGACCGATAATAAGCCGCTTTTATTTTTTCTCAGGCGTAAAAATGACCGACTACCTGCTTCTTTTTATTGGCACAGTGCTGGTGAATAACTTCGTCCTGGTGAAGTTTCTCGGCCTCTGTCCCTTTATGGGCGTTTCCAAAAAACTGGAAACGGCGATTGGCATGGGACTCGCCACGACTTTTGTGATCACCCTGGCCTCGATCTGCGCATGGCTGGTGAATCATCTGATCCTGCTGCCGCTGGATCTGGTTTATCTGCGCACCATGGCCTATATCCTGGTGATCGCGGTAGTGGTGCAGTTCACCGAAATGGTGGTGCGTAAAACCAGCCCGGATCTCTACAGGCTGCTGGGCATTTTTCTGCCGCTGATTACCACTAACTGCGCGGTGCTTGGCGTGCCGCTGCTGAGCGTCAACCTGAACCATACCTTTTTACAGGCCGCGCTGTACGGCTTCAGCGCCTCGATCGGCTTTTCGCTGGTGATGGTGCTGTTTGCCGGTATCCGCGAGCGGCTGGTGCTGGCCGACGTGCCTGCGCCTTTTAAAGGCTCCTCTATCGCGCTGGTGACCGCAGGTCTGATGGCGCTGGCATTTATGGGCTTTAGCGGTCTGGTGAAATTCTGATGAGTGCAGTATGGATTGCGGTGGCGGTATTAAGCGTGCTGGGCCTGATTTTCGGCGGCCTGCTGGGCTATGCCTCGCGCCGATTTAAAGTTGAAGAAGATCCTATCGTCGAGCAGATCGACGCTATTTTGCCGCAAAGCCAGTGCGGACAGTGCGGCTATCCCGGCTGTCGCCCCTATGCGGATGCGGTGGGCAACAACGGCGAGCAGATCAACAAGTGCGCGCCCGGCGGCGAACAGACCATGCTCAAGCTGGCCGCGCTGCTGAACGTCGAGCCACAGCCGCTGGGCGACGAAGCGGCGCGGGAACCGGAGCGCAAAGTCGCGTGGATTGACGAAGCAAACTGTATCGGCTGCACCAAATGCATCCAGGCCTGCCCTGTCGATGCCATCGTCGGCGCCACGCGCGCCATGCATACCGTGCTGAGCGATGTCTGCACGGGCTGCGATCTCTGCGTCGCGCCCTGCCCGACTGACTGCATCGAGATGCGTCCGGTCGCCACCACAACGGCAAACTGGAAGTGGGATCTGCAAACTATCCCGGTCAAAGTCATTTCTGTGGAAAGCCATGCGTAACCTGTTCAAGCTGTTTAAAAAAGAGAAGCTGTGGGATTTTCAGGGCGGTATTCATCCGCCAGAAATGAAAACCCAGTCCAGCCGCACGCCGCTGCGCCAGCTGCCGCTGCCTTCCCACTTTATTATTCCTCTTAAGCAGCATATCGGCCACGAGGGCGAAATGCTGGTGAAGCCGGGTGATAAAGTGCTGCGCGGTCAGCCGTTGACGTTTGGCCGTGGTCGGATGCTGCCGGTACACGCGCCGACTTCGGGCACCGTAGACGATATTGCGCCTCATATGACGGCGCACCCTTCCGCGCTGGCGGAAATGTGCATTTTTATCACGCCGGACGGCGAAGATCGCTGGATTGAAAAAAATCCGCTGGCCGACTATCGCCAGCATGAGCGCGCGGCGATAGTCGAGCGTATTCATCAGGCCGGCGTGGCCGGGCTTGGCGGCGCGGGCTTTCCTACCGCTACCAAGCTGAGAGGCGGGCTGCGCGGCGTAAAAACGTTGATTATCAATGCGGCCGAGTGCGAACCCTACATCACCGCCGATGACCGTCTGATGCAGGACTGCGCGGACGAGGTCATCGAAGGCAGCCGCATCCTGGGCTGGGTCTTGCAGGCCGAGCGCGTGCTGATCGGCATCGAAGACAATAAGCCGGAAGCGATCGCCGCGCTGAAAAAAGCGCTGGGCGGCGCGACGGATATGCAGATCCGGGTTATCCCGACCAAATATCCTTCCGGTGGCGCTAAGCAGCTCACTAAAATTCTGACCGGGCTGGAGGTGCCGCACGGCGGCCGCTCCACCGATATCGGCGTGCTGATGCAGAACGTTGGCACCGCCTGGGCGGTTAAACGCGCCATTATCGACGGCGAATCGCTAACCGAGCGCGTGGTGACCCTGACCGGTGAAGCAGTTAAGCGCCCAGGCAACGTCTGGGGACGCATCGGCACGCCCATCAGTCATCTGTTACAGCAGGCCGACTTTACGCCAGGCCCCGGCCAGATGGTGGTGATGGGCGGCCCGCTGATGGGCTTTACGCTGCCGACGCTGGACGTGCCGGTGGTGAAAGTCACCAACTGCATCCTGGCCCCTTCCGCCAGCGAGATGGGCGATAGCGAAGAGGAAAAATCCTGCATTCGCTGTAGCGCCTGTGCGGACGCCTGCCCGGCGGCCCTGCTGCCGCAGCAGCTTTACTGGTACAGCCGGGGCGGCGACCACGATAAGGCGCGCGAGCACAATATTGACGACTGCATTGAGTGCGGCGCCTGCGCCTATGTCTGCCCCAGCAATATTCCGCTGGTGCAGTATTACCGCCAGGAAAAAGCGGAGATCCGCGCTATCGATCTGGAAGCGGAGCGCACCGCGCAGGCAAAAGCGCGCTTTGAAGCACGCCAGGCCCGTCTGGAACGTGAAAAGCTGGCGCGTGAAAACCGTCATCAGCAGGCAAAACGCACCGTCAGCCAGCGGGATCGCGGCGAGGTCGAAGCGGCGCTGGAGCGGGTGAAAGCGAAGCAGACGACAACCAGCGAAGACGCATTGGCTGCGGAAACTGCGGCGGCCGTAGCGCAGCGTGAAGCGCGGAAAGCGCAGGCGCGCGCGCAGCAGGCTGAAAAGCAGTCCGAGACCGAGCCGGCAACGCGTCAGACAGGCGATCCGCGTAAGGCAGCGGTCGAAGCGGCTATCGCGCGTGCCAAAGCGAAAAAAGCGACGACGGAAGGCGAAGCGGCAGCCCAGGCGCAACCCGTGCAGGCAGCCGCCGCGTCGGTCGATCCGCGCAAGGCAGCGGTTGAGGCGGCAGTTGCTCGTGCCAAAGCGAAGAAAGCAGCGGCCGCGAAAGCCTCTGCTGACGACGCCGTGCAGACGACCGAAAGCCAGCCCGTGCAGGCAGCTGAACAGCAATCCGTACAGGTAAACGAACAGCCGGAAGCCGCACAGGTCGATCCGCGCAAGGCAGCCGTTGAGGCCGCAATTGCCCGCGCCAAAGCGAAGAAAGCAGCGGCCGCGAAAGCGTCTGCTGCGGACGCCGTGCAGACGACCGAAAGCCAGCCCGTGCAGGCAGCTGAACAGCAATCCGTACAGGTAAGCGAACAGCCGGAAGCCGCACAGGTCGATCCGCGCAAGGCAGCCGTTGAGGCCGCTATCGCCCGCGCTAAAGCGAAGAAAGCGGCGGCCGCGAAAGCGTCTGCTGACGACGCCGTGCAGATAACCGAAAGCCAGCCCGTGCAGGCAGCTGAACAGCAATCCGTACAGGTAAGCGAACAGCCGGAAGCCGCACAGGTCGATCCGCGCAAGGCAGCCGTTGAGGCCGCAATTGCCCGCGCCAAAGCGAAGAAAGCGGCGGCCGCGAAAGCAGCCGCTGCGGACGATATCGAGCAGAGAGTCGAAGAGCACCAGGCGGCCACAACGGCGGAACAGGTCGCGCAGGCGACGACTATCCCTTCGTCAGAACATGACGATCCCCGCAAAGCGGCAGTGGCGGCGGCCATCGCTCGCGTTAAAGCGCGTAAGGCGCAGCATTCTACGCAAGAGGATTAAATGGCTTTTCGCATCGCTAGTTCGCCTTACACCCATAATCGCCGCAGCACCAGCACCATTATGCTGCTGGTGCTGGTGGCTACCCTGCCCGGCATCGCGGCTCAGTGCTGGTTTTTCGGCTGGGGCACCCTCATTCAAATCGCGATTGCCGCGGCGGCGGGCATCGGTGCCGAAGCCGCCATCCTTAAGCTGCGCAAGCAGCCGTTAGGCAAAACGCTGGGCGATAATTCCGCACTGCTGACCGCGCTGCTGCTGGCGATCAGTATTCCGCCGCTGGCACCATGGTGGGTGATAATTATCGGCACCCTCTTCGCCGTGGTGATCTCTAAACAGCTGTATGGCGGCCTGGGACAGAATCCTTTCAACCCCGCCATGGTGGGCTATGTGGTGCTGCTGATCTCCTTTCCGGTGCAAATGACCAGCTGGCTGCCGCCGGACGCTTTGCAGTCCGTCACGCCCACCTTCTGGGACACGCTGCAGATGATTTTTCACGGGTCGACGCTTGATGGCCACACTATGCAGCAGCTGCAAATCGGCGTAGACGGCGTCAGCCAGGCGACGCCGCTGGATACCTTTAAAACCGGCCTGCGCGCCGGGCACAGCGCGGAGCAGCTGCATGCCCTGCCCATTTACAGCGGCGTTATTGCCGGCCTGGGCTGGCAGTGGGTAAATATCGGCTATCTGGTCGGCGGTCTGTTTCTGCTGCTCACCAACAGCATTCGCTGGCATATCCCGGCCAGTATGCTGCTGTCGCTGGCGCTCTTCTCCACGCTCGGCTGGTTCTTTTCGCCTGAAAGCCTGGTATCGCCTGCGATCCACCTTTTCTCCGGTGCAACCATGCTCGGCGCCTTTTTTATCGCCACCGACCCGGTCACGGCCTCGACCACCAATAAAGGCCGCCTGCTTTACGGCGTGCTGATTGGCCTGCTGGTGTGGCTTATCCGCAGCTTTGGCGGCTATCCTGACGGCGTGGCGTTTGCCGTGCTGCTGGCGAATATCACCGTGCCGCTGATCGACTACTACACGCAGCCGCGCGTTTACGGCCATCGTAAGGAAAAGTAATGCTGGATGCGATTCGTAAAAATGGCGTGACGCTGGCGCTGTTCGCCGCTGTCACTACCGGTCTGACCGCAGTGATCAACAGCGTGACCAAACCGACTATTGACCACCAGACCACGCTACAGCAAAAAAGCCTGCTGGATCAGGTGGTGCCGCCGGAGCTGTATAATAATCCGATTCAGCAGGAGTGTTACAGCGTCACTAATCCGGCGCTGGGCAGCGGTGTACACCGCCTGTACCTGGCGCGCAAAGATGACCGGCCGGTGGCGGCAGCGGTTGAGACTACCGCGCCCGACGGTTATTCTGGTGCCATTCAGATGCTGGTCGGCGCGGACTTCAACGGAAAAGTACTGGGCGTGCGCGTGGTGGAACACCATGAAACGCCGGGCCTGGGGGATAAAATAGAGCTGCGCATCTCCAACTGGATTGAAAGCTTCAGCGGCGTCAGGCTGAGTGGTAAAGATGATAAGCATTTTGCGGTGAAAAAAGACGGCGGCGATTTCGATCAGTTTACCGGCGCCACCATCACACCGCGCGCGGTAGTGAATGCGACAAAACGCACTACGCTATTTGTTGAAACGTTGCCGGGGCAGCTTGCCTCGCTGCCAACCTGTGGAGACTCCAATGAGTGAAGCCAAAACCCTGCTGATCGGCGGGCTGTGGAAAAATAACTCGGCGCTGGTTCAGCTGCTGGGCCTGTGTCCGCTGCTGGCGGTCACCTCTACCGCCACCAATGCGCTGGGCCTCGGCCTGGCCACCACGCTGGTGCTGACCTGCACCAACAGCGCGATTTCCGCCTCGCGCCGCTGGGTGCCGTCCGATATCCGCATTCCGATTTACGTGATGATTATCGCTGCCGTGGTGAGCTGCGTGCAGATGCTGATCAACGCCTATGCCTACGGGCTTTATCAGTCGTTAGGCATCTTTATTCCGCTGATCGTCACCAACTGTATCGTAGTGGGCCGCGCCGAAGCGGTCGCCTCGCGCAGCAGCGTGCCGCTGGCCGCGCTGGACGGCATGGCCATTGGCCTGGGCGCCACCAGCGTGATGTTCGTGCTGGGCTCGCTGCGTGAAATCATCGGTAACGGCACCATTTTCAACGGCGCCGATCAGCTGCTTGGCCCGTGGGCGAAAGTGCTGCGCGTGCAGGTTGTGCATTTTGATTCGCCAATGCTGCTGGCGATGCTGCCGCCGGGCGCGTTTATCGGCCTGGGGATGCTGCTGGCCGCGAAATACCTGATTGATAACAAGATGAAGGCCCGTGCGGCCCGCAGGGCGGCAGAAGCCAGCCTGCCGAAAGGAGCACCGAGCACGCTGTGAACAAGGATAAACGTCAGCAAATTTTAGTGCGGCTGCGTGATAACAATCCGCATCCCACTACGGAACTGGTTTTCAATACGCCTTTTGAACTGTTGATTGCCGTTCTGCTCTCGGCGCAGGCTACCGATGTCAGCGTTAACAAGGCAACCGCAAAGCTCTATCCGGTTGCCAATACGCCCGCCGCCATGCTGGAGCTGGGCGTCGACGGCGTCAAAGCCTATATCAAGACCATCGGCCTGTTTAACAGCAAGGCGGAGAACGTCATTAAAACCTGCCGTATTTTGCTGGAGCAGCACGGCGGCGAAGTGCCGGAAAGCCGCGAGGCGCTGGAAGCGCTGCCGGGCGTGGGCCGCAAAACGGCGAACGTGGTGCTGAATACCGCTTTCGGCTGGCCGACCATTGCCGTGGATACCCATATCTTTCGCGTCTGCAACCGCACGAAATTCGCGCCGGGGAAGAACGTTGAGCAGGTAGAAGAAAAGCTGCTAAAAGTGGTGCCAAAAGAGTTCAAAGTAGACTGTCACCACTGGCTGATCCTGCACGGCCGCTACACCTGCATTGCCCGCAAACCGCGCTGCGGCTCCTGCCTGATTGAGGATCTTTGCGAGTACGGCGAGAAAACCGATATCTGATCCTTTTGCCGGATAAAATACCCGGCAATTTACTGAGATTAAGGAGAAAAAGGTATGCTGTTTAAAGTGGAAATGACCATTGCTATCCCCGACTCGCTGCCGGCCGAGCGCGTTACGGAAATCAAAGCGCAGGAAAAAGCCTATGCGCAGCAGCTGCAGCGCTCCGGTAAATGGCGTCACGTCTGGCGCGTGGCCGGCCAGTTCAAAAACGTCAGCATTTTCGATGTGGAAAGCCATGACGAGCTGCACGAGCTGCTTACCGGCCTGCCGCTCTACCCTTATATGACCATGGCTATTGAGCCGCTGTGCCGCCATCCGTCCTCCATTCGGGATGACGACAGCTAATCATCTCGCGTCGTCAGGGAAGACGACCGCCAACGCCCCGCTCATAATCCCCTGGCGCCTGTCGGCCTGCACGACCGCAAACGTCCTACATAACCAGGCATCAGCATTCTGCTGCCAGACGAATAAGACGACCGCCAACAACGTGATTTCGTCTCCGGCCATCTTCTTGCCGCCTGCTTTAGCGCTTCTCCTCGTTTGCCCAATTTCCGCTCTCTGACGGTTCGGCAGTTGTTATTATCGCTAAAGCGGTTTAGCTTTAAGTTTACATTCACAGGAGGCGTAATGAACAGAGTCTGGGTTTTAGGCGATGCGGTAGTCGATCTGCTGCCGGAGGAAAATAATCATTTGCAACAGTGCCCTGGCGGCGCGCCCGCCAACGTGGCGGTAGGCGTGGCTCGTCTGGGCGGCGACAGCGGCTTTATCGGCCGCGTAGGCGACGATCCTTTTGGCGCATTTTTGCAGGACGTCCTGCGTCAGGAAAAGGTTAACACGGAATTTATGCGTCAGCTGCCGCAACAGCGTACCTCTACCGTGGTGGTGGGTCTGGATAATCAGGGCGAACGAACCTTCACTTTTATGGTGCGCCCGGCGGCCGATCTTTTCTTAACGCCGGACGACCTGCCCGATTTTGCGGCAGGCCAGGCGTTACACTTCTGCTCAATAGCCCTCAGCGCCGAACCGTCACGCAGCGCGGTGTTCGCCGCCGTTGAGCGTATTCACGCCGCCGGAGGCTGGGTCAGCTTCGATCCCAATCTGCGGGAAGATTTCTGGCACGACCATCAGGAAATGTGTCAGGTGGTCGATCGGGCTTTCGCGCTGGCGGATGTGGTTAAACTGTCGCTGGATGAGCTACAGCTGCTGACCGGCGAGCAGGAAACCGAGGCCGCGCTGGCCTTGTTCACCGCCCGCTTCCGTCCCGCCCTGCTGCTGATTACCCTGGGTGAAGAAGGCGTTATCGTCTGGCATGAAGGCGAACAGCGTCGGTTTAGCGCCTCGAAGGTACAGCCTGTTGATACCACGGGCGCAGGCGACGCTTTTGTTGCAGGTTTGCTGGCAGGACTGATGCGCGAAGCGGATCCTTTACGCCCTCGCGATCTTGAGGCGGCCGTCGGGCTGGCTCAGCAGTGCGGCGCGCTGGCCACCACCGCTAAAGGGGCAATGACCGCGCTGCCCTATGCGAGCCAGCTGCAAAATGCCAGACCCGTCACAATAACGAAATCGTAACAACAAAATCCTTTGTCACGCTCGTCGCTGTTCTCTACTCTCCTTATCGAACCGGTTTAGCTAAACGGTAAATTCTCTGGAGAATGGCGGATGTTAAAAATAAACCCTGTTGCGCTGGCGGTCACGGCAGCGCTGTTTCTTCCTCAAACAAGCCAGGCCGACAGCGATCTCAGCGCCGTTGAACGACGCCTTAACCAGCTAGAGGCGAGGCTGCAAAAAGCGGAGCGGCGTGCCGATGAGGCTGAACGCCGCGCCCGCCTGGCCGAACAGCGTCTGGCGCAGACCGCTCCGGCAGCCGCCATTCCCGCGACGGCATCCGATGCGCACACGCCTCAGACCCCACCCGCTATTCGTCAAGGCTCGGCGCAGGCGCCTGCCGTCGTAGCTGGCCCGCAGCCGCCGGTTGCGCCGTCGCCTGCCGACCAGCCCCAGGCGGTCAGACCGGCGGAGAAAACGCTGGCGGACGGCTTCGAGTTTCATGCCTATGCCCGCTCCGGCCTGATTATGAACGATTCAGCTTCTTCGACCAAAAGCGGCCCTTACCTGACGCCAGCAGGCGAAACCGGCGGCGCGGTCGGCCGTCTGGGCAACGAAAACAATACCTATGTTGAAATTAACATGGAGCACAAAACGCAGCTGGCTAACGGCGCGACCACCCGCTTTAAGGTCATGCTGGCGGACGGCCAGAGCGACTATAACGACTGGACGGCGGACAGCAGCGATCTCAATATCCGCCAGGCCTTTGTTGAACTGGGCAGCCTGCCGACCTTTAAAGGCATGTTTGCTGACAGCACGCTGTGGGCCGGGAAACGCTTCGATCGCGACAATTTCGATATTCACTGGCTGGATTCTGACGTGGTGTTTCTGGCCGGAACGGGCGGCGGGATTTATGACGTGCGCTGGGCGGACGGCGTGAAAAGCAACCTTTCCGTCTACGGCCGCAACTTTGGCGATATCGAAACTATCGATAACACCATTCAGAACTACATTGTGACCGCCAACACTTTCAGCGGGCCGCTGCAGTTTATGCTCAGCGGCCTGCGCGCCAAAGATAACGATGAGCGCGTCAACACCGCCGTGCGTAGCGATAACGCAGGCGACAGCGGCGTTCACGCCATGCTCGCCTGGCACGGCGACAGCTTTTACGGCCTGCGCGACGGCCAGTCGAAAACGGCGCTGCTTTACGGGCACGGCTTAGGCGCCGAGGTAAAAGGCATCGGCTCCGACGGCAACCTGACCGACAGCGCCAGCACCTGGCGTCTGGCCTCTTACGGCATGACCCCGCTAAACCAAACCTGGAGCCTGGCCCCGGCCCTGCTCGCGCAGCAGAGCAAAGATCGCTACGTTGCCGGCGACAGCTACCGCTGGGTGACCGCTAACGCCCGCCTGCTTCAGAGCATCAACGAAAACTTTATGCTGGCTTACGAGGGCAGCTATCAGTACATGGATCTCGATCCTCAGGGATTCAAAAGCCGTCAGAACGTCAGCGGCGGCTTCTACAAGCTGACTTTTGCGCCCACCTTTAAGCCTGGCGATATCGGCAACTTCCTCAGCCGTCCGGAAATTCGCTTCTTTGCCAGCTGGATGGACTGGGATAACGCGTTAGATCGCTACGCCAGCGACGACGCTTTTGGTACCAGCGGCTTTACCGCCGGCGGTGAATGGAACTTCGGCGTCCAGATGGAAACCTGGTTCTGATCGACCACTTTCAGGGGAAACACATGAATTTTGAACAGATTGCCCGCCAGCTGCTGCCGCTGCTCGGCGGCCGGGAAAACATCGCTTCTGCCGCCCACTGCGCCACCCGCTTAAGGCTGGTGCTGGTAGACGACAGCCTGGCGGATAAAAAAGCGATCGGCGAGCTGGAAGGCGTAAAAGGCTGCTTCCAGAACGCCGGACAGATGCAGGTGATTTTCGGCAGCGGCATTGTGAATAAGGTACACGCCGCCTTTATCCAGACCGCCGGGATTGGCGAATCAAGCAAAAGCGAGGCGGCTTCCGTCGCGGCCCGCAAGCTCAATCCCGCCCAGCGCATCGCGCGGCTGCTTTCCAATATTTTTGTGCCGATTATCCCGGCCATCGTCGCCTCCGGCGTGCTGATGGGCCTGCTGGGCATGATGAAAACCTACGGCTGGGTCGATGCAGGCAGCGCACTGTTCATTATGCTGGATATGTTCAGCTCCGCCGCGTTTATTATTTTGCCGATCCTGATTGGCTTTACCGCCGCCCGCGAATTCGGCGGCAACCCTTACCTGGGCGCGACGCTCGGCGGCATCCTCACCCATCCGGCGCTGACCAACGCCTGGGGCGTGGCGGGCGGCGTACAGACCATGAACTTCTTTGGCCTGGATATCGCGATGGTCGGTTATCAGGGCACGGTGTTCCCGGTGCTGCTGGCGGTATGGTTTATGAGCCTGGTTGAGAAGCGGCTGCGGAAAATCATTCCCAACGCGCTGGATATTATCCTGACGCCGTTTTTAACGGTAATTATCGCCGGTTTCGTCGCCATGCTGGTGATTGGCCCGGCAGGCCGCGCGCTGGGCGACGGCATTTCGCTGGTGCTGAGCACGCTGATCGCCCACGCGGGCTGGCTGGCCGGGCTGCTGTTCGGCGGGCTTTACTCAGTGATTGTTATTTCCGGCGTGCATCACAGCTTCCACGCTATCGAAGCGGGCCTGTTGGGCAATCCCGCCATCGGCGTCAACTTTTTGCTGCCGATCTGGTCGATGGCTAACATCGCGCAGGCGGGTGCCTGTCTGGCCGTATGGTTTAAAACCCGCGACGTGAAGATCCGCAGCATCGTGCTTCCCTCCGCGCTCTCCGGGCTGTTAGGCATTACGGAAGCGGCTATTTTTGGCGTGAACCTGCGCTTTATGAAGCCCTTTATCGCCGGGATCGTCGGCGGCGCGGTCGGCGGCGCTTTTGTGGTGCTGATGCACGTGGGCATGACCGCCGTCGGCCTGACCGCGCTGCCTGGCATGGCTATCGTGCAGGCCAGCTCGCTGGTTTCTTATATCATCGGCATGGCGCTGGCCTTCGGCACCGCTTTTATTCTTTCCCTGCTGCTGAAATACAACGTTGAGGACAAAGCATGAGCGAAGCACAGCTGATCAATCGCGCGCTTAAGGCGGTGATGAACAGGAACGCCAGCGAAGATCCGCATCGTCCCGCCTGGCACCTTTCGCCGCAGACCGGCCTGATGAACGATCCCAACGGCTTTATTCAGTTTCAGGGTGAATGGCATCTTTTTTATCAGTGGAATCCGCTGGCCTGCGCGCACGGCGCCAAATATTGGGGCCACTGGCGCTCGGCTAACCTGCTGGACTGGCAGCATGAGCCGCTGGCACTGGCCCCGGTCGAAACGTATGAAAGCCACGGCTGCTATTCCGGTTCGGCTGTCGATCACGACGGCACGCTGACCCTGTTTTATACCGGCAACGTGAAATTTGCCGGGGGCCGCACCGCCTGGCAGTGCATGGCGACGGTGAACGATGCGGGCGATGTGACCAAAACCGGCCCGGTTATCGGGCTGCCGCCGGGCTACACCGGCCACGTGCGCGACCCGAAAGTCTGGCACCATCAGGATAGCTGGTATATGGTGCTCGGCGCACAGGATCTGAAAGAAAAAGGGAAAGTGCTGCTTTATCGCAGCGAATCGCTGCATGAATGGACGCTGCTGGGTGAAATTGCCGGATCGCAGCTTAATGGTCTGGGCGACTTTGGCTATATGTGGGAATGCCCTGACCTGTTCGCGCTGGGCGATCGCGATGTGCTGCTGGTTTGCCCGCAGGGCCTGCCCGCACAGCAGAGAAAATGGCTCAACGCCCACCAGAGCGGCTATTTTATCGGCAGGCTGGATTACGCGGCGGCCCGCTTCCCGCACGGCGAGTTCTGCGAGCTGGACCATGGCTTTGAATTTTATGCGCCGCAAACCACGCTCAGCGATGACGGACGCAGAGTGCTTATCGGCTGGATGGGCGTGCCGGACGCCGAAGAACTGTTGCAGCCGACCGTAGCCCGCGGCTGGATACATATTATGACCTGCCCGCGCGAGCTGACGCTGGAGCAGGATCGGCTGATGCAGCGTCCGGCGCGCGAGCTACAGCAGCTGCGCCAGCAGCGGTCGCGCTATCAGCAGCGGGCCGCCTCTTTGCCGACGCTGCCGGTTGAACGCGCCGAGCTGGTTATTGGTTCGAGGGGTAGCTGGTCGGCCTGCTTCGGCGAGGCGCTGACGCTGGTCTGCAACGAGGACGGCCTGACGCTGAGCCGCCGCAATCTGCGCAGCGGCGAGACAGAACATCGCTACTGGACGGGCGCGGTTTCTCACCTGCAAATTCTCTGCGATCGCTCCAGCATTGAGATTTTTATCAACGACGGCGAAGGTGTGATGTCGGCGCGCTATTTCCCGAATGCCGTGCCGGAAGTGGTGTGGCAAGGCGAAGCCAGCCTGACCGTCGATTACTGGCAACTCCGTTCAGGCATGGTAGTATAATGCGCTGACTCCCCTGATACGAATGCCTGTGAATAAGCCGAAACGCGTGACCATCAACGATATCGCCAGCCTGGCTGGCGTGTCCAAATCCACCGCCAGCCTGGTGCTGAACGGCCGTGGCAAAGAGCTGCGCGTGGCCGAAGCGACCCGCCAGCGGGTGATGGAGATCGCGCAGATGACGCACTATCAGCCCAGTATTCACGCGCGGGCGCTGAACAACTCGCGCAGCCATACCATCGGGCTGGTGGTGCCGGAAATGACCAACCACGGCTTCGCCACCTTTTCTCACGCGCTGGAAACGCTGTGCCGCGACGCCGGTTTACAGCTCTTAATCGCCTGCACCGACGAAAACAGCAGCCAGGAAACGCTGGCGGTCAATAATCTGATCCAGCGTCAGGTCGACGGGCTGATCGTCGCCTCCAGCCAGCTGAACGACAGCGAGTATCAGCAGCTCAGCCGCCAGCTGCCGGTGCTGCTGTTTGACCGTCATCTGGGCGACTCCACGCTACCGCTGGTGATCTCTGAGTCGATTATCTCTACGGCGACGCTGGTCGAGCCGATCGCCAGGGAAGTTGAGGAATTTTACTTTTTTGGCGGCCAGCCGCGCATTTCGCCGACGCGCGATCGCCTGGCCGGTTTTCGTCAGGGGCTGGAACAGGCCGGTCTGGCGGTGCAACCGGAATGGATCCTGCACGGCCATTACAACGCCAGCTCGGGCTACGAGATGTTTGCCGAGCTGGTTATGCGGCTGGGCCGCGTGCCGCAGGCGCTGTTCTGCGCCGCCTGCGGGCTGCAGGAAGGGGTGCTGCGCTACCTGAGCCAGCATCATTTACTGTCGGCGCCCGTCAGGCTGTGCAGCTTTGACGATCACTACCTTTACGACGCGCTGTCGGTAAAAATCGATACCGTGATGCAGGATAACCGCCAGCTGGCCTGGCACTGTTTTGAAACGCTGACCGGCCTGATTGACGGCAAGCTGACGGAAACGCCGCACATTTATCTGCCCGCGCGGGTAAGAAGGCGAACGCCATAGGGGCTGCTTCGGATGCTCAGGCAAGCTACGGATGCACCAGTGCGATATTTTTTTCCCTGAAGGCCGCCAGCGTATCCGCCGGCAGATCCGCCTCGACCACCAGCTGCGTAAGCGCCTCGCAGGCCACCACGGTATAACGCGCTACGCCGGGAATTTTTTCCCTGGTCATGGCGACGATAATCTCATCGCTGCGGCCCGTTAGCGCTTTTTTAAACTCCACGTCTTCATAATCAAATCCCGTTAAGCCCTCTTCGCTGTCCAGCGCACAGCCGCCCAAAAAAAGCTGGTCGAAACGAATGTCGCGGATCTGGGAGAAGGCGGTGATGCCCAGGCTACCGCCCGTTGCCGTGTGCAGCCGACCGCCGATAACGATCGTCTCGCAGCGCGGCAGCTTCATCAGCTCCACCGCGATAATGGGCGAATGGGTGACCACTGTCAGCGCCATTTCCGGCGGCAGCGCGCGGGCAAAAGTCAGGTTGGTAGAGCCTGCGTCGATAAATATCACGCTTTGCGGCTTAACCAGACGGCTACACGCCAGCCCCAGACGCGCTTTTTCCGCACCGTTTTTTTCCGTCCTCGCCAGCAGATCGCCCTGCGAGGCAAGCACGCTGACCGCGCCGCCATACACCTTTTTGCAAATCCCTTCGCGCGCCAGCTCTTGCAGATCCCGGCGTACGGTATGTTCGGAAACGCCCAGCTGTTCGGCCAGCGTCGCGCAGACTACCCGTCCCTTCTCTTGCAACTCCTGGCGGATCAGGGACTGCCGCTGTTGCGGGAAAGCTGCATAATCGAGCATAAAACCTCTTAAACGAGCTTTAAAAAACGCACAATACGGCATACACTATCATCCGTTCAGAGGTTGTCAACTTTCCCTCGTCCCGAAGGAGTCGCCGCATGAAGCTTCCTGATATCGCTTTTCTGCATGAACTGGCCGACGCAGCCGACCAGCAAACGCTGCCGCGCTTTCGCAGCAGTGAAAACCTTGCCATCAGCACTAAACCTAAAGAGGGTTTTCGTTTCGACCCGGTTACCCTTGCCGATCGCGAGGCGGAAAAAGCCATGCGGGATCTTATCGCGCAGCGCTATCCCACGCATGCCGTGATGGGTGAAGAATTTGGCCTCAAAGCGGGCGACGAGCGCGCGCCTTGTTGGGTGCTGGATCCCATAGACGGCACGCGGCCTTTTCTTTGTGGTCTGCCGGTATGGGGCACGTTAATCGGCCTGCTGCATCACGACCGCGCGGTGATGGGAATGATGAGCCAGCCCTTTACCGGCGAACGCTTTTATGCCGACGGCTCGCAGTCATGGGTTGAAGGCCCTTATGGCAAAGTTCGCCTGCAAACCCGCCGGGATGTCCCGCTGGATCAGGCTATTTTACATACCACCTCACCGGAATCGCTGGGGCAGACGTCGCTGAAGTTTGACGCGCTGGATAAGGCCGTGCTGATGACCCGTTACGGCGGCGAATGTTATGCCATGGCGATGCTGGCCGCCGGTAAAATCGATGTTTGCGTTGAGTTCGCCCTTCAGCCTTATGACATTGTGGCGCTGATCCCGCTGATTGAGCTGGCAGGCGGCGTAGTGACTACCCCGGATGGCGGACGGCCTGAACAGGGCGGCCAGGTTATCGCCAGCGGCTGCCCTCGCCTGCACTCGCAAATTTTGTCTATCTTAAACTGACGCTTAATTTAACCCGGAGTATCACCGCTCATGCCTGACCATGTCGACACGCTGCGCCAGTCCGCCGCAGAAACGCCCGCAAGACGCGAGCAGAACGCCACGCGAGCCATGTTTTTTGTGGCGGGTTTCGCCACCGCTGGCTGGTCCGCGCTGGTGCCCTTCGCCAAAATGAATACCGGCGTCAACGACGGCACGCTGGGAATGCTGCTGCTCTGCCTGGGCGTGGGGGCGCTGGTGGCGATGCCGCTGACAGGCCATCTCACTACGCGTTTTGGCTGCCGGGCGGTGATGACCGTTGCCACGCTGGCCTTCTGCCTGATGCTGCCCTTGCTCTCGGTGATCCCCAGCCCTGTACTGCTGGCGCTGGCGCTGCTGGTGTTCGGCATGGGCGTGGGCACCACCGACTGCGCGATGAACGTGCAGGCGATCCTGGTGGAAAAAGCGGCGCCTAAGCCGATGATGTCCGGCTTCCACGGCTTTTACAGCCTGGGCGGCATTGCGGGCGCGGGTGCGGTCAGCGGCCTGATGGCGAGTGGACTGTCGCCCTTTGCCGCCAGCCTGGCGGCCGCCGTGGTTTCGCTGCTGCTGCTGGGTTACAGCTTTCGCGGCCTGCTGACCTACGCTAACCCGCCGGAAGGCCCGGCCTTCGCCCTGCCGCACGGCGCCGTGCTGACCATTGGCGCGATCTGTTTTGCCGTGTTCCTGGCAGAAGGCACGGTGCTGGACTGGAGTGCGGTATTCCTGACCGAACACCGCGATATGCCGGACACGCTGGGCGGCTTAGGCTTTGCCTGCTTTGCTACCGCGATGACCGTGGGCAGGCTGACCGGCGACCGCATCGTGGCGCGTTTCGGCCGCGAAAAAGTGGTGATCCTGGGCGCGCTGACCGCCGCCGTCGGGCTGGCGCTGCCGGTGATCGTCCCCTCCTGGCACGTTGCGCTGGTGGGCTATATGCTGATCGGCATCGGCTGCGCCAATATCGTGCCGGTGATGTTCACCGCTATCGGCAGGCAAAAAAGCATGCCGCAGGCCGCCGCCGTCCCGGCCGTCACCACGCTGGGCTATATCGGCGTGCTGGCCGGGCCTGCCACCATTGGCTTTGTCGCTCACCTTAGCTCGCTGCCGATAGCCTTTATCATGGTTACGGTGCTGCTGCTGCTGGTGGTGGCGCTTTCCCGCCGCGTGCGCATGTAGCAGCCATGCGGTCGGTGCCTCTCGCTAAGCCCGTGACGGTAAAGCGCAGCCGCGAGTGGAACAGCGTTAACGGTGCCTTCCGTTCAGCCCGCGACGGCGAAACGCAGCCCCGTCACGGCGTTAACGGCGCGGCACCAACCAGCTGACGGGCCACCGCTTCGGCATGTTCCGCCACCTGCGGCAGGCCCATCAGTTCGCCAAAGCGTCCGCGCGCCGCTGGCCCGACCACGTGCAGGTGCGCATTGGCCATGCCCTGACGATTCAGGGTGCGCGACTGCGCGTCGACCAGGATGCCCAGCGCCAGCGGATCGGCCTGGATTATGCCCTCTTCCGCCAGCTGGCTAAGCAGCCTGTCGCTGGTCAGCAGCGCATTATGTGCCGGGCCGGTGGTGACGATCAGTTTGTCTGCGATAAGACAGACTTCCGCGCCTTTGCGCGGCCCCAACCTCAGCGCGATTTGTTCTCCCTGCGCCCCAACCCCGGCCAGCCTTGCTGCCAGCACGCGCAGCTGGCCGCTGCGTTGCCAGGTTTGCAAGGCCTGGCTGACCTGCGGCGCAATGCGGTAGCGATGCACATCCCACCAGGATCGTAAATGACGCAGAAAGCGGCGCTGCTCCCTTAGCGGCAATTGCTGCCAGATCTGCTGCGCGTGCGCGCGAATGTCGTCCAGCACCAGCTGCCAGGGCTGGCCTTCTGCCGCAGCCTGAGCCACTTCCTGACGCACCCGCCGCAGCCAGCCGCGCGCGGTGGCGGGCGCCTGCCGATAATCAAGCAATCGGGGCGCATAGTCGCCGCTGACGTTGTCGCGCGGCAGCTGGGCCCGCCTTGAAAAGGCCGTGACCGGGCCACGGTGCCCCCGCGCGGCAAGCGAAGCGACCATATCGGCCATGGTCAGGCCCGTGCCCATAATGACCACCCGCTCGTTTACGCCGACCGCTGTCAGCGCCTGCGGATGCCAGGGATTGGCGATCAGCCCCGGATGCCCGCCCAGCGCCTGCTGTACGCTTTGCGGCACGGCGGGCGGCGGATGGCTGATGGCCAGCACCACCTCATCCGCCCGAAATGTTTTGCCGGAAGCCGTAGTAACCAGCCCGTCACGCAGCGCCACGGCTCGGTCCTGACAGTGCGTCAGCCTGACGCAGGATTGGGCCGCCAGGCGAAACTGTTCCGCCACGTAAGCGCCGAACCAGCCACGCTGCGGATAGACTTTGCCGTCATGCCAGTGAGCGGCAGGATCCTGTCGGTCAGCGCTGCACTGCTGATACCAGCGCGCAAAATCCCCTTCTTCCGCTGCGGAGAGCTGCATTCGGGCGGCGGGGACATTAATACGGTGCGCCGGATCCGGGGTGCTGTAGGCGACGCCCTGTCCCGGCTGCGCGCGCGGTTCAATCACCGTTACCGCTAAGCCTGCCTCGCCCAGGCGGGCAAGATGGATAGCCAGCGTTGTGCCGGTAAAGCCGCCGCCAATAATTACAATATGTCGCTCAGCCATGCGCTGTCCCGGTCAAAGAAGTTTCAGGGGCTGCCTTCGCTAACGTTACGGCTCTGTCCGCCAGTACAGGAGAACGTTGCCGATATAAGAAGAAAAGGCCTGCATGGAGCACACTATAGACAGGATAACCAACCACGACCAGAAAGCACGCGGCGCGGCGGTCGTCTGGTTCTATGATGAAAAGCGGAGAGTAAGGCCGTGCAAACAGCTACGTGTTCAGGGCCGTCAGGCGTTCAGGCGTTCAGGCGTTCAGGCAATCAGGCAGTCAGGTACTCAGGCAATTTTGCGGAAGGCTGGCTGATACAAAAATGCACGCAACGGGCTGCATAGCCGTTACGTGCATTTTTTATTAAGGTACGGCAGACAGCGCCCCGCAGGCTGGTTTGCCAGCTTTCGGGACGCGGCAGCTATCAGGCCACGCCTTCTTCCTGTGCCTGCTCAGCCTCGGCTTTTTCGCGCGCCAGGCGATAGTAATCCGCTTTGGAAGCGGCCAGCGGGGTACGGCCCCGGATCAGATCGGCCATTTTCTCGGCGATCATCACGGTGGGCGCATTCAGGTTGCCGGTGGTGATCTGCGGCATAATCGAAGCATCCACCACGCGCAGCTTCTGCATCCCGTGCACGCGGCCTTCCGCATCCACTACCGCCATCTCGTCATTGCCCATTGCGCAGCTGCCGCAAGGGTGATAGGCCGTTTCGGCATGATCGCGGATAAAGGCGTCAATCTGCTCGTCGGTCTGCACCGACGCGCCCGGCTGGATCTCTTCGCCGCAGTATTCAGCCAGCGCGGGCTGACGCATGATTTCACGCGTGTGGCGCACCGCGCTGCGGAACTCTTCCCAGTCGCGATCTTCCGACATGTAGTTAAAGAAGATCGACGGCGCGGCGTAAGGGTGTTTTGAGGTCAGCCTGACGCGACCACGGCTCATCGAGCGCATCGGGCCAACGTGCGCCTGGAAGCCGTGCTCTTTCACCGGGCTGCTGCCGTTGTAGTTAATGGCGACCGGCAGGAAGTGATACTGCAGATCCGGCCAGTCCGGCTTGTCGTCGCTGCGGATAAAGCCGCCCGCTTCAAACTGGTTGCTGGCGCCGATACCCGTGCCGCTGAACAGCCATTCCGCGCCAATTGCCGGCTGGTTCCACCAGTGCAGCGACGGATAGAGGCTGACCGGCTTTTTGCAGCGGAACTGCATATAAACTTCCAGATGATCCTGCAGGTTGCGGCCTACGCCCGGCAGCGCGTGAACAACCGGGATATCCAGCTCGCGCAGCCACTCTTCCGGACCGACGCCGGAACGCTGCAGGATCTGTGGCGAGGCGATAGCGCCCGCGCACAGCAGCACTTCACGCGTGGCGGTAGCCTGCTCTTGTTTGCCGTTGCGCAGCCAGCAAACGCCGACGGCGGTTTTGCCCTCAAACAGAATACGGTCGGTCTGCGCGTGGGTGACAATCGTCAGGTTTGAACGCTGCTTCGCCACGTCCAGATAGCCGCGCGCGGTGCTGGAGCGACGGCCCTGCGGCGTAACGGTGCGATCCATCGGGCCGAAGCCGTCCTGACGGTAGCCGTTCATATCGTCGGTTTCATGATGACCGGCCTGCACCGCCGCATCGATAAAGGCGCGGAACAGCGGATTATTGCCTTTTTTCGGCGTGGTGACGCTCAGGTAGCCGTCACCGCCGTGGTAATCGTTTTCACCGATATCGCGCTTCTCCGCCTTGCGGAAATAAGGCAGGCAGTTCAGATATGACCAGTTCTCCAGGCCCTTTTTGCTGGCCCAGTTGTCATAATCCATCGCGTTGCCGCGCACATAGCACATGCCGTTGATCAGTGAGGAGCCGCCAAGCCCTTTCCCGCGTCCACACTCCATGCGGCGGTTATTCATTTTCGGCTCAGGATCGGTTTCATAAGCCCAGTTATAGCGTTTTCCCTGCAGCGGATAAGCCAAAGCGGCTGGCATTTGGGTACGGAAATCCCAGCGGTGATCCTTGCCGCCTGCTTCCAGTAAAAGTACCGATACGTCAGCATCCTCAGTCAGTCGCGTGGCCAGGACGTTGCCAGCCGAGCCGGCGCCGATAATGATATAGTCAAATTTCTGCATTAAACCTCCAAAACGCTGCGGCCTGCGCCGCAGCAAAAAAGTGTTATAAGCGCAAAACCGCCATCAAAACGCGGACGGATAGTCGCCCATTTCAATCAGTACGGATTTGGTGCGGGTATAGTGATGGAGCGTTTCCAGACCGTTCTCACGCCCCACGCCGGACTGCTTATAGCCGCCGACCGGCATTGGCGCAGGCGATTCGCCCCAGCTGTTCACCCAGCAGATGCCCGCTTCCAGCTGATGAATAACGCGGTGCGCGCGATTCAACGAGGTGGTGAACACGCCTGCGGCCAGGCCGTATTCGGTGTTGTTGGCGCGATCGATAACTTCCTGCTCGTCATCAAAGACCAGCACGCTCATAACCGGCCCGAAGATCTCTTCCTGCACGATACGCATTTCGTCGGTGCAGTCGGTGAAGACGGTAGGCTCCACGTAACAGCCTTTCGCCATGTCGCCTTCGGTGATACGGGAACCGCCTGCCAGCACCCGCGCGCCTTCCTGCTTGCCGATTTCCATATAGCTAACCACTTTCTGGCAGTGCTCTTCGCTGACCAGCGGGCCGAAGTTGGTTTCCGGCTTAGTCGGATCGCCGCACTTGATGCCGCGCATTTTTTCCAGCAGACGCTTTTCAAACTCCGCTTTTAAAGAGCGATGAATAAACACGCGCGTGCCGTTGGTGCAGACCTGGCCGGTGCTGTAGAAGTTGGCCATCATGGCGCCGTCTACGGCACGTTCCAGCTCGGCGTCTTCAAAGATAATCAGCGGCGATTTACCGCCCAGCTCCATCGTGACCGACTTGAGGTTAGCCAGCGCCGCATCCGCCATTACGCGTTTGCCGGTGTTGACTTCGCCGGTAAAGGAGACTTTGGCAATTTTCGGATGCTGGCTCAGGCCCTGGCCGACGCTTCCGGCGCCCTGCACCACGTTAAAGACGCCGTCCGGCAGACCAGCCTCGGTGAAGATTTTTGCCAGTTCCAGCGCGGTAAGCGGCGTGACTTCGCTGGGTTTGAAAATCATGGCGTTGCCGGTAGCCAGCGCGGGCGCGCTTTTCCACATGGCGATCTGGATCGGATAGTTCCAGGCGCCGATACCGGCGCAAACGCCCAGCGGCTCGCGGCGTGTGTAGACCAGCGCGCTGTCGCGCAGCGGGATGGATTCGCCTTCGACCGCTACGGCCAGGCCCGCGTAGTATTCCAGCACGTCCGCGCCGGTTACGATGTCCACCGCTTCCGTTTCGCTCAGCGGTTTACCGGTGTCGGCGGTTTCCAGCGCGGCCAGCTCATCGTTGCGCTCGCGCAAGAGCGCCACGGCTTTTAACAGTACGCGGCTACGTTCAACCGGCGTATAGCTACGCCAGATACGCTGACCGGCTTCGGCGGAGGCGACCGCGCGATCGATATCCTGCTGGCTGGCCGAGGTGATTTCCGCCAGCACTTCGCCATTAGCGGGGTTGATGGTGGTGAATGTTTCGCCTTGACCCGCTTCTTCGCGGCCATTGATGTAAAGTCCACGGCGTTGCATATCGGCCATGTCTCCTCCTTTAAGGGTTAGGTTGCCGGGCCGGAAAGCCACAGCGCAAGATTTTGATAGCAAAGCTGACGCGCATCGAGCAGGCCCTGCGCCATCGGCTGGGGCGCCAGCGTCATGCGCAGCCACAGGCCGTCGATCAGCGCCGCCATGCTGGCGCCCGCCGCCCGCGCCGCATCTATCGGCAGCGCTCTGGCGAACTGCGCCGTCAGATTGGAGTGCAGTCGCCGGTCGTTGATTCGCTGCAAACGCTGCAAATCGGGCTGATGCAGGCTGCTGCTCCAGAACGCCAGCCAGGTTTTCAGCACCGGCCCGGCAATCTGCGAATCGTCGAAGTTGCCATCGATAATCGCGCGGATCTGCGCCTGCGGATCGTCGGCCGCGACGCTGCGGTGATGCTCCACCGCCCTGTAGAGATCCAGCAGGATCTGACGCATACAGGCATCCAGCAGGCCATTTTTATCGCCGAAGTAGTGGCTGACGATCCCCGTGGAGACGCCCGCCTCTCTGGCTATCAGCGCCAGGCTGGCATCGGCCAGGCCGACCCGGTCAATCACCGTCAGCGTCGCATGAATTAACTGCGCCTGGCGGATGGCTTTCATTCCAACTTTTGGCATCGCTTAATCGGTTTCAGCTATTGAATAAGAGAGATTATAGACTTTTTATATTGAACGTTCAATCAAGAAAAAAATGACAGGCGTGGAGGCATGAAAAAAGTTAACGAAACAGCAACGCGTGGAATCAGGTTAACCTTCTGTATTTATGCTATTTATTTGCGGATGGCGTGTTAATAAATAAGCGAGCAACAACGGGCGCAAATGCGTTGTAAAGAAGCCTTTCTGATGACCTTATGCAACGGTCTGGCCAGGATTTAAGCGCGGTCTGGCAGGCTGGCGTACCGGCTTAACGCCTGCCAAAAGCAATCGGGCGGCCTGTGCTGGCGAACCAGCGTCGGTAAACATGCCGACGGAGCTGGTCGCCCGAGCCCCGGCTTTACCGGGGACGAGCTGTCAGCGCGGATTTTTGGCCGTCAGGCCATCCAGCTTTATAGCTAATTGTTCAAGCACAAAGCCCGCCGGATCCTCAAATCCGCCGTTCTGGGCGACCACCTGCAAACCTTCCAGCAGCAGCGTAATCTCTTTTGCCAGCGCCTCTGGCTCGCCCGCACCTGCCTGGCGACACAAGGCCGCCAGCCGCTGAAACTGTCGCTGCTTGTGGGCAAAAATAAGCGCTCTGACCTCCGCGAATTGCCCGGTGGTTTCCGCCAGGGTATTGGTAAACGGGCAGCCCCGCTGCAGCGTGCCGGTAAGATTATCTGCCAGGAACCGCCCGAACCCCATAATCTGGGCGGCGGAGTCGTCCGGAAACCGTTCGGCAAGCCGATCGAATACCTGACTGTAATCCTCAACCAGTAGCTGTATCCATTCCAGAACCAGCGCTTCTTTGGAAGCAAAATGTCGATAAAGCGTCATCTTGGTGGACTGCGCTTTTTCGGCAATAGCGTCCACGGTCACGCGAGTGATGCCGTCCTGATAAAAAAGCGTTTCCGCCGCCTGGAGCAGGCGATCGCGCGGGGGAAGGCGTGGCTGTGAGAGTCTGGGCATATTTCCTCATTGCAACGATACTGGATAGTATTATACGATACCAATCGGTATCATAAGATACTAACCAGTATACACCTTCAGGGTGTTGTCGTCTTCTCAGCCACGAATCGGATTTTTATGAATCTTTCAGACTATACATCTTGCGACGCTGTGGGCCTCGCAGCGCTGATTACCCAGGGCGAAGTCAGGCCTGAAGAAGTCAAAGAGGCAGCCAATAAAGCCATAGAAAAAGTGAACGGCGAGGTCAGCGCCGTGATTGAACTCTGGCAGGATGAGCACAGCAATCTGCAAGGCCCGTTATACGGCGTGCCGATGCTGGTGAAGGATCTCGGCGTGTCCGTTAGCGGCCGCCGTAATGAGCTGGGGAGTAGGCTGGCGGCGGGGTACGTGTCCGCGCAGGATTCTGTCCTCACGCAAAAAATGCGCCAGGCCGGGCTGGTACTGCTGGGCCGAACCACCACGCCGGAGCTGGCCACCAGCACCACCACGGAACCCAGCTTTAACGGCGGCACCCGTAATCCCTGGAATAAGCGCTACAGCGCCGGGGGATCGAGCGGCGGCTCTGCGGCGGCGGTGGCGTCAGGAATGGTGCCCGCCGCCCATGCCACCGACGGCGGCGGCTCGATCCGCGTACCGGCTGCAGTCAACGGGCTGTTCGGCCTGAAGCCCAGCCGTGGCCGCATCAGTATGGGCCCGGAAGTGGATGAAGTCTGGTCGGGCCTTGCCGTGCATGGCTTCGTCAGCCGTACGGTGCGCGACAGCGCGGCTCTGCTGGATGCCGTGCAGGGCAATACGCCCGGCGATCCTTTTATCATTGCCGCTGCGCATCAGACGCTGAGGGAGTGCGCCGCGCAGGAGCCGGGCAAGCTCAAAATCGGCGTGATGACGCATCCTTTAAATGGCCAGCGCAGCGAACCGGAAGTGGTTGCCGCGCTGGAACAGACTATTGGACAGCTTATTGCGCTGGGACATCAGGTAGAGGAAGCCGCGCCCGATATCGGCAGCTGGGACGCTTTTGTAGAAATGAATACGCGGTTCTGGGCATCGAATACCGCGGCCTGGATCGACGCGCTGGCCGCCATGATGAACAGGCCGATTAACGCCGACACGCTTGAGCCTGCAAATCTGGCGCTGTGGCGGCTTGGGCACGAGCTGACCGCCGTGGATATGATTGGCGCAATGCATATGCGCAACGCCGTGACCCAAAAAATGGGTCTGTTTTATCAGCAGTACGATATGTTGCTGACGCCTGCCCTGCCCGCTTTGCCCGTAGAACTGGGCCGCTACAATCTTCATCAGGGTAATCTGGACGGGCGCGGCTGGATGCATCACGTTTTTAACCAGTCTCCTTTTACCGCCCTGGCTAACGTTTGCGGCACCCCGGCCATGTCGGTGCCGCTGGGGTTCAGCCCGGCGAACCATCTGCCGATTGGTATGCAGTTTTTAGCAGGATTTAATCAGGAGCCGGTATTGTTGCAGCTGGCGGGCCAGCTGGAGCGGGCCTGTCCCTGGCGCGATCGCAAACCCGCCGTCTGGGCCGGTCATTAATCTGCACTGACCGCTTTCTGCCTGTGCAATATGAATAAACAATTAAGGAGGCAGGCCCGCTTTTGACAGAAGCGGGCCTATGCGAAGGGCAAGGAATTAAACGCCAGAACGTTTATCTTACAGCACCTCAATCACTTCAAATTCTTCTGCGATCAGCTCCATATCGTCAGAAAAATGCCCTTCGCGGGTGAAAAATCGCTGATGCTCTTTCTGCCAGTATTCAAGGCTTAAATCGCCTTCACCTTCTTTGCGGGCAAACGTCTCCGTAACATCACAAAAACGCACCAGCCGCATTGAAACCAGTCTGGTCACGCAGACCGGGACGTTCTGACCATCAAGGATGATGTTATAGCTCCCAATCTTAGGGGCAGGCTCTTCCTGCTGATAAGAGGTAAGAGATCCGCAGGAGGCCGTTTTGATCCCTTTTTTAATCAGGTCAGCAAGCTGGCTGGCCAGTTCCGGACTGTCGCCCATTTGCCAGGCATCTGCGCCTGGATACTTCGCTTTTAATACCTCAACTGTAGCCATTTACAGCCCTTTTTAATCGTCGATGAAAAATGTCATACAGGGTTTTAGCATGAACTGTCCGGACATTAACAGTGAGGCTTTCCCTCTGGTATTGTGGTCCGCTGTTCGCTCACAGTAGACTTTAGCCTGCACATGTCCGCTTTGTGCCAGAAGCGGACACTGGCCACTAAAAAATAATCAGTTCATCGCGTTTCTGGTTACCACTGACCTAATCTAATCCGTAAAAGGAAACTGCATACTCAGACGATCAAAATGCGACTTGAATTCCGCATATAATGCTCTGGCCGTGGGGGTTATCTGACTCCGATGAGGAGAGATAAAACTAAGCGGATTTTTTACGCCTGTCAGATGAGGTAGTACGGGCACCAGCCGGTTTTCAGCAATATCCTGATGCACATCTAACCAGGACTTATAGGCGATACCGACGCCCTCAAGAGCAAGTCTGCGTGAAGTTTCAGAGTCATTACAGACAAAGCGACTTTTCACGGAAAGCGTATGCTTTTGCTGGTTATTGTAAAAGGACCAGCTGGCATAGGGATGACCATTCAGCGTAAAAAGAATACAATCCCGGTCAGCAATCTCCTCCAGTGAGTGCGGCGCACCGTGATGTTCAAGGTAAGCGGGAGATGCGACAAGGATACGTTTATTGTATTCCGCAAGTGGCAGAGCAACGTAGCTTTTATCCGGCAGAATCCCGTAACGCACGGCGATATCAACAGGGTGCTGATGTACGTCGCTGACGGTATCTGTAAACATCAGGTTTACCGCCACCCCGGGGTGTTTCTTACAAAAGGCCGTTATCAGCGGCAGCAGAGTACTTCTGCCGACGTCTGACGGCATTGAAATACGTAGCTCATCCTTAAGTTCCCCAGTCTGATTCTCCAGACTTTCACTTCCCGCCCTGATAACTTCCAGCATCTCATGAGCATAGGGAAGATAGGTTGCTCCCTCTCGCGTCATTCTTAGGCTGCGGGTTGTACGCACAAAAAGCCTGACGCCGAGCGTTTTCTCCAGCCGCAATATCGCAGCACTTACCTGTGCAGGCATTATGCCTGACTCTCTGGCTACGCTGGAAAAGCTTCCCAGCTGAGTAGCCCGCACAAACATTCTGACATCTTCAATTCTGAGCATTCTGCATTCTACCTTCAGCAGAGAAACATACACGGGGGAATAAGAACGGGAGCATGCGTCATTTACACTTTAAACGTGTAAATCTTACTCTGATTTGTTGGTTTTTGTATCGGAAAGAGTGCTTTAAAGTTCTTACAACAGATAAGCAGTTACTTAACGATATCCAAAGGATCACAGTATGAAAGCCATTGTTTATAAAGATAATAAGTTACCCGTTACGGATGCGAATTCACTTTATGAGACCATCCTCCCTAAACCACAACCGGGCAGGCATGATCTGCTGGTCAGAATTGCGGCTATCGCGGTTAATCCGGTCGACACTAAAGTGCGCCGTAATGCTGACGTGGCTGAACCACGGGTACTCGGATGGGATGCCGCAGGCATCGTTGAGGCAGTGGGCGAAGATGTCAGCCTGTTTAAACCGGGTGACGAAGTTTACTATGCAGGCTCTCTTATGCGGGCAGGCTCCTATGCGGAGTATGCACTGGTTGATGAGAGAATAGCTGGCCGTAAACCCGCGTCACTTTCCATGTCAGAAGCCGCTGCGCTGCCGCTCACCTCTCTCACTGCCTGGGAGCTGCTGTTTGACCGCCTTGAGGTGAATGAGGGTAATAACGACGTATTGCTTATTATCGGTGCCGGTGGTGGTGTTGGCTCTATCCTGACTCAGTTTGCCGCCAGCCTGACAAACCTGACTATTGTAGGCACCTGTTCACGCCCTGAAACCGCTGAATGGGTCAAATCGCTTGGCGCTCACCATATTATTGACCACACACAGCCTTTTGCGCCTCAGCTTAATGAGCTGGGAATCAGCGGTGTACGCTACGTTGCCAGCCTGACGCATACCGACAAACACTATCAGCAGATTGTTGAAGTTATGGCACCGCAGGGAAGGCTTGCGGTAATTGACGATCCCGAGACGCTTGACGCTATTCCGCTTAAGACCAAATCAATTTCGCTTCACTGGGAACTGATGTTTACCCGATCGATGTTTACCACTCCTGATATGCAAAGCCAGCATCAGATCCTGACGGACCTCAGTGAGCTCATTGATAAAAAGGTAATCCGTACAACACTGGGTGAACATTTTGGAACCATAACGGCTGAAAATATTCGCCGCGCGCATGCCGTGATTGAATCCGGTAAAGCAAAAGGAAAAATTGTGCTGGCAGGATTTTAAAACTCTGCAGGCATTTTCAACCCGGCACCTTTTTGAAAACTATACCGCCCGGCTGAGCTTCTCCATTACGGAAGAAGCCGGGCTTTACATGCAAAAAAGAGAGAAAACAATGTTATATCTGGTTTTTAGTGGAAAAATCAAAGAAGGGAAAGTAGATGATTTTTATAAAAATGTTGCCCGGGTCAGCCAGCAGGCGACGCTGAGCCAGGATAAGCCGCTGGTCTATCAGTGGAATAAAAATATCCATGACCCCCGCTGTTTTATGCTGAACGAGCAGTGGGAAAGTGTTGAGGATCTGCATGCCCATTTCGAAACGTTATATACCCTGTTTGGTGAGGCCAGGCCAACCGAGCGACTGCCCGCTGCGATTCTGGATTATCTCGATGACGCCAGCGTCGCCTATTACGAGCCAGTAGCGTAATGAGATGGCCCCCTTTCGGGGCCATTTCTGATGATCAGACCGGCCTGGCCGGTAAGCTCTCATATACAACCGTTACGGGTAGTTATGGCTCCGGGACATATTCCTGGCACCGCAGAAAAATTAAAAAGAGTAAATAACAATGCTGAAAAAATATACGATGACGGCTGCCGGTTTATTACTGAGCGTCCTGTCTGCGGCAATATTTGCTGCACCATCTGATCATTCTGCGGCCCCTGTTCAGCTGGCCAGTGATCAGTCATCAGGAAAAGCGGAAGTGGTCGCAACTTTCTGGCACGCCATGCCGACCGGGGTTACGGTGACAGAAAACGGACGCATATTCGTGAATTTCCCGCGCTGGGGTGACGATGTGCCTTTTACCGTCGGTGAGATCAGGCAGGGGAAAGTGGTTCCTTATCCAGATGCGGCTATTAATGTTGCAGACAATACACGTCCAGCTGAACGTTTTCTGAGCGTGCAGAGTGTGGTGGCAGATGGTCAGGGAAAACTCTGGGTACTCGATACCGCATCGCCAGGCTTTAGCCAGCCGGCAGCGGGTGGGGCTAAACTGGTTGCGATTGATCTCCGCAGTAACAGGGTAGTAAAAACGATTGTGTTACCGGCAAAGGTAATCCTGCCCGCCACTTATGTAAATGATCTGCGTATTGATTATCGTGAAGGTAAAGCGGGGATCGCCTACATCACAGATTCTTCGCTTTCCGGAACAGGCGGTATCATTGTTGTCGATCTGGCGTCAGGTGATGCAATGCGCCGCCTGACCGGCGACCATTCCACCTCGCCTGAAAAAGGCTTTGTACCGGTTGTCGAGGGCGAAACCCTGTTGCAGCGCCATGAAGACGGATCAACCGCCCCCTTCAGCGTTGCGTCTGATGGAATCGCCTTATCGGCCGATGGAAAAACTCTCTACTACAGCCCGCTGTCAGGCCGTCATCTTTATTCAGTTGAAACTGCGAAGCTGAGAGACAGCCACATCAGTGAGCACAGCCTCTCTGCCGCTGTACGGGACTTGGGCGAAAAAGGGGCCTCTGACGGTCTTGAATCTGATGCTGCAGGCAATATTTACGCAGGAGATTACGAGCGCAATGCTGTCCGAAAAATGGATAAGCGGGGAACCTGGTCCACGCTTGTTCACGGGCCGGAAATTCTCTGGCCGGACACACTTTCTGTTGCCCATGACGGATATCTTTACTTTACCGTCAACCAGCTGCACCGGCAGCCGGGCTTCCATAGTGGTAAAGATATGCGCATCAAGCCGTATGCCCTCATGCGCGTGAAAATCGACGAGAAGCCTGTTTCAACCCGATAATCCTGGATGACTCACTTTATGACGCTTACGGGTTTCCGTTAACCACGAATATGACTAATTCAGCCCCCCTGTAAAGGGGGTTGTTATGTCCGCTTTTCGCTCATACCGGAATTTGCGTCCAAATCAGTCCTCTTTGTGCCAGAAACAGACGTTGTCATCTTATACAAAATCGATGAGTATGCTTTAGAGCTCTTATGGTAAGAGTGAGGGGTTTGCAGAAGAAAACGCACAAGGAGCAGCTATGAAGATCAGACTTGCAGTGCCTGTGGAAGCAGAAGAATGCTGGAATATACGCAACCAGGCTATACGCTACGGATGTCAGAACAGCTACGACGATGCGGTTATTGTAGCCTGGACACCGGAAGAAATGCCTGAAAGCTACAGAAATGTCATTGCAGCAAACCCTTTCTTCGTTGTTGATGCCTCTGATAACAAGCTGGTAGCGACAGGCTTTCTTGATCTCTCTTCAGGCAGTGTTGAGGCTGTATTTACGTTACCTCAATATACAGGGAAAGGGTTAGGTAGTCAGATTATTGAAGCCATCAAAAGTGAAGCTCGTGAACGTGGATATAGGGAATTAACATTGTCCTCGACTCCAAATGCGCAATCTTTTTATGAGAGGCATGGTTTCACACTTGTGCGTGAAAGTATGTATCCATCTGCCTTTGCGCAGGCTGAACTGCGCTGCATGGAAATGTCTATAAAACTCCAGGAGTAGTGGTTCGCTGTCTAACCGCAACGATCAATATGACCAGTTAGCTCTGGCGGGTAAATCTTCAAATCTTAATGTCCGCTTTTCGCTCATAGCGTACATATCTGAATTGCTTAATTGAGCGTGTTAACATCTGAAAAGCGCAGGATTGACCAAGTTGTACGCTATAAGACACGATTGAAACGACGCTTCTGGTGTGTCGGCAGATTTAATCCAAGAACCGGGCTGAATTGTTAATGGCTGCAATGATACTAAACCCTACCTCAGCTGTGGCGTTTTGTTAGCTAAAAGGAGTAAACATGGAAGTAAGGGTAGAACTGTGTCCGCCAGATGAATGGGAATCCATGGTGAAAATTTTTACCGAAATGGAAGAACACTATTATGGTAAGGGCATCATTCAGGAACCACTGTTGAAGAATTACCTCCGCAATCGACTGTTCAGTCAGCTCTCCGGTACTCTGGTGCTCAGGGCTCGCTGCGACGCTCATATCGTTGGGCTGGCGTGTTGCAGTATTCTCTACCCTTCTCCCCGGTACAGTGGCCAGCTGCATATCAAAGAGCTTTATGTCTCCAAGAGTGAGAGAGGAAAAGGCACAGGGGAATCCATAATGCGCTTTATGGCGAAACTCGCTCTTGAACATGAGTGTCGTAGCCTCAGCTGGAATGCCGAGAAATCAAACGCCGGAGCAAATCGTTTTTATCAGTCTTTAGGGGGCACAATAAATGATGGTATTGTGAATTATTATCTTCATGGTGAACTCCTGCGTAAACTGGCTTCCGACAGTTCGGCAGAACCTGGCGGCTGTACTGGTTAAGCTATCGTACTGATTTGGCTTGCCAGGAAGGCAGAGGAAATCTGCAGGATGTTGATGCCGTGTCCGCTCTGTGCCAGAAGCGGACATTATAAAATCTACTTTTTATTAATTGTTAAAGAGCATGTCAGCTGGAGGGGATAGATTAGAAATAACTGCCCTCAGGCAGTTATTTTAGAATAAGGGCACGACGGTTGCTTAATATGCTTATGCTTAAAATATGATTGAGGTTTAGGGAGTTTTATAGCGGGCAGCTCACGTCACCTTCAGGACATTTCAGCATGCTCTCAAGCTCTTTAGTTCTCTGTTCAGTTTTGGTCTGAAGACAAATGGCTGTATTCATTGGGCTTACTGACCCATCACTTGATTTATAAGTCTGGAATTTACAATCCGCATCGCGATAGCTGATCCATTTTTTCTGCGATGATTGCAGCAGATTCCGTTGTTCACCTGATGTGAGTTTCAGGGTCTTTTGGTATGTGCTGTTGAGAGCTTTGTCTGCTTCTTTGTAGTCTGCAGAAAAGCATTGATTCATTGCAGACTGAGTCTGAGCATCGCCACAGTTGGACGCCACTGCCTGTGCAAGCGGAAAAAGTACTAAAGAGAGAATAATCGTTTTTTTCATGTCAGTTTCCTTTTGAATTATGCGTTTATCGCATTAATTTTATACAGATTTATGGTTTGGAAGAAACACCAATTCCATGGTTTACTTCGCTAATATCGGACATTAGCCTGACATTAGTCCACTTTGCTGTGTCACAGTGAGACGTTTGTACCTCATACTGTAATGTCTAAGTCAGACTCGGTTCGTAAATGACTGGCTCATACAAAAGGGGTAATGATTCGGCACTGTAATTTTAGCGGTTCAAGTCGCGCATTGTAAAAGCCGGCACTCTTATGAGACGTTACGAACCAAAAACATTCATGTAAAAATTACCAATAATTTCAATATGATGAGAATTTATGTTAAAATCCTTCTCATGATTTAACAGAACAGCTTTGATTGATAACCATGGAAAAACCATTAGTCAATACACCTGGCGTCATCGCCATCATGCAATACGATGATGGCAGAACTTTAGAATACAGAATGGGGGTTGAAGATATACATTTTAACACGCCCATAAATAGTAATAGCATATTTGACATTGCATCCGTATCAAAACAATTTACAGCATTTTGTGTTCTGCTTCTTGAGGAGCGTGGATTACTGAAATTAAACAGCCTTCTTGCTGAATACATCCCCGAAGCAGCAATATTTAATAATGATATAACTATTGAAAATTTAATTTACCACACTTCAGGGCTCCCATGCCTGTTTGACATAGCTGAAAGTAAAGAAATAGACTATTTTTCAGACTTTAAAAAAACAGATATAATTAAAGGGATTTTTGAAAAAGAACATCTTAGCTTCATTCCAGGCACAAAGCATGAGTATAGTAATACCGGATATATACTTCTTTCTCAATTGATTGAAAATGTTTCCGGGACAAGCTTTGCAGATTTTGTAAAAAGAGAGATATTCGACCCTCTAGAGATGAAAAACTCTTTTGTTTATAATGGATTGATGCAGAGTGAGTTAGCGGTAAGTGGCTATCAAAAAAAACAAGATGACTTTTTTTCTCCTGTCTACAGTCCATGGGATGTAATCGGAGCAGGCCTTATCCATTCATCTGCTAATGACCTGATGAAATGGGGTCTGAATTTTTCTTCTGCTTCAGTAGGAGGAGATGAATTAATACAGAAAATGCTTACCCCTCTTCCTGGTTTTACTGATGAAGGGATTATGATTGAAGATCATAATCCATACTGCTTTGGTATTGAACTGGAAGAAGGTGCTTTCGGGCGAGTTTATTACCACCTCGGTTCTACTTTTGGCAGAGAAAGTTATTTCATACGCTCGCAATGTCAAGGTTTTACTCTTGCGGTATTATCAAACATCGAAGATTATGATGTTTCTTCTGTCGCTCTAAAATTATATAATCAAATGAATTTAAAAGATATTTAGAGTAATTGATTCGTATCCCTGCTGTTTCCCCTAAATGTCGCACATGAATTAAATGTCTGCTTATCGCTCATAGCGGACTTTCCAGAGCGCAGGTCTGCTGCGTGCCATAAGCGGACGTTGGCTTATGCCAGTTAATAGAGCCAGGTCACTTCATCAGCCGGAAAAATACTAATTATCAGTTTCGGTTAGTGACGGATTTTTCAACGAGTACCGTCGTGGCGAACATCCATTGAGTCGTCGAAACGCCGTACTGAACGCAGCTTCTGATTCATAACCTAGTGAGTGCGCGATTGCAGAGACAGATTCAGTGCCACTGGTGAGCCGGTGGCATGCAATCATCATCCGCCATCGTGTCAGATATTCGATTGGCGACGCGCCGGATAGACTTTTAAACCTGAGAGCGAATTTGGATCGAGACATCCCGGCCTCCTGCGCAAGTGCCGGCAAGGTCCATCGTCTGCCCGGGCTGGCATGAATTGCGCCAATGGCAGCCGCGATCCGCTTATCACCAAGTGCAAACAGCCAGCCGACGTCTTTTCCCAAGCCGTGATCCAGATAAAGCCGCAGCGCCTGGACCAGCATCAGATGCGCGAGATGCTGCACGATAAGCCTGGCACCCGGCTGTGATCCGAACAGTTCCTGGCGCATACGATCGAGGGCCCATCGCAGACCTGTCTTGTCGTCTTCATCGCGGAGCCGAATGATGGCTGGCATTGAGCCGAGAAGCATATCGACATGGTCGCCGGCAAAGCCGAAATGGCCGCCGAGCATTGTCGTTTCTCCCCCGCCGTTCACCGTTGCGATCCCGCCGTTCCAGTCTTCTTCAGGTATGGTGGCAATGCCGATCGGCTCGAAGGCGAGGTCTCGGGCAATCAGGAACCGACGTCCGTTGGGCAGCAGGACGCAATCACCCGCCTTAAGCTTTATCGGATCCTGCCCATCATCGATGGCCAGCCAGGCGCTACCCGATACCAGCGCAAAATACTTGAGGCCAGAATGCTTCCCAAACTGAAGCGCCCATTCCCCCCCGAAGTCAAATCCACCCGCGATGTAGGTTTTCGGCGTCAATAGCGAGATGATATCGGATAAAGGATCAGCAATCATGGGGACAATCTCGAAAGTAATAGGGATATTCAAACATAGTTTGTTTCGACTTCCATGGTTATCCTTATTTCGAAGCAGACGCACCGGCTGCTCCCCGTCAAAGGATATTTTCATGATCAAAGTCGTTATCGCTTTCAGGCGTCGGCAAGGTATGAGCATAGAGGAATTCAGGAATTATCGTCGCGACGTTCATGCTCCACTGCTTTTTGCCATTCCTGAAGCAAAGAAGATCCGCCGCTTTGTTATTTCATACCCCATGGATTATGCGTCTTCAGAGCTACCCCGGTTTGACGCCATGGTGGAGGCATGGTTCGACAACGCTGAAGAGATGGATAAACTCTTTCTGTCAGACAACTTTGCAACCAGGGTGGATCCGGACCACGTAAACTTTATCGACCTGAGCTCCGTAGTCCGGCTCGTGACCGAAGAACTCATCGTCGTTGAATAACGACCCCGCCGGGGACGCAGGACGAAAAGCGTGGTCTGGAACGGCGATCTCCCCGCCCTTATCAGGGATAAATCATGTCCGCCTCGTGCCAAAAGCAGCTATCGGTGCTTTAGGTTAGAACCGAAGTGGAACGCCTCATAGCTGTTTGGCCTTCCACCTCATCGGGCCTGGCTGCCTACCCTTCCTGGCGATCTGCGCCATATGCCACGGCTTTCATTGCTTGCAGCGCGTGCAGACGCATTTTTAACGCGGCTTCAATATTGTCGTAGGCTGTGCTGCCCAGCGGCAGACGTAATGGAGGGCTGGCAGCATCTGCCGCCGCGATCATAGCCGTCACGCATTTTTCAGCATCGCCTTTAATCACAAACTCTCCGGACATCAGTGCCGCCCGCAGTTTCCCCGCTGCCGTATCACGGTAGGCCGGTAAGGCATCAGCAATATCCAGCCCCGCACCAAACCGCGTCGCCGTCGGCCCCGGCTCGACCAGCAAAAAGTCAATGCCAAACGCCGCTACTTCCTGCCGCACCGCTTCGACAAAACCTTCAATTCCCCATTTAGTGGCATGATACAAACTGAAATCAGGATAGGCGACCTGGCCGCCTTCCGACGACACCTGCATAATGCGCCCGCCACCCTGCTGCCGCAAAAAGGGAATTGCCGCGCGGATAAGCTGAATCGACCCGGTAAGATTGGTGGCAATCTGACGCTCAATTTGCCTATCGCTTAGCTCTTCCGCTGCGCCAAACAGGCCGTAAGCCGCGTTGCTGACCACAATATCAATGCTTCCCGCCTGAGCGAACGCCGCCTCAACGGTGGGTTTTATCGTCGCTGCCATACTGAGATCAAGCACCGTTACCTGCAAACGATCGCCGTATATTGCTGACAGACCGTCTAATACTGCTCGATCGCGGACGCTGGCAAATACTCTGTCGCCTCGGGCCAGCAGCGTTTCACACATCAGGCGGCCCAGGCCGCTGGATGCACCGGTTATTAGCCAGGTTTTCATTAGGGTCTTCTCCATTCAGTGAACCGAAGGACAGCATAAACCGAATAATTGGTGGCATAATCTCCGCAAATCAGCATGAGGTGGTGGGAAATATTCAACAATGAAACGACCTTCCTGGAATGAATTGCAGGCGGTGAAAACCATTGCCGGGCAGCGCAGTTTTCGTCGCGCTGCTGAGGTGCTGGGACTTAAACGCTCGACGCTTAGCCATACTGTCAAAGGACTGGAGGCAACACTTGGCGTGCAGCTGTTCCATCGCACAACGCGCAGCGTTGCGCTGACCGAAGCGGGTGAAATACTGATCGCGCGCCTGGCGCCGTTACTGGCGGAAATGGATGACCTGCTGAACGACGTTACCGCCAGCGGTCAGCAGCCTTATGGCACGCTGCGCATCAGTGCCAGCGATGCAGCGATTAGCCTTCTGCTGGAAAAGGTGCTGCCGACATTTATCCAGCAAAAGCCGGGGATTGAAATTGATTTAGTGGCGCAGGGGCAACTCATAGACATCGTGGCGCAAGGGTTTGATGCGGGCATTCGGCTGATTGAAGATGTGCCTAAAGACATGGTTGCCATTGCTCTGAGCGGGCCGCTGCGCTTTATTACCGTGGCCTCGCCCGGTTACTTAGCCGGGCGGCCCAAAATCATGCATCCGCAGGATCTGATGCAGCATACCTGTTTGCGCCAGCGCTTGCCGGGCGGTAAACGGTATCACTGGGAATATCAGCAGCATGAGCAGCAGTTTGCGCTGGATGTGCCGGGCAGCCTGACCCTCGACAGCAGCGCTTTAATGGTGGAAGCGGCTGTCGCCGGGCTGGGTGTGGCCTATGTCCCGGAGCGCTACGCCCGACAGTGGCTGGACACGCAGCGGCTGGTGACGTTGTTGGACGACTGGACCATTGCGTCACAGGGCATCGCGCTCTACTTTCCGCAACATCGCCATATGTCTGTCGCATTACGCCTGTTTATCGACACGGTAAAAGCCGTTATGCGCGACCGGGCATAGCCTAATCGATTTATTTTATTCAGAAAAGAGGCCAGGCACGGGCCAGAGAATAAGAAAGGTGGGTTGAGTAATCGAATTACTCATTTAACAGTCGGTAGAACCACCTTAATTTATGCCTCTGGCCCGTGAATTCAGGGAAATATTTTTCGCCTGTTCAGATATGATTTTTCATATCTGATGAGCTGGAATGCGGGCAATGACTTTAATTTCAAAGTCGAATCCCGCAAGCCATGTCACGCCAACGGCAGTCCAGTTTGGATAAGGGGGATGGGGAAAAATCGATTTCTTCACCTGCATAATTGTCGAAAACTGATTTTCCGGATCGGTATGATAAGTTGTGACATCAATCAGATCGTCAAAAGTACACCCCGCTGCGGCAAGCGTGGCTGCCAAATTATCAAACGCAAGCTGCACCTGCGCGGCGAAATCAGGCTCCGGCGTACCGTCGGCGCGGCTGCCGACCTGGCCGGAAACAAACAGCATATCACCAGAACGGATTGCGGCAGAATAACCATGTTCCTCATAAAGAGCATGTCGATTAGCAGGGAAAACCGGTTCACGATGGGCGATGGCCATACGATTTCCTTTGATTAGGTCGGGTTGGAATGCGGGATGCGCAGCGCACAGGAATGATTTAATATACGCTGCGTATGTACTATTAATCACACATACGCGGCGTATGTCAAATAACATACGCCGCGTATGGCATAAGGATATCGTATGGCCACCAAGAGCCGCGCCGAACTGATGAAAGAAAACCGCATAAAACTGATTGCGGCGGCACGAAAAGCATTTGCTGAAAAAGGGTTCGCAGGCGCATCAATGGATGAGCTTACTGCCAGCGTGGGCCTGACGCGTGGCGCGCTTTACCCCAATTTTGGCGATAAAAAGGGGCTGCTTGCGGCGGTTGTCGAACAGTTAGATGGTGAAATGGCGCAACGTGCTAAAGCTGCGGCGGCTACGGCTGGCAATGACTGGGAAAAGTTAATAGCTGAGGGCATCGCCTATATCGAAATGGCGATGGACGCAGAAGTACGGCGCATCGTGCTGCTTGATGGTCCGGCCTTTCTTGGCAACCCTTCTCAGTGGCCTGGTCAAAATAGCTGCCTGGAATCCACTCGCCAGAGCATTATAAAAATGAGCGCAAGCGGCGTCATAAAACCCGTCGATGCCGATGCCGCCGCACATCTTTTAAATGGGGCCGCGCTCAATGCGGCCTTGTGGATAGCAGCCAGCGACGATCCGCAGCAGGCGCTGCCAAAAGTTATTGAGGTATTCAGACTACTGGCAAGCAGCTTACTCACCCGCTCGGGTAAAGAGGAGTCTGATTAGAACGCTACCGCCGGTTCAGGCTTTTGCATGCAGAAAGATAGCCGCAGGAGCAAAGCGATAATTTCTCCTGCAGCCCAGAGGTGATATTGAAGCAAACTTCCCGCTTCAGACACTCGCACCCAGCGCTTTATCAACGGCAGCTTCGCAGTGGATCAGCGTGGTATCGAAGACAGGGACGGAAACGTTATCCCTGTTAAGCAACATGCCGACTTCGGTACAGCCAAGGATCACACAGTCAGCGCCGTTGTCAGCTAAACGCTGTGCGATATTTTCATAAACAGCGCGACTGGCCGGGTTTATAACGTCCTGGCACAGCTCCTGATAAATGATGCGATGAACCTCAGCCCGATCGGCATCATTCGGTATAACGGGCTGAAGTTTTACCGCCCTGAGCCGATCAAGATAAAAAGCTTGTTCCATCGTAAATGCGGTTGCCATCAGGCCTGGCGCTTTAAGGCCCGCTGCAAGGATCCGAGCCGCCGTTGCATCAGCAATGTGCAGCAGCGGAATGGAAACGCCGCTCATCATTTGGTCCGCCAGTTTATGCATGGTATTTGTCGCCAGTACGATAAAGTCGGCCCCGCCGCGCGCCAGCGCCAGCGCCTCCTTATTTAAAAGGGTTGCGGCGTCGTCCCATTTTCCGCTGGCCTGCAAATGTTCAATGTTGGCAAAATCCAGCGAACGGATGAGCAGCTCGGGCGAGTGTAAACCGCCCAGACGCTGACGAACCAACTCACACATTTTCCGATAATAAATTTGTGTTGAGGCTGCTGACATCCCTCCCAGGATCCCAATCGTTTGCATTGCGTTTCCTTAAATTTTGTTATCTGTTCAGGGTGGTTACTCCAGCTTATCGCTGATAGCGGCGACGTACGCCAGTTGGTATCTGCTTTGGAACTAAAGCAGGCCTGGGAACACCAGCCCACCGTTTAGCACGCTGATTTGTGCCAGAAGCGGACGGTGCGTGACTAATATTGTTACAGGCGCAGCTTTTCTCGCAACAAGAAAGTATTTTCGAACAGGATAGCTTATTCAAACAGAGCCGGCCCTGGCTTGAACTCCTGAAAGGCATCATCGACTGGCTGGTAGCCCAGCACCTCCCTGGTACGTGACAGATCAAATCGCTTAAACCGGTTATCGGAAATGCCATAGCCGATAAAAAAGGTAATATTTTCAGCTTCTGTAGCGCTGGTCAGCAGCCTTACTGCATCCTCCGGACTGAGCCAGGCACTGTAATCCCGGGCAGTTTTAAGCGCAGCCGCGTTTTTAGGTTCAAAAGCGCCTATCCTGAGCGCCACGCAGGACAGGCCACGCTGAGTGGCATAAAAGGAACACAGCGCCTCGCCATAGCATTTCGTGACGCCGTAAAGATTGGCAGGCGCGACGGCCAGCCCCGGATGTATCTGCACATCAACCGGATAACCCTCAATCGTCTGGGCGCTGCTGGCAAAGACAAAGCGCGAGCAGGATGTGGCAGCCACGGCTTCAAGCAGCCATGTGGTGGACAGAATGTTAGCCGGCAACAGCTGTTCGAAGGCGGCCCCGGCGTCGGGGATCCCTGCCAGGTGCACTACCGCATCAGGCTTCGCCGCGGTCAGCAGCTTCTCTGCCGCACCCTGCTTTGCAAGGTCTGCCTGAAAAAATTGGTGCGGAGAACCAATCTCATAATCCGGCATATGCAGATCGGTAAGGATAAAGTCATAGGTATTGCACATCGCCTTAAACCAGGTTCGTCCGATACGACCGCTGGCACCCGTCAGGAGAATTTTTTTTACTGCCATAGCCTTGGGATCCTTATTTTATTTAAGCCGTAATCCGGGTGATACCAAAACGCAGTAAAGCAATAGCATACTTACCTGAAAATGTATGTCGCCCGGGCCTGTGGCAAATAATCATGCAGGTCTGCCAGCGAGCGCCTTTCCCGGCATCCTTTTTAAGGCTCAGGCCTTTTCGCCCGGAGCCTGCCCGATATTAAGGGGAAAGTGGCGCACTTTTAGTACGCCACCCGACAGTTATAACAGCGGCAGTTCCAGAAGCCGCCCTCCCTCTTCCGCAAGCCGCGTTAAATAGTGCGACGCTTCCAGAATCTGATAAGGAAAGTAGAGACCCGGCGCCACCGGCGGTTTGCCATCCAGCCCGATCAGTCGTTCAAGAAGCAGGGCAATGCTCATGCCTGTCAACGGTGCGGCTCCCCCCGGATGAACGACCGCATTGCGGGTACGAAGAGCCTGCCCGGCCTGATCCAGGCCTGAAATCTCAATAATGATTTCGGTGGAGAATGCTCCTCCTTTGCGCCGGCTTGAGCTGATACCCATGCCGAGATCGAACAGGACGCTGTGCGCACCCGTAGCAGTTGCCAGCCCAACCACGTCAATCGAAGAAAAGCCCGTGGCGGGGATTTTGGTGCCGTCGAGCGCTGAGAAGGTGCCCTTAGCCTCATCGCCCTCGCGCCACAGATAGACGCCGGCCCGGCGCGTGAGCGCTGCGGGCAACAGGTGGTGCAGATGGTCGAAATCAGCGGCGACCGCAGGCCCGCCAACATCCTGTTCATCGACTAACGCCCCAATGCGGATTTCATGTACCTGGCCAAACGCTTTGCTCAGATGAAGCGCAGGCACCGTCGTGGCACCGACCAGCCACTCATAGCCGAGCACCACTGCCGACGCGCCCGGAGCGTGCATAAAGCTTGCGATTTCCGGAGCAATCTCGAACACGCCAGAAGAAATACTCAAATGGGGTACGCCTCGTGACTGAGCAAAGCGGAGTGCAGCAAGCGTATGGTCTTTATAGAGGACGACCACCGCACTGATTTTTCGCTCGCCGAGGCCAAGGTCTGCACGGGCGGTGTCAATCGCTATACCTTCCGCACCTCCCATTTTTGCGGCGGCGTGCTGCGCCCTGGCAAGGTCGCGCCCCCCTATCAGCAAGGGAAGATCGGGATAAGCAGCGCGTATTGCCCGGGCAGTCTGACCACCAATAGATCCGGAGCCGCCCAGCAGTAAGACAGGAGCAAATGACATAAGCGAGGTTCCTTGTGTGTGATAAGCTACTATTGGTAGGAAAGATAGCACTCCACAGCAACATAAGCTACTTTTAGTAGGTTTAATGAGAAAGAGAGAATGAAAGAACACAAGGCTCCGGCTACCGGGTCGCCTGCCCGGCGCCTGTCGAAGGCAGAACGGCGACAACAGCTTCTCGATACCGCGCTTCTGATCGTGCGCGAGGAAAATGCGGATCGCCTCACGCTGGGCCATCTGGCCGTGCGTGCAGGCGTCTCGAAACCTGTGGTTTACGATCATTTCGCGACTCGTTCGACGTTACTGATCCAGCTGTACAGGTGGATAGATATGGAACGGGTAAGGACGTTTACTGAGGCCATGAGCGCGACTCCCCGAAGCCAGCAGGAAACGGTACAGATGCTGGCGAGCGCCTATATACACTGCGCCGCAGACAAAACGGACGAGTTTCACGCAGTGGGAGCGGCGCTGGCGGGGAGTGAAGAAAAGGCGGTCGTTTTCCAGGAACTTCTGGACAATTGTGTCGCCATGTTTGCGTCAATTCTGACACCCCATGTCAATATGACGCCCCAATCACTACAGCAATGCTGCATCGGCCTGGTCGGCGCGGGAGAAGCGCTGTCCGTGGCCCTTACCCGTGGGCGACTGAAGGAAACGGAAGCGGTTACAGCCTTCGCCTCGCTGATTGGCGGACTCATACAGACGGGCGAAAGCTGAAGGTCTGCGCAGATAACAGGCCAGGATATCAGCTTTTCGTCTGTAGCGAACACCGGCCGGTCTCGGAACATCATGCAGCGCATTCCGGTTCTGCTGTCCGGGTTCATGCCAGTATCTCTGGACAGGTGCCCGGTTCTCGCCCTGTCCTGCCTCATCAGGTTTGCCGTTTTGGGAAATGATGGCGGCCACGCGCCCCGGATGCGCGACAGCAAGACGCCAGCCTACCCGAGTGCCGTAGTCGTGAACCCTTATAAATTGCTCCGCCTGCCTGTGCTTTTAGCTGCCGGGCGCTCCTCAGTAAGTAGAATTCCTTCTGATTTCCTTATAAATTCTCTATGGAAAAGTAGAACAGTAAATTCTCACGTTGTTTCCTGATAAGCGCACATATCTGTCAAAAGTAAATGAACATAATATAATAGAAAAAATTATTAAATAATGACTTATAATTAACAATGCATTTAAAAGAGCACTAACTCATGAAAAAATGACTCAGCCATTTCGAGGGAATAAGTGTGCATGTTACCCGTCTTGCATATGCTCGCTGGACAGCTGCGAAAGCAGGAAAAATCAGGAGCGAGGCCGCTGGGACGTTTTGCTCGCGAGGTGTTACTGTACAGTTTAGAATGCAGATGGATTGGTACCAGGCTGACTCTCGCGCTTGATAAGGAAGGAAAAATAAAGACGGAAACACACTGACTTTACCCCTGTTATAAAGGTAACTTTATGAAACCCAGAAAAAATGTTTTTTTTGAAGGCAACATTATCGATAACCGGAAGTTAGGTGGGGAAAATCAGCCTTTCTTCATCCACAGGGTTGTGTTTACTAATGGGAAGTATGCGATAGTTCGGGCTGCATCTGGTGTGTGCTTCAGGCCTGGAGAAAATATTCAACGAAACGATTCCGAATGGCTTTACAACCATGAAAAAATCCGTCTACTCTCTTTCGAATACCTCGAAGAAAAGGAGTCTGTCAGGCAACTGCTTGAATATTGTTAATATAATCGCAAATCTTTCGCCAGGGAAGTTTATTTATTTACTACTGCTACCTCAGGCATTACTGCTTTTACTTTTATTTTTCCTCATCATATAGCCTGCTTTGTTTTTAACACCCCTCCAGAAAAACCACCAATTGCAGCTAAAAAACCTAACGGCTACAGGAGTTTTACGGGCAAGTTCACTATAAATATCAATAACCTGCCTGCCATTAACCAGAAGTCAGCACGTTAAGATAGGGATTTAACCTGCCTCACCAAAGTTAGTAATGCTTAGCCAGATAACATCACAATCAGGAGATGAATTCAGCGTGGATGTTCTGTTTTAAGGTAAGTCTGCCCTCTTTCAAAGCTGTCATCTCTCCGCGCAATTTTCTGCTCTGTGCCAAAAGTGGACGTTACTCATATTATTGTGTGTCAACCGGTCAATCCGTTCCGAAAATATTTTACTACAAACCCATAAACCTTTATTAGATGTATAAAAAAACCACCAGAGATGGTAGAGTACATCTCATTCATTTTTAAGGCCAAACATCATGTCCTACTTCAATCGAATTATGGACCAAATCACCGAAATAACGTCTTCGTCTACATGTCCTGTATGTCAAAGAAAGTCCCAGCAGTCGATTAAAAAAATAGGCAAAAAGCAAACATTGCTCTGCCCACACTGCAAATCGATATTTGTAAACCCTGACTGATTAACCTGATGATAAAGAATTAAGCCAGGTGGCTTGTTAACACTGCCTGAGCCGATTAATAAGCTCCTGGCGGCAGCTTATTGTGATTATATGGGTTAGAAACCTCTTCAGAGTAAACCTGATTTGTCTGAAGACTTGTGACGCCAGCTGAGACGTCTGTGAGGATGTTAATTTACGCCCGGCATCGGCATCCGTTTACTTTGCGCTGCGTTTACGAAATACAGAACGTTATCAATTCCTTCGTAGCGTTAATTAATCAGCATGCAGGCTTCAGTTCACGGAAAAGTTAACGATTCCTCATCAGGCCACAGTCCGGCCAGTCACCATGGAAAAAAACGTCTATAATTTAGCCATTAATGCTGGCGTGAAGCGCATTCCTTGCAAGGTTAATCACCCTGTCTCTTCCTGGCTATGCAAGGAAGTTGATAAGGAGCACGCCCAGGGTCGTCTGTCCTGCCTGTGATTTGAGTTCAGACCAGCCAGCCTCAAAAGTGCGTCTGAAACAGGCGATGCTTTGTCCTGGGTGTAAAGCCCTGTTTGTCTCACCACGCCAGCCCCTGACTTTGGATCCTGACGCTGCAGTATGCTGCAGTGAATACCTTGACCAGCAGCTGAAAAATCCCTGATGCCTTATGCACATCCTGAGAGAACGTTTCTGAACTGATTTCTCGACTGCTCCTGCGCGTTAACGTCGCACCAGAGCAATATTATGAATATGAATCCTATGGCATGGTTTCGCCGCTCCCGTCCCCTGACAAAGGCGCCCGGGTACGCTGCGTTTTCTTCGAATGACCCGGCAGCGGAAAACAGTCCGCGCCTGGAGCTGTTCTCGGCCTCTCAGCTTGAGCGTTACGGTCAAACCCTGGCTCACGCTCATAAATTGTCTGCGGATAAAATGCCGTACTATCTGCTCAGACGACTCGGTGACAACGAGGCCGTAATTACCCAAAACTGTTACGCGCTTAACGAGTATAAGAAGTCGAGCATCATGCCTGCAGGCGAGTGGCTGCTGGACAACTACTACCTGATTGAAGAGCAAATTCGCAACGTACGTCAGCATTTACCCCCAAGCTTTGGTAAGGGCCTTCCCTCACTCACCTCGCCGCACCTTTGTCCGCGTATCTATGATATTGCCACGGAGGTCGTTGTGCATGGCGACGGGCGTTGGGATATCGCCAGTCTTACCAGCTTTATTACTGCCTATCAGCAGGTTACGCCGCTGACGTTAGGCGAAGTCTGGGCATTGCCCGGCATGTTACGCCTGGCGCTGATTGAAAATCTCCGTCAGGTCAGTATTGAGGTGGTAGAGGCTCAGCATGAACGTGACCTTGCTGATATATGGATAACACGGATGACTGAATGCGCAGAAAATGCGCCAGCTGACCTAATCATGGTTATCGCCGACATGGCGCGCTCCCGGCCGCCATTAAGCAGTGCTTTTGTCGCAGAAATGGTTCGTCGGCTGCAAGGACATGGTAATGCGCTGGCATTACCCCTGAGCTGGGTAGAACAACGCCTTGCCGAACAAGGCCTCACTACCCAGGTGCTAATACATCGCTTTAACCAGCAGCTTGCGACCAGTCAACTTTCCGTCAGCAACAGCATTGCCGGATTACGTTTGCTTAATGAAACCAACTGGCCCGATTTCGCTGAGGATATCAGCGTGGTTGAGCAAACGTTACGTCGCGATCCGGCAGGAATATATTCCTGCATGCATTTTGATACCCGCGATCATTATCGCCATGTGATTGAGATTCTGGCCCGGGAAAGTCAGCTCAGTGAGCCGGAAGTGGCGAACCGCATACTGGCGCTTGCGGAAACAACAGCACCCGGCATGCCACATCGTCACATTGGTTACTATCTGATGGGAGAAGGACGTCGTCAGCTGGAACGCCATCTGTCAGTGAATATCTCCGGCCTCAAACGTCTGCGACACAATTTCAACAGGTTTCCCCTGTTGTCCTGGCTGGGGAGCATGAGCCTGCTAACCACGGCGACAACGGCTGCAATATTATATGACACAGCGAATCCGGTAATGGCCTGGTGGTTGATACCGCTGGCCCTGCCCCTGATTGTGGCGGTGAGTCAGCTGGTCAGCGATATGTTGAGTGAAGCGACGACCCGCTTTCGTTCTCCCCGGCCGCTGCCAAGAATGGATTTTTCTGACGGTATTCCGGTTGCTTCTTCAACCCTGGTTGCAATCCCCTGCATGCTGACAAGTTGCGAAAGCTTCAGCAAACTCCTTACCAGTCTTGAAGTGTGCTGGCTTGGCAATCAAGATGATAACCTCTGTTTCGCGCTGATTACCGATTTTGCTGACGCAGCGACGGAAAGTACGGAAGAACAACGTACGCTGTTAAGTCAGGCAATGTCGGCAATGCACGTGCTTAACCAGCGCTATCCCTGTCGCCGTCAGCGCTTTTATTTGCTTCACCGGTCGCCTGAATGGAACGCTTCTCAGGGGATCTGGATGGGTTATGAACGTAAACGAGGCAAGCTGGCGCTACTGAACAGTTGGTTACGTCATCCAGAAACGCAGTTTTCCAGCGTTGCAGACATACCCGCCAATTGCTTACCTGCAGACATCAGGTATGTCATCACGCTGGACAGTGACACGCTCCTGCCGCGTGATACCGCGCACAAACTGGTCGCAACAATGGCACATCCACTTAACAGACCTGAATACGATCCGCTGCGTCAGAGGGTAGTCAAAGGCTACGGTATTTTACAGCCGGGGCTGGCTGAAGAGATGCCCCGAGACGGTCAGGGGCGTTATGCGGCCATGCGCAGCAGCGTACCGGGTAATAACCCTTATTCAATGATGTCTTCAGATATCTATCAGGATCTTTTTGAAGAGGGATCCTTTGTCGGAAAGGGAATTTATGACGTTGATATTTTTGTGCAGGCCACCGCCAACACCTGCCCGGAAAATCTGGTTCTCAGTCATGACCTTCTTGAAGGATGCTATGCACGCGCCGGGCTGCTGAGCGAGGTCTTACTCTACGAGCAGTACCCGAACAACTACCTGTCCGACGTCGCGCGCCGTACGCGCTGGATCCGTGGCGACTGGCAACTGCTTAACTGGCTTAAGTTCCGCGTCAGAAAAGCGGATGGCAGACAGGATAAAAACCCGTTATCGGCTCTCTCTCGCTGGAAACTGTTTGATAACCTGCGCCGCAGTCTGGTCGCCCCCGCCTTACTGGTGCTGCTATTTAGCTCACTGTTGTTGGTGCCTAATCCAGGGTACTGGCTGGGCGTGCTAATCCTCATCTGGTTGCTGCCTGCCGCGTTCTGTATCACTCTCGATCTGGTCAACAAACCGCTTCGCCGCCCTCTGAGGCAACACCTGGCGCTGGTTACGGCCGGTGCGCTGAAGCGAATTTCGCGAACCGGACTCAACTTTGTTTTATTGCCGCATGAGGCGAGCTATTCACTGTATGCGATCGCCGTTACGCTCTGGCGCCTTGGCATCAGCCAGCGCAATCTCACCCAATGGACCAGCCACATTCCGGACAATCTTCAGACCAGCGCTTCTGTGTTTCGTTTTTATCGGGCGATGTGGCTGAATGTAGCTTGTGGTGTGGCCTTCACCGCGCTGACTCTGCTACTGGCACCACAATGGCTGGCGATAGCTCTGATCATTAGCCTGGCGTGGTGCCTGGCACCGCTGTTGCTGAGTTGGTTGAGCCGCCCGCCAGCGAGCAAGACTTTCCTGCCCAGCCCACAACAGAAACAACTACTGCGTCAGACCAGCAGAGAAATCTGGGCTTTTTTTGAGACATTTGTTACAGCCCAGGAAAACTGGCTTCCCCCCGACAATTATCAGGAAATCCCTGAACCGAAAATAGCTCACCGCACGTCACCCACTAACATCGGCCTTTCCCTGCTGGCTAACCTTACGGCATGGGATTTTGGCTACCTTCCTGCCGGGTCAGTATTGCAGCGCATCACACAAACGCTCGATACGCTGGATAAGATGGAGCACTACCGTGGACATTTATATAACTGGTATGACACCCGCACGCTTGCTCCGCTTAGCCCGCGTTATGTTTCCAGCGTCGACAGCGGCAACATGGCTGGTCATTTACTGACGCTACGCGAAGGACTGTCAGCCATGCGTCATCAGCCCGTCATCAACGTTGCGCACGTACTGGAGGGGCTGAACGATACCCTGCATGCCCTGGAGAAACACTGGGGTTATAACGCGCCAGCCAGTCTGTATCTGCTGCGTATGCAGTTTATCAGTGCAGCGTCGTTACCCTCAGGACAAATGCCGGATGCCCTCCAAAAAATGCAGGCATACTGCAACGATCTGATCCAGCGATCTAAAGATCAAAGCAGTATTGTAGCGTGCTGGACAGCACGTCTGGACAGTCAGCTGCAGCAGCTCAACGATGAATGGTCGACGCTGCTTGGCTGGTTACCCGTGCAGCATAATGCCCAGCTGCTGCCTACCCTGAGTGAGATCGCAGGCGCGCAATGCATTGAGGAAGTTATCCCTCCGCCAGCCGTGATAGCCCAGGCCCGTCTGCGGCTGGCCATTATCAGTGAACTCGAACAACGGCTGGCTGATAATGCGCGAATGGATTTTGCGTTTCTCTACAATGATGCCACCAGCATGCTGAGTGTGGGTTACAACTGCGATACCAACACCCTGGACAAAAGCCACTACGATCTGCTTCCCTCTGAAATCCGTCTGACCAGCTTTGTCGCTATTGCAATGAATCAGCTACCGCTTAAAAGCTGGTATGCACTTGGCCGACTGTTTACCACTATAAATCGTGAAACCGCCCTGATGTCCTGGAGCGGTTCAATGTTTGAATATCTGATGCCGAATTTGGTGATGCCGACCTGGCGCGGCAGTCTGCTGGATGAAATGAGCAAATCCGCGGTAATAAGACAGATACACTGGGGCAAAGAGCGTGGTGTGCCATGGGGCGTGTCCGAGTCTGGCTATTATGCTTTTGATGTTCAAAACAATTATCAGTACCAGGCTTTTGGCGTACCCGGTCTGGGTCTGCGGCGCGGGCTTGCCGACGATATGGTGGTAGCCCCGTATGCCACGCTCCTGGCGCTGCTGGTTTCACCGCAAAAGGCCTGCGAAAATCTGCTCAGGCTGGAGAAGAATGGCGCGCACGGCGAGTATGGTTTTTATGAAGCGCTGGACTATACGCCATCGCGGCTGGCAACCGGGCAGCTTTTTTTGGTGGTGCAATCCTGGATGGCGCACCATCAGGGCATGGGGTTCCAGGCGCTGGGACATCTGCTGCTTGATGCACCTATGACCGGGCGGTTCATGTCGAGCCCCGCATTCAGGTCAGCCAGCCTGCTTTTACAGGAGCGCGTTCCCGATGCGGTCGATCTCTACAGCCCGCGCCGCCATTTTGAGTCCCACGAAGGCAGAGTGAAGCCTGTGCGCTATGAACCGCGAATTTTCACCCATGCGGATAGTCCAACGCCCGAAATACAGTTATTGTCCAACGGACATTACCATCTGATGATAACGCCCGGCGGCGGGGGTTACAGTCGCTGGAAAAACATCGCGCTGACACGCTGGCGCAGCGATACCACCCGGGATAACTGGGGAACATTCTGTTATATCCGCGATCCGCTCACTGACGAAGTGTGGAGTAATACCTGGCAACCTACGGGTGGCGGCAGCGCGGACATCAGCGACGAAATCATCTTTACTGATGCGGGTGCCGAATTCAGACGCGTGCTCGGCTCGCTCAGCGTTAAAACCCAGGTCGTGGTCTCCCCGGAAGATGACATCGAACTACGTCGTGTCACCCTGACGCATCACGGCCGAACACCGCGGGCGTTATCGCTGATGACCTATGCCGAAGTGGTGCTTGCCCCGGATGCGAGCGACCAGTCACATCCGGCGTTCAGCAACCTGTTTATCCAGACTGAAACCGATCCCACGCGAGATGCCATCCTGTGCCACCGGCGTTCACGCTCGCCGGATGAGCAGAGCCCGTACCTGTTTCATATGATGGTAGTTCATGGTGATTATTCAGAGAACGTTTCATTCGAAACCGACAGAGCCAGGTTTATTGGCCGCGGAAAAAGCCCGGCTGACGCCCAGGCGGCCAACACGGACGGGCCGCTTAGCAACACCTCCGGCGCCGTGCTGGATCCGATACTGTCAATACGTCACGCTATTACACTCCAGCCCGGACAGCCGGTCACCATTGATATCGTTTATGGCATCAGCGAAAACCGTCAGCAAAGCCTCAAACTGATGGAAAAATACCGCGATCATCCTATCGCCGATCGCGTTTTTGAACTTGCCTGGTCCCACAGTCTGGTGGTGTTACGGCAGATGAACGCCAGTGAAGACGACGCGACGCTGTTTAACCGTCTCGCCAGCACCATACTTTATCCCTGCCAGGAATTACGCGGTGACGAACAGGCCATCAGCCGTAACCGGCGCGGTCAGTCTGGCCTGTGGGGCTGGGGTATTTCAGGTGATTTGCCGCTTGTGCTGATCAGCATCACCAGTGAGGAGAGAATCGCCTCTGTGACCACACTGATTCAGGCACATCGATACTGGCGACTGAAAGGGCTGGAGGTGGATCTGGTTATTCTGAATAACAGCCCCGGTGGCTATCAGCATGTGCTGCAGACGCAGATTATGGATTTAATCTATGCGGGTTCAGAAGCCAGCCTGTTAGATGAACCTGGCGGGATTTTTGTCCGTAACGGCGATCATTTGTCCGCCGAAGACAAGCAGTTGCTGATAAGCGTGGCTTGCCTGAGCCTGGACGATCGCGCTGACGGCATCAACGAACAGCTTAACCAGCGTCTTCATACAACAAAAAAAATTGTCAGGCCTTTTGTGCCGTCGGTGACAGCTGAGGAAAGTAACCATACCGACTGGATACCGGATACTGACCTGTTAAGCCATTTCAACGGGTACGGCGGATTTTCTCAGGATGGCCGTGAATATCAGATCCTCTTAAGAGAAAATGCACCGACGCCGGCACCCTGGTCAAATGTGCTGGCAAACGAGGAGTTTGGCAGCGTGATTTCTGAAGCGGGTCAGGCTTACAGCTGGTTTGAAAATGCACACGAATACCGTTTAACGCCCTGGGAAAATGATCCGGTGAGTGACCGAAGCGGTGAAGCTTTCTATCTGCGCGATGAAGAAAGTGGCGCATGCTGGTCACCCATGGCCTTGCCCATGCGCGGTCACGGGGATTATCTCACCCGCCATGGTTTTGGTTACAGCGTGTTTGCCCACCGTGAATATGGCCTGGACAGTGAAATGACGGTACTGGTGGACGGACAGGCTCCGGTTAAGCTGACAATCCTGAAGCTTACTAACCACTCAGGCCGTACACGTAAATTATCTGTCACCGCCTATGTGGAATGGACACTAGGGGCAACGCGCACTCACTCTGCCGCGCATATCATCACGCATTCGCCCAGCCTTCCTGATGGTAGTGCGGTAATGGCAAATAACTTTTACGGTTCTAACGGCGGTGAACGCACTGCCTTTTTTGCCGTTAACGATCCTCAGAGTACGGTAACGGGCGACCGCCGCGAGTTTATAGGGCGTAATGGCTCACTGCGCGCCCCGGCCGCCATGAAGCTTCGTAGACTCTCGGGCAAAACGGGGGCCGGACTTGATCCCTGTGCCGCACTACAGTCGATAACCTCCATTATTGACGGTGACGAGAAAACCTTTGTTTTTGTCCTCGGCGTGGCGGGTAACCCGACACTGGCTCAGGAGAGGGTTGCCCGTTTTCTGAGTGAGCATAACGCGCGCCAGGCGCTGGACCAGGTTCATCATTTCTGGCACAACGTTCTCGATAAAGTCGTGGTGCGGACACCTGACAGCAGCGTTGATTTGCTGGTGAACGGCTGGCTGCTGTACCAGACATTAGCATGCCGTATTATGGCGCGCAGCGGGTATTACCAGTCTGGCGGGGCATTTGGTTTCCGAGACCAGCTGCAGGATACGCTGGCGCTGAGCAACGTTGCACCGGAGCGGCTGCGCAGTCAGATTGTGCTGTGTGCCTCACGACAGTTTATTGAAGGGGATGTTCAGCACTGGTGGCATCCTCCACATGGAAATGGCGTGCGCACCCGCTGTTCGGATGACTACCTGTGGCTCCCGCTTGCGGTCTGTCACTATGTGGACACAACGGGGGATACCGGGGTGCTCGAGCAGCATATTCCCTATCTTGAAGGACGTCCGCTTATGCCCGGCGAAGAATCTGTCTACGATACGCCGGTTATCAGCCACATTGAAGAGACGCTGTGGCAGCACTGTGTAAAAGCTATTAAGCGGGGACTACACTTCGGCCAGCATGGCCTGCCGCTGATGGGGGCTGGCGACTGGAATGACGGGATGAATCTGGTCGGCATTAAAGGCAAGGGTGAAAGCGTCTGGCTCGGTTTTTTCCTCTACGATATTTTGCAGCGTTTCGCAGCGCTGGCTGAACAGCGCCAGGATACATGCGTGGCGACATTATGTCAGTCAGAAGCGCTGCGCCTGAAAGAAAATCTTGCCTCTTCGGCCTGGGATGGTGCGTGGTACCTGCGCGGCTATTTTGACGATGGTACGCCGCTGGGTTCAGAGGCATCGCAGGAGTGCAGGATCGATGCGATTGCACAAAGCTGGTCCGTTCTGTCCGGCGCAGCTGATCCTGTGCGCAGTGCCCAGGCGATGCAGTCACTGGACAGCTATCTGGTGGATAACGATGCGGGACTGATCAAGCTGCTAACGCCCCCGTTTAATGGTCACGGTACTAACCCGGGTTACATACAGGGTTATCTACCAGGCGTGCGGGAAAACGGGGGCCAGTACACGCATGGTGCCATCTGGGCGGTAATGGCGTTTGCCAGGATGGGGCAGAAAGCACGAGCGTGGCAACTGTGGTCAATGATCAATCCGGTAAACCACGCGCTTCAGCCTGAGGGCGTTAATACCTACAAAGCGGAGCCTTATGTCATGAGTGCAGATGTGTACAGCGTTACGCCCCATACCGGACGCGCCGGGTGGAGCTGGTACACCGGGTCCGCTGGCTGGGCCTACCGTCTGGTCACTGAAGAGTTACTCGGGATAAAACGTTACGGTGAAACGCTGGTTATTCGCACACAATTACCTGATGACTGGCCTTCCTTTAGCATGACCTATCAACACGGGCAGAGTCAGTATTGCATCAGTATTGCACGTGGTGAAAGTCCGTATCAGGTCACAATGGATGGTATTCAGTTGCCGGACGACAGAATTCTTTTAATTGATGACAGACAAAACCACAGGATTGATATTATTCAGCAATAAGAAAAGGAGGCGATGAGCATAAAGTAGAAATAACAGGTGTGGATGACACACTGCAACGTTAAGTTGGTAGCCGTGTGCAAAAGATATGTTGTTATGCGAAGTCCGCTTTTCGCTCATAGCGCACCTTGTCCCGCACACATGTCCGCTTTGTGCCAAAAGCGGACGTTTGTGAATCGAGATGGTGTGATAGATGTTGTGTTTAATTCCGGGGACAGCTAACCAGTGTTAATGGCAGCGTATGCTGTCAGTTGATAAAAACTTCTGCCACCATGAAAATCCACATCAAAGTACCCACCATCAAAAATAACTTTAATGTATTATCGCTCAAAGGAAAATGATAGGTCGCAGCCACGCCTTTTTTTCGGGCGACAAGAAGTAAAACCGGCGGGAGTAACACTGCCCATATAACAAGTGCTATGCCAGCATAGGAAATGGCAAGCAGAAAACCATCAGGCTTGATAATACAAAACAGAGCCGGAGGTAAATACGTCAAAAGAACAGGTAACATTTCATTTTTCTTTACCATCCGGTTTTTCAATAAGTCACGAAAGTAATCACACAAACCTAACGAAGCTGAGAGCAAAGAAGATAATATGGCAAACATTGCGAAAAAAACCAGTATCACTTCCATTGATGCTACCGCTTTCGCGCCTTCAATCATTCTGATGAAAGGACCTATATTACCGCCGGAACGCTTGATTTCTGCAAAGGTGGCCTTATCAACCACACCCATAGATAGGGTTAACCAGTAATAGTAGATGAATGCCGAAATAAATACGCCTGCACATAAGCTTCCAACAACCTTTTTATAATTAGTCCGACCATAAATTTTGATGAGCGAGGGAATACTTCCATGAAACCCAAAGGATATAATGCAGACTGGAATGATTAAAATAAACGAAGAGACGCCATTTAATTCGGGGTTGTCAGTTAAATATTGAAGTTTGACACTTTCAAGCAAACTACCGGTGGCTAGGAAAAAAGTTATAAATTTTGCTGCAACGAAAAATGAAATAACGTAATTTGCTGTCGACCCACCCATGTAAATCAGAGATGAAACCAGAAAAGTGATTAACAAAACAGACCATGTCGCTCCATTAATGCCAAATAATTTATTAAGCACCCCGGAAAAGGCAGACGATGCGCCAGAGATATAAGCATAAGTGATTACATAGAGAACAAACAGAAAGCTTGCATTAACGATCACGCTGATCCTGTGGCCCAGAAGATCCTTTGTAAAAGTATGAAAGCTTGTCCCGGAAGGAAATCGCAAATTTACATCAACCAGCATTAATCCGGTTAGAAGCATGAAAAATGCTGAGATCGATAACGTGATTACCCCTTTTGTAAACCATACATTTTCAAGAGCCAGAGGAAGCGCAAACATGCCTCCACCCACTATCGTTGCAACCACTAAGGTTGTTCCATGGCTGAGCCCGGCAATATTTTTCATCATATTCCATTTCTCATAATGCCCGGCAAAGGCCGGGCAAAAGACAGACTACATTACTTCGTTATAGGCTAGTTTAAAACAGTTGTGAAAACGATCGATATGTTCTTTTTCATGTAATGCTGAAATAGCACACCTCAGTATGGCATTCCCCTCTGCGACCGTAGGGAACATCGCCACAGTAGTAGCGAATCCATGTTGGTGCATCTTCTTACACATCGTGATTGCGGTATCTTCATTACCGATGAGAATACCTCGTATCGGCATTCTTGTCCCTCTGTTGATGACGTCAGTATCAGCAAATTTTTCATCAAAATATGCGATAACGTCCTGCAACTGCACCTGTCTCCTGGCAACGGTGCCATCAAGGTGTAGGTCAGCAGCGGCCAGGCATGCCGCCATTCCCGGCAAGCTAGGAGGACCGCCAAATGCGTACGTGGTCCCGTAGGTTTTAATGAATTTAATCGTTTCCTCGAAGTTGCATGCAATAAATCCTCCATGCGAACCAAAAGCTTTAGACAGCGATCCCGTAATAATAATCCTGTCGTCCAGCTTATTGTCGAGGCATTCCATTACATAACCGGAGCCGTTTTCACCGAAGATAGAGGTTCCATGAGCGTCATCAATATAAGCATAACCATTATACTGACTAATTAACTTCGTCAGAAACTTAACCGGCGCCACGCCGCCCATAGAGCCTACACTGTCAGAGATAGATATCGGCGTAAGGCCATTATCATAGGCAAACTTAAATGCCTCTTCAATTTTTTTGTGATCCTGGAAATCTATACGCGCCACATCGCCAAATTGCTGCAACAGCCCCCGATTAATTTGCAAGGTAGCGTGCGCTGTTTTTTCAAGTATGAAATAAGGTTTATTGCTAAAAGTGTATTTTGGCAATGCCCCTGATGCCAGTAATGGCAAAACCGCGATATGACATGGCGTCACCGCATTGAAAGTAAGGGTGCATGCACCTTTCATGATGGCGCTTAGTTTACTTTCAATATCCCTAAAAATGTCTGGCTTAATTCGCGTTCTTGCCACCGAAAGTTGTACGCCAAAACGCTCCATTGCTTCATATACAGCCACTTTAAGTTTTTTGTGCGTTTCGATACCAAGATAAGAGCAGGACACAAACTCGATCATTTCCCTTCCATCATCGAGTCTGATTTTTTTTCCCTCTCTTTCAGTGACAATCAACTCATTGATGTTTTCCGAAAAAACACGTGTTTGATATTTTACAGATTTCTCAATTTTGTTTCTTTGCCAGTTCTGCACTTCGCTCTCCTTAAATAGCTAACTACCAGTAATGACAAAATCGCCAGGGATAATCCACTTAACCCCATCACTTTTTCAAATCCAATCCCTAAAGAAGTAGATTTTGTTACACAATAACTAATAACACCTGCACAGACAGTTTGCGTAAATCCGGTCAATGATGAAGCTACTCCCGTTTTATTACCTTTAATCTGCAATGCGGTGAAATGAGCGACTGGGTAATATGCACCTAATGTAAAATTGAACACAATGGCAGAGAGTAAATATAAAACTGGATCAGGATTTCCGATAATCAAAGGAACTAATGACAGTGCATTGATTCCAAAAAGTAAAAATGGATTTGTGAATGCGTTAAGCTTTGAAGCCTGATTTCCTGCTATGAAAAAAAGAACAGAAAGTGAAAAGACCAGTGAGTATTGAAAAGGCGTAAACTTTAAATTTTCAATAAAAATTACAGGCGTCAACGTAATAAAACAAAAAAGCGAACTCAGAATCAAGGAAACCAAAGCTGTCCCCGAAAAAAATTCGGTTGTCATAAAGCTGCCGTTATATTCTTCAGGCTTCTCTCCTGAACCAGGTAAACTTTTCGGAGCAAGAATGACCGTGATTATTCCAAAAATGAACATCGTTAAAAATATGTAGTTCCAGCTTACATAACCCAGCATTGCTCCGCCCGCGAGCGGTGCGAGCAGAGGAACTATAGCACTGGCAGAGGAAATGTCAGATAGGGCTTTTTTTAAGCTTTCTGCTGGAAAACTATCTTTTGCGATAGCTCTGGATAATACCGGTCCTGCGCCAGCACCCACGGCCTGTATAAATCTTCCTGCCATAAGTAAATAGATATTTTCAGCCATATAGCACAGCAGGCTACCTGCTGAAAAAACGATAAAACCTGCCGTTATCGTTTTTATTTTTCCTAACCTTTCACTTACAAAGCCTACACATAACTGGCTGATAGCATAAATGATAAGAAACCCGCTGACCGAAAGCTGAATAAGCGAATAATCAACCTGAAAAACTTTTTGCAGATCTGGCAGAGCCGGAACAATCATGTCGGTAGCCAGAGCTGACACAGATGCAGCCATTACAAGATATAAATACACTCGGTTCATAATCAAAATTAGCTTAAGCTCTAAAGAGCAACCAAGCTATCAAAACAACTTATAAATATCAATTTATCTTATGTAATCATAGTGCTATACAGCGTTCAGCTAAAAAAAACCTCCTTTAAATAAAAATAATATTAAAATCAATAACATATTGATTAACTGTACGATTAATGATCAACTCTTTAAGGTATTCTGTTCACGAAAAAAACAATTTAATTCCGGTTAGAAATCTATTTGTAAAATAATGATTACACAGATAGTGCTACTGAAAGGAAAGAATTAAGAATCATTCACCGCAAACCCAGCAATAACGATAGATGATAAAATCGTGATCGGTTTTTAACCACATGACAGATAGAAATCTGCTAAAAAAGTGATTTGTTAACTTTACACTTTTATGTGACATTTTTATAACAAATGAAGATGGAACTGTTGACTGGTAGCGCCTCATATATTAAATGAGGTTATCTGATGCGGTGCGCCTGAATGATGAGGCAGGTCGTTTCGCCGGCATCGCGCTGGCTATGGTAAGGGTTGACTACTTCCGGCAGTTCTACAGTTACTATACGCTGCATGAACGCGACGTCCTGGCGCTGATACTGGTTGACACCTCCGTGTTGTATATACGCCCTTTTCCGGACACGGCCATTAACCGCAGCCTTTCCTCCAGCCCGCTGTTCACAACGGTCCTGAAAACGTCAGCCAGTGGCAGCGCTACGTGGCGTTCAGCACTGGACGGCGTCGAGCGGGTATATGGCTACGCCCGTCTTGAGCAGTATCCCCTGATAGTCACGGCGGGATATGACCGTGATGCAATCAGGACGGCGTGGTTCTCTGCCAACGCTGCCGACGTTGTGCTGAACCTCGTGTTGCTTGTAATGATTACCGGCATGGGTATGTTTGTGCTCCGGCAGGTAAAGGCTAACGTCAGAAACCAGCTTGAACTTTCTGACGGCCAGGCAGACCAGGCTGACCGTCTTAAGCAGCAGGCTGACAGGGCGCTTTATAAGGCGAAAAGCAACGACCGTAACCGCATTCATGACATGAGTTAAAATGGTTTTCCGGGTAAGGGCATGCTGTCCGGCGCTGGGAAGATTTGTCCCCACTTATTGAGACCTGTCTTTCATTATTGCCGATTCTGTTCGCATATTTATCGCTGGTAAATGCGCTACCGGCACAGAGCTGACTGCTGCATAAGACGATGTCCGCTTTGTGCCAAAAGCGGACATTCACGCAGCAATCCAGCTGTGCCCATCGTTGCGTAATGAAACAGATGACGAATCGTGTGTTTTTTTCGTAAGGTAAATGCTGATTTCACAGCCAAATAAAGGGAGTAAGCGTGGGCAGATTTCAGGGGAAACGGATACTAATTACGGGCGGCACCAGTGGCATGGGGCTCGCAGGCGCTAAGCGTATTGTCAATGAAGGTGGCCATGTAGCCATTACCGGGCTTAATGAAGAAAGGCTGGAGCGTGCACGCAGCCTGCTTCCTGCAGCTTCGCTTATTCTGAAAAGCGATGCTGCAAGCGAGACTGACATACATGAACTGGGAGAGGCTATTAACGGCTGGGGTTCACTTGATGGATTATGGCTAAATGCCGGCTTTGCTGAAGTAGGCTCTCCGGAATCTGTAACGGCGGAGTCTTTCAATCGTATGATGAACGCTAATGTGCGCGGCCCGATGCTGCAGCTGGCAGCCCTCTCGGAATCACTTACTTCAGGCGCGTCCGTTCTGGTTACTTCTTCTTCCTCTGTATATGAAGGTGCGGCGATGACAAGCCTGTATGCAGCGACTAAAGGTGCCGTTATCGCTATGGTCAAAAGTTGGGCATCTGCGCTGGCCGTACGCGGTATCCGCGCTAATACATTGGTGCCGGGCCCGATTGAAACCAACTTCAGGCACTTTATGCCAGAGGCGTCGCGTCAGCAGTTTGAAGATTTTGTTGTAAGCCAGGTTCCTTTGGGCCGTGCAGGAACAGCTGAAGAGGCGGCTGCAGTTGCACTCTTCCTCCTTTCCGATGACGCATCTTATGTTACCGGCAGCCAGTATGCTGTAGATGGCGGGCTGGTTCATAACTGATAGTCAAAAGGATTCAGGAAAGCAGTTAAAATTAATCCAATGATGTCCGCTCCTCGCTCATAGCAGACTTTAAGCCAGCTGCAGGAGTTGACCTTGCCTTGCACCATCAGAATTTGGCGAGCCGGAGGAGTCCAGAAGGATACTTTTCTTTTTTCTAATTACAGTCGGTTTCAGCTGCAGGCAGAGCATCTACAAAAGCCTGATCCTACCCACGTAATGTGGACACGGCCCTAAGCGAGGTTTTGGTTTTCAAACTGTTCCGGGCTAAGACCGCCACAGGCACTGTGACGACGCCAGCGATTGTAATCGCACTCGATATAATTAAACACTGCCGTTCGCATTATTTCCCGGCTGGCAAAGTTCTCTCCGTGGATACATTCCACCTTCAGTGAGTGAAAGAAGCTTTCCGCACAGGCATTGTCGTAACAACAGCCTTTAGCGCTCATACTGCCCTGCAGATTATGCCGTTTCAGTAAGCTCTGGTAATTCGTTGAACAGTACTGACCACCCCGGTCTGTGTGCACGATGACATTTTCCGGGCGTTTACGCCGCCATAACGCCATCTGCAGTGCATCGCAGGCAAGCTGTGCCGTCATCCGTGAGGACATCGACCAGCCAATGACTGACCGCGACCACAGGTCAATCACCACCGCCAGATACAGCCAGCCTTCACCGGTGCGCAGATACGTGATGTCACCCACCCACTTCTGATTCGGGCCGCTGGCGTAAAAGTCCTGATTCAACAGATTCTCGGATACTGGCAGACCATGCTCACGGTAACTGACCGGGCTGAACCGGCGCGAGGCTTTCGCCCGCAGCCCCTGACGACGCAGACTGGCGGCGATAGTCTTGATGTTGTACTCCGGCAGTTCATCAGCAAGACGAGGTGCTCCATAACGCTGTTTTGCCCTGGCAAAGGTCTGTCGAACCGCATCATCGCAGACAAGTCGGAACTGTTGACGTCGGTTTATCTGGTGACGACGCTGACGCCAGGCATACCAGCCACTGCGGGCGACCTGCAGTACCCGGCACATGGCTTTAATACTGAACTCAGCCTGATGCTTTTCGATAAAGACATACTTCATTTCAGGCGTCTGGCGAAGTATGTCGCGGCCTTTTGGAGAATGGCCAGCTCCTCGTCCCGTTCAGCCAGTTGGCGTTTGAGGCGGGCATTCTCAGCGGCGAGTTCGCTCTCACGTTCAGAGGACGTTGCCTGTTGCTGCCGCTTGCTACGCCAGGTGTAAATTTGCGACTCATAAAGGCTGAGTTCGCGGGCGGCTGCGGCCACACCAATGCGCTCGGCCAGTTTCATGGCTTCGTTGCGGAATTCAGGTGTATGTTGCTTGCGTGGCTTTTTGGTGGTTGATACTGATTTTGTCATGTGAGTCACCTCTTGCTTGAGAGTTTACTCACTTAGTCGCGTGTCCACTATTGCTGGGTAAGATCATAGCGTTTTTTCATGATGACAAGCACTATTTTTAGTAGGGACGATTCATTATTTATTCATTTTTTTTCAGCTATCTGTTTGGCCTTAATCTTAAGGTGGACACACTGCAAGTGATGAAAGCTGGTGCCTGGTCAGTTTTTTGTAATAAATTCACCAACTCCATATCTTTTCATTCAGTAAAATTGAACAAAAAGACCAATAATTTACATTATGTTACTTTTATTGACTTAAAATAAACTTAATAATGACATACCTTACAAAGCATTGATGACCGCCGCTTTTCCGGAAAATTAATTATATATCAGAGAGAAAATGATTAACCCTTTTCTTTTGCAGAAAAAAAACCTTAAAAAAGTAATAAAAATTTTTATTTCCGTTAGTAGCATTTTTATAAGTTCGGGCGTTTTACCGGCCAGTCAAAAGATAGACATCCAGGATGAACGGGTTTTGAATAATCCTCCTGAAATAGTTAAGAAAGGGGATGTTCTTTACTTTGACGGCCAAATAACAAATGAGGCCTATGTATTATTCTTAAAAGAAATCGGCAACTCCAGAATCAAAACCGTCTCTGTTAACAGCATTGGTGGAGATGTGGAAAATGCTTTATCCATAGCCAGTTACATTAAAAAAAATAATATGGATATAGAAGTTCGCAGCGTCTGTGCCTCTGCGTGTGCTAACTATCTATTTGTGGCAGGTAACCGTAAATTAATTAATAATGATTCATACATCCTGTGGCACGGTGGCGCCAACGGACCAGAGCAAGAAGTTGAAATTTCTGGGGATATAACCCGCGCAGAATTTTTCAGGCTTGAATCCGTTCAACAGATAAAGAAAAAGGAAGCACTCTTTTACAAGGAGGCAGGGGTAAGAAATGAGATATGTTATTGCCCACAGCTAAAAAATAACTATCACGATACTTTCCCGGAAAAATGGTTTTCATATTCTCCGGAAGATATGAACAGATTTGGCATAAAGAATATCTCTTTTGCCACTACATCTTCTCAATGGCTTATGTCAATGAGAAAAAAACACGTCATCTTTGCCCATTATTGTAATCAGGAGAAGTAACAATGCGTGAACTTTCTTTGAATGAAATGGATGTGGTTGCTGGTGGTTTTTCAATTGGTAGCTGCTCAATTGGCGGTTCCTACTCTTCCACGCATGACGGTCACGGTGGCTCTTCAACATCAGTGAGCGTTCATGCAGGCTGCGGCATTAACGCACCGGATGCAGGCAGAGGTAACAGCGGTAACTCCGGCAAATCACACTCTGGCCGCAACGGCAATAGCAAAAGCGACCGTGGCGGCAAGCATTAATTCTTAGCCTCAGTTTAATGCGGCTTCAGGTACCGGTTGCCGCATAATACGGTTTGTTACTGACAGGAAACCCCTCTGATTTTCGGGGCATGCAGGGTAACATGAACTCATCTCTCTATCGGCAGTCGGCTATTACACACAGAACTAACGTATGGAAAGGAAAAGCCCTGCTGGTGCGTGGACTTCCAGTATGGGTACATCTGCTTATTACCGCCATTTTTCTTATCTCACTTACTCTCCTTCTTACTTTTGGTAGTTATACACATCGTGTAACCGTAAGTGGTGAGCTTGCATCCGTACCTCGCCCTGTTACTGTCGCGTCTCCGGATCAGGGCTTTGTTATAAACAAATTTGTTAGCCCAGGCGATAATGTCAAAAAAGGACAGCCGCTGTATGAGATTAATATTAGTCGTACAACACGTTCGGGTGTGGTCAGCGTGCAACACAGACAAAGTACACAAGAACAACTTAGAATCGTCGATGATATTATAGGGCGCCTTCGTGAAAACCGGCGTATTACTCTTGCCACGCTTGAACAGGAAAAGGCAAGTTATGCTGCGGCATTTGAACATTCCACTAAAATTCTTAAACAGGCAGCTTCAGGCCTGAAAGAGATGAAACAAAACATGGAAAGCTATCGGCGCTATCAGCAGGCAGGATTAATAAATCGCGATCAACTTTCTCAGCAGACCTCTCTTTTTTATCAGCAGCAAAATGATCATCTCACTTTGAGCGGTCAACGTGAGCAGAATGCATTACAGGTTCTTGCGCTTGAGGGTGATATACGCACACGTGCAGCTGATTTTGACAATGAAATATTTCGCATGGAAATGCAGCGGAGTGTACTGGCTCGTCAGAATACAGAAGATGATGCTTCCGGCACGCTTTTAATTACCTCTCCGGTTAATGGTCGGGTAGATACGGTCAGTCTTACATTGGGGCAAAGCACCCGTTCGGGCGATACGCTGGCACAAATTATTCCGGATGTTAAACCACACTGGGAACTGGTGATGTGGATCCCGGACAGTGCCCTGCCCTTTATAAAAACCGACGCGCCGGTCAATATTCGCTATAGCGCTTTTCCATCGGAAAAATTCGGGTTATTTCCCGGCCGCATTGCAGAGGTCTCGGTCACACCTGCCGGTATGCAGGAACGTTCGCACTGGGCCAGCGCACCCGGCGCTGATACAGGTATACCACAAACCTGGTACAGACTAACCATCACACCTGACGTGACACATTTTGTATGGCAGGGGCAACGTCTTAAAGCGGGCAACGGGCTTCGGGCAGACTGCACGCTTTTTTTGGAAAAGCGCCGGCTATGGCAGTGGGTTCTGTCGCCGCTTTATGAAATGCGGGACAGCACGCGCGGAGCAATTAATGGATAACGAAAAACTTGCCTGGCTTCAAAGACGTCTAAATTTTTCTCCTCGTCGTCGGGTGCCCCTCATCCTTCAGACCGAGGCTGCGGAGTGTGGACTTGCCTGTATGGCCATGATCGCAGGCTGGCATGGTCATCATACAGATTTGTTTACATTGCGCAGTGAAAGCGGCCTCTCTTCACGTGGGGCAACGCTGGGCACCCTGCATGCCATTGCTGGCAACCTTGGACTGGCCGGGCGGGCACTGTCACTGGATCTGGAAGAACTTTCAGCACTGCGATTGCCGTGTGTGCTCCACTGGGATTTCAGTCATTTCATCGTGTTGGTCAGTCTCAAAGGTGACAAGGCTGTTATCCATGATCCTGCATATGGCCGACGAACGGTCAGTAGTCAGACACTGTCGCAAAGCTTTACTGGTGCTGCGCTGGAGTTATGGCCCGATCGTAATTTTAGCCGCCAGAAAAAGTCATCACGTGTCAGACCTACAGAGTTGATACGTGGTATTACCGGTTTTGGCCCGGCGTTGATTAAAGTATTTTGTCTGTCTGTTATGACTGAATGTATCAGTCTGCTGTTACCGGTAGGTACCCAGATTGCCCTCGACCATGTTGTTCCCTCTTCCGATCGCGGGCTCCTGGAGCTGGTTTGTTTGTCTTTAGGGATGCTAATTCTGCTGCAAACAGGTCTTAATTTGCTTCGTTCCTGGACTGTGATGATTACGGACACTTTGACAGACATACAGTGGAAAGAAGGATTATTAAGACATTTATTGTCGCTTCCCCTGCCCTGGTTTTCAAAAAGGAGAATGGGGGATATACAGTCCCGTTTTGCCTCACTTGGCATTCTGCGGGACAGCTTTGTTCACGATATTACCGGTAGCATCATTGACGGCATTATGTTGATTGGCTCACTGATCTTGCTGGCGGTTTACGGGGGGCCTCTGCTTTGTTGCGTGGTGGTTGGCTTTGTGCTGATAGCGGTTTTAATGCGTTTAATAACTTTTCCCCGCTATCGCCAGCTGGCTGAGGAACAACTGATAAAAAATGCAACGGCTGCTTCGCATTTTAGCGAGTCGCTTTGGGGCATCGCCACACTCCGGGCACAGGGTCTGGCGTCGCAGCGTGGGCGCAACTGGCTGACGCTGGAAGTTGAAGCTGCAAATGCCGGCGTTAACCGACGCCGCTTTGATATTTTATTTAATGCAGTTAGCGGGCTGACCGGAGCCCTGGATAATATTGTCATCCTCTGGCTGGGTATCAGCGCCGTGATGACGCACAGTCTTTCATTAGGCGCATTTGTAGCGTTTGGCGTCTTCAGAGAAATGTTTACGGGACGGGCGCTTTCCCTCACTGAGATGTTCCTGCGATTAGGAATGCTTTCATTACATGGCGAGCGGATCGCAGATATTGCGCATACTACGCCCGAACCCATATCACCCTTAACGGAACAATTTAAACCTGGAAAAGCTATCGTGCTGGAAGCGAAAGAACTTTTGTTCCGTCATGATGCCCAGTCTTCGCCTGTGCTACAGGATTTAAATCTTACTCTTTGTGCAGGAGAAAGTGTTGCTATTACCGGACCTTCAGGTTGTGGTAAGACCACGCTTATGAAAATATTATGTGGACTTGTGCCACCTTCCGGAGGAAACGTTCTGGCTGATGGTAAAGATATCTATGCAGGCGGTGTGGAAAGCTATCGTCGGGCTGTATCCTGCATTCTCCAGGAGGATCGGTTGTTCGCAGGGTCAATGCGGGAAAATATTACCGGGTTCGGTGACATGCCTGATGAGGCCTGGCTTGAAGCGTGCGCCCGTCTCAGCCACATTCACGATGACATTATGGCATTGCCTATGGGCTACGATACGCTAACCGGGGAGCTTGGCGAAGGATTATCAGGCGGACAACGGCAGCGCATATTTATTGCCCGGGCTTTATATCGACGGCCCGGCATACTGTTTATGGATGAGGCAACAAGTCATCTGGACGAGCATAATGAAGCGCTGATCAATATGGCTATACGTGGCCTGAATATTACCCGTGTCATCATCGCTCATCGGCCTTCCACCATCGCCTCTGCCGATCGGGTAATCAATCTTTCAGTTGTTCATAAACGCATCTAATGCCGGGGCTGCCATAAGCCCGCCTGGCTTCATATACCGGGGCCAGGTTTTGGCTGTTCGCTCCTCACCCTGCTGCGGTGCGCCTCAGCCATAACCCGGCCCCGTTGCTTTGACTATATATGTCCACAAACGTTATTCACTCTGTTTTATGTGCATTAAGCAGCTCAGAAACACATTTCGGATTAGCCTGCTGGTTTGCGTCACTCAATACTTTGTGAATGCTGTTGTTCTTCACAACCGCATTCTCAGCAACCATACATCTTATGCACGCCGACAAAAGCATAGTCTGAAGCCATTCTGTAGGGTGGTACTGAATCGCCACGGGTTTAACAGACACCTCAGAGTCATTTAAGATGGCTGAAAGAGAGGTGCCCATGAGCGGTAAGCGTTATCCAGAAGAGTTTAAAATTGAAGCAGTCAAACAGGTTGTCGATCGTGGCCATTCTGTTTCCAGCGTTGCAACACGTCTCGATATCACTACCCACAGCCTTTACGCATGGATAAAGAAGTACGGTCCGGATTCTTCCACTAATAAAGAACAGTCAGATGCTCAGGCCGAGATCCGCCGTCTCCAGAAAGAGCTGAAGCGGGTTACCGACGAACGGGACATATTAAAAAAAGCCGCGGCGTACTTCGCAAAGCTGTCTGACTGAGGTACGCCTTTATCCGTGACAACACCTGTTGCTGGCCTGTTCGCCTGCTCTGTCGGGTGCTGGATGTTCATCCCAGTGGTTTTTACGCCTGGCTTCAGCAGCCGCATTCACAACGCCATCAGGCAGACCTGGGACTGACAGGACAGATTAAACAGTTCTGGCTGGAATCGGGATGCGTCTATGGTTATCGCAAGATCCATTTGGATCTGCGGGACAGCGGGCAACAGTGCGGAGTGAACAGAGTCTGGCGACTGATGAAACGTGTCGGGATAAAGGCTCAGGTCGGATACCGGAGCCCGCGGGCACGTAAAGGCGAGGCCAGTATCGTGTCGCCCAACAGGCTCCAGCGACAGTTCAATCCGGATGCTCCGGATGAGCGTTGGGTAACGGACATAACCTACATCAGGACCCACGAAGGCTGGCTGTATCTTGCCGTGGTTGTTGATCTGTTCTCACGCAAAATTATCGGCTGGTCCATGCAATCCCGGATGACAAAGGACATTGTCCTGAACGCACTGCTGATGGCTGTATGGCGGCGTAATCCCCAAAAACAGGTGCTGGTTCATTCGGATCAGGGCAGTCAGTACACAAGCCATGAGTGGCAGTCGTTCCTGAAATCACACGGCCTGGAGGGCAGCATGAGCCGTCGCGGTAACTGCCATGATAATGCGGTTGCAGAAAGCTTTTTCCAGTTGTTGAAACGCGAACGGATAAAGAAAAAGATCTACGGAACGCGGGAAGAAGCCCGCAGCGATATTTTTGATTACATCGAAATGTTTTATAACAGTAAGCGTCGGCATGGTTCTAGCGATCAAATGTCACCGATAGAATATGAAAACCAGTATTATCAACGGCTCGGAAGTGTCTAGATTATCCGTGGCGATTCAGTAATGGTTATCGCTGAGACCCCGATACAGCGTTACGCTATGCGCATTTATACGGGCGAATATCTGTTCAATATCGTCCACTTCTATCTGGAAATTTACGCCGCGTCCCAGCGGTCTGGTGAGTTCTGCCGTATTCCACCCTCCTGGATGATACTGCTCAAGCATCAGTTGCGCTTCGCCAAGGTTGATATAGGCAAACTCCGGCTCTGTGCGCCTGATCATGACGCTGAAGCCAAGCACATCGGTATAGAAGCTAAGGGAAGCGGGAAGATCTGTTACGGTCAGCTCGGGAACCATGCGGTTCCAGTAGGGTTCTTTCATGTCAGTCATTTTTTTCATCCTTTTTTGACTGACGCAGCATACACCAGATGGCTTGTGCGGGGTTCGTGGCCGGGATGGTATGTTCAATTCGACCTGGTAGCAGATTCAGATGAGGAGGAGGCCGCCTCATGGCTGCGGCCAGCAAATTACTACAAAGGGGATACAGCTTGAACATTGTGCTGGAAGACGTAAGGATCAGATAGCAGCTCAAATTGCTCGTCGTCTGGATAGGTGACTGCAATCTGGTACTGTTCGCCTGCAAATGCTTTCACTGCCTCAAGATCTTTCCAGTAAGTTGCCAGGAAGAAATGTTCCCATTCACCCTGTGTCTCTCTGCGTACATATGCTCCCAGATTTCCTGGTGTCCTCTCTGAATGTTCAACACCGGTCTTTTGCAGATGGCTTGCAAAGCCTTCTGCATACTTAAACGGTACGCATCCGTGCCATGTTCTGACAATCATGTGTCTATCCTCATGTTGTGGAAGGGTTTAACCATAACATGGGATGGAAAGAGGTGGGATTCGTGATCAGATGTTATGGTAAATACAGGGTGTCTGAAGAAGGTGCATCGGATTACTGCATTACTCAGAGAGCCCGGAATATCCACACTGTAATGGGATACAACAGGTAAAGAATGACGACGACTTGCAGCCCTTTGAGCAGCCAACGGGTACGACGCCAGAGGTGACGTTCCTTTTCATTGGCTTCCTGAATGGATTTCTGTATCTGATCCTGATGAGGCACAGCGTCATCCTTGATTGAGGGTTATCAGAGGTTCCAGCATAACGGAACACGCTTTTTCATCAAGTGCATCACCCAGATGTTATGGTAAATTCAGGTGACCGGCAGGTATGGAAGAGATTTGACCGTCGGGCGCCAGCCTACCCGTTAACTTCACTCTGCAGGAGTGATAGCATCGCCCGGTTTACTGGCATGCCTGATAACTTACAGGGAGCGTTTAATGCAATTAATGAGAATGACCTACGACGATCTGACCAAGGGCGGCGGCGAGGCAAAGCTGCACGTTTACGGCGTGGGGACCTTTCCAGTCTTTTCCGGCCAGAAGCCTTATACCAACGATCCAAACTGTACGTACAGGCCTAACAGCGCCATTCCGGTCGGGCGCTACTGGATCGTTCCGCGCCCTGAAGGCAGTATCGCGAACCGGATCAGAGGATGGGCCGTCGACACCTGGAACAGTTCAAATCATTCAGAGTGGTTTGCGCTCTTTAATTCGGAAACGATGAATGATTCCATCCTGATCAACGGCGTTGCCCGCGGCGGCTTTCGCCTGCATCCCCTTCGGCCGGACGGCTCCGGAGAAAGTGAAGGGTGCATCACCTTCGTGCGGCGCGCTGATTTCTACACGGTAAGGCATGCGCTGCTCCGGAGAAAAAAAGTTCGCGTGCCGGGTTCGCGAAACGGCTTGATGGCATACGGCTACGTTGAGGTTCAGGGAGAAAGTAACTTTGCAAACTGCAAAATTCGTTAAAAAAACAGCGGGGTTTTTCGTCTGTTTTATTGTGGCCTTTATGGTGTCACGTTACGGGATGCCGCTCTATCCGCTGACGGCGTGGCTCGTTGAACATTCTTACCAAATTTTCAGCGGTTACCAGGATGACGTATATGAAGCCGGTACGGATCCGGTGACGTTTTTTTCTCTTATGACTGTTATCGCGTTTTACGCTCTGGCCATGTACTGGCTGGTAAAAGCGGCAGTTAAAAAAGTAAAGCGTGGATAGGCTGATTGCAGTAAAAGCCGGGGCGCTCTGTTGGTTTCTGATATCAGGCCGATAACAGGATCAACAACACCAGGCGCGTTACGGCAGTTCATAAGAAAGTTCTTTTCAGCACCCCATACGGGGTGCTTTTTTATCCTTTCCTGCAGTTCTGTATGAAAAATCAACGCAACAACAGGTTCGCAAGCCGGATGTTATGTTCAATCCGGTGGTTTTGCAGATTGTCAGCAAGTAAGGTGCATCGTCGGGATGTGAACGGGATGCGTCCGCTCTTTGCTTGTAGCGGATCTGACAGCCAACTGGATTGACTGCTCTGTGCCAGAAGCGGAAGTAGCGCATGAACTGTTATGGTAAATTTGAACGTCCGGCTTAATCACTTGAGGATAAGCAGAATGCTTCTGGAGAAGCTCAGATTGCTTGAGTGCAGCCTTCACGGCGACAGGCGCAATGATCCGGAGTGGCTGGAACTGATTCTTCATCCTGAATTCCGTGAAATCACCCGGTCAGGTGTGACGGTCGACCGGTCAGAGACCATTGCGTCGCTTCTAAGTGAAAAGGCTGCACCGTATATTCTCAGCAGCGATTTCCGTCTTACGGAGATGGGCTGCGGTTACGCTCTGCTTCGCTATCGGACGTTTTACGCTGATGGCAGCCATCATGCATTACGTTCCTCTTGCTGGATTTGTTCGGATGAGGGCCAGTGGACCCTGTTTTTTCACCAGGGAACGCCAGCTGCAGGCAATGCCGGGGTTCAGGGTTGAGTTGCACACTTAGGACAGAGAGAATGTGTTTATGCGGAAGATTATTGTTGTGCCATACGATGATAGATGGCCTGAGATGTTTGAAGCTGAAAGTTTACTGATAAAAACATTGCTCGGTGGAATGGCTAAGGATATCCATCATATTGGAAGCACGTCAGTTCCTGGTCTCTCAGCAAAGCCCGTAATTGATATGCTACTTGAAGTTTCCGACATCAATGAACTGGATAAGTACCATTCAGCAATGGCCCACGCCGGGTATGTTGCTCGCGGTGAGAACGGGATTGCGGGGCGCAGATATTTCATTAAAGGTGGTGATCAGCGTAGTCATCAAGTCCATGCGTTTGCAGTCGGAGATATGCAGGTATTGAGACATCTTGCTTTCCGTGATTATCTTCGAAGAAACAACGACATTGCAGAAGAGTATGCTGAGATAAAACACGCAGCTGTATTACTCAGCAGGAACGATGCTCATCGCTATAGCGCCCTCAAAGCGAAATTTATAGAGCGTCATCAACAACTAGCGCTAGCTGTCTGAGAACGATTGAGATTGAGTTCGTTGCCGGGAGGGTATGTTCAATAACGATGAATTCACTGAGTAGTCATCAGTCAACGTCTGCTGTTCGCTCATAGCAGACATTAATCTGAAGTTAATCCGCTTTGTGCCAGAAGCGGACGTGCTCATGAGACATCTGCATTTTTGATACTGAGCCACACGAGACATCAACTAGTCGCTGACAATAGTGAATATTTTCTGTTCAAGGCGTTTTGCACTATCACAATCATGGGCGAACTGAGTAATGGTTGGTTTACGTTTACAGAGTTCACGCATTCTGCGGGTTGAGTCGTGATGTAACTTTGCATTAACTGCAACACCATCAATGCGGCCTTCCAGCATATAGCTTTCCTGATACGCAGCATCCCCTGCGATCAACACATAGTGAGTGCCTGTATCTACCACGACTGACTGGTGCCCAAGAGTATGTCCCGGGGTTGGAACAATTCTTACTGCGCCGTCTTTCGTTACTACCATGCTTCTGTCAAAACTCTCGAACGGCCCGTCATCATGTGTAGTGATGGTCGGTTTAAGCCATTTGGGATAATGCATGTTAAGGAAACCCTGCACTGGCCCACTCCATGCAAGGGCGTCATGCGCCTCTTTTTTGCTCAGGATTATCTCACTGTCAGGAAAGTGCCCGATTCCTCCTGCGTGATCGCCGTGCATATGCGTCATTATCACCCATCTTATCTCCCGCAGATTGAATCCAAGTGCCTGAATTCCTGTATTCACTTCTTCTTCAGGTTTGACCCATCTTCTCTCGCACCTCTGCATAAATGGGTGCCACCAGGGTTGATATCCGGGATCGTTTGCGTGTGAGCTTTCGCCCGTATCTACTAAGATAAGCCCTTCCGGATGTTCAATCAGCCAGCATCCGATCGGAAGACGAGGACTCCAGTCTTTGTCTGTCAGGACATCGACTACACGGGCAGGACGAGCCTCGTAACGTGCCAGTTGATGCCGGCTTTTAATCTGGACATCTCCGGTTTGCAGGCAATGTATTTTCATGTCACCCTCTTAAAGCAACAAGTGTTGCAATAAATCTTAGGCTTTAATCATGATGAGAGCAATACCTGAGGAAAAAGGTTCACTCGACGCAGTAAAAGAGAGAACGGGTGGGCGCAGTGCGAAAGTCAGAGAGGCTGTATTACAGGCTGCCCGACAGATACTCATGCAAGAAGGGGCGAATGCCTTAACGCACCGTAAAGTGGCACATATTGCCGGAGTAAACGCCTCCACGGTCTATCGCCGATGGCCTGACAGAACAAGGTTGATTGCCGATGTGTTCAGAAGTACAGCTGAAAGCATGGTCTCCATTCCAGACAGCGGCAGCCTGCATCTTGATTTGTACGAATTCTTAAAGATGATAACCAGTATGCTTTCTTCATCAGAGGGCAGGAAAATGATACAAGGCGCGATCGATGCCACTTCGTCAGGCGACGAATTGGTTGGATCTGCAATTCGGGACGTATGGGAGCAGAGGTTTCAGCAGGCAGAGATGATGTTCGAACGGGCAATCCGGCGCGGTGAGGCTGGCTTTGAGGGGCAACGCAGAGCCATACTTGAAACGCTTATTGCACCTGTATGGTTCAGAATTTTGATTACTCAAGAGCCTGTAGACGAGGAATATCTGGCTGCAAATGTCACCCGAATTTTAAAGCAGATGTCATGAAACCGGTATTGATTAATGCTCCATCCTGAAGGGATCCCTGGTTGTACTTTCTTAAAAAACGCTTTATGAGATCGGATGCAGGCCCCCTTCTCACGCCTGGCCGCCGGTTGTCCTGCCGGAGGTTCAATGTGAGAAGCGGACACAGGTTCTCAGGGTGCGTGAAACTTAAACTACCTCGCTCAAACTTGTGTCAGCCCACCATCCACACAAATTTCCGCTCCGGCTATATAGCTGCTTTCGTCACTCGCGAGGAATAATGCTGCATTGGCAACTTCTTCAGGCCTGCCCATTCTTGCTAAAGGAATGGCGCTGATTATCCCGTTGCGTAGCTCTTCAGAGGCTGCCTGCATCATCTCCGTATCAACAGGGCCGGGGGCGACAACATTAATGCGAATGCCCCGCTCGGAGAGTTCACGTGTCCATGTGCGGGCAAAAGAACGAAGCGCCGCCTTACTGGCGCCGTATACGCCATATCCCTGTGTGCCAAGGACATCGGCGACAGAACCTATCAATACCACGCTGGCGCCCGCTTTCATCAGGGGAAGTGCGGCCTGGAGAGCAAACAGCGGTGAGCGCACGTTCAAACCGAAAGTAGTATCAAAATGCGCTGGGGTGACTTCATCAAGGGTCGAATATGTCGACATGCCGGCATTGATCACCAGCACATCTATCTGGCCGGACTCCGTCTTAATCAGCTCAGCTATACGCGTTAGTTCGCTTATCTGACTGACATCGGCACGTAGCGGCCTGCCATCGCCGGCTATGGTGTGGCTGGCTGCTGCTAATTCCTCGTTGCGGCGCGAGGTGAACCAGGTTGTTGCCCCTTCACTGGCAAATCGCTGGCTGATAGCAAGACCAATGCCTTTGGCACCGCCGAGTATCAGGGCAACTTTATTATTTAACCTACTCATCTGCTCACTCCTGTCAGGATGGAAAACAGATGATATAATTTTTATACTTAATAACAATTACGCACTTTGTTTATACCAGGTATTCCGGAGTATATCGCTATGAATCAGACTGACTGTAATGACCTGAAAGAAATAGGAAAAACCCGCCCGGTTCTTGAGAATATAACCAATAAATGGTCGATTTTAATTCTTACCGTGCTTTGTAGTGAACCCGTGCGCTTTAATGAACTGCGCCGCCGACTGGACGGCATTACGCACAAGGCTTTGGCTGATGCGCTTAAGCGGCTTGAGCGCAATGGACTGGTTCATCGAAAGGTACTGTCTGGTTCGCCGGTGAGCGTGGAGTACAGTCTTACCGCACTCGCGCAGTCGCTCCAGGACCCTTTTAATGCGCTGTACGAATGGGCGCTAAAATATGGCCCTGAAATGGCACAGGCTCAGTTGATATATGACGCTAAACATGCGGAAAAACTTTGCTGAATCAGCGAAACGTTGGGTAACCTTGCGATGAGCCGCCTGGCCTTTCGGGTTGTTGCAGGCTTTAAGGAGGCGGAAGCATCCGCTGCTTTCTGTTACGAAGAATTAATCGCGCAGCAGCGTCAGCACGTTTTGCGCCTGCTGGTTGGCCATCTTCGTGACCGCATTTTGCCCCTGCTCTTTGATCTGCGCCATAGCCAGCTTGCTGGCTTCCTGCGCGTAGTCGGCGTCCTGAATGCGGCTCTGTGCCGCCTGCGTCGCGATACTCTGCTGTGACAGCACCGATTTGTTGGACTCGTAACGGTTGATCTTCGAGCCATAATCGGAACGGTAGCTGCTGACTTTGTTCAATGCCGCATCCAGCGCGCCCATCGCCGTACGAATGGCACCATCGGTCAGCAGGCTGGTGTTGTCCAGACCCAGCGTTTTGGTATCGGACGGCGTCGGCCCCAGGGTATCCGACTGGATCGGCTGACCATAGTTGGCGCTGGTGATCACCTCTAAAGGCTGGCTCTGTTTCGGCGGCACCGCTGGCGTGGCGGTCGGCTGCGGCAACGAGCCCCACGTCAGGTTGCTGTTAAACGAACCGTTGCCCACCACCACCACGATAAGATCTTCGCTGACGTTATCAATGCTGACCCGTTCCAGGGTATTGCTGGTTACCGTGCCGTCGTTCGCCGCGCCCGTGGCCGCATCTTCATAGCGATCGCCGTCGCCGCTATAGGTGATGCTCATCCCGTTATAGCTGGAGGTTTCGCTGCCGTTCAACGCCCACGCCGGGCCGCCTTCATTCAGACCTGAAGCGTCGTAGCTGGCGCCGCTGCTGAAACCGTTGCTGACGCTCATCAGCTTGCTGGTCGCGGAGGCGGCATCGGTGACGCCTTTACTGGCCCACGTAAAGTCGGGCGTGCCGCCTTCGATCGGCGTGCCGGCCAGATGCTTGCCGTCGCGCGTGAACAGCTGCACATCGTCATCCATGCTCAAGGAATCAACGGTAATAGAAATATTCGTGGTGCCGGCCGGAATATACGCCAGCGAAATCACGCCGGAGTTAAAGGAGTAGTTCTGTCCGGCTATCGGGAATTTAGTGCCGATAGGCGCAACGTTGCCCAACAGCACCGGCGGCAGCTCTGGCTTATCGGTCGCCAGAGGAAACTGCCCAAAAATTTCCGTGCCGCTGGCGATGCCGTTGATGCTTGCCAGCAGCTGTTGATATTCCGCGTTATAGCTCTGGCGGTCGGACACTGACATAGTGCCGTTGGCCGCGCGTACCGCAAGGCTTTTTGCCTTGATCAGCATATCGCCGATGTTGCCCAGCGCGCTTTCCGCCGTCTGCGCGTAGCTGATAGCGTCGTTAAGGCCGCGTGTTACCGCGCTGTCGGCGTTGACGTTCGCCTGCATACGGTTGGCGATAGCCTGCCCCGCCGCGTCGTCGCGCGCGCCATTAATGCGCAAACCAGAGGAAAGCCGCTCAATAGATTGCGCCAGCAGCGAGCTGTTCGCCGCTCGGGCATTGCCCGTGGCCAGCGCAGTTTCATTGTTGTAAATCGTTAACATTATCACTCTGCACAATTATTGAGGTAGTGAAGTTATCGGCTGCGGCCAGGACGGCTTTAGACGGCACGATTAATCTTTACACAACCCAAATAAATCCCGCCTTTCCGCGCCAGAGGCCAACATGGCGCACGATTGGATAAGTTATTTTTCACTCATTAATAACTTATGATGCACTTAACTGCGCCGTTTTAGCTCGTTGAGTCGCGCCAGATGACGGCAGAAACGTGATAATCCTCTATTTTTTGTGAAATGGCGTGCATAAACCACGCATAATATTGCTTAAGTTTGCTGCGGTAAGAGAAATATCCAGCTGTTACAGACAGGTTATTAATAGGGCTTTTTGCGCAACCCTTAACCTTGATACAGAGCAATATGTTTAACATTTATGTAAAAAAAACAGTTTATAGCAGACACGGGCTTTTCAAATGTAATAAACACTAATAAAACTGCGCTTGACCTTATTTGAAAAAAGGCTTGCCTGACAGCACGCAATCGGCGAAATTAACCGCCGATTTTCCGAATTTATAACTATGCGGCTAAAGCCCGTCCTGATGAAAACCGACTTAATTTTCGCTTCAAATCAGGCGATTGACTCCAGAGGTATCCGTGTCAACTGCAAACAAACATCCTGAGAACACCAGTCTCAACGCGTTTAAACAGCCCCGATCCTTTTATTTAATTTTTTCGATTGAGCTCTGGGAACGATTTGGTTACTACGGCCTACAGGGCATCATGGCGGTTTATCTCGTCAAGATGCTGGGCATGTCCGAAGAGCAGTCTATTACGCTGTTCGCCTCTTTCAGCGCGCTGGTCTACGGCCTGATAGCCGTTGGCGGCTGGCTGGGCGATAAGGTGCTCGGCACCAAACGCGTTATCGTGCTGGGCACGCTGGTGCTGGCGCTGGGCTATGCGCTGGTGGCCTGGTCAGGCCATGACGTCAGCATGGTCTATATCGGCATGGCGACGATTGCCGTCGGTAACGGCCTGTTTAAAGCGAACCCCTCTTCGCTACTCTCTACCTGTTATGAAAAAGACGATCCCCGCCTGGACGGCGCCTTCACCATGTATTACATGGCGATCAATATCGGCTCCTTTTTCTCCATGCTGGCCACGCCCTGGCTGGCCGCGCACTATGGCTGGAACGTCGCCTTCTCACTCTCTTTTGTCGGCATGCTGATCACCCTGGTGAACTTTATGATTTGCCGCCGCTGGGTGAAAGATCATGGTTCTAAGCCTGACTTCCAGCCGTTGCAGGTAGGCAAGCTGCTGGCAACGATAGTCGGTATCGCGGTGCTGATCGTCATTGCAACCTGGATGCTGCACAATCAGGGCGTCGCGCGTCTGCTGCTGGCAGTGGTCGCTATCGGCATCGTGCTGCTGTTCGCTAAAGAAACTTTTGCCTTACAGGGCGCGCCGCGCCGCAAGATGATCGTCGCGTTTCTGCTGATGGTGGAAGCCATCGTGTTCTTCGTGCTCTATATGCAGATGCCTACCTCGCTGAACTTCTTCGCCATCCGCAACGTCGAGCACAGCATCCTGGGCCTGACCTTCCAGCCCGAGCAGTACCAGGCGCTGAATCCTTTCTGGATCATGATTTTCAGCCCGCTGCTGGCGGCAATCTATAACAAGATGGGCGACCGCCTGCCGATGCCGCACAAGTTTGCGCTGGGCATGGTGCTTTGCTCCATCGCTTTCCTCGTGCTGCCGCTGGGCGCGAAATTCGCCAACGATCTGGGTATCGTGTCGGTGGGCTGGCTGATCCTGAGCTATGCGCTGCAAAGCGTGGGCGAGCTGATGATCTCCGGGCTGGGCCTGGCGATGGTCGCCCAGCTGGTGCCGCAGCGTCTGATGGGCTTTATTATGGGCTCCTGGTTCCTGACCACGGCAGGCGCTGCCATGGTGGCCGGTAAAGTTGCCAACATGATGGCGGTGCCGGAAAACATCACCGATCCGCTGCAGTCGCTGCACGTTTATGGCGACGTCTTTTTGCAGATCGGTATCGTGACCGGCGTTATTGCTGTTCTGATGATGCTGACCGCGCCTAAACTGAACCGCATGACGCAGAACTGATATCGACTTAGTGCTGAAAAGGGTGACGCCACGTCACCCTTTTTTATTGACGGCCAACGTTGAGGCGGCAAACTCCACCGCCAGCCCGGCGGCGGGCAGCAGCTGGCGAAAACGTACTATTTTTTCCGGCGCGATCAGCAGGCAACGTTCTTCCCCCTCCTTTTGTGGCCAGACAAGCTCCGCCGTTCCCTGAATATGCAGCGCCGCGCCCTGATGAAAATCCATAATCAGCAGCGCGCAGCGAGGCGCCAGCAGCAGATTCCCCAGCGTATTCATATAACGGTTGCCCGCGTAGTCAACGATCGCCAGCTTCCCCTGCGTCATCCCGATAAAACCCGGCGGCCCGCCGCGATGGGAAATATCCGCGCCCTGCTGCGGCGCGCGGCTGGCGATAAAGCAGGTATCCGCGGCGGCGATCAGGTAGCGCGCATCGGCATCCAGCGCGGCCAGCGGCTCCCGCTCCGGCTGTCGCAGCGGCTGGTGCTCAGGCAAGATCCGCCGCTGAATATATTTTGGGCAGTTGCCAAAGCTTTCCTGCACGGCGAGCGTCACAAAATCTGGCGTAACGCTGGCGATCGTGCCGTTGACCCGATTGCGCCGCCGGTTGGAAAAATTGAGGCCCAGGCCGCCCGCCGTCATGCCGGGTCTTAAAGCCGGCAGGCCGGGAAAAGTCCTTAAGGAAGCGGTGGCTATGCGCAGATGGTTCTCATCCGTTGCCTGCACAAATCCCGGCTCGCCCTGCAAAACGGCCGCAACCGGATAGCCAGCGGCATCGATCGTGCTGAAATAAAACTGGCTCAGCCCGGCGTAAAACAGCTGGTGCTGTTGCGGCATTGCCGTATAGATGGCGGCGCTTTCGGGGCTAAAGCCCGCCTTTTGCTGCGCCAGACGTTCGCCGGAGTGGAACATAGTTACGCTTCCTGTGGATGCGGCAGCGGCGGCAGCGCAATAAATCCCGGCAGCGCCTCAACGTTTTGCAGCCATTGGCGAATAGCCGGATAGTCGCGCAGCGAAATGCCGCCTTCCGGCGCGCAGGCGACGTAGGCATAGCAGGCCAAATCGGCAAGCGTCGCGCTGTCGCCCACCAGCCAGCTTTTGCCGCCTAAATGCGCCTCCATCTGCGGTAAAAATTTACGCGCTGTCGCCACTGCCGAGTCATAATTCTCTGGCGTGCCGAACTGTTTAATCAGCCGCGCCGAGGCAACCCCGTAGCGAATTTCGCCTGCGGCCTTGCCCAGCCATTGCTGCACCTGGGCTTGCTGATGCAGATCCTGCGGCAGCCACTGGCTGTCCGGCGCATAGCGTTTTACCAGCCAGATCAGTATCGCGTTGCTGTCGGTAATGACGTGCTCGCCATCCACCAGCACCGGCACCTGTCCCAGCGGATTCAGCGCCAGAAAAGCGGCGCTTTTTCTGACATCGGCACCAGCCTCTTTCAGGGTGGTCGGCAGGTTCAGCATAGCCAGCAGCAGCCGGACGCGATGCACGTGCCCCGAAAGTTCCGTTCCATAAAGCGTTAAGGTAGTCATGACGTTTCTCCTCTGTTTTTTCCAGCATACTCTTGCTGAAAACGGCGTAAACCGGCAAAGATAGCAATTCATAATTTCATAAAGTGAAACGGTGATGGATAAACTCGACGAGCTGGCGGTCTTTGTCGCCGTGGTGCAGCAGGGAAGCCTGGCGGCGGCGGCCCGTATGCTGCGGCGTTCTCCGGCGGCGATAACCCGCACGCTGGCCGCGCTGGAGCAGCGCCTGGCCTGTACGCTGATAGAGCGTACCACGCGTCGCCTGGCGCCGACGCCCGCAGGCGTTGCGCTGTTTGAACGGGCAAAAGGCGTGCTGGACGCTTATCAACAGGCGCTTTCCGCCAGCGACGGCAATCCGCTCAGCGGCCAGCTTAGCCTGACCGCGCCGGTGCAGTTTGGCCGCAGGCATGTCGCCCCGCTGGTGCTGACGTTTCTGGAGCGCTATCCGGATATCCAAATCGATTTACAGCTCAACGACGGCTATCAGGATCTGATTGAGCAAGGGCTGGATATGGCGGTGCGCATTGGGCAGCTGCGCGACTCTTCGCTGGTTGCCGTCGAGGTCGGCCGCGTGCGGCGCCTGCTGGTCGCAAGCCCGGACTATCTGGCCCGCATGGGCGAGCCTTTATCGCCTGCCGCGCTGGCGGATCACCATCTGATTGCCGGTGTGACAGCCAGTAAAACGTGGCGCTTTACCGCCGCTGGCTTGCAGGAGCGCGTTCGCATCACGCCCAGGCTAACCGTTAACGAGGTGGAAACCCAGCTGATTGCCGCCCGCGCGGGAAAAGGCATCGCCCGCCTGCTCTCCTATCAGGTTTACGAGGATCTACAGGCGGGAACGCTGTGCGAAGTGCTGCCCGCGTTTCGTTGCGCCGCCGTTCCGGTGCAGCTGGTGACGCAGAACGTCAAATATATGCCCGCCCGCGTGCGGGCATTCTGGGAGCTGGCTCGCGCCGCGCTGCCCGAGCTTGCCTGTTTTCAGACCAATAAGCCGGGCCAGCCCGAAAAAGAGATCGATTAAGCCAGCCGCGTACGCAAAGCCGCTGACTTTTTGAGCAGACGGCACTAAGCTAAGAACATCTTTTCCTCTGAGTCAGGGAGTACGCCATGAAACTGTTCTTTAAGCCCGGTGCCTGTTCGCTTTCGCCGCATATCGTGATGTTGGAAACGGGCCTGGATTTCACGCTGGTCAGGGTCGATACCGCCGCCGGGATCACCGAGCAACAGGAAGATTACCGCCGGATAAACCCAAAAGGAAAAGTCCCCGCGCTACAGTTTGACGACGGCACCGTGCTGACCGAAGGCGTAGCGATTGTCCAGTATCTGGCGGATCTGAAGCCCGACCGTCAGCTGCTGGCGCCGACCGGCACGCTGGCGCGCTATCAGACGCTGGAATGGCTGAGCTTTATCTCATCGGAGCTGCATAAAGGCTTTTCGCCGCTGTTCAGCGATGCCGCGCCGGACGACTATAAAACCGTGTTGCGCCAGCAGCTGGAGGAAAAGTTCGCCTGGATCGACGGCGAGCTGAAAGACAAACAGTGGCTGTCGGGCCTGCATTTCAGCGCCGCTGATGCCTATCTGTTTACCGTAATGCGCTGGGCGAAATTGCTGAAGCTGAATATAGCCAGCCTGTCGGCGCTGGAAGGCTGGTTTCAGCGCGTTGCGGCACGACCATCCGTAATTGAGGCCTTAGAGGCGGAAGGACTGAACTGAAGGCCTGCGGATGAGCCAGCGCATAAGGTGTTAAACCGCGTAGCGGCAATGCCTTATACTCTGCGGCTATTACATCTGGAGGTACTATGAGTTCCGTAATTGATATCCTTACCGCCCATAAAAGCGAGCGCAGCTTTACCGATCGTCCGATTGATGACGCTATCCTCGATCGTCTTGTTGCGTCCGCCTACCGTGCGCCAACCTCGGTGAACTCACAGCAGGTGTCGCTGGTTATTACGCGCAATGCCGAAGCTCGCGGCAAGATTTCCGCTATTGCCGGCGGCCAGCCGTGGATTGCCAAAGCGCCGCTGTTTATCACCTTTGTGCTGGATATGCATAAAAGCCAGCAGGCGATGGCGGCCATCGATAAAGAGCAGATTGCCCAGCAGAGTATTGAAAGCGTGGTCTCCGGCGCGACCGACATCGGCATTGCGCTGGGCGCCGTGATGACGGCCGCGCGGGCTGAAGGCCTGGGCATTGTGCCGATTGGCGGCATCCGTCGCGATCCGCAGGCGATGATTGAGCTGCTGCATCTTCCCGAGCTGACTTTCCCCGTGGTCGGGCTGGCGCTTGGCTATGTGGATGAGCCGGCGCATCAGAAACCGCGCCTGCCGCTGAGCACTTTCCGTCACGAAGAGCGCTACAGCACCGAAGGCCTGAAGGAAAATATCGCGGCTTATAATCAGGAGATGGTGCAGCACTGGCAGAATATCGGCCGCCAGGACGGCGAAAGCTGGAGCGAGAGCGTTTCCGGCTACTATCAAAATATCTATTTCCCGCACGTGCTGTCCGCGCTGCTTAAGCAGGGCTTCGGCAACGAGAAATAATGAGGTTGCCGGGCTGCTTTCAGCCCGGCAATATCAGAGTTTTACCGCATCAAAATGCTGCTGGGGATTGGCGATACTGTCCTGAGCCGCCACCAGCTGAAGCTCATACTCTCCCATCTCATGGGTTTTCAGCATCACTTCATAGACCGCCGCCGTAATGTGCTCTAACGCCTCTTTCAGCCCCAGACCGTGCAGCAGATCCACCAGCAGCAGCCCGCTGGTCAGATCGCCGACGCCTACCGGCTGACGCACGCCAAAATCCACCAGCGGACGGCTGATATGCCAGGCCTCATCCGCCGTGACCAGCAGCATCTCAAAGCGATCGCTGCGCTGGCCTGCCCGCGCCAGATGCTTCACCAGCACGATTTTCGGCCCTTTGGCGATCAGCTCGCGCGCGGTGGCGATAGCCTGCTCCACGCTGTTGACCTCATGACCGCTGAGCAGCTCCAGCTCCAGCAGGTTCGGCGCAATAATATCGCTGGCGGGCAGCGCGCTGCGGGCATGAAACTCCGCCACGCCGGGCGCAACGATGCAGCCCTTTTCAGGATGACCCATTACCGGATCGCAGAAGTACCAGGCGTCGGGATTAGCCGCTTTCACCTGACGAACGATTTCGAGGATCTGCTCGCCCTGCTCTGCGGAGCCAAGATAGCCGCTGAGCACGGCATCACAGGTTTTCAGCCGGTCGATAGCCGCAATGCCGCTGACGATATCGGTCAGGTGGCTGGCAGGCATGACCACGCCGGTCCACTGGCCGTACTGGGTATGATTAGAAAACTGTACGGTATTCAGGGGCCAAACGTTTGCGCCCATGCGGCGCATCGGGAATTCCGAGGCGCTGTTGCCGGCATGGCCGAAAACGGTGTGCGACTGGACGGAGAGAATGTTTTTCATGGAAACCTTGCCGGAAAAAAGGGACGGGATGCTTAAAAGCGGGCTGGCGCGCCCCTGCTTCAGGACGCGCCTTTGTCTGTTCACGCCTGAAGCATTATTTCCAGACGATCAGACAGTAGTTCTTTTTACCACGGCGCAGCAGCGTAAAGCGATTAAACAGGCGATCTGTCGGTGCAAACGCGTATTCCGCGCTGAGCTGCACGTCACCGTTGATACTTACCGCTTTCGATTCGATCAGCTTACGCGCCTGGCCGCGAGACGGCGCTAAATCGCCGTCGACCATCGCCTGTTGCAGATCCTGACCGGCTTCCAGCTCAACAAACGGCATCCCGTCCTGCGCCAGCTGCTCAAAGTCCGCTTCGGTCATTTCCGCCAGGCTGCCGGAAAAGAGGCTTTTGGTAATGCGCTGCGCGGCGGTCAGGCCTTCTTCGCCGTGCACCAGCTTCGTGACCTGCTCCGCCAGCACATACTGGGCGCGAGGCGCTTTACCGCTGTTTTTGTCTTCTTCTTCCAGCGCATTGATCTCTTCAATGCTCATAAAGGTAAAGAACTTCAGGAAGCGGTAAACGTCGGCGTCCGCGGTATTGATCCAGAACTGGTAGAATTTGTACGGGCTGGTTTTCTTCGCGTCCAGCCACACCGCGCCACCTTCGGTTTTACCGAACTTGGTGCCGTCGGATTTAGTGATCAGCGGAACGGTCAGGCCAAACACCTGGTTCTGATGCAGACGACGAGTCAGATCGATACCGGAGGTGATGTTGCCCCACTGATCGGAGCCGCCAATCTGCAACGCCACGCCGTAGCGCTCGTTCAGGCAGGCGAAGTCGTAGCCCTGTAGCAGATTGTAGGAGAACTCGGTAAAGGAGATGCCCTGGTCGTCACGGTTCAGGCGCTGCTTCACCGCTTCTTTATTAATCATCTGATTAACGGAGAAGTGCTTACCGATATCGCGCAGGAAAGTCAGCACGTTCATGCTGCCGAACCAGTCGTAGTTATTGGCCGCTACGGCGCTGTTGTCGCCGCAGTCGAAGTTCAGGAAAGGCGCGACCTGGCCGCGGATCTTTTCCACCCACTCGTTAACGGTATCCGCGGTGTTCAGCTTGCGCTCGGCCGCCTTAAAGCTCGGATCGCCGATCAGACCGGTGGCGCCGCCCACCAGCGCCACCGGACGGTGACCGGCATCCTGGAAGCGCTTCAGGCAGAGAAGCGGGACCAGATGGCCCAAATGCAAGCTGTCCGCGGTCGGATCGAAGCCGCAATAGAGCGCGATTGGCCCTTGCGCCAGCCGCTCTGCTAACGCTTCCTCATCCGTTACCTGGGCGACCAGGCCACGCTCTTGCAATTGTTTAATCAGGTTACTGCTGCCCATCTGTGACTCCGTGTAAAAAAAGTCTGCACCTTTGCTGGTACACAGCTCTCCGCTGGCTAGCGGATGAAAAAAAGGGGTATAGAATAAAGCGCCGACGGGCTCTGTGCCAGCGCTTAACGGATTATTTCGCGCAATCAGGGCGCCAGACGATCGATTTTCCACGCCTCGTTGTCGCGCTGGTAGAAAAAGCGGTCATGCAGACGATGTTCGCCGCCCTGCCAGAACTCCATTGAGTCTATGGTAATGCGATAGCCGCCCCAAAAGCTCGGCAGCGGCACCTCGCCCTGCTGAAATTTCTGCTTCAGTTCCAGAAACTTGCCTTCCAGCACGCCGCGCGCGGAAATGCGGCTCGACTGTTTCGATACCCATGCGCCTATCTGGCTTTCGCGCGGGCGGCTGTGGAAGTACTTTATCACGTCGATCATTGACAGTTTTTCAACGCGGCCCAGCACCATCACCTGGCGCTCCAGCATATGCCACGGAAACAGCAGGCTGATGCGCGGATTTTTTTCCAGATGCTGTGCTTTGCGGCTGCCCAGATTGGTGTAAAACACCATGCCGCGCGAATCAAAATGCTTCAGCAGCACGATGCGCTGGTAAGGCTGCCCGTGCTCGTCCACGGTCGCCACGCTCATGGCAGTAGGATCCGGCAGCTGCGCGGCAACCGCCTGGCTCAGCCACTGTTCAAACAGCACCAGCGGGTCGTCAGGCAGATCCTTGCGGCGCAGGCCGCCACGAGTATATTCACGGCGCAGATGAGCAATCTGCTGTAGGCTGTCGTCATTCATGGGATTTTCCGCTATCAGAGTTGAGGCATTGTGCGCCTCATCACAATCAATTTCAACGAGTTAACGGTTTTCGAGCCGGCAGTCGTCAATGATGATTTTGCCGTTGCGCTCCACAAAAGCGCCGTCGCCTTTTGACCAGAAAACGTAGTTTTCATCGGCATAGCGCGTGCCGGAAGCGGCGGGCTGCTGCTTCAGCGTCAGCGGATTGCCGTCCAGAATCAGATTCACTTCCTCACGATCGTTATCCAGCAGCACCGACAGCGGCAGCGTGCCGCAGCGATAGTGCAGCCGGCTGATTTTTTCAGGCGTCTGATGTAGACACCCGCTCAGCAGCAGCGCGGCCATCAGCAATAAACATTTTTTCATCTTTGCTCCATTCAGATAACTCAGCGGCAGCGCTGAACATTAGCGGGAAAGATTGCACCGATCACGGAGGCTTCGCGCGCGCCGGTCACGGAAGGCAGATTGCCCGGCTGCGATGAGAGCGTACGGCAGGCCAGCCAGGCGAAAGCCAGCGCTTCCATATCGTCACCGCGAATGCCGACCTCATCGGTGGCGTTGACTTCAATGCCCGGCAGCAGTGCTTTCAACCGCGCCATCAGCAGCGGGTTTTTTCCGCCGCCACCGCACACCAGCAGCCGCTCGCAGCCGCCGCTCAGCATCACCTGCTGCGCAATAGTGGATGCGGTCAGCTCCACCAGCGTGGCCTGCACGTCCTGCGGCGGCAGACCGGGGAAGTTAACCAGCTGCCGGTCGATCCAGGCCGGATTGAAATATTCTCTGCCGGTAGACTTGGGCGCGGCCAGCGCAAACCAGGGATCCGCCAGCATTTGCTGCAATAAAGGATACACTACCTGGCCGCTGCTGCCCCAGGCGCCGTCCCGATCGTAGGGCTGACCCTGGTGACGCCAGATCCACGCGTCCAGCAGCATATTGCCCGGCCCGGTATCGTAGCCGCCCACCGGCTGGCCGGGGAGCAGCAGCGAGAGGTTGGCAATGCCGCCGATATTCAGCACCATCCGCCGCTCTTCAGGATGCATCAACACTGCCTGATGAAAAGCGGGCACCAGCGGCGCGCCCTGTCCGCCTAACACCATATCCCGGCGGCGAAAATCCCCCACCACCGTAATGCCGGTCAGCGCGGCTATCTGGTTATTGTCGCCGATTTGCAGCGTATTAGGCGCGTCGCCCAGCGGCTCGTGCCAGACGGTCTGCCCGTGGCAGCCGATGGCGGCGATATCCTCTTTCTCCAGCCCTTCGCGCTCGATCAATGCCTGTACCGCTTCGGCAAACAGCCGGCCCAGCCGCGTATCCAGCTGCCCCAGCCGGGAAAGCGTCAGCGACTGCCCCTGGCTGACCGCCAGGATCTCCTGGCGCAGCGCCAGCGGCATGGGATGGCAGTAGCTGGCCTGCTGCGCCACCATCTGCGGGTCAATTGCGGCCAGCACCACGTCCACGCCGTCCAGACTGGTTCCTGACATTACGCCTATATAACGTCCCGATCTCATCAAAGTCCCTTACCCGCTGTGGGAATATCAAACCTGGGTACAGCGTCGCAAAAACGGTGCAGCAATTCTATGATTAACTGTGCATTTTTACATGATGACAGACTTTTACTGCGCTTTCCGCGCCGGCATTGATTTCAGGTTTACCCGCACTGCGCTATGCTTAAAGCAATTTTTTGACGTAACCACACAGCAGGCATTGCCTGTACCATATAATTAGGTTATTGATCGCTGCGCAATTGACTGCAGCACATGGAAAAGAAAGGAGTTTGATGATGTTGAAGCGCATGATGATCGTAGCACTGACCGGTGTGACTTTAGCAGGCTGCGCCAATGACAGCTCGCTTTCCGGCGACGTTTACACCGCCTCGGAAGCGAAACAGGTGCAGAGCGTCACTTACGGCACGCTGGTTGGCGTCCGTCCCGTCCAGATCCAGGGCGGCGACGACAGCAATGTGATCGGCGCGCTCGGCGGCGCGGTGCTCGGCGGCTTCCTGGGTAATACCGTTGGCGGCGGCACGGGCCGCAGCCTGGCGACGGCGGCAGGCGCAATTGCCGGCGGCGTGGCCGGTCAGGGCGTACAGGGATCCATAAACAAAACTCAGGGCGTGGAGCTGGAGATCCGTAAGGATGACGGCAATACCATTATGGTGGTGCAGAAACAGGGTAACAGCCGTTTCGCTGTAGGGCAGCGCGTCGCGCTGGCTTCCAACGGCAGCCAGATCACCGTTTCGCCACGCTAACCGAGGAACCGGCTCGCGCCGGATCATCAGAGTGCGGATAAAGCCCATTCAGTGGACTGCACCCCCGTAATGTTAGACACAGTTTTTTATGAGCAGTCCCCTGACCATAAGCAGATGTTCAGGGGACTTCATAGAACAACCAGAACCACATCGCTTACATGTTCCAGTAATCCTCTACAAAGTTGCGCACAGGCAGTTTTGGACTTAATAATCCTATGCAAGTTCAGTTAGTCGTAATTTGACTAATTATTACACCCTCTACATTCTTGTCTTTAAGATTGTACTGAAGGCAGTTCATCTGTGTGAAATCACCATAAATCTTGGTGTCATTGCAATATCTAAACACTTTTGCATCTGAAGTGTCAGAAAATGATGATGAAATGTTTTTCAATGTCATATTCAATAAAGGAATCCCCTTGATTGTTACGCTTAAATCATCTGAATAAGAATAACATCCTTTCGTCCTCTCATTTCTGGCTACTGCTATAGATGTTAAATTGCCTTGCCCCATCTCGTTATCAGAAATAAACCAATAGTTCACGCCTTTTGAGTTCAGGCAAAGCCATGAGGCTTGATCTCCTTTGTTGATGGTTACGTCAGTAGTTTTCGCTATGTCTGCAAGGGGGCTGTATTCCATAACAAACACGTTGTCGCCAACAATAACGTGAGGCGATAAATCCTTGTTAGTATTGTATTCAGGAACGGATGCATCATCCTGGTAATAGTTAGCACCAAACCCCTCCATTTGCATAGACATAGCAGCAGGAGAAGCCATTACAGCAAGGGCAAGGGCAATATTTTTCATTTCACCTTTAACTCCCTGTCACCACTTGCCCAAATGCTCTTTCTGACGCTGATGGGGGCGATAATACATCCTTCGGATGAGTCCAGTGGATGCCTCTTGCTCGCGCCATGTATGCGAAAGGCTGAGCGTCCGCACATTGCATTACTCAGGTTAGGGGTAAGGTTTAGCGTATATTTCCCCGTATGAGGGGAATTGTGGGGGAAGCCGATTGTATAAGTCCCTCTGGGAAGAGGGCCTTTCCCGCTCACACATTCTTGAGAGCTATCATTTTTATATCCAGTCGCTCCGGCATAGTCAGCGGTATAAGTTTCACCGTTACGGGTAAAAGTGTGTGTTTTTACATCATATATCCACGCCATTATGCAGCCCGTCCTTTCCATAAGTCAGAATGAATAATATTGCCATCAAGATAATGCCATGTGATCTTCTCATAAGCTAAATCAACGTATTCAAGATGGTCATGCCTTTCCCATTGAGGATTGTTTATATCCATCATGAGCGGTTCTATTTCTGTTACTTTCACGCTCTCCAGCGTGGTCCTGAAGTACTCTTCCTCGAATCCGTTGTGGTTGATGCGATAGAACTTAAATACAGCCCTTTTTAGGGGCTGACCTGTAGACAATGCTTTGTAAAGATAAGATGATGAGCTATCGATGCCTTTCATGAAAGCATATGAGCTATGTAAACGCTTTGCAGTCGCTTTCCCAGTCAGAAAATCAGTAGGCTGTTCTACAGAGTGCATTAGTTCACTAACTTCTATGCTTCCTTCCCGACCATTCACATCGACACTGCCCTTTATTGAAGATCCACTGTCATCTTCGAGCCATAGGTAAACCGGAATAGCCATTGAATAAATTCCCTTATTAGTTGAATGGGCGATTATCCTCTGTCCAATCTTTCATGATGGAATGTTGTTTGATATTTTATTGAGACAAGTCAATAAAACATGCATTTCCCCGACTACATTCAGCCTTCGTCTCGTGTTCTCTGCGATCAGGCTGCCACCTGTTGAATGTTGAAGTAAGCGGAACTCAACCGGGCTGAGGCCATTGAGGCGCAAACTGATGCGTTCATGGTTGTAGTAGTGGATACAGGCGTCAATGGCCTCTTTCAGAGCAGGGATGCTGCTGAATTCTTCCAGCTAGAAGCATCAGGATTTAAGCATGCCGAAAAAGCTTTCAGCTATTGCGTTATCGAGGCAGTTGCCCTTTCACGACATGCTTTGCACCACGCCTGCCGCCCGGAGCCTGTCCTGATAAGCCGTCATCTGGTACTGCCAGCCTTGGTCAGTGTGCAGCACGGGCGTATCACCCGGCGACAGCCGTGTAAATACTTTATCCAGCATCGTATCAATAGCGCCATCACGTGCCTTTCCGACAGACTGTACGCGCGGTCAGGGCGTGCAGGGATCCATGAACAAAATCCAGGGCGTGGAGCTGGAGATCCGTAAGGATGACGGTAATACCATTATGGTGGTGCAGAAACAGGGCAACAGCCGTTTCGCTGTAGGGCAGCGCGTCGCGCTGGCTTCCAACGGCAGTCAGATTACCGTTTCGCCACGCTAAAAAAGGAACCGGCGCTCGCCGGTTCTTTTATTCGCGGTTTTGCAGATCCAGAATATTCTTTTCCAGCCTGGCGATTAGCGTCACCAGCTGGTCGATCTCCTGCTGGGAAATACCAGCCAAAATATCATCCCGCGTGGCGTCGATAACATGCTCGACTTCGCTAATGATCGGCGCCGCTTCCTCGGTCAGCTTGATGCGCTTGGCGCGACGATCGCTGGCGCAGGTGGTGCGGGTAATCAGCCCTTTTTCTTCCAGCTGATCCAGCGTGCGCACCAGCGAAGGCTGTTCAATGCCGATGGCTTTGGCCAGCTGGATCTGCGACTGCTCCGGCGGCAGCTGATGAATATTGTGCAGCGTGACCCAGTGCGTCTGCGTCAGCTCCAGGGGTTTCAGGCGCTGGTCGATTAGCGATCGCCAGATGCGCACCAGTCTTGCGAGATCCGTTCCTAATGGGGTATCCAATTTCCTCTCCTTATAATTAGCTTGCTAGCTATCAAGCCTCATTCCAGGCTATTCTGCGAGTTTACAGGACAGAATACAAATATCATTCACATTAAGCGTAATGCCAATCTACAGCTATGCTGTGACCTGGGTAACAAGGAGTGCTTTAAGTGAACAATGCTTTTACGGCGGCTGTTTCGCCGCTAACCGACCTGGTTTTCGGCGCGTCGCTCTATTTTCCGCCGCTGTTTAAAGCCGTGCTGGCCGGGTTTTTCCTCTGGCTGCTGATCCACCCCGTGTTGCGCAGCTGGATCTATTCCGGCGAGATTTGGCATCCCACCCTGCTCGACCTTTCCCTGTTTATTCTCTGCGTCAGCGCTTCGCTGTGGCTACTGATGGCATTCGTATGAAATTCAACTCGCTAAAATATTTTTCAACGCTGATCTTCTTCGCCGCCGCGCTTTGCGCAGGCTGGTGGCTATGGAATTTTTATATGCAGTCACCGTGGACGCGGGACGGTAAGGTGCGCGCCGAGCTGGTTAATATCACGCCGCAGGTTTCCGGGCGCATTGAAACGCTGCTGGTAAAAGATAACCAGTTCGTGACCAAAGGCACGCCGCTGCTGACGCTGGACGCCGAGCCTTATCGCATCGCGGTGCTGAACGCCGAGGCGCAGCTGACGAAGGCACAGGCCGATCTGCTGAAGGCTCAGCATGAGTCGCGGCGGCGTCAGAGTCTGCCACGCAACGTAATTTCCGCAGAAGATTTGGATGCGGCCGAGCTGAACGCGAAGTCGCTGGCGGCGGCGGCAAAGGCCGCTCAGGCGCAGCTGGAACAGGCGCGCTGGAACCTGACCCAGACGCAAATCGCCGCGCCAACCGACGGCTGGATCAGCAATCTGGTGGTGCGGCCCGGTAACTATGCCACCAGCGGAACGCCGGTCTTCGCGCTGGTCGACAGCCACTCTTTTTATGTGATGGGCTATTTTGAAGAGACCAAGCTGCGCCATATTCGTCCCGGCTATCGCGCGACCGTGCGGCTTTACAGCGATAACCGCGTGCTGCACGGCGAGGTCGAAAGCATTGGCCGCGCTATTTACGATCAAAGCGTGGAAAGCGACAGCTCACTCATTCCCGATATCAAACCGAACGTGCCCTGGGTGCGCCTTGCGCAGCGCGTGCCGGTGCGTATTCGCCTGGCCGCGTGGCCAAAAGATTTGCCGCTGGTAGCGGGCACCACCTGCACCATCACCGTTGCGCCATGAACTGGCAGTGGCTGGAGTGGCAAAACCTGCCGTGGATCAAAGCGACCCGAGGCCAGTGGCGCTACGCGTTGCGCAATGCCCTCGCGATGTGTCTGGCGCTGAGCATCGCCTATGCGCTGGCGCTGGACGAGCCTTACTGGGCGATGACTTCCGCCGCTGTGGTGAGTTTTCCGACCGTCGGCGGCGTAATCAGCAAAAGTTTGGGCAGGATTGCGGGCAGCCTGCTGGGCGCGGGCGCGGCGCTGCTGATCGCGGGCTATACGCTGAACGAACCCTGGCTGTTTGCGCTGGCTATCGCGGGCTGGCTGGCGCTCTGCACCTGGATCCAGAACCATTATCAAAATAACGTTGCCTATGCGTTTTCCCTGGCGGGCTACACCGCCGCCATTATTGTGTTTACCACGGTTAATATTACGGAAATCGGCGATCTGTGGGAGATTACCCAGGCGCGCGTTTGCGAAGTGATTACCGGCATCCTGTGCGGCGGCCTGATGATGATGATCCTGCCCAGCACCTCGGACGGCGAGACGTTGATTAACTCGCTGAAAGAGATGCATCTTCGCCTGCTGGATCATGGACGACTGCTGCTGCAACGCGAAAGCACCGATAATGTGCGTAGCGCGCATGAAAACGTTATTGGGCAGATCCTCACGCTTAATCTGCTGCGTATTCAGGCGTTCTGGAGCCATTATCGCTTTCGTCGGCAAAACAACGTGCTGAACTATATCCTGCATCAGCAGCTGCGCCTCACCAGCGTGATCTCCAGCCTGCGCCGAATGCTGCTGAACTGGCCCGACGCGCCGGAAGGCCTCTATACCGTTGTACAGCAGCTGCTGGATGAGCTGGCGAGCGCCGACTGCGATAAATATCGTCTGGCGCGACTGCTCGCCAGCGCCGCGCCGCAGGATCAAAGCGACTATCGCTATCAGGCTTTCTGGCATCGTCTGCGCTATTTCTGCTGGCTGTGGCTGAATATCCGCCGCTGGCTGCGGCTGTTTGAACAGGCCGACAACGATACCCGCCTCGCACCGCCCGCCGCCCCGGCGCTCGCCAGGCACAGCGACAGCGCGGAAGCCAGCTGGAGCGCCCTGCGCACCTTTAGCGTGATCGTGCTGGGCTGCGCTTTTACCATCGCCACCCAGTGGGATGCGGGCTCGGCAGCGTTAACGCTGGCCGCCATCAGCTGCGTGCTCTACTCCTCCGTGCCTTCGCCCGTCAGCAGCGTGTCGCTGCTGCTGAAAACGCTGCTGCTGCTTTCCGTGTTCAGCTTTATCATCAAGTTCGGCCTGATGGTGCAAATCAGCGTGCTGTGGCAGTTTTTGCTGCTGCTGTTTCCGCTGCTGGTCACGCTACAGCTTTTCAAGGTGCAGCAGAAAAAGCGCGCCGCGCTGTGGGGCCAGCTGATTGTGTTTGGCGGCTCGTTTCTTGCCGTTACCAATCCGCCCACCTATGACTATCAAAGCTTTATTAACAATAATATCGCCAAGGTGTGCGGCGTGCTGCTTGCGTGGCTGGCTTTTCTTATTTTGCGGCCCAGTTCCGACAAGCGGCGCAGCCGCCGCCATATCCGGGCGCTGCGCCGCGAGTTTCTCGATCAGCTCAGCCGCAGGCCGCACCTTAGCCAGAGCCGCTTTGAGTCGCTGATTTACTATCGGGTCAACCAGCTGAACGCCAGCCGTGACGAGCCGGCCAGGCTGTGGCTGCTGCGCTGGGGCGTGGTGTTGCTGAACTGTTCGCACATTGTCTGGCAGCTGCGCGACTGGCAGTGTGATTCGCCCGCACTGCTGGCGGTGCGGGACGCCATGCTGAGCAATCTGCATCGTATTATCAGCGGTAAAGGCGTACAGCAGCACGCGCTGGAAGAGACGTTAAAGGAACTGCAGGAAAATCTGGATCTGCTGGCGGCGGGCAAAACAAAAAGCGAAACGGAACTGGCGGGTATTGCCTGGCGGCTTTACTGCTCGCTCTCACAGCTGCAGCAGGCTTCGACATTGACATAACACCGAATTTTTCATTTATACTGGGCCACGCTTACATGGAGTTTAACGAATGAGGGATCATGATGAAAAAAATTCTGGCTACCGTTCTTCTGCTCGCCTGTTCTCTGCCGGCTTATGCTCACGCGGCAAAAACCGTCACGGTTAAAGAGGCGAAAACGCTGCGCGATGATACTCGCGTGGTGCTGACAGGCAAAATCACCGGACATGCAGGCGACGACGATCTTTACTGGCTGCAGGACAGCACCGGGAAAATCCGCATCGACATTGATGATGACGAGTGGGAAGACAATCACGTAGCGATTGGCAAAACCGTGCGCGTGGTCGGCGACGTGGATAAAAATGGCGGGCATACCGAAATCGAAGTCGATCATATTAGCGTGGTGCGTTAAGCAATAAACCTGCCGCCGCGACGAGCGGCGGCGGTTTGGTTAGATCACCCCGCAGGCGAAACGGCCGCCTCCGCCGCCCAACGGCGCAGGATGATCGGCATGGTTATCGCCGCCGGCATGCACCATCAGCGCTTTGCCTTTAATATCCGACAGTTTTTTAATGCGCGGCGCCAGCACCGGATAGGTCGCCGTGCCGTCGGCGCTCACATAAAGGGCCGGTAAATCGCCCAGATGACCATCCTGCCACGGTCCCAGATGCTTGCCGGTTTTTTGCGGATCGAGATGGCCGCCCGCCGCGCCTGCGGCAACCGCTTTCCCGTCGGTGGTTTTTGGATCGCAGCTGCCGTTGGCGTGTACGTGAAAGCCGTGAATACCCGCAGGTAAATCTTTCAGCTGCGGCGTAAAGCTCAGGCCATAGGCCGTTTCTGCTATCGTTACCTGGCCAATACTGTCGCCCGCGCCTTCAGGGGTGGCAAGCCTGATATCGACTTTTTCGCTGGCGGCCTGGGCCAGGCCGCAAAAGGCCAGCGATACCATAAGCAGGTTTATACGTCTCATTACACTTCCTCACATTTTGCTGTGGAAGCTATAAGCCTGGCCGCTATTTGCAGAACTGCATAAGAATCTGTCTACTAAAACAAAGAAGGCTGTTCCGGTTCGTCCGGCTCGGCCGGTTTGCCGACACGATACAGTCGTTGCCAGCGCAGACGACAAAGCCGCAGCACCTCGCGTTTTTGCGCATCGCTGAACTTCATCCAGTTAAAGCGCTCCTCGCGGCTACGCAGGCAGCCACGGCAGTAGCCGCGATCGTCGCTCTGACAGATCCCCCGGCACGGGCTGGGAACGGGGAAAAACTCCAGTTGTTCGGCCAACGTCGCTCCTTATGCAGGGAAAATTCAAATGTAATATTAATGTTAGTCTTTTAACATCGTTTAGCCTCAGTTAATGTTTAATTGTGCTAACAAAGCTATGCTCATTCACCGCTTACTGCTGATGAACCTTTATGAAGCTGACTGCTTTACGCTGCAATGAAATCAGTTTTAACTTTTATGCTGCCTTGTTTTTTACGCTTATCCCGAATGCGCTGTTCTTTTTTCACGCGTGGGAGCGTATCCCTTACAGCGAGCTGAAGGATTATTTTTTCGCTGCCACCATGCCGCTGGTGCTGTTCTGCGGATTTCTGTTTATTTTTAGCGTGGCCGCCCTGCCGTGGATCAGAAAACCCCTGTTAATTTTTCTGGCTATCGTCAGCGCGGCGGCCAACTATTTTATTTACAGCTTTGGCACCGTTATCGACACCAATATGATCCAGAACGTGTTTGAAACGGATCTGCAGGAAGCGACCGCCCTGTTCAGCCTGCGCTATATCCTCTGGCTGCTTCTGCTGGGCCTGCTACCCGCGCTGCTTATCTGGCGGGTCAGGATTGTGACGCGGCGTCCATGGTGGATGAATATCGCTTTTCGCACCGGCACGGCCCTGGCGGCGCTGCTGGCGATCCTGCTGGTCGCCGCGCTGTTTTATAAAGATTACGCCTCGCTTATCCGTAACAATAAAGGCCTGGTGAAAATGATTACGCCGGTCAATATCGTCAGCGGCATTGGCCACTATATTGATAATCGCTGGTTTGACGGCGATCGCACGCTGATTAAAATCGGCCAGGATGCACGTAAAGGCCCGCAGATTTTAGCGCAGCAGAAAAAAACGCTGGTGGTGTTTGTGCTGGGCGAAACGGCGCGGGCGGAAAATTTTTCACTCGGCGGCTATGCGCGCAACACTAATCCGAAGCTGGCAAAAGATAACGTCATCTATTATCCCAACGCCACTTCGTGCGGGACGGAAACGGCCATTTCCGTACCCTGTATGTTTTCCAATATGCCGCGCGAGCATTACGATGCCAGCCTGGCGCGCCATCAGGAAGGGCTACTGGACGTAATGGCCCATGCGGGCGTCAGCGTGCTGTGGCGGGAAAACGACGGCGGCTGTAAGGGCGCCTGTGACCGCGTGCCGCATACCGACATGACGCGCTGGCAGCTGAAGAACTTTTGCCGTGACGATTACTGCCTTGACGACGTGCTGTTGTGGCGGCTGGATCGCTATCTGGACAGCATGAAAAACGACACGGTAGTTGTGCTGCATCAGATGGGCAGCCACGGCCCGGCTTACTACCGGCGCTATCCGGCCGACAAGAGGCCCTTTACTCCGACCTGCGACAGTAACCAGATCCAGGACTGTGACAGCCAGGCGCTGGTCAATACCTATGACAATACGCTCGTCTATACCGATTCAATGCTGGATGACACCATCGGCCTGCTGAAGACCTACAGCAGCCGCTACAACGTCGCGCTGATTTATCTTTCCGATCACGGTGAATCGCTGGGCGAACGCGGGATGTATCTGCACGGCGCGCCTTATCTGATTGCGCCCACTCAGCAGACGCATATTCCCTTTCTGCTGTGGCTTTCTGACGGCTACGCCAGCGCCTTTGGCATCAATAGTACCTGCCTGCGGCAGGCTTCCGGCGCGGCGGTGTCGCAGGACAACGTTTTCCATACGCTGCTGGGAATGATGAATATTGAAACCAAAGAGTACCAGCCCGCGCTGGATATGATCCGATCGTGCCGTACCGTTGCAGGTAGCGGCAATTTCTCTACTACGCTCAATAGTCACTGAAAATTTTGGCTTTGCCACCGCCGTATCGGCGGTTGGCAGCCGGTTTCCCAGGAGCGATAAATGCAGCTGAAAAAACTTTTTACCCCTTTAAAACTTGGCGCGATTGTGGTGCCCAACCGCATCTTTATGGCGCCGCTGACGCGCCTGCGCAGCATCGAACCGGGCGATATTCCTACGCCGCTGATGGGTGAATACTATCGCCAGCGCGCCAGCGCCGGACTGGTCATCACCGAAGCCACGCAGATCTCCTTCCAGGCAAAAGGCTACGCCGGCGCGCCAGGCCTGCATACCGCCGAGCAGATCGCCGCGTGGAAAGCGATTAATGCCGGTATCCATCAGGAAGGCGGCCACAGTTCGGTACAGCTTTGGCATACCGGACGCATCTCCCACAGCAGCCTGCAACCGGAAGGTAAAGCGCCCGTTTCGGCTTCCGCCATTAATGCCGAAACCCGCACCTCTCTGCGCGATGACCAGGGCCGGACGATCCGTGAAGCGACCTCCACGCCGCGCGAGCTGCGTCTGGATGAGATCGACGACGTGATCAACGATTTCCGTCAGGCCACGATCAACGCGCGCGAAGCGGATTTTGACCTGGTGGAGCTGCATTCCGCGCATGGTTACCTGATGCATCAGTTTATTTCGCCCGCGTCTAACCAGCGCACGGATGCCTACGGCGGCAGCGTGGAAAATCGCACGCGCTTTGCGCTGGAAGTGGTGGATGCGGCCATTGACGGCTGGCGCGCCGACCGGATCGGCATTCGTATTTCGCCGCTCGGGCCGTTTAACGGTCTGGATAACGGCGAAGATCAGGAAGCCGCCGCGCTTTACTACATCGGCGAGCTGGCGAAGCGCAATCTGGCCTATCTGCATATTTCAGAACCGGACTGGGCGGGCGGCAAGCCTTACAGCGATGCCTTCCGCGAGGCGATCCGCGCCGCTTATCCCGGCGTGATTGTGGGCGCAGGCGGCTACAGCGCTGAGAAAGCGGAAGCGCTGATTGAACAAGGCCTGATCGACGCCGTAGCCTTTGGCCGCGACTACATAGCCAATCCGGATCTGGTCGAGCGCCTGCGGCAGAACGCGCCGCTGAACGAGCAACGCCCGGAACTCTTTTACGGCGGCGGCGCAGAAGGCTACACGGACTATCCGTTCCTGTAAGCGCCTGCGGGTTTTATCGCCGTCCGACGTCTGACGGCGCGAGAAAGCACGCATTTCCTGGTTTCCGCCAGGCTATAGCTGCTATTCTCTCACGCGGGTAAAACGACCTGAAGGACGTTTTACCGCCGGGAATGCCTGCTGGTTCCCGTAACGGCAGGAATTCAGGCTATGCTTGTTATCGGATGATAACGTTTGTTCAAAGAGGATGTTATGCGCTTACTTCACACCATGCTGCGCGTTGGCGATCTGCAACGCTCCGTTGATTTCTATACTAAAGTTCTGGGCATGCGCCTGCTGCGCACCAGTGAAAACACCGAATATAAATACACGCTGGCTTTCGTAGGCTATACCGAAGAGAGCGAAGGCGCGGTGATTGAGCTGACCTATAACTGGGGCGTGGATAAATATGACCTGGGCGATGCCTACGGCCATATCGCGCTGGGCGTGGACGACGTGGCGGCTACCTGCGACCGTATCCGCAACGAAGGCGGCAACGTAACTCGTGAAGCCGGCCCGGTTAAAGGCGGCACCACCATTATCGCCTTTGTGGAAGATCCGGACGGCTATAAAATCGAACTGATCGAAAACAAACACGCGGGCCACGGCCTGGGCGCGTAACGCGTCGGGGTGCCTTCCCGGCACCCTTCTTTCCCCTTCCCCTGCTGCAACCCATGCCGAAATTTGCCATAATACGCGCTCAATTTTCGCCTGTGAGATCCTGATGTCCGAATCGAACGAACTTAACGCCCTCAGCAGCCGTTTTCGCGGTTTTTATCCGGTAGTGATCGATGTTGAAACCGCCGGTTTCGACGCCAAAACCAACGCCTTACTGGAAGTGGCCGCCGTCACGCTGAAAATGAACGACGATGGCTGGCTGGAGAAAGACGAAACGCTCCATTTTCACGTTGAGCCGTTCGAAGGGTCTGTTCTGCAACCCGAAGCGCTGGCCTTTAACGGCATCGATCCTGCCAATCCGCTGCGCGGCGCGGTCAGCGAGTACGAAGCGCTGCACGCCATCTTTAAAGCCGTGCGCAAAGGTATCAAAGATCAGGGCTGCAATCGTGCCGTCATGGTGGCTCATAACGCCACTTTCGATCTGAATTTTATGAATGCCGCGGCGGAAAGAGCCGGGCTGAAGCGTAATCCTTTCCACCCGTTTGTCACCTTTGATACCGCCGCGCTGAGCGGCCTGGTGCTGGGGCAAACGGTGCTGGCGAAAGCCTGTACGGCCGCCGGAATGCCTTTCGACAGTTCGCAGGCGCATTCCGCGCTGTATGATACCGTGCAGACGGCCGATCTGTTCTGTGAGCTGGTTAATCGCTGGAAACGTCTGGGCGGCTGGCCGCTGGCGGAAACGGCGAACCTCGACTAAAAAAAACAGGCCTGACGCATTGTCAGGCCTGTCCGATAGTCTCTTCGCTTAGCGCAACGTTTTATTCTGCCGCGTCGGAAGGATATTTCTGCGCCGTCTCTTTGATCAGCTGCTGCAGTTCGCCCGCCTGAAACATCTGAATAATGATGTCGCAGCCGCCGACCAGCTCGCCGTCTACCCACAGCTGTGGAAAAGTCGGCCAGTTGGCGTATTTAGGCAGCTCAGCACGAATTTCCGGATTCTGCAGGATATCGACATAGGCGAAACGCTCGCCGCAGGCGGACAGCGCCTGTACGGCCTGCGCGGAAAAGCCGCAGCTTGGCAGTTTTGGGGAACCTTTCATATACAGCAGAATCGGGTTTTCTGCGATCTGGCGCTCAATCTTCTCAATGGTGCTCATAAATGCCTTCCTCAATCGGCTACTTCGTGTCTGTATAGTGTAGCGAGTCTGCGAGCGTGATGAAAATGTCATTTTCAGTCGCCCACTGACGCTACGGTCGGAAAACAAAATGTTAAAATACCATTTTCGGTCCGGCGGCGCTGCGTTAACTGTAAATATCAGCGGCAAATTTGCGCAGATAAATGTTTGAACAGGCTAAATTTTACAGCTTTTACCGCTTTGCGACGATTGAAACAAAAAAGGCCTTACTTTTTAGTAAAGAGTTCGATTAGAATCGTCCTGACTGACTGCCCAGGCGCAGATCTCCTTATTTAGCCATGCTCTTGCCACTGGCGGGAGCACAAACTGTTAATGGTAAAGATGCGTTTACTCATCACGTTGCTGATGCTGGCCTTTGCCCAGCTGTTTATGTCTGTGGCGCACGCATCGCCACACGCTGCCGTTAAAGCGGACCACCACAAAGCAGACAGCGCCACGCCTGCTCGTGAAGACGATCGCCGCAAGCGCCGCCCGGTGAAAACCTCTACACGTAAAGTAAAAGAAGCCAGCCCAACCAAAAGCCGTTCGCCCCTTGCTAAAAAGTTTAAGCTGCGCAAAAAAACGCAGACCGTCGCCGCTGCGCTGCCGCCCAAGAAACGCTATGGTCGTCATCGCTTGCGCAACGAAGAGACGGAAGCCTTAACCAGCGGCTCGGCCTCGGCCCCGCTTAAGCTCAGCAAAGCGCATCGCGCCCGCTATCAGAAAGCCCGCGAAACGGCGATGAGCAAGCTGATGAACCAGCTGGGCAAGCCCTATCTCTGGGGCGGCACCTCGCCCAAGACCGGTTTCGACTGTAGCGGTCTGGTCTGGTATGCCTATAAAGATCTGGTGAAGTTTAAGATCCCTCGCACCGCTAACGAAATGTACCATCTGCGGGATGCGGCTTCGATCAAGCGCAACGAGCTGGAAAAAGGCGATCTGGTATTTTTCAGCATCAACGGCCGCGCCTCGGCGGATCACGTTGGCGTTTACCTGGGCAACGGCAAGTTTATCCAGTCGCCGCGTACCGGCAAGGATATCCAGGTGAGTATGCTCAGCGAAGATTACTGGGAGCAGCACTACGTCGGCGCTCGCCGCGTCATGACGCCGAAAACTATCCGCTAGCCCACTCAGTAGGCTGGAGGCCCGGATCGCGCAAACGATCCGGGCCGGTTTACTCTTATTTGCGCAAAATTTTCGCCTGTTGCCCTAAAACCCTCGTGTTCTGCGCCTGCTCTTGTTAGAATCCACGGTTTGTTGCGCAACAGGCATTTAGCCGACATGATGTTCTGCTCAAGTCTGTTTCGCCACCCTGAACTCCCTCCTGTTATAACCATTCCGCAACAAATTATGCGCAACTTATATCAGGATTATCATCATTCCAGGCAATCGTTTAACAAACCGCTTTTCAGTGACTTACTGAACAGCGCAGGAGTCTTTTTCCATGGCAACCATAAAAGATGTGGCCAAACGCGCCGGTGTCTCAACCACCACGGTGTCCCACGTCATTAATAAAACCCGCTTTGTCGCTGAAGACACGCGGGAAGCCGTCTGGGCAGCGATCAAAGCGCTGCACTATTCGCCCAGCGCCGTGGCCCGCAGCCTGAAGGTCAATAACACCAAAACCATTGGCCTGCTGGCGACCTCCAGCGAGGCGCCCTATTTCGCCGAAATTATTGAGGCGGTTGAACACAGCTGTTTTGCCAAAGGCTATACGCTGATTTTGGGCAACGCGCATAACGAACTGGAAAAGCAGCAGGCCTATCTGTCGATGATGGCGCAAAAACGCGTCGATGGCCTGCTGGTCATGTGCGCCGAGTACCCGGATGAGCTGATTAAGATGCTGGAAGATCACCGCAACATCCCGATGGTCGTCATGGACTGGGGCGAGTCGCGCGGCGATTTTACCGACACTATTCTCGATAACGCTTTTGAAGGCGGTTATCTGGCAGGCCGCTATCTGATCGATCGCGGCCACCGCGATATCGGCGTGATCCCGGGCCATATGGAGCGCAATACCGGCGGCGGTCGTCATGCCGGCTTCCTCAAGGCGCTGAACGAAGCGGGGATTACGCTGCGCGAAGAGTGGCTGGTTCAGGGCGATTTTGAGCCGGAATCGGGCTATCGCGCCATGCAGCAGCTGCTGGCGCAAAAACAGCGTCCTACCGCGGTATTCTGCGGCGGCGACGTGATGGCGATGGGCGCGATTTGCGCCGCAGACGAGATGGGCCTGCGCGTACCGCAGGATATTTCGGTGATCGGGTATGATAACGTGCGCAACTCGCGCTACTTTACCCCCGCGCTGACCACCGTCCACCAGCCGAAAGAGCGTCTGGGCGCAACGGCCTTCAATATGCTGCTCGATCGTATTACCAGCAAACGCGAAGAGCCGCAGACGATTGAAGTGCATCCGACGCTGATTGAACGTCGCTCCGTAGCGGACGGCCCTTTCCTCGACTACCGTCGCTAAGCGCACGGGCGGCCATCCGCCGCCCGTCTTTTACGCCTCCCGCAGCCATTCGCTGTTCAGCGTTTCCGTTTCGCCTAAATAATCCAGCAGCCAGCGCAGCGCTGGCGACGCCTGCTGTTCCGACCAGCTGACGCAGCAGGGGCTATCCGGAAAAGGCGGATCCAGCCTCAGTTCGCACAGCGAGCCGTTTTGCAGCAGCGGTTGCGCAAGATGCCCCGGCACCATGCCGACACACAGCCCGGCCAGCAGGCAATCAAACGCGCTCTCCCAGTCCGGCGCGACCAGCCGTCGCTGATTATCCAGCGTCCAGGTGGTTCTTTTCGGCAGCGCGCGCGAGGTATCTTCCAGCACCAGCGAAGGCCACTCCCGGATCGCCTCCTCGCTAACCTTCTCCCGGTGTTGCGCAAGCGGATGATCCGCCTTCACCACGCAGCGCCAGTTGAGCATTCCCATATTGCGAAAGGCGAAGCGTCCGCCGACCGGAATGGCCTGCGTCGCGCCTATCGCCACGTCAACCCGGCCGTCGGCCAGCGCATCCCATACGCCGTTGAATACCTCCGGTGAAAGATGCAGTTCCATATCGGGAAAATGTCGGTAAAAATCCACCACCAGCTGGCGCGTACGCGCGGTTTTAACAATGCGATCGACGGCAATATTCAGCTGGCCGCGCCAGCCGTTGGCGACCTGCTGACACTGGCGTCGCGTGGCAAGCATTTTTTTGATAACACTCCGCCCTTCCTGAATAAAGACCTCGCCCGCCGCCGTTAAGACCACGTCCCGGTGACGCCGCTCGAACAGCGGCACCGCCAGCCACTCTTCCAGCTGGCGCACGGTATAGCTGATGGCGGACGGAACGCGATGCAGCTCCGCCGCTGCGGCGGTAAAGCTGCCGGTTCGGGCGACCGCATCAATCACCTCAAGCGAGTGTTCTGACCACATATTCTTCCTGCAAAATTTTTGAACGCAAGACGCAAATATTACCGTTTCACAACCGCTATCGCACTCTTTTACACTGCCGTCCGCTATTCACCTGATAAAAAAGAGCAAAATCTCATGCCGTCGAAAGGATTTTTACTTTACCTCGCGCTGCTCAGCGTTGCGGGTTTTCTTGCCACCGATATGTATCTGCCCGCCTTTACGGCGATGCAGCAGGATTTGCAAACCGAAGCGGGCGTCATCAGCGCCAGCCTCAGCCTGTTCCTGGCCGGGTTTGCCAGCGCGCAGCTGTTCTGGGGGCCGCTTTCCGACCGCATTGGCCGCAAGCCGGTGCTGTTGATGGGGCTGGGGCTGTTTGCCGTCAGCTGCGGCGCAATGTGGTGGGCGGAATCCACCACCATGCTGCTGACGCTGCGCTTTTTACAGGCGGTAGGCATTTGCGCCGCCGCCGTCAGCTGGCAGGCGCTGGTGATCGATCGCTATTCCGGCGCGCAGGCCAACCGCGTGTTTGCCACTATTATGCCGCTGGTGGCGCTGTCGCCGGCGCTGGCCCCGCTGCTGGGTGCCTGGCTGCTGAACCACTTTGCCTGGCGGTCGATTTTCCTGGCGCTGCTGCTGCTGGCCCTGATCCTGCTGGTCGCCACGCTTTTTCTGTCGACGCCTGCTCCAAAAGAGCATAAGGAAGAGGCGAAAGTGGGTTTCTTCACGCTGCTGAAGTCGCCGATCTGGAGCGGCAACGTGCTGATTTACGCCGCCTGCTCCGCCAGCTTTTTCGCCTGGCTGACCGGTTCGCCATTTATTCTGGCCGAACTGGGCATGTCGCCGGGCGATATCGGCCTTAGCTACGTGCCGCAGACGCTGGCCTTTCTCGCCGGCGGCTACGGCTGTCGGGCACTGCTGAAGCAGACCGAAGGCGCTTCGCTGCTGCCCTGGCTGCTGACGCTGTATGCCCTCAGCGTGGGCGCGTTTTTCATCGCCGCACAGGTGGAAACGCCTTCGACCTGGGCGCTGCTGCTGCCGTTTTGCGGTATGGCGCTGGCCAACGGCGCTATCTATCCGATTGTGGTGGCGAATGCGCTGCTGCCTTTTCCGCAGGCCAGCGGTAAAGCAGCCGCGCTGCAAAACACGCTGCAGCTTGGTCTCTGCTTCGTCGCCAGCATGATTGTTTCCGGTTTTATTGCTAACCCGCTCGCCACCACGTCGCTGGTCATGCTCAGTACTGTGTTTTTGACAATTATTGGCTATATTTTACAAAGGACGACGTTAGCCAACGCTCCCCTGACCCACGCTCAGAGCCGTCGTTAACTGGCTGAATCTATTTAGTTAGCGTCCTAACGATAAGGCGTTGAATATTGCCTGAGGTGAGCATATACTCAATTTCAGGCAATAATTCATAACAACTTTGTATCATTTTTTTGATTCCTGACAGGGTTGTCCGGGTGTTCTCTTTTGTGGCAGGCGTCACCCTCATTCTGTAGGTTTCAGTTCAATCCTCTGTAACGCCGGATATCAGGCGCACGGCTAAGCGTGCGTTTTCTCAAACCCTGTGGAAATTGATGATTCTTTTTCTCAGGTTTCAATCACGAAGGGTGATGGAGAAGCTATGAGTTCATCGTGTATAGAAGAAGTGAGCCTGGAAGAAAATCAGTGGTATCGAATCGCCCAGGAAATGTTACGCAACGCGGATATCGAAATTAACGGCACCCGTCCCTGGGATATTCAGGTGACCCATCCCGATTTTTTTAAACGCGTGATGCAGGAAGGATCGCTGGGCCTGGGCGAAAGCTATATGGACGGCTGGTGGGAGTGCGAGCAGCTGGATATGTTTTTTCACCGCGTGCTGCTGGCTAAGCTGGATCAGCAGCTTCCTCGCCATTTTAAAGATACGCTGCGCATCGCCGCCGCGCGCCTCACTAATCTGCAATCCCGCAAGCGCGCCTGGATTGTCGGCAAAGAGCATTATGACCTTGGTAATGACCTTTTTACGCTGATGCTTGACCCCTACATGCAATACTCCTGCGGCTACTGGAAAGAGGCGGAAACGCTGGAGCAGGCGCAGCAGGCTAAATTAAAAATGATCTGCGAGAAACTTCAGCTGGAACCCGGGATGTCGCTGCTTGATATCGGCTGCGGCTGGGGCGGGCTGGCGGCTTATGCGGCGCGGCATTACAACGTCAAGGTGACAGGCGTGACGATCTCCGCCGAGCAGCAGAAGCTGGCGCAGCAACGTGGTGAAGGGCTGGACGTCACCATCCTGCTACAGGATTACCGTGACCTCGATCAGCAGTTTGACCGCATCGTTTCCGTTGGTATGTTTGAGCACGTCGGGCCAAAAAATTACGCCACTTATTTTAACGTGGTCGATCGCAATCTGAAGCCGGACGGCATCTTTTTGCTGCATACCATTGGTGCGAACAAAACGGACGATAATGTCGATCCGTGGATCGATAAATATATTTTCCCTAACGGCTGCCTGCCTTCCGTACGCCATATTGCCGAGGCGCACGAACCGCATTTTGTGATGGAAGACTGGCACAACTTTGGGGCGGATTACGATCTGACGCTGATGGCCTGGCACCAGCGCTTTTTAGCGGCGTGGCCGCAGCTGGCGGATAAATATGGCGAACGCTTTAAGCGCATGTTCAGCTACTATCTTAACGCCTGTGCGGGCGCTTTCCGCGCGCGGGATATTCAGCTCTGGCAGGTGGTCTTTACCCACGGTAAAGAGGGCGGATTGCGCGTACCGCACTAGCGGACAAGGTCGGCCACTAAGCCGACCTTGTTTATTACTCTTCCGGCTGAATTTCCGCAGCGGCCGCCGCCAGCAGCGCTGCTTCACGCTGCGCCAGCACGCGCTCAACGGTTTCCACAATCGCCTGGGTGTGCGGATCGATTTCAATATTCACCCTGTCGCCCAGCCGCTTGCCGCCCAGCGTGGTTCTTGCCAGCGTTTCCGGGATCAGATGCACGCAGAATTTGCTTTTGGTGACTTCGCCAACCGTCAGGCTGATGCCGTCAATCCCAATAAAGCCTTTATGCAGAATATATTTCATCTGCTCGCTGTCCTGCGGCTTAAACCATATTTCGCGGTTATTTTCAGACGTCAGGATTTTGCAGATTTCGGCGGTAGTCATAATATGACCGGACATTAAATGGCCGCCGATTTCATCGCTGAATTTCGCCGCGCGCTCTACGTTAACAATATCACCGGGCTTTAAATCCCCCAGGTTGGTAATACGCAGCGTCTCTTTTACCAGGTCAAAACTGACGCGGTTGCCGTCAACCCCGGTCACCGTCAGGCAACAGCCATTGTGAGATACGGAAGCGCCCAGCTCCAGTCCCGGCAGCAGCTCGTCCGGCAGGCGGACAATATGCGTGCGAAAATTCGGTTTCTCTTCAATTGCCAACACCTCTGCGGTGCCCTGCACAATACCGGTAAACATAATTATGACCTCGGTGGATTTTTCGCTATTCTTGTCTGATCTTAAAACTATACCAAATAGTCTTTCTCCCTTCAGTTAAAAAACAGGTGTATATGTGCAGAAGTATCTGACCGAGGCGCGTCAATTGCTGGCGCTGGCAATTCCGGTAATTTTTGCGCAGGTTGCGCAAACCGCTATGGGCTTTGTGGATACGGTGATGGCCGGCGACGTCAGCGCAACGGATATGGCTGCCGTTGCGGTCGGCACATCTATCTGGCTGCCCGCCATTCTGTTCGGCCACGGTTTGCTGCTTTCGCTCACGCCGGTTGTGGCGCAGTACAACGGCTCGGGCCGCCGCGATCGTATCGCTTTCCAGGTTCGTCAGGGGTACTGGCTGGCCGCCTTCGCTTCCCTGCTGGTTATGGTTGTGCTGTATAACGCCGGCTATGTTATCCGTTCTATGCAAAATATCGATCCCGTGATGGCGGATAAAGCCGTAGGCTATCTTCATGCGCTGCTGTGGGGAGCGCCGGGTTATCTGTTTTTCCAGACCGCGCGCAACCAGTGCGAAGGCCTCGCCAAAACCAAGCCGGGCATGGTGATGGGCTTTCTCGGGCTGCTGGTGAATATTCCGGTTAACTATATTTTTATCTACGGCCATTTCGGGATGCCCGCGCTTGGCGGCGTCGGCTGCGGCGTGGCGACGGCGTCCGTGTACTGGGTAATGTTTATCGCGATGAAAATATGGGTTTCGCGTGCCTCTTCCATGCGCGATATCCGCCTGGCGGATCGGTTCAGTCCGCCCGATGCGAAGGCGCTTTCCCGCCTCTTTAAACTCGGCCTTCCCGTCGCGCTGGCGCTGTTCTTTGAGGTGACGCTGTTCGCCGTCGTCGCGCTGCTGGTGTCGCCGATGGGCATCGTCGAGGTGGCGGGTCACCAGATAGCGCTGAACTTCAGCTCGCTGATGTTTGTACTGCCGCTTTCTCTTGGCGCAGCCACCACTATCCGCGTGGGTTTCCGGCTTGGTCAGGGCTCGACCGAAGGCGCTCGCGTAGCGGCATGGACGGCGCAGGGCGTGGGCATGTCGCTGTCGCTGCTGACGGCGCTGTTCACGGTGGTGTTTCGCGAGCAAATCGCGCTGCTTTATAATCAGAATCCGGCCGTGGTGGCGCTGGCGGCTCAGCTGATGCTGCTGGCCGCAATTTATCAGTTTTCCGATTCGATTCAGGTTATCGGCAGCGGCATTCTGCGCGGCTATAAAGATACGCGCGCCATCTTTTTTATCACTTTTATCGCTTACTGGGTGCTGGGCCTGCCCAGCGGTTACATTCTGGCATTAACGGACTGGGTGGTGGCGCCGATGGGCCCGGCGGGCTTCTGGACAGGCTTTATTATTGGCCTGACCTCCAGCGCGATTATGATGGTCTGGCGTATTCTGCGGTTGCAGCGGCAGCCTGAAGCGCAGCTGCTGGCACGCGCGGCCCGCTAACATCTTCATTTAAACCGGATGTTTAAAAATGCTGCGCTTCGCACAGTTGCGCAGCAGTCGCACCGAAAATAGCGATTTCTGCTTGCAAGCCGCCAGGGCTGTCGTTAATATTCGTCCCCGCTGTCACTCAGACAGCATGATGCGTTCTTAGCTCAGTTGGTTAGAGCACCACCTTGACATGGTGGGGGTCGGAGGTTCGAGTCCTCTAGAACGCACCACAGTGCGTCCGTAGCTCAGTTGGTTAGAGCACCACCTTGACATGGTGGGGGTCGGTGGTTCGAGTCCACTCGGACGCACCATCTTGCGTTCTTAGCTCAGTTGGTTAGAGCACCACCTTGACATGGTGGGGGTCGGAGGTTCGAGTCCTCTAGAACGCACCATCTTCTGCTTTCTCCCGTCACGTCTTTCCACGCCGCTGTTTTGTGTAATCACTTGTTTCAACGCGCTATTTATCTCCCATAATCTTTCGCTTCGGTCTGCTGCTTTTTCCCGTAACGCTTTGCTTCACCGCGCTGCCCTTTCTCGCGCCCGAATGGCTCTTTCTGCGCCCGGCCACCGCCTTTTTTTGCGCAACAATCTGATCTGGTGCAAGCTTTCCCCCGTTCCGGCCTACTTTTTAATTGGTTTTCAATGGGCTGAGTAGCTATAATACGAAACGTTGTTTCACTTGAATGGTTTCAGCGTATGGTTGGCCCTTTAGCAAAAACGATAGCTGGTTGCGCAACCGATCTTTGCGCCTGCGCCAAAACCGCGTTTAAACTTCCTCTGCACGCTTTTTTTCTGTCACCTATCCTTAAGCTGTATCGCAGTTCGCCGCTCGGGCGGTCGCACCCCCAATCACCGGGATTACGCTTTATTTCATCCATCACAACTTAACAGATGACTCGTCATGAAAAAGACCAAGATTGTTTGTACTATCGGTCCAAAAACCGAATCGGAAGAAATGTTGACCAACCTGCTGGACGCGGGCATGAACGTTATGCGTCTGAATTTCTCTCACGGCGATTACGATGAGCACGGTAAGCGTATCGCTAACCTGCGCGCGGTGATGAGCAAAACCGGCAAGCAGGCCGCTATTCTGCTGGACACCAAAGGGCCAGAAATTCGTACCATGAAGCTGGAAGGCGGCGCGGACGTGTCGTTGAAAGCCGGTCAGACCTTTACCTTCACCACCGACCAGTCCGTTATCGGCAACAGCGAGCGCGTGGCGGTGACCTATTCTGGCTTCACTTCCGATCTCTCTATCGGCAACACCGTCCTGGTGGACGATGGCCTGATCGGCATGGAAGTCACCGAAGTGACCGAAAACCACGTGGTTTGTAAGGTACTGAACAACGGCGATCTGGGCGAAAACAAAGGCGTTAACCTGCCTGGCGTTTCTATCCAGCTGCCAGCGCTGGCCGAAAAAGACAAGCGTGACCTGATTTTTGGTTGCGAACAGGGCGTGGATTTTGTTGCCGCCTCCTTTATCCGCAAGCGTTCTGACGTGCTGGAAATTCGCGAGCACCTGAAGCAGAACGGCGGCGAGCATATTCAGATCATCTCTAAAATTGAAAATCAGGAAGGCCTGAACAATTTTGATGAGATCCTGGACGCTTCCGACGGCATCATGGTGGCGCGCGGCGACCTGGGTGTGGAAATCCCGGTTGAAGAGGTGATTTTCGCGCAGAAGATGATGATCAAGAAATGTAACCGCGCACGCAAAGTGGTAATTACCGCTACGCAGATGCTGGACTCGATGATCAAAAACCCACGCCCTACCCGTGCAGAAGCGGGCGACGTGGCTAACGCCATCCTGGACGGCACCGATGCGGTTATGCTCTCTGGCGAAAGCGCCAAGGGTAAATACCCGCTGGAATCCGTCACCATTATGGCTACCATCTGCGAACGTACCGATCGCGTGATGAAAAGCCGTATCGACTCTCAGCATGACAGCCGCAAAATGCGCATCACGGAAGCCGTGTGCCGTGGCGCAGTAGAAACTGCCGAGAAGCTGGAAGCGCCGCTGATTGTGGTGGCAACCGAAGGCGGTAAGTCAGCCAAGTCCGTACGCAAATATTTCCCGAACGCGACTATCCTGGCGTTAACCACCAACGAACAGACCGCGCGTCAGCTGATCCTGAGCAAAGGCATTGTGGCGTCCGTGGTAAAAGAAATCGCTTCTACCGATGATTTTTACCGTATCGGTAAAGAAGCGGCTATCGCCAGCGGCTACGGTCGTAAAGGCGATGTCGTGGTGATGGTTTCTGGCGCACTGGTGCCAAGCGGAACCACGAATACCGCGTCTGTGCACGTTCTGTAATCAAAGATTACGCCTTGTAGTGAAAAAGCGCCCTGAGTGGCGCTTTTTTTACAGCTTAGCTCAAAGGTTTTTCTAAAAATTCCAATCGAGATTAACTATTCAATTGCGCTGTAAGGCGAGATAAGTCCGATTGAAATCGTCTGTTTTCGCTAAATTTTTTGGGCTTTTTCGTAAAGACGGTGCTTCTTTGAGCGAACGATCAAATTTAAGCACGTTCTAACCAAAAATTTATTCTCATTGGAAAAAACTTTGTGTAATACTTGTAACGCTACATGGAGATTAACTCAATCTAGAGGGTATAAATAATGAATCGTACTAAACTGGTACTGGGCGCGGTAATCCTGGGTTCTACTCTGCTGGCCGGTTGCTCAAGCAACGCTAAAATCGACCAGCTGTCTACCGACGTTCAGACTCTGAACGCTAAAGTTGACCAGCTGAGCAACGACGTGAACGCAATCCGTTCTGACGTTCAGGCTGCTAAAGACGACGCAGCACGCGCTAACCAGCGTCTGGACAACCAGGCTCACTCTTACCGTAAGTAAGAGTTCTGGTTTAAAAATGGCGCACATTGTGCGCCATTTTTTTTGCCTGTCGCCTTCACGGCTGCAGAAAGCGTTCCGGGCCGTTTATAACTGTTCCCCGTCCAGCCTCGCTTCGCGGCTGCAGAACACGTTCCCGCCCATTTTTAACTGCCCCCCATTCCAGCCCCGCTTTGCGGCTGCAGAGTGCGTTACGGGCCCTGCCCCCAGCTCTGGCCATCGCTTTGCGTTAGCGCTGAAAGCGCGAAGGCTTCAGAAAGCGTTCCAGCCCTTTTATGGCTTTCTGCCCACTTCCGCCCTCGCTTCACAAAGATAATCGCTTAAAGCGCTTCTGGGACGCTCTCAGACGCCGACGTTTCGCCCTTATTCACCAGCACCGGCAATCCCGCACGTCTTTTTAATGCTTCCTTAATAACCTGACTATCGCTCAGCGCGCTGCCTACAAATTTTTTGGTTTGCGCGGTCAGCGCAATCGGCATCGTTTGTGGATCGTCCTTCTCGCTGTGGGACAGCGGCTGATGGACTTCGATATAGCGCTTGCCGTCCGGCTCTGTGGCGTACTTAACGGGCTGATTGATAATCTGCACGCGGGTGCCTTCAGGCACGCTGTTAAACAGGTTTTCGATATCGTCAGGCCGCAGGCGGATACAGCCGGAGCTGACCCGCATCCCAATGCCGAAATCCGCGTTGGTGCCGTGGATCAGATAGTGGCCTTTGCCGTAAGCCAGGCGCAGCGCATACAGCCCCATTGGGTTATCCGGCCCGGCGGGTATGGTCGTTGGCAAGGTTTTGCCTTCCGCCGCGTAGCGCTTGCGGATATTCGGTGTGGGCGTCCAGCTGGGGTTAGGGATCTTCTGACTGATGCGCGTCACCATCGCAGGCGTGTTGGCGCCAAGCTGGCCAATGCCTATCGGGTAAACGACCACCTTATTTTCATCTTTTGGATAATAGTAGAGCCGTAGCTCGGCCACGTTGACCACGATCCCTTCCCTTTTGGTATCGGGCAGCAGCATCTGCGTAGGGATAACCAGTTTCGATCCCGCTTTCGGCAGCCAGGGATCGGTGCCGGGGTTGGCTTCCAGCATCCCTAACAGGCCCGTCTGAAAGTGCGCGGCAATGCTTTCCAGCGAGCGCCCGTCATCCGGCACGGTATAAAGCTGGTTTTCGCCAATTAAACGGCTGTCGGCGGCGGGAAGCGGATAATCGGCCGCACGCGCCAGAGAGAGGAAAAAAAATAACGAAGAGAGGAGTAGAGTTTTCATTTTTATTTCTCGCCAGGTAAACAACACTTCCCGTCATCATGACGGGAAGCCTGTCGAGAAGTGTAGCAACTTAGCGGCTGATACTGTCCTGCGCTTTCTGGCGAATAGCACGGATCATCGCTTCCAGACCCTGCGAGCGCGACGGCGTCAGGTGCTGGGTAAGCGCCAGCTCGCTGAACCACGGCCGCACGTCAAAATCGAGAATTTCCGCCGGGGTCATCTGCTGGTAAAGCACAAACACCAGGGCAATCAACCCTTTAACGATAGCGGCGTCGCTGTCGCCCTGCAGCAGCACGCGGCCCTGCTCGTCCAGTTCCATCACGATCCAGACCTGGCTCTGGCAGCCGGAAATGGTATTCTCCGGCTGGTGCAGCGAGTCCGGCAGCGCAGGCAGTTTCGCGCCCAGTTCAATCACATAGAGATACTTCTCTTCCCAGTTGGCGCAGCGGGAAAAGTTGCGAACCAGTCTCTCTTTATCGGGCAGTGTTGCCATGCAGTTCTCCTTTGCCTGGGCGGTTTAACCGCCCAGCAGCATATGTATACGTGTCAGGCCTGCCGCCAGGCGGTCGACCTCTTCCTCGCTATTATACAAAACAAAGGAAGCACGACACATCGCCGGGACGTCGTAGTGATGCATCAGCGGCATGGCGCAGTGGTGACCGGTACGAATGGCGATACCGTAGCGATCCAGGAAGCTGCCCACGTCATAGGCGTGATGCTTGCCCAGATTAAAGGCGATCACGCCTGCGCGATACTGCGGGCCGTAAATGACCAGATCCGGCACGGAGGCCAGCTTGTCCATCGCGTAGCGCATCAGCGCCTGCTCGCGCTGCGCAATGTTATCCAGCCCCAGCGCTTCCACCCATTTCAGCGCCGCGCCAAGGCCCATGATGCCGCCGGTATTCGGCGAGCCTGCCTCAAAGCGCCACGGCGCGGCGGCGTAGGTGGTGCCGGCGGTCAGGCTGACGGTGGCGATCATCGATCCGCCCCCTTCCCACGGCGGCATTTGATCCAGCATGGCTTTACGCCCGTACAGGATGCCGATGCCGGAAGGCCCGTATATTTTATGGCCGGAGAACAGATAAAAGTCGCAGTCCAGATCCTGCACGTCGACTTTTGCATGCATCACGGCCTGTGCGCCGTCAATCAGCGTAGCGACGCCTGCGGCTTTCGCCTGCGCCACCAGTTCTTTGACCGGATTAATGGTGCCCAGCACGTTGGAAACGTGCGTGACGGCCAGCATACGGGTGCGGCTATCCATCAGATTTGGCAGCGCGGCCAAATCCAGCTCGCCGTCGGCCGTCAGAGGGATAAAGCGCACTTCCGCGCCGGTGCGCTCGGCCACCATCTGCCACGGCACGATATTGGCGTGGTGTTCCATCTCGGTAATGATGATGTTGTCGCCGGGCTGCAGCTGGCTGCCGCCCCAGCTGCTGGCAACGAGGTTAATCCCCTCGGTCGTGCCCTTAACAAACACGATTTCCTCTGGCGAAGCGGCGTTAAGGAAACGCGCGGCGTGCGCGCGAACCTCTTCCATCTCCGTGGTCGCTTCGGCGCTCAGGGTGTGAATACCCCGATGCACCGCCGCATAGCCGTGCTCGTAGAAATGGCTTTCCGCATCGATCACCGCCTGCGGTTTCTGCGCGCTGGCGGCGCTGTCAAGGTAGGCCAGCGGCTGGCCATTCACTTCTCGCGCCAGAACAGGAAAATCGGCCCTGACGCGTGTCAGGTCAAAACTCATTTGATGCCTCCGGGGAAGCGCTGTGCGATACGCTGCATCACCGCCTCCTTGAGTATCTCGTCCGTGATGGCTTCGGTAAGCTCGGCGGCAAAGGCGTAGATAATCATGCGCTGAGCAGATTCTTCGCTGATGCCGCGAGCGCGCAGATAGAACATCTGTTCGTCGTCGATACGGCCAATGGTCGCGCCGTGGCTGCACTTCACGTCGTCAGCATAGATTTCCAGCTGCGGCTTGGTGTCCACTTCCGCCAGGCGTCCCAACAGCAGGTTGTTGTTGGTCATCTGGCCATCGGTTTTCAGCGCGTGCTTCGCCACTTCGATCTTGCCGTTGAACACCGCACGGGCTTTGTCACGCACGATGGTTTTATGCAGCTGACGGCTCTGGCAGTAGCCTTTGTTGTGCTCCAGATAGGTTCGGCTGTCGCACACTTCTTTCTCTACCGGCAGCATCAGACTGTTGATCGACAGCTCGGTGCCCTCGCCGTTCAGCTGCGTGCTGGTATTGTGACGGGCCAGCCCGCTGCCCAGCAGGAAGCTGTGGCTCTGCACGCGCGCATCACGTTCGATCAGCAGATCGTTATGCGCAAAATGGTTGCTGCTTGCGTGCTCGAAAGCCAGCTTGTAGTGCGTCAGTCGCGCATTATTGCCTACGGTCGCGGTAAAGCGAGCGCCGGTAAAGTGCGTGCTTTCATTCAGGCTGACGTAATGCTCGATAATCGTCGCCTCTGCGCCGTCGTCCAGCTGCAGATGGTGACGATAGTGCGAGGTGTTCATCTCGTCCTGCGCGCTGCCGCTGCTGATATGCAGCAGGTAAACGGCACGTTCTGCCGATTTGCCGCGCGGCAGATGGATAGTGGTCACCTCTTCCGCCAGGCTTTCCGTCAGATGCAGGAAAACTTCAGGCTGGATCGGTGCGCTCAACTCGCGGCGGCCTGCGGCAATCTGAATATCAAACTGATCCCAGCTGCTGTCGCTCAGCTGCGCGTTGAACCGGCCATCGACGAAAACCAGTTTAATCGCGTCAATATTCAGCGCCAGCGCGGCAACGTCCGCTGCGCTCAGCTCGGCGGCCGTCGGCAGCACGAAGTTGTGCGCCAGCAGGCCATCCAGCGGCGTATATTTCCAGTTCTCATGCTTGCGCGTCGGCAGCCCTAAACGCAGCACCTGCTGCCAGTGCTGTTGAGCCTGCAAAGAACGCTGCTCGCCCTGGGTCTCGAACAGGTGATGCCACTGCTGCAGGGCGTTTTCACTATTCCTGTTCGGTAAGCCAGCCATAGCCTTGCTCCTCCAGTTGTTTCACCAGCGAGAAATCGCCTGATTTCACGATTTTTCCCTGATAGAGCACGTGCACAAAGTCAGGCTTGATGTAGTCCAGGATACGCTGGTAGTGCGTGACGATAATAAAAGCGCGCTTGCCGTCACGCAGCGTGTTCACGCCGTTTGAAACGATTTTCAGCGCATCGATATCCAGACCGGAGTCGGTTTCGTCAAGGATGCAAAGCTCCGGCTCCAGCGCCGCCATTTGCAGAATGTCGTTGCGTTTTTTCTCGCCGCCGGAGAAGCCGACGTTGACTGAACGGGTCAGCAGATCTTCCGGCATTTTCAGCAGGTGAATTTTGTCTTCGATAAAGTCCTGGAAGTCGAAACGATCCAGCGATTCCTGGTCGCGATATTTACGCACGGCGTTGACTGCCGTTTGCAGGAAAAACTGGTTGCTGACGCCAGGGATTTCCACAGGGTACTGGAAAGCCATAAAGATGCCTTCGCCCGCGCGTTCTTCCGGCGACAGCTCCAGCAGATCTTTGCCTTTGAACTCAATAGAGCCGCCGGTGATTTCATACTCTTCGCGGCCCGCCAGCGTCGCGGAAAGCGTACTTTTCCCTGAGCCGTTCGGCCCCATAATCGCGTGGACTTCGCCCGGCTTCACCTCAAGGTTCAGGCCGCGCAGGATCTCTTTGTCTTCGATACTTACCTGTAAATCTTTAATGCTTAACATAATCTTTCCTGGGCAATACCTCTCGGCATTGCGCAAAATGAATAAGCAGCGGGGATCAGCCCACGCTGTGTTCGAGGCTGATCGCCAGCAGTTTTTGCGCTTCCACCGCAAATTCCAGCGGCAGCTCGGAGAAAACGTCCTTGCAGAAGCCGTTGACGATCATGGAGATCGCATCGTCTTCGCTGATGCCGCGCTGCAGGCAGTAGAACAGCTGATCTTCGCCAATGCGCGAGGTCGTCGCCTCGTGTTCCAGCTGCGCGGTGTTGTTGCGCGCTTCCACATATGGGAAGGTGTGCGCACCGCACTCTGCGCCAATCAGCATGGAGTCGCACTGCGTAAAGTTACGGGCATTGGTCGCCGTCGGCATTATTTTTACCAGGCCACGATAGGTGTTCTGGCTTTTACCCGCCGAAATCCCCTTGGAGATAATGGTGGATTTGGTGTTTTTGCCGATATGGATCATCTTGGTGCCGGTATCGGCCTGCTGATGTCCGCTGGTCAGCGCCACCGAGAAGAACTCGCCCACGGAGTTATCGCCGCGCAGGATCACGCTTGGATATTTCCAGGTGATCGCCGAGCCGGTTTCCGACTGCGTCCAGGACATCTTGCTGTTTTCGCCTTCGCACAGCGCGCGCTTGGTCACGAAGTTCAGGATGCCGCCTTCCGCTTCGCCGCCGGCGAACCAGTTCTGCACGGTAGAATATTTTACTTCCGCATCTTTATGGATGATGACTTCCACCACCGCCGCGTGCAGCTGATAGCTGTCGCGCACCGGCGCGGAGCAGCCTTCGATATAGCTGACGTAGCTGCCTTCATCGGCAATCAGAATGGTGCGCTCGAACTGGCCGGTTTTCGCCGCGTTGATGCGGAAATAGGTGGACAGCTCCATTGGGCAGCGTACCCCTTTCGGGATGTAAACGAAGGTGCCGTCTGACGCTACCGCCGAGTTCAGCGCCGCGAAGAAGTTATCGTTGGCCGGCACCACGGTGCCCAGATACTGTTTTACCAGCTCAGGGTGATCGTGGATCGCTTCGCCAAAGGAACAGAAAATAATGCCCTGCTCCGCCAGCTTGCCGCGATAGGTGGTTGACACCGACACGGAGTCGAAAATGGCGTCTACGGCCACTTCCTGCCCTTCGCGTACCGGCACGCCCAGCTGTTTAAAGGCGTTTTCCACTTCTTCCGTCAGGTAGTTCGGCGCCGCGGCGCCGGAAGTCTGCTGTGCGCCAGGCTCTGAGGCGCAGCTGTCATCGCAGCTGCCGCAGGACGGTGCGGAATAGTAGCTGTAATCCTGATAGTTCAGTGACTTATAGTTAGCTTTCAGCCAGTGTGGCTCTTCCATCTCCAGCCAGGCCGCGTAGGCTTTCAGGCGGAAATCAAGCATCCACTCCGGCTCATTGCGTTTAGCAGAGATCGCACGTACCACATCCTCGTTGATGCCGTTGGCGAACTCCTCGGTTTGCAGCTGAGTGAAGAATCCTTCCTTGTACTTCTGGCGGCTTCCTTCCCAGACCTGCACGTCGTCTGATGTATCAGTATTTCGGGACATAAAATTTACTCAACGCCAAAGCTCTCACCACAGCCACAGGCGTGTTGAGCTTTAGGATTATTAAATTTGAAAATCTGGTTCAGGCCTTCACGAACGAAATCGACTTCGGTTCCGTCGATAAAAGGCATAGCCTGCAGCGGCACATAAAGATTCGCGCCGTTATGGGTAAACACTAAATCATCTGACGCAGGCTCTTTAATTAAATCCATGGTGTAGCCGAATCCGGCGCAGCCGGACGTCTTAACGCCCAGCTTTAAACCCTTAACGTGCGGGTCGCTGGCGGACAGCGCGATGATTTGCTGTGCGGCGCTGTCGGTAAGCGTCAGTCCTTTCCAGACGAAATCGTCCGGCGAAAAAGAAGCGGTCGTTGCTGATGGCATAACATTACCTCGCGAGTCGGTAGCCCTGCGGGCTGATACCCCTATGTTAGTGATAATGATTGTCTCTTCAACCTCTTGTTTTGCAGGGATTAAGGCCAACCGGGCTTTTTTGGGCCTCTTTATTCAGTTTAGACCCTGTGAAGAGGTTTGCGATGTGTGTCACGCAGTGATTTAACGAAATGGTAACACATTGAAAAGCAGCCAGTAAATATCAGCCGCGCTGCGCTAAGCAGGAATAATGGTTATTTTACCCCTTTCATCCTTAACGCGTATTGTTATTACCAATTTATCTGAGAGGCAGCATAAATCGATAAAAATTTTTTGCGCCAGCGTTGAATAATGCGCCAGTTATAATATGATAATGATTATCATTAGCGTGAATGGGTCCCGGAATGAATCTGACGATGAGTGCCTGGCTGCAACATAAAATTGATGAATACAAGTTTTCCATCCGGGATATCACCGTTGATTACACTATGGCGCAGGCCAAAGTGAATCGGCCTGAATGCACCCTGGAACAGCTGCGTAAGTTTAACGATACCTGTCTTGATATGGCCGAACTCTGCCAGCTAAACGGCGATGACCAGAGCTATCTGCACGCGCTCGGCAGGCTGCATCAACGTCTGTTGCAGGAATTGGGCAATCCCGAGCGGGAACGCCTCTTCCGTATGCAAGCCTGGCAGCTGGCGCGCCACTCGCTTACCCGTCTGTGCCATCAGCTCGCGCTGAGCGGCGAATGGGATAAGGCGACCGCGCTGCAAAATGAGTTTGTGCGCAAAGCCTCGCGAATTATGTAGCTCGCCGCCAGAACAGACCATTATACCCTGGCGGCGTGAAGATATCTGCTCTGGCATCACCGAACGCTGCTTACAGCAGCTCCAGCAGCGCCTGTAAAGGATGCCGCATGCCGTTACCCTCAAGGCGTTTCACCTGGCTGCGGCATGAATAGCCGGTCGCCAGGCAGCGCTGGCGCGGCAGTTTTTGCAGCGCCTGATGCCATGACAGCTCATAAATACCCAGCGAGTTAGCCAGATTTTTTGTTTCATGCCCGTACGTGCCCGCCATACCGCAGCAGCCTACGCTGACGTTTTCCAGTTTTGCGCCAAAGCGCGCGAATATCCCTGCCCACTGCTGGCTGGATGCGGGTAGCGCAGTGACTTCCGTACAGTGGCCGAACAGATACCAGGCTTCGCCGCTTTGCGGGACGGGCTGGCGCGCCGGCAGCGCATTTTGCAGCCATTCATGCACCAGCTGCACGTGGAAGTCGCCGCGTTTTTCGCCAAGGATCTCTTTGTATTCGTCGCGGTAGCAAAGCACCAGCGCCGGATCGACGCCGACCATCGGCAGCTGGAGTTTCGCCACGCGATTAAGAAAATCCGCCGTTTTCTGCGCGGTTCTGGCGAAGCGCTGTAAAAAGCCTTTGATATGTTGCGCCTTGCCGTTGGGCGAGAAAGGCAGCACCACCGGCCGATAGCCAAGCTTCTCCACCAGCGTCACAAAATCGCTGACCAGCCTGGCTTCGTAATAGCTGGTAAACGGATCCTGCACGATCAGCACATGCTGCGCGCGCTGCGTTTCGCTCATTGCCTCAAGCTGCTCCAGGGTGGTGGTCACCGCCCGCTGCCCGGCCAGCTGCTGCTTCAGATTGGGCGAGGAAAGCAGCGGCAGATCGACCATGCCGATATGATCCTTACTCAGCTTGCGCACCAGCGGCTGGCGTAAAAAGAAGTTAAAGAACGTGGGCGCTTTTGCCATCAGCGGCGCGTAGCTTTCCACGCCGGCGACCAGGTGATCGCTGACCGGACGCAGATAGCGGGTGTGGTAAAGCTGCAGGAAACGGGAACGGAAGCCGGGCACGTCGATTTTTATCGGACACTGGGTGGAACAGGCTTTACAGGCCAGACAGCCCGACATCGCCTCTTTCACCTCGTGCGAGAAATCATATTCGCCGCGCTTCGCGTGCCAGCTGTTACGGGTGCGCTCGATCATGCCGCGCAGGCTGACTTTCGCCTGGGGCAGCGAGCGTTCCAGCGCCAGCGGATCGACGCCCTGCTCCGCCAGCAGCCGCAGCCATTCGCGGGTCAGCGTGGCGCGGCCTTTCGGCGAGTGAATACGATTGCCGGTGATTTTCATCGACGGACACATCGGGCTGCGCACGTCAAAATTAAAACACAGACCGTTGCCGTTGCACTCCATCGCGCCGCGCCAGTCGCTGCGCACGTTGACCGGAATTTGACGATCGAAGGTACCGCGCTTTACCGCATCCACTTTCATCATCGGCTCGTCAACGCCCAGGGGCGCGCAAATTTTACCTGGATTAAGCCGGTTATCGGCATCGAAGGCCGCCTTGATGCGGCGCAGATCGTTATATAACGCTTCGCCAAAAAACGCCGGGCTGTATTCGGCGCGAAAGCCTTTACCGTGTTCACCCCACAGCAGGCCGCCGTAGCGTGCCGTCAGCGCCACCACCTCGTCAGAGATCTGCTTCATCAGCATTTCCTGCTGTGGATCGCACATATCCAGCGCGGGGCGCACGTGCAGCACGCCCGCATCGACATGGCCAAACATGCCGTAGCTCAGGTTGTGGCTGTCCAGCAGCTGGCGGAACTCGACGATATAGTCCGCCAGATGCTGCGGCGGCACGCAGGTATCTTCGACGAAAGGGATCGGTTTGGCGCGGCCTTTGGCGTTGCCGAGCAGCCCGACCGCTTTTTTACGCATGGCGTAAATGCGCTCAATACCGCCAATATCGTTGCACAGCTGATAGCCGATAATGCCCGCCTCGCCAGCCGCCATCAGGCTTTCCAGCCGCTGGCAAAGTGAGGCGACCTGACCGTCGATCAGCGCCTTATCGTCTCCGGCGAACTCAACAATATTCAGCCCCAGCATTTCCTGGTCCGGCACGTCGGCGATCAGCTCGCTGACCGAATGCCAGACGATATCTTCCCGTGCCAGGTTCAGCACCTTTGAATCAACCGTTTCAACCGACAGCGCCTGCGCCTCCACCATAAAAGGTGCGCTGCGCAGCGCCGAGTCGAAGGAATCATATTTGATATTGACCAGCCGTCGCACTTTGGGGATCGGCATGATGTTCAGGCGGGCTTCGGTAATAAAAGCCAGCGTGCCTTCTGCGCCGCACAGCAGACGGGTTAAATCCACCTGCTGCAAATCGTCGCTGATGGCGTGGCGCAGATCGTAGCCGGTCAAAAAGCGGTTGAGCTTTGGAAACTTCTCAACAATAAGGTCACGGCGATCGCGGCAGCATTCCAGTACCGTGCGATAGATTTCGCCCTCGCGCGTTTGCTCCGCCGCCAGCTGCTCCGCCACGCCTGTCGGGATCGCCCGCGTATCCAGCAAGTCGCCGCCCAGCAGCACCGCGCGCAGCCCTAAAACGTGATCGGAGGTTTTGCCATAAACCAGCGAGCCTTGCCCTGACGCATCGGTATTAATCATGCCGCCGAGCGTGGCGCGGTTGCTGGTGGAGAGTTCCGGCGAGAAGAAGTAGCCCAGCGGTTTCAGGGCGGCGTTGAGCTGGTCTTTGATCACCCCCGCCTCTACTTTTACCCATCCCTGCTCCACATTAATGTCCAGAATGCGGTTCATGTAGCGGGACATATCGACCACAATGCCCTGATTCAGCGCCTGGCCGTTGGTGCCGGTGCCGCCGCCGCGCGGCGTAAAGACCAGGCTTCGATAGCGCTCTTCGCCCGCCAGACGAGCAATCAGCGCAACATCAGCTGTGGATCGGGGGAACAGCGCCGCATCGGGCAACAGCTGATAGATGCTGTTATCGGTGGACAGGGTAAGACGGTCGGCATAGCTGGTAGCGGTATCACCGGTAAAACCCTGCTGCTCTAACGCCTGCAAAAAATTCAGCACCAGTTGAACGAGGCCCGGCGCCTGAGAAATCTGTGGGATCATTATCGTGTGACCAGGTTGTGTTTGAGGTGTAACGTTTGCTCTTTCTTATGGTTTTATCACATTTTTTTATGACCTGTCGCCCTTTCAAAACCCCAGCGAAAAGAATAACGTGCCGTTTGTGTGGAAAATGCGTTTAATACATCAGGAGCGGAATGTCCGCTCCCGCTTTCCGGCCTTTCTGACGACTTTATTACTTGAGGTTAATGGTCATACATGAAGAACACGCAAAACGGATGGGATATGCTGCAAATCATCTTCTCCATCCTGTTTATTACGCTGCTGATCGTCGCCTGTCTGTGGGTGGTTCAGCCCTTTGTGCTCGGATTCGCCTGGGCGAGCATGGTGGTGATCGCCACCTGGCCTTTGATGCTGAAAATCCAGGGCTGGCTGTGGGGGCGCCGTTCACTGGCGGTGATCGCCATGACGCTGCTGCTGGTGCTGCTGTTTGTTATCCCCGTCGCGCTGCTGGTTAACAGCCTGATTGAGAACAGCGGGCCGGTAATCGCCTGGGCGACCTCGGGGCATGTGATGCTGCCGCAGATGCTGTGGCTACACGACATTCCGCTGGTGGGCAAAAAGCTCTATTCCGCCTGGCGTCATCTGGTGGCGGGCGGCGGCACGGCGATGGTGGCCAGCGTTCAGCCCTATATCGGGCGCACCAGCATCTTTTTATTCGCGCAGGCCGGACACTTTGGTCGCTTTATGCTGCATCTGGGACTGATGCTGCTGTTCAGCGTGCTGCTTTACTGGCGCGGTGAGCAGGTGGGTAACGGCATTCGCCACTTTGCCTATCGGCTGGCCCATCGTCGCGGCGACGCGGCGGTGCTGCTTGCCGGTCAGGCCATCCGCGCCGTGGCGCTTGGCGTGGTGGTTACCGCGCTGGTGCAGGGCGTATTAGGCGGTATCGGCCTGGCCATTTCCGGCATTCCTTACGCTACGGTACTGACGGTAGTGATGATCCTCTCCTGCCTGGTGCAGCTGGGGCCGTTGGTCGTGCTGATCCCCGCTATCATCTGGCTCTACTGGAGCGGCGACACCACCTGGGGCACCGTCCTGCTGATCTGGAGCTGCGTGGTGGGCACGCTGGATAACGTGCTGCGGCCAGTGCTTATCAGAATGGGTGCCGATTTGCCGATGATTTTGATCCTTTCCGGCGTGATCGGCGGGCTGGTGGCGTTCGGCATGATCGGCCTCTTTATTGGCCCGGTAGTGCTGGCAGTCTCTTATCGACTGGTATCGGTCTGGATGCATGAAGAACCCGCGCCCAGAGACGATCCTGAAGAGGTCGTTGAAGAACTTGCTGAAATAGAACAGGAAAATTCAGTTAAGCAATAACTTTAAGGCGGTTAGCATGCCTGACCGCCTTAATGCTTTAAAACCACCTATTACTTTAAAAGGCGCATTTGTTAAGCAACTTTTACCATTATCCGCCGGTTTTTCGCCCTTCCCGTCTCACTTACCGGCAATTGATTAATATAAGTACACATATCGCCCCTTACGCCTGCAATTTCAGTGATTAAATATTATCGTCTTTAAACTAATAAGAGGATTCTTAAAGACTCACTTCAGCGGGGGGAATAGTATATCGGTTATGTTTAGCAGCAACGCGCTGATTTATAAACAACCTTTTTCCCCAAACACCCTAAAGAATTGCTGTGTGTAGTCTTTGCCCATCCCATGTGATGGGCTTTTTTTTATCCATAGCAAAGCAAAAAGGCCGAACAAGTCGGCCTTTCACTGCATCTGGTAATGAATCGCTACGCTTTAGGCAGTTCTGCCAGGCTTAACCAGGTCTGAACTACCGTGTCCGGATTGAGCGACAGGCTGTCGATGCCCTCTGCCATCAGCCATGCGGCAAAATCTTCGTGATCGGATGGCCCCTGGCCGCAAATGCCCACGTATTTTCCGGCTTTTTTCGCCGAACGGATCGCCATCGACAGCAGCGCCTTCACCGCATCGTTACGCTCATCGAACAGTTCTGATACCACGCCGGAATCCCTGTCCAGCCCCAGCGTCAGCTGCGTCATATCATTTGAGCCGATGGAAAACCCGTCGAAGTATTGCAGGAACTCATCCGCCAGCAGCGCGTTAGAAGGGATTTCGCACATCATAATGATTTTTAATCCGTTCTCGCCACGCTTCAGGCCCTGACGCCCCAGCTCTTCCACCACCGCTTTCGCCTGCGCGACAGTACGCACGAACGGCACCATCACTTCGACGTTGGTCAGCCCCATTTCGTTGCGAACGCGCTTGACGGCCTCGCACTCAAGCGCAAAGCAGTCGCGGAAGCTGTCGGCCACGTAGCGGCCAGCGCCACGGAAGCCCAGCATCGGGTTTTCCTCTTCCGGCTCATAGTGCTCGCCGCCGACCAGGTTAGCGTACTCATTGGTTTTAAAATCCGACAGCCGCACAATCACCCTTTTCGGCGAGAAAGCGGCGCCCAGCGTGGCGATGCCTTCCGTCAGGCGGGCAATATAGAACTCTACCGGATCGTCAAAGCCTTTCATCATGCTGCGGATCTGCTGCTGCAATTCCGGCGTCTGACGGTCGAATTCAAGCAGCGCCTTAGGATGCACGCCGATCATGCGGTTAATGATAAATTCCAGTCTCGCCAGCCCCACGCCCTCATTAGGCAGGCAGGCGAAGTCGAAGGCGCGATCGGGATTGCCGACGTTCATCATGATTTTCAGCGGCAGCGCGGGCATTTCATCAACCTGTGAGCTTTTTACCTCAAAGTCGAGCAGATCGTCGTAAACATAGCCGGTATCGCCTTCTGCGCAGGAGACGGTGACCTTATGGCCATCCTTCAGAAGCTCGGTAGCGTTACCGCAGCCGACCACGGCAGGAATACCCAGCTCGCGGGCGATAATGGCGGCATGACAGGTACGCCCGCCACGGTTGGTAACGATTGCCGACGCCTTCTTCATAATCGGCTCCCAGTCGGGATCGGTCATATCAGTGACCAGCACGTCGCCTTTTTCGATGCGGTTCATCTCGCTGATATCGTGGATCACTTTGACCTCGCCCGCACCGATACGATGGCCGATAGCGCGCCCCTCCACCACTACGGCACCTTTCCCCTGTAGCGTATAACGCTCCATCACCTGGCCATTGGAGCGCACGGTTTCCGGACGCGCCTGCACGATAAACAGCTTGCCGGTATGGCCATCCTTCGCCCATTCAATATCCATTGGCCGCTGATAATGTTTTTCAATCTGCACTGCCTGTGCCGCCAGCGCTTCCACTTCTTCGCTGCTGAGGCTGAAACGATCACGCTCCGCTTCCGGCACGTCTTCGATTTTGACCTGCTCGCCGTGCGCCTGCGAATCGGCGTAGACCATACGGATTTTTTTCGAGCCCATGTTGCGACGCACGATAGCGGGACGACCCGCCGCCAGCGTCGGCTTATGCACATAAAATTCGTCCGGGTTAACCGCGCCCTGAACCACCATCTCGCCCAAACCATAAGCAGAGGTAATAAACACCACCTGATCGAAGCCCGATTCGGTATCAATGGTAAACATTACGCCAGCGGCGCCGGCATCGGAGCGTACCATCCGCTGTACGCCAGCCGACAGGGCGACGCCGCGATGATCGTAGCCCTGATGCACGCGATAAGAGATCGCCCTGTCGTTAAACAGCGAGGCGTAAACATGCTTCACCGCCACCAGCACGGCGTCGAAGCCCTGTACGTTCAGGAAAGTTTCCTGCTGGCCGGCGAAAGAGGCATCCGGCATATCTTCGGCCGTAGCGGACGAGCGCACGGCGAACGAAGCCTCGGCGTCGTCAGCGGAAAGCTGCTGGTAGGCTTCACGGATAGCCTGTTCCAGCTCTGGCTGAAAAGGCGTCTCTACAATCCACTCGCGGATCTGTTTACCCGCTTTTGCCAGTTCGTCCACGTCATCAATATCGGTTTTGTCCAACAGCGTATGGATGCGTTCACTGACGCCGCTCTGATCGAGGAACTGATTGAATGCATCGGCCGTAGTGGCAAAACCGTTGGGAACGGAAACGCCAAGCGATGACAAATTAGTGATCATTTCACCCAGAGAGGCATTTTTGCCGCCCACCCGATCAACATCGTTCATGCCAAGCTGGTTATACCAGAGCACAAACGGCAGTGCGCCTTGATTGGACATTGAAGCAATCCTTTTATGAATGAATTAATGGAAATAGCATCGTGCGTTTTTGAGCCTGGCACATTCCGTGTATGGAAAGAAACTGTTGAATCGTTCAAGCTGACTAAAAGGAAAACTTTAAGACTATTCCGCGAACAGCAATCTTATTTCGGGCGATAAAAATATATTTAAGATTATGATATATAAGATTATTTTAATTAAAAGGGCTATTAAAAAAAGGAAGAGATGTGGCGAGCTATTTTGATTCCCTTTTAGCATGCTTTTCCGGAAAATAGCGCTTTTTACGCATGACAAACAGGAACGTTATTTCATTAATCCTCTTTTTCAGCCACGCCTTTCTTTTTATAAAAACAAAAAGTTCATTACAATGAGAAGTGAAATTTTAATTTAATTTCGTCAGCTGGCGCTAATTGCTATAAGACTGTAGTTTAATTTACTCTGCCACTCAGTTTCTTAGGGATCGAAAAATGGACAGCAACGAACGCAGCGTATTTTATATTTCTGACGGAACGGCCATTACCGCTGAAGTGCTCGGCCACGCGGTGCTTTCGCAGTTTCCTGTCAACATTAACAGCGTGACGCTGCCCTTTGTGGAAAACGTGCAGCGGGCGCAGGCGGTCAAAGCGCAGATTAACGCTATCTGGCAGAAAAGCGGCCTGCGCCCGCTGGTGTTTATTTCTGTGGTCACGCCGGAAATCCGGGAAATTATTCTGCAAAGCGAAGGCTTCTGTCAGGACATCGTCCAGTCGCTGGTGGCGCCGCTTCAGCAGGAGCTGGGCATAGCGCCCGCACCGGTCGCCAACCGCACGCACGGTCTGACGGCCAACAACCTGGGCAAGTACGATGCGCGCATCGCCGCCATCGACTACACCCTGGCACACGACGACGGTATCTCGCTGCGCGGGCTGGAGGAGGCGCAGGTGATCCTGCTGGGCGTTTCGCGCTGCGGCAAGACGCCGACCAGCCTCTATCTGGCCATGCAGTTTGGCATTCGCGCCGCCAATTATCCTTTTATCGCCGACGATATGGATAACCTGAAGCTGCCGCCCGCGCTGCGGCCTTTCCAGAACAAGCTGTTTGGCTTAACTATCGATCCCGAGCGGCTGGCCGCGATCCGTCAGGAGCGGGCGGAAAATACCCGCTACGCGTCCATGCGGCAATGTCGGCTGGAAGTCGGCGAGGTGGAAGCCCTGTTTCGTACCCATCAGATCCGTTACCTCAACAGTACCAATTACTCCGTTGAGGAAATCGCCACGAAAATTTTAGATATCATGGGCCTGACGCGTCGAATGTACTGAGGCGCAGCCGTTTTTTGATTCCGCGCCAGAAAAAGTGATATTTATCCCGTTGCGCCGTTCTGTCCGGCGTTTCGGGTTGAAATCCACGCCGTGTCGGGTTTATTGTGATCGCCATCACTTCCCGGTATTTCCGCCGCTGCGAAGAAAAAAATTTTTGGACAACTATGAACAAGACAGATGAACTGCGGACCGCGCGCATCGAGAGCCTGATTACGCCTGACGAACTGGCGCAGCGTTTCCCGATCACGCCTGATATCGCCGCGAACGTGACCGCTTCCCGCCAGCGTATTGCCCGGATTTTGTCCGGCGAAGATCGCCGCCTGCTGGTGGTGATCGGCCCCTGCTCGCTCCACGATCCCGACGCCGCGCTGGCCTATGCGGCGAAGCTTAACGCGCTGCGCCAGCACCACGCCGCCGAGCTGGAAATCGTGATGCGCGCCTATTTTGAGAAACCGCGCACCGTGGTGGGCTGGAAAGGCCTGATTTCCGATCCCGATCTTGACGGCAGTTTCCGGGTGAATCACGGCCTGGCCGTAGCGCGCGAGCTGCTGCTGGAGATCAACCGGTTGGGCATGCCTACGGCCACCGAATTCCTGGATATGGTGGTGGGTCAGTTCCTGGCAGATCTCATCAGCTGGGGAGCCATCGGCGCCCGTACCACAGAAAGCCAAATCCACCGCGAAATGGCTTCCGCGCTTTCCTGTCCCGTTGGCTTTAAAAACGGCACGGACGGTAATATTCAGATTGCGGTCGATGCGATACGCGCTGCCCGCGCCAGCCACATGTTCCTGTCGCCGGACAAGCATGGACAGATGACCATTTATCAGACCAGCGGCAACCCGTCTGGCCACATCATTATGCGCGGCGGCAAGCGGCCAAACTACCATGCGGAAGACGTCGCCGCCGCTGCCGCCAGCCTGCGCGAACACAGGCTGCCGGAAAGGCTGGTTATTGATTTCAGCCACGGCAACTGTCTGAAACAGCACCGCCTGCAAAAAGAGGTCGCCGCGTCCGTAGCGCAGCAGATCCGCGACGGTTCGTCGTCGATTGCCGGCGTAATGATTGAAAGTTTCCTGAAGGAAGGCACCCAGAAAGTGCAGGCCGGTACGCCGCTGGTATACGGCCAGTCGATTACCGACCCCTGCCTGGGCTGGAGTGACAGCGAAGAGGTGTTAGCGCAGCTGGCCGAGGCGATTAAAGCGAGGCGCTAAGACAGGCCTGAAAGCAGGCAGGACACCGTGCGCATGGACGCGCTGGCGTACCCTGCCTGCCGCTTTATCATCTTTGTTGAAGCCTGCATCACGTCCGTTTAATTACCCTCGTTAAAGCCTGCATCACGCCCGTTTAATCACCCTCGTTCAAGCCTGCATCACGTCCGTTTAATCACCCTTGTTCAAGCCTGCATCACGTCCGTTTAATCACCCTCGTTCAAGCCTGCATCGCGCCCGCTTTAGCTCGAACAGCTGACCTCCAGCTTTTTACCCCAGTCTGGCGGACGCCGCATCAAATCGGCAAACTCCGGCGCGTCATCAAAAGGCCTGATTAGCGCCTGGTGTAGCCTGGCCAGCACGCTGACGTCATCCTGCCCGGCCTGTTCAATCGCCTGCTGTGCCAGATAGTTTCTTAACACCACGGCCGGATTGACCTGCTTCATCTTTTGCTGACGCGTAGCGTCGTCGCTCTCTTCCTGCAGTAACCGCTGACGGTAAATGTTGTACCAGCTGTCAAAGGCTTCACGATCGATAAACTCATCCCGCAGCGGCGAACGCAACTGCTGCTGCTCGGTATCGCACAGCATGCGGAAAGTCAGCGTATAGTCGCTGCCCTCTTTAGTCATCAGCGACAGCAGCCCGGTCAGAATGTTGTTATCGTCTTTATCCTGCGTCAGCAGCCCCAGCTTCGCGCGCATCCTGTCGCCCCAACACTGCATCAGCTCCGGCTCGTATTCCGCCAGCGCCTGCTTCAGCTGGGCGGTATCCAGCAGCCCGGAAAGCGCGTGCGCCAGCCTGTTCAGGTTCCATAGCCCCACCACCGGTTGATTATCGAAGCTGTAGCGCCCCTGATAGTCAGAATGATTGCAGATAAAATCCGGTTTGTAGTCGTCCAGGAAACCGTACGGGCCGTAATCCAGCGTTATCCCTAATACCGACATGTTATCGGTATTCATTACGCCATGCGCAAAACCGACGCTCTGCCACTGGGCGATTAGCCTGGCCGTGCGCCTGACCACATCACGGAACCAGAGCAGATAGCGATCCTGCTCCTCCTGCAAATGCGGCCAGTGATGACGGATTAGATAGTCAGCCAGCTGGCGGACTTTTTCCGGCTGCTGCGCGTAAAAGAAATGCTCGAAGTGGCCGAAACGGGCGTGGCTTTCCGCAACGCGCAGCAGCATGGCGCCGCGCTCGGTGGTTTCCCGCTGCACAGGCTCGTCGCTGGTAACGACCGTCAGCGCGCGGGATGTGGGGATACCAAGGTGATGCATCGCTTCCGAGGCAAGAAATTCGCGCAGTGAAGAGCGCAGCACGGCGCGTCCGTCGCCCATACGTGAATAGGGCGTCAGGCCCGCGCCTTTCAGGTGCCAGTCCATTTTACGGCCGTCGTCCAGCTGCTGTTCGCCCAGCAGGATGCCGCGCCCGTCGCCCAGCTGTCCCGCCCAGACGCCAAACTGATGTCCGCTATACACCTGCGCCAGCGGCTGCATGCCCGGTAGCAGCTGCGCGCCGCTCCAGATAGCGGTTTTATCGGCGGTGAACCAGCTTTCGTCCAGCCCCAGCTCCCGCGCAAGCGGCGCGCTATGATAAAGCAGACGTGGGTTTTTCAGCGGCGTAGGATTGAGGGCGGTATAAAATCCCGCCAGCTCGTCATGCCAGCTATTGTTAAAATGCATACGCTCCCCTTACTGTTTACCGACGCCCTGATGCGCTTTCGGTACCGGCTTTAAGTGTAAACCTCATACGCTGCGGTAAACACGGAGAGAGTAAAGGGATATTACATCGCTTCGCCTGTCAGCTCTTTCGGCGGCACAATCAGAGAAGAGAGCGACTCTCCCGTTACCGGAGAAAACAGCGCGCTTTGAATACCGTCGAACTGATAGCGGCTGACTTTTTCCAGGCCGGTAATATCGTCCACGCCCTGGACAATAACCTGCTGGCAATGGGGCTTAATATGCTCCAGCAGCGTACTGATAAACGGCTGAAAAGAGATCCGGTTAATATTATGCTGAATAAAGCCTTTATCGAGCTTAATACGGGAAAAGAGATTGTCGTATACTGCTTTTGACGGCGCTTTTCCTGCGCCGTAATTCGCCAGGCTTAAATCAAACCTTTCACTGAGCGCCATCAGGCCGGGGTGATCTTTCCCCAACTTTAAGTCGGTGAAACTTTCGCTAATTTCCAGCTCCAGCCACGCCAGCGCGTCCAGCTTGCGGCTCAGAAACTCGCTATCAAGAATGGTTTGTGCCAGCAGTTCGTCTATTTTCAGCGTGACCTTCACTCTTTCCTGACTAAAAAAATCGGCGTGTCGTTCAATGCAGTTGATCTGATTCTGTAATAAAAGAATACGCTGATCTGTATTGAGTTGTGGTAGTAAAAGTTCCTGAGGGATGGCGACGTTAGCGGTACTGTGGGAAAAATGCGTGAGCAATTCGACGGCGATAAGCTGCCCGCCGAAACGGTAGATCGGGTTAAAAGCTGTGTGACTTTTATAATCCGCTTCCAGATGGATATTCATTTTTATTCAGCCATGATGCAGCCGCCGTACGGCGCATTAATACGCCTGTTGTACACCGACCAGGATAAAAACCCATAGCGGGTTAAGCTATCACATATTCAGCAAGAAAAAATGCTTTACTATTAAAGCATAGTTTCGTGCTGAGATATCCCCGTGGCGCATTTCTTTAAACTATCTTTACAAAATCCGACACGGGAAATCACTTTTAACGGGCTGGTTAAAGCCTGATGCAATAAGCTGCTAAACCGGCCCGCCGGGTTTATTATAGCCACAAAAGTTAACCGGCGGATAGATAAGCCTTTTCTGAAATTCGTTAGCAGGCTATATTAATTAAATACGCCTCGCCTGCCAGAAAACTTTTTTCCAGTACACGTTATTCAGCGACGATCGGATTACGCCCTGGCTGGTAGAAGCATGGATAAACTGGTCGTCAGTATCATAAATGCCGACGTGCAAACCGTTTTCTCCCGCGCCGGTTTTAAAAAACAGTAAATCGCCAGGCAACAGATCCTTTTTACCGATGCGCGTTCCCGTTTTCGTTTGCGCAAGCGTCGTACGCGGCAGCTGCAAATCAAAGCGATCGCGAAAGGTCAGATAAACGAACCCGGAGCAGTCAACGCCTCTGCGTCCCATGCCGCCGTAGCGATAGGGCGTGCCGCGCCACTCGCTGAGCTGTTCGTTTAGCCGGGCGATAACCATAATGGAATCGGAAAGATGGCCGTTCGGCGGCGGCGCATGGCTGCTACAGCCCGCCAGCAGGATAGCCAGTAATAAGACCAGGTAGCGCATAACAGATTCCCTTTATTCTTTGCCGCTGGTTTAAAACAGCGTGGTCAACAGCGATTGTCCTTCTACATCTATTTTTCTGAAAGGCACGTGATACACCGCCGACAGCGTTTCCGGCCGTAACACCTCTTCCGTGGCGCCCTGCCTCACTAAAACCCCCTCTTGCAGCAGCCAGATGCGCCGGGCGTGATGCAATGAATGATTGATGTCGTGTCCGCTCATGATAATCGTCAGGCCTTCTGCGACCCTGGCGGCCACACAGCGATCGAACGCGGCCTGCTGTGCCAGATCCAAACCGGTTAACGGCTCATCCAGCAGCAGCAGCTGCCCTTCCGGCTGCGCAGTCTGACAGAGCACCGCCACCAGACGCACCCGCTGCCATTCCCCGCCGGAGAGGCGGTTAAGCGAGCGAGCCAGTTTATCCGCCAGCTGAAAAGTTTCGCAAAGGGTTATCAGTATCCGATCGCCCTCGTCCACCAGCTGATGCTGCTTAAGGTAATGCCAGACCGGCATACTGCCAGGTGGTCGCTGCTGCTGGGCCAGATAAGCGCGATGGCGGGCCAGCGCATAGCCGTTCCAGGCCGACAGCGACGTGCCGTTGAAAACGATACGCCCTTCCGCCGGCAACAATCCCGCCAGCGCCGCCAGTAAGGAGCTTTTACCTGCCCCGTTAGGGCCAAGCAGATGGATCAGCTCGCCCTTATCAACGCTGGCGGTAAAGGGCGCGAGGCGCTGCGCGACCGCAACGTCCTCACACTGCAACAGCATCTATTTTGCCAGCGCCGCTTTGATACTTTCCATCACAATAGGATCTTCCGGCGTCATATCCGGCGAGAAGCGCTGTACCACCGTGCCGTCGCGACCAACCAGGAACTTTTCGAAGTTCCATAAAATGTCGCCCGGCTCTTTTGGCGCGCGTCCTTTACTGCTCATACGCGCCAGGAAACCGCTATTTTCCGGCGCTACCGCTTCCGGTCTTGCCGCAATCAGCTGGCGATAGAGCGGATGCCGATGCGGGCCGTTGACCTCGATTTTACTGAACATCGGGAAGGTTACGCCATAGGTGGTGCTGCAAAACGTTTTAATCTCTTCGTTGCTGCCCGGCTCCTGCTCCAGAAACGCGTTGCAGGGGAAGCCAAGCACGGCAAAACCCCGATCCTGCCAGGCTTTGTGAATATTTTCCAACTGCTCATACTGCGGCGTCAGGCCGCACTTAGAGGCGACATTAACGATCAGCAGTACGTTGCCCTGCCACTGCGCCAGCGTCGTCGGTTCGCCATCCAGCGTCACCAGTTCTGTATCGTAAATACTCATTGGTTTTTCCTGTTTCAGTAGAGAAAAAAGCGGGCCGCAGGTCAGGCCCGGTTACGTAACAACAGCCAGATAAAAACCGGCGCGCCCAGCGTGGCCGTCACCACGCCGATCGGCAGCTCCGCCGAAGCGATGGCGATACGGGCCAGGATATCGGCCGCCAGCAGTATGCCGCCGCCCGCCAGCGCGCAGGCCGGCAACAGCATACGATGATCGCTCAGGTTGTTCAGCCGCAAAATATGCGGAATGACCAGGCCGACAAAGCCGATCGCCCCGGCCAGCGCCACGCTGACGCCAATCAGCCAGCCTGTCGCCAGCACCAGCAAATTGCGCCACAGCAGCAGCGGCAGGCCGAGCTGGCGGGCGGAAACCTCGCCCAGCGCCAGCAAATTCAGCACGCGCCACTGGCGGCATAGCCACAGCAGCACCGGCAGCAGCGCCAGCATCAGCCCGCCGTAGCGCCAGTCCACGCCGCTAAAGCCGCCCATCATCCAGTACATTAGCTGGCGCAGATCCAGGCTGGCGCTGAAATAGACCAGCCACGTCATGCCCGCGCTACAGATAATGCCTAAGGCCACGCCCGCCAGCAACAGGCGGCTGGTGGAAAGCGAGCGGCGGGAAAAACGCAGCAGGATAAAGGTAATCAACAGCGCGCCTGCAATGGCGAAAAAGCTTAGCGGCCACAGCCCGGTTACGCCGCTAAAAATCCCCAGCACCAGCCCAAGGCCTGAGCCGTTGGCGACGCCAAGCAGGCCCGGCTCCGCCAGCGGATTTTCAAACAGCGCCTGCATCACCGCGCCGGACACGGCCAGCGCCGCGCCGACCAGCAGCACCGCCAGCGAACGCGGCAGCCGCAGCTGCCAGACAAACAGTCGGTTTTCACCGCTGAACCAGCTTTGCGGAAAAAGCCAGCGGTCGCCGGCGCAGAGGCTAAGCAGAAAAACCAACACGCAGAAAATGCTCAGGATGCAGAGCCAGCGTCGCTGATGCCGACGGGCCAGCGCGATCCGTTGAGAAAGCAGAGTCATAAATCCAGGCCTGGCTAATGGAAACGGGCAGGGTTAGCGGAAATTCAGCGATAAAAAAGGCCGCGTAAGCGGCCTTTTGCAGAGCACTGGTCAGTCTTCTTTCGGCGTAGCGTTCTCAACCCGGCTTTTGAGCTTCTGCCCCGGCCGGAAAGTCACCACGCGACGCGCCGTAATCGGAATATCCTCGCCCGTTTTAGGATTACGTCCCGGACGTTGATTTTTGTCGCGAAGGTCGAAGTTACCAAATCCTGACAGTTTTACCTGCTCGCCGTTTTCTAAAGCGCGACGTACCTCTTCAAAAAACAGCTCTACCAGCTCTTTGGCATCCCGTTTGCTAAGCCCCAGCTTTTCAAACAGGTATTCAGACATCTCAGCTTTTGTAAGCGCCATAGGTTCAATCCCTCAAGGTTGCCTGGAATCGCTCTTTTAACGCCGCAACACATTTGGCGACGGTTGCAGCGATCTCCTCTTCTTCGAGTGTCCGGCCGGTATCTTGCAAAATCAGGCTGATAGCAAGGCTCTTAAAACCTTCATTAACACCCTTACCGCGGTACACATCAAACAAGTTTACGCCAACTACCTGATTTACGCCAACTTTCTTACATTCGGCGATAATATCTGCTGCGGGCACGTTTTCCGCCACCAGAACGGCGATATCACGACGGTTTGCCGGGAAACGTGAAATCTCGCTCGCCTCAGGCAGGACGCGGTCTGACACCTTATCCCACTCCAGTTCGAAGACCACGGTACGGCCGTTAAGATCCAGTTTCCGCTCAAGTTCCGGATGAACCACGCCCAGATAACCGATGCGCTGTTCCTGCAAATAAATGCCGGCGCTCTGTCCCGGGTGCAGGGCCGGATGCGCTTCGGCCCGGAACTGGATGTCGGCCAGTTTACCGGTCAAATCGAGGACGGACTCCAAATCACCTTTTAAATCATAGAAGTCAACTGCCTGACGCGCCAGATCCCAGTGTTCTTCATAACGCGCGCCGCTGATAACGCCCGCCAGCATAACGTCCTGCCGGATCCCCAGGTTTGCCTGTGTATCAGGCACAAAGCGCAGGCCGCTTTCAAACAGGCGTACGCGGCTCTGCTGGCGATTCTGGTTGTAGACCACGGCAGAGAGCAAGCCCGTCCACAGCGAGAGCCGCATTGCCGACATCTCAACTGAAATCGGGCTTGGCAGTACCAGGTTTTCCTCGCCCGGATGCAGCAACGCCTGCACTTTAGGATCGACAAAGCTGTAGGTAATCGCTTCCTGATAGCCTTTATCCACCAGCATCGCTTTTACCCGCTTCAGCGACAGGTTCGCTTCACGGTGCGAGGTCATTACCAGACCCGCCTGCACCGGCACGTCAGGAATATTGTTGTAGCCGTAAACGCGCGCCACTTCTTCGACCAGATCTTCCTCAATCTGCATATCGAAACGCCAGCCCGGCGCCACGGCCTGCCAGACGCCTTCGCCTTCCGTGACGTCACAGCCTAAACGACGCAGAATATCGCTGACCTCGTTGTCGGCAATCACGTGACCAATCAGGCGATCCAGCTTTTCACGGCGCAGCGTGATAGTCGCGCGCGCAGGCAGCGTCGCCTCGTTGGTTTGATCGATAACCGGCCCGGCCTCGCCGCCGCAAATATCGAGCAGCAGACGCGTTGCGCGCTCCAGCGCTTTATATTGCAGCTGCGGATCGACGCCGCGCTCGTAGCGATGGGAAGCATCGGTGTGCAGTCCATGACGACGCGCACGGCCGGTGACAGAAAGCGGGCTGAAGAAGGCGCACTCGAACAGAACGTTAGTGGTTTCTTCGTTCACGCCGGAGTGTTCGCCGCCAAAGATACCGCCCATCGCCAGCGCTTTGTGGTGATCGGCAATAACTAACGTATCCGCGCTTAGCTTCACTTCCGCGCCGTCCAGCAGCGTCAGCGCTTCGCCCTCTTCCGCCATGCGCACCACAATCCCGCCGTCCACGCGGTCAAGATCGAAAGCGTGCATCGGCTGGCCCAGCTCAAGCAGCACATAGTTGGTGATATCCACCACCGGATCGATAGAGCGAATGCCGCAGCGACGCAGCTTTTCTTTCATCCATAGCGGCGTGGCGGCTTTGACGTTGATGCCCTTGATCACGCGTCCCAGATAGCGCGGACAGGCGTCAACCGCATCCACGCGGATCGGGAAGGTTTCTGCAATCGTAGCGGCAACCGGCTCAATAGCTGGCTCGTTTAACGGCAGCTTGTTCAGCACGGCAACGTCGCGCGCAATGCCGATAATGCCCAGGCAGTCCGCACGGTTTGGCGTCACGCTGATTTCAATGGTGTTGTCGTCAAGCTTGAGGTAGTCACGAATATCGGTGCCGACGGTCGCGTCCAGCGGCAGTTCGATAATGCCGTTGTGATCGTCGGAAATTCCCAGTTCGGAATAAGAGCAGAGCATCCCTTCCGACGGCTCGCCGCGCAGTTTGGCCGCTTTGATTTTAAAATCGCCCGGCAGCACCGCGCCCACCGTTGCCACAGCCACCTTCAGACCCTGACGGCAGTTTGGCGCGCCGCAGACGATATCCAGCAGGCGGTCGCCGCCCACGTTAATTTTGGTAACGCGCAGTTTGTCGGCGTTCGGGTGCTGTCCGCACTCTACTACTTCGCCCACCACCACGCCGTGAAAAGCACCGGCTACCGCTTCCACGCCGTCCACTTCCAGACCGGCCATGGTGATCTGTTCGCTGAGCGCTGCGCTGTCGATGGCTGGGTTAACCCACTCACGTAACCAGAGTTCGCTGAATTTCATAGGTTTTACCCGCTCTTATTTAAACTGTTTGAGGAAACGTAAATCATTTTCGAAGAAGGCACGCAGATCGGTTACGCCATAGCGCAACATGGTCAGACGCTCCATACCCATCCCGAAGGCGAAGCCGGAATAGATTTCCGGATCGATGCCAACGTTGCGCAATACGTTCGGATGCACCATGCCGCAGCCCAGCACTTCCAGCCACTTGCCGTTTTTGCCCATCACGTCCACTTCCGCAGAAGGCTCGGTAAACGGGAAGTAGGAAGGACGGAAGCGGATCTGGAGATCTTCTTCAAAGAAGTTGCGCAGGAAATCGTGCAGCGTGCCTTTCAGGTTGGTAAAGCTGATGTTTTTATCCACGATCAGGCCTTCCATCTGGTGGAACATCGGCGTATGGGTCTGATCGTAATCGTTACGGTAGACGCGGCCCGGTGCGATAACGCGGATCGGTGGCTGCTGGTTTTTCATGGTGCGGATCTGCACGCCGGAAGTCTGGGTACGCAGCAGGCGCGTGGCGTCGAACCAGAAGGTATCGTGATCGGCGCGCGCCGGGTGGTGTCCCGGAATATTCAGCGCGTCAAAGTTATGGTAATCATCTTCGATCTCCGGGCCGGTTTCCACGGCAAAACCCAGCTCGCCAAAGAATGTCTCGATACGATCGATCGTGCGGGTCACCGGATGCAGACCGCCGTTTTCGATGCGGCGTCCCGGTAGCGAAACATCAATGGTTTCCTGCGCCAGGCGAGCGTTCAGCTCTGCCGACTCCAGCTCGTTTTTACGCGCGGTCAGCGCTTCCTGCACCTGCTGTTTGGCCTCGTTGATCACCGCGCCCGCTGCCGGACGATCTTCGGCAGGCAGGTCGCGCAGCGTGGTCATCTGCAGCGTCAGCTGCCCTTTTTTGCCCAGATATTCAACGCGTACCGTATCTAACGCGGCAACATCGTGTGCATTCTTAATGGCCGCTTGCGCGTTCGCCACCAGTTCTGCGAGATGTGACATGCTTTCCTCTTCTTCCAGCCGCCGTGGCCGGTCTGTTTTTTTATGGGGACGACAAGGCGCCCTGGATCTGCCGCGCCAGAAACAAAAAAGCCTCCACGAGGGAGGCTTTCAGCGCGATTTTTCGTTTCTTTTCTTTGCGCACAAGCCCCCGATGTTCAGGTGCTAAAGTAAAAAAAGAAACGGAAATTCGCGGTCATAATGCGTTGCCTGGTCGTCAAAAGAGGCTCTATTGAAAAACGCATGGACAAAAATGTCAATCTTTTGCTGCGGTTACAAAATAAAAGAGGGAGCAAGCTCCCTCTTTCACATGACTTACGCCAGAGCTGATTTCGCTTTTTCGACCAGGGCAGTAAATGCCACTTTGTCGAATACGGCGATGTCAGCCAGGATCTTACGGTCGATTTCAATCGAAGCCTTTTTCAGGCCATTGATGAAACGGCTGTAAGAAATACCGTTAGTGCGTGCCGCTGCGTTGATACGCGCGATCCACAGCTGACGGAACTGACGCTTACGCTGACGACGGTCACGGTAAGCATACTGACCAGCTTTGATAACAGCCTGGAAAGCAACGCGGTAAACACGTGAACGTGCACCGTAGTAGCCTTTAGCTTGTTTTAAGATTTTTTTGTGACGTGCGCGAGCAACTACACCACGTTTTACACGAGCCATTTAGCTCTCCTGTTTAATATTCTGAATTAAAAAAAATAGACTTATGCGTACGGCAGGCAGGCAATAACCAGACCCAGATCGCCTTTAGACACCAGGCCTTTCGGACGCAGGTGACGCTTACGCTTAGTAGATTTTTTGGTCAGAATATGACGCAGGTTTGCGTGCTTACGCTTGAAGCCGCCAGAGGCGGTCTTCTTGAAGCGCTTAGCCGCGCCACGTACAGTTTTAATCTTTGGCATTTAAAAACATCCACTTCGCATTGTTAATAAAATAAAACAGGCAGGCGAACAGCGATCGGCGGCGAACCGCCGAACCGCTGCTACTTTATGGCCTACTGTTTCTTCTTAGGAGCGAGCACCATGATCATCTGACGACCTTCGATCTTCGAAGGGAAGGATTCGACAATCGCCAGATCCATGTCTTCACACAGATCTTTACGGACGCGGTTAAGCATTTCCATACCGATCTGCTGGTGCGCCATCTCACGACCGCGGAAACGCAGCGTGATTTTAGCTTTATCACCCTCTTCCAGAAAGCGAATCAGGTTGCGTAGTTTTACCTGATAGTCGCCATCATCGGTACCAGGACGGAATTTAATTTCCTTAACCTGGATAATCTTTTGCTTTTTCTTCTGTTCTTTAGAAGATTTGCTTTTCTCGTAAAGGAATTTGCCGTAATCCATGATACGGCAAACGGGCGGCTCGGCGTTAGGGCTGATTTCTACTAAATCAACGCCTGCTTCCTCTGCTTTTTCTAAAGCCTCATTCAGACTGACAATACCAATCTGCTCGCCATCGACGCCAGTCAGACGAACCTCGGTGGCGCGGATTTCTTTGTTAATGCGATTAGGACGCGCCGGTTGAACTCGTTTTCCGCCTTTAATACCTTATTCCTCCAGTTGATGAAGATTGCGACTGCGGATTTCATCCTGCAGCTTCGCGATCGCTTCGTTTACGTCCATGCTGCCCAGGTCTTTACCACGGCGGGTGCGAACGGCAACCTTGCCTGCTTCCACCTCTTTATCACCACAGACCAACATATAGGGGACACGACGTAACGTGTGCTCGCGGATTTTAAAGCCAATCTTCTCGTTTCTCAAGTCCGCTTTTACACGAATGCCCGCATTCTGAAGTTTTTGGGTCAATTCTGCAACATATTCGGACTGGCCATCGGTGATATTCATCACCACTACTTGTACAGGAGCCAGCCAGGTCGGGAAGAAACCGGCGTACTCTTCGGTCAAAATACCGATAAAGCGCTCCACAGAACCCAGGATAGCGCGGTGGATCATCACCGGCACCTGACGTTCATTATTTTCACCCACGTAGGAGGCGCTCAGGCGGCCCGGCAGCGAGAAGTCCAGCTGAACAGTGCCACACTGCCATGCGCGATCCAGACAGTCATGCAGGGTGAACTCAATTTTAGGGCCGTAAAATGCGCCCTCGCCCGGCTGATACTCGAACGGAATAGCGTTCTCTTTCAGCGCGGCAGCCAGATCGGCCTCTGCACGATCCCACTGTTCGTCACTACCGATGCGCTTAACCGGACGGGTTGACAGTTTCACCACGATTTTTTCAAAACCGAAGGTGCTGTACATGTCGTACACCATACGGATGCAGCTATTCACTTCAGCGCGCACCTGCTCTTCCGTACAGAAGATATGGGCGTCGTCCTGAGTGAAGCCGCGTACGCGCATCAGGCCATGCAGCGCGCCAGACGGCTCGTTGCGATGGCAGCTACCAAATTCCGCCATACGTAGCGGCAGGTCGCGGTAAGATTTTAGACCCTGATTGAAAATTTGCACGTGACCAGGGCAATTCATTGGCTTGATGCAGTATTCACGGTTCTCCGAAGAGGTCGTGAACATCGCTTCTTTATAGTTTTCCCAGTGGCCGGTTTTCTCCCACAGCACGCGGTCCATCATCAGCGGACCTTTCACTTCCTGATAGTCATACTCAGTTAGTTTGCTGCGGACAAAAACTTCCAGCTCGCGGAAAATTGTCCAGCCGTCATTGTGCCAGAACACCATGCCCGGCGCTTCTTCCTGCATATGATACAGGTCAAGCTGTTTACCGATTTTACGGTGGTCACGCTTGGCCGCTTCTTCCAGGCGTTGCAGATAGGCAGACAGCTGCTTTTTATCCGCCCAGGCGGTACCGTAGATACGCTGCAGCATTTTGTTGTTGCTGTCGCCGCGCCAGTAAGCGCCGGAAATTTTCTGCAGCTTAAAGTGATGGCAGAAGCGCATGTTAGGCACGTGCGGGCCACGGCACATATCCACGTACTCTTCGTGATGATAGAGGCCCGGACGGTCGTCGTGACTGATATTTTCGTCAAGAATAGTCATTTTATAGGTTTCGCCACGGGCAGCAAAAGCGTCACGCGCCTCCTGCCAGCTTACCTTTTTCTTGACGACGTCATAATTCGTTTCGGCCAGCTGGTGCATACGCTTTTCCAGCAGCTCGATATCTTCCTGGGTCAGGGTATGATCCATATCGACATCGTAGTAAAAACCGTTGTCGATAACCGGGCCGATTGCCATTTTGGTATCTGGCCACAGCTGCTTGATCGCGTGTCCCAACAGGTGCGCGCAGGAGTGGCGAATAATTTCCAGTCCGGCTTCATCTTTAGCGGTAATGATGGCGACGTTCGCGTCTTCCGCGATCGGATCGACCGCATCCACCAGCTCGCCGTTTACGCGGCCTGCGATACAGGCTTTCGCCAGGCCCGGACCGATGTCCTGGGCAATCTCCATCACGCTAACGGCGTGATCGAAGGTACGCTGACTTCCATCAGGAAGTGTAATTACGGGCATGATACATCCTTAGCTGCAGTGGTAACCCATACGCAAGGCTACATACAAAATTCAGGTTTAGTATATATATCAGGCTGGTGTCTCTTAAAATCAACTCACAGTTGTCAATTTGGAACAGCGCCTGATACACAGAGTCAAAAGCCTGCCGTCGGCAAAAACCTTTGAAGGAGTAATATCTTACACGTCATAGCGCCGAAATGCACGGCGGGATGCAGAATCAGGAATCCGCGCCGCAAAATCCGCTGCCGATGGCTTTACGTTAAACGGGATATCTGACCGCAAGCTGTAAGGTGGTTTTCCCCTATAGCCACAGCGCCGCTGAGGAGCGCCATAAGCTTGTGGCGAGAGTATCGTGCCGGGGCGGCTTTAAAAATGGTGAAAAGCAAGCATGAAGCGCTGGACGGAACAACCAGGCGGGCCACAGAAACGTGGCCCGGCAGGCTTTTTACATGGCGTAAGAAAGCTGAATAGTGGTTTTGGTATCGGTTTTATCCGGCGCGGATGACGGTGGGTTCTGGTTCCAGGTCACGTTATAGGCCATCTTCAGCGAGAAGTGGGCGTTAATCGCCACCTGTAAACCGGTTTCGGAGTTCACCGTGGTGTCATCGCTACCCAGCACGGAAACGCCCTGGACAAATTTAGTGGTGTCGGTCAGCTGCCACTGATAGCTGGCCGCGCCGTAAGCCAGCGCCTGCGTCTCATGACCGCCATCGTGGTAATCGTCATAGCGTACGCCAGGACCGGCTTCCAGACGCAGCGAGTGCACCGGACCGTTCAGGATCTGGCGACCGTAACCGGCAGCCAGAATAGAGCGGCCGTCGTAGCCGTTGAAACGATCGCTTAACCAGCTGGCCTGACCAAACAGGTAATCGGAAGGGTTCAGGTTATAACGTGAACGGCCGCCAACCTGATAGGTTTCAGAAGAACGCTCATCGTTGGAAGAAGTGTTGCTGGCGTTGCCCCACAGGCTGTAGGCCATCTGGTTCTGATACCAGGTCATGTTGGTGCTGGCCGTCAGCGAGGAGCTGGTGGTGTTGCCGGTCTGAGCCAGGTAACCCGCCGCCGCATTGCCTTCAAAGTTCTTTTTGGCCGTAGAGGGATCGTCCATGACGGTAAAGACATTATTGTCCGCCAGTGCCTGGTGACAAAAAACTCCGCCGGAAAGTAAAAGAACTGCCGACAACTTGTTAAGCGCTTTCATTAAATAAGATCCATACCACTGAGAATTGAAAAGAGGTGAGTCTGAAGAGTTTTACCGGGCGTTCAATCTCTTTTATTGAAAGAATAGTAACATTTTGTTAAATGCTTCCGGATGCTTATGAATCAGACTCACCCTACTCTAAATGGGACTATTCTTATCAGCGCGACCCGGCGCAGCCTGCTTTTCCTCGTATGTTCTTCGGCAATCTGGCTTTCGGCAGACATAAATATGTCAAAGCATTGCCTGTTACGTAATAATGTAACTTCACTGATTTACTTCTGAATATAAAATTCTGTCGGGATTTTTCGACCGCCTGAAGCTTTGCCTCCTCGCTAAAACGGCTTCCACAGGCGTTAAGCCCGATAGCTGGCTGATAAAAGGCGATGATGAACTATGCTAAAAAAGAAGAAGGTAAACAAAGGAGTTCATCATGGTTTCGTCTGATATTGAGCAATATGTCGTCACTTTCCGTTTTAAAGATGAAGGGCTTAGCGATGTCCTTGAGCTGAACAGTGCCCTGACCAACGGCGGATTTACCACCTCGCTGCACGACAAGGAAGGCCACCCGCACGAGCTGGGCACAAACAGTTTCGGTATCGTCAGCGCGCTGAGCGCAGAGCAGATACGCGAACAGGCAATCAACCTGGGTGAAATCGTGCTGGGCGAAAAGCCGGAGGTGAAGGTGGAGCGCTGGCAAGCATTTCAGCAGAAAAGCGAAAACTGACGTTTTGTAAAAATGTGTTGTTCATTACGTAAACACTGGTTTTGTCTATTATTTAAGCGTTAGTATCAGCATGTCCCGCAGCAAGTCACAGCGAAAAAGAGGAAACCGCTATGTGGTCAGCCATTGGTCGTCTGTTGAGTGAGCAGTCAGGTGATGCTGAAATCAGCCAGCGTACAGCGTTGCCAGGAGGCGATGTGCATCCGGCGTGGCGCCTCCGCTACGGCGATCGCGACGTTTTTGTTAAATGTAACGGCCGTGAAATGCTCGATCTTTTTACCTGGGAAGCCGATCAGCTGCAGCTTTTGAAGCGCACCGGCACCATCCGCGTGCCGGATGTCTACGGCGTAGGTTACGATCGGGACGTCAGCTTTTTACTGCTGGAGTATCTTCCCCTTTCGCCGCTCCATGCGCAAAGCGCCCATCAGCTTGGCCAACAGCTGGCGCGCCTTCACCAGTGGAGCGATCAGCCGCAGTTCGGCCTGGATTTCGATAACAATATCAAAACATCGCCGCAGCCTAACAGCTGGCTCAAGCGCTGGTCGGTCTTTTTTGCCGAGCAGCGTATCGGCTGGCAGCTTCAGCTCGCGGCGGAAAAAGGCGTGCAGTATGGCGATATCGATCTGATTGTGCGCTGCGCCAGGGAGCTGCTCGACTCGCATCACCCTCAGCCTTCGCTGCTGCACGGCGATCTCTGGCCGGCAAACTGCGCGACGGCGGCTGAAGGGCCCTGCGTGTTCGATCCGGCCTGTTACTGGGGGGACAGAGAGTGCGATCTGGCGATGCTTCCCTGGTTTCCGGCGCTGCCGCAGGAGATTATGGAAGGCTATGAGTCGGTATGGCCGCTGCCTCGCGATTACCAGCAGCGCCAGCCGGTTTATCAGCTCTACTATCTGCTTAATCGGGCAAACGTCTTCGGCGGCGAATCGCTGAAGGAAGCCCAGCGGGCGGTCGGCGCCCTGCTGGACCAGGCGGAGGCGGGCAAACAATTTGCCCGTCCGGCTTAGGGCCGTCAGCTGATAAAGCCTGCCAGCTTAAGCACAAAATAGCCCGCAACGGCTATCAGGATGGGCAACACGTACAGCGGAAAAAACTGCAGAAAAATGGTGTGGCGCGGCACCACGATTTTTTCTTCCAGCTGCTGGCGGCTGCGCCCTTCTTCACCTTTCGCTTTTTCCAGGATCATCTGATCCTCAATGCCTTCACGCAGATGCCGGGACTGTCGCCACATTCTGGCGCCGGAGGCCTGTAGCGCCAGCCCGACGAAAATCAGTATATAGATTAGCCAGAACAGCCAGTTGCCGCCCTGGTTAAAATCCGGCACCGGTGAATTATGCCAAAAGGCGTTTAAAAAGCCGGTATTAAAGCGGATCATATCGATCATCACGTGAGAAAAATCCTGCATTACCGCATTGATCCCTTCGCGCTTTTCACGACTCACTTCCAAAAAACGCATCAGTGAAACCAGCGTGGAAATCAGCGCCGGAATAAAGATAATCCAGCCGGCGATCCGCTTTAGTATCGCGACTCTTCCAGCCTGTTGATAAGTCATGCTTTCTCCTGTCCTTATGCTGTGAGGGCTGTAAGTTTACCCTTGCCCGGCAAAATGTGCCTGAAAAAAGTGTGCCCGTAAGCGAAAAGGCAAATTAACGCGCGCAATGCTCTGGCTGTTAACTTCATGTTAAGGTGTCAGAAAACTGCTAACGGAGCCGCATTATGTCTTATTCACGTCCAGTGCTAGCCGCAATTTTTGATATGGATGGATTACTAATTGATTCCGAGCCGCTATGGGAACGCGCGGAGCTGGACGTTTTCGCTACGCTGGATGTCGATCTTTCCCGCAGAAGCGAGATGCCGGATACGGTAGGCCTGCGCATCGATCAGGTTGTGCGCATGTGGTATGAAACGCTGCCCTGGATCGGGCCATCGCAGGAGGAAGTCACGCAGCGTATTCTTACCCGCGCGCTGACGTTAATCGAGGAGACGCGGCCGCTGCTGCCCGGCGTGGAGCTGGCGCTGAAACTGTGCCAGGCGGAAGGGCTGAAAATTGGGCTGGCTTCCGCCTCGCCGCTTTTTATGCAGGAAAAGGTGCTGGCGATGTTCGGCCTGCGTCACTATTTTGAAGTGCTGGCCTCGGCAGAATCGCTGCCGTACAGCAAACCGCATCCGCAGGTCTATCTGGACGCGGCCACCCGTCTCGGCATCGATCCGCTTAACTGCGTTACGCTGGAAGACTCCGTTAACGGTATGATTGCGACCAAAGCCGCAAGGATGCGCTCAATCGTGGTGCCTGCGGCCGTTTATGCCGACGATGCGCGCTGGGCGCTGGCCGACGTCAAACTGGCCTCGCTCACCGAGCTGGGCAGCAGGCATCTGCTTGGCAAGTAACATCAGTGTCCGCTTTCCGCCCTGCCGTAAACTGGCCGGGCGGTACGGCTTCTTTAAGCAGAATGAAATGCTGACCCTGCTGCTTCCCGTCAGCTGAATGTTAACAGGCAGATACAGCCTTTCGCTATTTTCTACCCGGCAATGAAATCTGTAATCGGTGGAAGACCTTTGCGCGTCCAGCCCCTTAATCAAGAGTATTGATGCCATTACGGCGCTTAACCGCTTATACTAACTGGAACCGCTACGTTTTCTTATCCATGCTCAACGCGCAGACGTAAAGGAAATATTAACCTTTCGTTACAGCGTCACATATTTATTCTACTGTATATATCCCCTATACTGGATGCATTGACAGTTCAGTTACCGAGCGTTTTCCATGACGGCCGAAGGCCACGTTATTTTTGCTATCGCCAGCGCGATTTTTGCCAAGCGCGCCGACCTGACGCCCGTTCTTGGTGATGGCGACTGGTGGCACGTTATTCCCGCCACGCTGCTTACCTGCCTGCTGCCGGATATCGATCACCCGCGCTCTACCCTTGGTCAGCGTTTTCGCTGGCTGTCGCAGCCCATTGCGCGCGCCTTTGGGCATCGGGGCTTTACCCACAGCCTGCTGGCCGTAATCGGTGGCGTGGCGCTGCTTCAGCTAAAACTGCCGCAGGAATGGGTGCTGCCTGCCGATGTCTTTCAGGGCATGGTGCTGGGCTACCTCAGCCATATTGTCGCCGATATGCTTACCCCTGCCGGCGTGCCGCTGCTGTGGCCCTGCCGCTGGCGTTTTCGCCTGCCGCTGCTGCACAGCCGCAACGGCAACCAGATGGAGCGAATGCTCTGCCTGACGCTGGTTGCGCTGGCGCTATGGTTCCCGACCGGGTCGCCCTCTTTTGGTGCGGCAAGCTGGCCCCTGCAGATGATCGATCAGGTGCAAAACAGCGTTACGCGTTTTATAAATCACCAGGTAGCGCAATAAGTCACCGATATCGTTCAATAAATTATAAACTATTCCTTTTGATTATATGGGCGTCTCTCCGCGAGCTGCTACCATCGCCCCCAACGCGTATCCGATGCGCAATAAAAATAGCTCACTGACGAGGCCGCTGATGCCTCGTCAAAAAAGGAGATCTGGGGATGAATTTTCCATTAATTGCAAACCTGGCGGCGTTTATTCTGCTGCTGGGGCTACTGGCTAAAAGCGGCAACGCCAGCTGGAGCCTGGCGAAAAAAGTGCTGCTAGGCCTGGTTGTAGGCGTGCTGTTTGGGCTAATCCTGCACACTATTTACGGTGCCGATAACCCGGTGTTGAAAGAATCCATTAGCTGGTTCAACGTTGTCGGCAACGGCTACGTACAGCTGTTGCAGATGATCGTCATGCCGCTGGTGTTCGCTTCGATTCTCAGCGCCGTCGCCCGTCTGCATAACGCGTCGTCGCTGGGCAAAATCAGCGTGCTGACTATCGGCGTGCTGCTGTTCACTACGGCGATTTCCGCGCTGGTGGGCGTTTTTGTTACCTGGCTGTTTGGGCTCAACGCCAGCGGCCTGGTGCAGGGCGTGCAGGAAACCGCGCGCCTGTCTGCGCTACAGTCTAACTATATCGGTAAAGTGGCCGACCTTTCCGCGCCGCAGCTGCTGCTCTCTTTCGTGCCGAAAAATCCTTTCGCCGATCTGACCGGGGCCAATCCGACCTCTATTATCAGCGTGGTGATTTTTGCCGCTTTCCTGGGCGTCGCCGCCCTGCATTTACTGCGTGACGACAAACCGAAAGGCGAGCGTGTGCTGGCCGCCATCGACGTGCTTCAGGCATGGGTGATGAAGCTGGTGCGTCTGATTATGAAGCTGACGCCTTACGGCGTAATGGCGCTGATGACCAAAGTGGTCGCCAGCTCTAACCTGGCGGATATCGTTAAGCTGGGCAGTTTTGTCATTGCATCTTATCTGGGCCTGACGATTATGTTTGCGGTGCACGCGCTGCTGCTTTCCGTTAACGGCGTCAATCCCAGGCGTTTCTTCCGCAAGGTCTGGCCGGTTATCACTTTTGCTTTTACCAGCCGCTCCAGCGCGGCGACCATTCCGCTGAGCGTGGAAGCGCAAACCCGCCGCCTTGGCATTCCGGAATCGATCGCCAGCTTCTCAGCCTCTTTCGGCGCCACTATCGGCCAGAACGGCTGTGCCGGGCTGTACCCCACCATGCTGGCGGTGATGGTTGCGCCAACGGTAGGCATTAACCCGTTCGATCCGGTCTGGATCGCCACGCTGGTTGGCATCGTTACGCTAAGCTCTGCCGGCGTAGCGGGCGTGGGCGGCGGCGCGACCTTTGCCGCGCTGATCGTTCTGCCAACGCTGGGCCTGCCGGTCACGCTGGTGGCGCTGCTGATTTCGATCGAACCGCTGATCGATATGGGCCGCACCGCGCTTAACGTTAACGGTTCGATGACGGCAGGAATGCTGACCAGCCAGTGGCTGAAGCAAACCGATAAATCTCTGCTGGACGCGGAAGCGGACAAAGAAGCCGAACTGGCGCATCGTTAAGCAAAACGTTGTTTATGCAACCTGTTCAGGGGCCGCTCAGCGGCCCTTTTTATTGTCTGCTAAACATAACCCTTCGGTTTCCGGGCGTACCTCGCGCACTGTTCTATAGTTAATGGTTAGAAACACACATCACAGGAGCAAGTGAGCATGTCGAAAGAAACCGATAACAAGGAAATCACCCATAATGCCCCGTTAACCGGGCCTGATTCCGCAAAGCCGGGAATGGATTCGCTGGCACCCGCCGATGGCTCGCATAAGCCGCTTTCTGAGCCAACGCCGCCCGGCAAGCAGCCTACTGCGCCCGGCAGCCTGAAAGCGCCCGAGACCAGTAACGCCAAGCTGGACGCGCTGGAAACCTTCCGTAAAGGCGGCGAGAACTTCCCGCTGACGACCAATCAGGGTACGCGCATCGCTGACGACCAGAACTCGCTGCGCGCCGGTACTCGTGGCCCAACGCTGCTGGAAGATTTTATCCTGCGCGAAAAGATCACCCATTTTGACCACGAGCGTATTCCTGAACGTATCGTCCATGCCCGTGGTTCAGCGGCGCACGGCTATTTCCAGCCCTATCGCGATATGAGCGATATCACCAAGGCGGATTTCCTGCGCGATCCTGAAAAGCAGACGCCGGTTTTCGTGCGTTTCTCTACCGTTCAGGGCGGCGCAGGCTCGGCGGATACCGTACGCGATATTCGCGGCTGGGCCACCAAGTTCTATACCGATGAGGGCGTTTTCGATTTAGTCGGCAACAATACGCCGGTGTTCTTTATTCAGGACGCGCATAAATTCCCGGACTTCGTGCATGCGGTAAAACCCGAGCCGCACAATGAAATTCCACAGGGCCAGAGCGCGCACGATACCTTCTGGGATTACGTCTCGCTACAGCCGGAAACGCTGCATAACGTGATTTGGGCAATGTCCGATCGCGGCATTCCGCGCAGCTACCGCACGATGGAAGGCTTCGGCATTCACACCTTCCGCTTTATTAACGCCGAGGGCAAAGCGACCTTTGTGCGCTTCCACTGGAAACCGGTCGCGGGCAAAGCTTCGCTGCTGTGGGACGAATCACAAAAACTCACCGGCCGCGATCCCGATTTCCATCGCCGCGATCTGTGGGAAGCCATTGAGGCGGGCGACTATCCGGAATATGAGCTGGGCGTACAGCTGATCCCGGAAGAAGATGAATTCAAATTCGATTTTGACCTGCTGGATGCCACCAAGCTGATCCCGGAAGAGCTGGTGCCGGTGCAGCTGGTCGGTAAGATGGTGCTGAACCGCAATCCGGACAACTTCTTTGCCGAAACCGAGCAGGTTGCTTTCCATCCCGGCCACATCGTTCCCGGCCTGGATTTCACCAACGATCCGCTGTTACAGGGCCGTCTGTTCTCCTATACCGATACGCAGATCAGCCGTCTTGGCGGGCCTAACTTCCATGAAATTCCGATTAACCGTCCGACCTGCCCTTACCATAATTTCCAGCGTCAGGGGATGCACCGTACGGATATCGATACCAACCCGGCCAACTACGAGCCGAATTCCATCAACGATAACTGGCCGCGCGAAACGCCGCCGGCTCCGCATCGCGGTGGATTTGAAAGCTATCAGGAGCGTATTGAAGGCCATAAGGTGCGCGAGCGCAGCCCTTCCTTCGGCGAATACTACTCGCAGCCGCGCCTGTTCTGGAACAGCCAGACGCCTGTTGAGCAGCAGCACATTATTGACGCCTTCTCTTTTGAGCTGAGCAAGGTGGCTCGTGCCTATATCCGCGAGCGCGTCGTGGATCATCTGGTGCGTATCGACGTGTCGCTGGCTAACGGCGTGGCGGAAAACCTGGGCATCGCGCTGTCCGATGAGAAGATGCATACCGCGCCGCCGAAAGACGTTAACGGCCTGAAAAAAGATGCCAGCCTGAGCCTTTATGCCGTGCCAAGCGGCTCGATCAAAGGCCGTCAGGTGGCGCTGCTGATCAGCGACGGCGTGGTAGCGGCAGACGTGCTGGCAATTTTGCAGGAGCTGAAGGCGCAGGGCGTGCACGCCAAGCTGCTGGCGCGCCATATGGGCCAGGTTCGTGCCGACGACGGTTCTAATCTGCCGATCGACGCTACTTTTAGCGGCCTGCCGTCGCTGACCTTTGATGCGGTGATCGTGCCGGACGGCAACATCGACGCGCTGCTGCTCAGCGGCGACGCCCGTTACTTCCTGCTGGAAGCCTACAAGCATCTGAAGGTGATTGGCCTGAGCGGCGACGCCCGCCGCTTCAAATCGCAGTTCGGTCTGGGCGACAGCGAGCGTGAGGAAGGCGTCATCGAAGATGATAAAGCCGAAGGCGTGCTGATGAGCGAGTTCCTGGCCGCGATGGCCGCGCACCGCGTCTGGTCGCGCAGCCAGAAGGCGCTAAGCGTTCCGGCTTAATCCGCCGTTCGTTTGTTCACTGAAGGTGCAGCCGGTAGCGGCTGCGCCTTTTTATTTGGCATCTCCTGCCGATTAGCGCGCATAAAGCGCCTTTCGCCCGCGCCTTATCCGATCTCTACACTGTGGCACTGAACTTGCTTCTTCCTGATACCACTCGTTGTTCAGGAGAAGATCCATGAGAGTCGACACCCGCTATCGCTACCGCATTTTCGCCATGCTGTTTTTTATCGCGCTGATCAACTATATCGATCGCGGCGCCCTCTCCTTCGCGGCAAACGCCATTTCTGCGGAATTTCATTTCAGCAAAACGGAGCTGGGCGTGGTGCTGAGCTATTTCGGCTTTGGCTATCTGTTCGGCTCGCTCTGCGGCGGGTTTCTGGCCGATCGGCTGGGCACAAAAAAAGTCTGGCTGCTGGCGGGCGTGCTCTGGTCGCTGTTGGAGATCGCTACCGCCTGGGCGGGAGAGCTGGGCGTGGCGCTGTTTGGCGGCTCGGCCATTATGGGCTTTGCCGTAATGCGCATCCTGTTCGGCTTTGCCGAAGGCCCGGCCTATGCGCTGATGAACAAAGCTATCGCGCACTGGGCGCCCGATAACGAGCGCGGCATGGCGCTGGGCATCGGCTTACTCAGCACCCAGGTAGGCGCGCTGCTGACGGCACCGATCGCCGTGGGCCTGCTGCTGTTGACCAACGACTGGCGGCTGATGTTTATCCTGCTCGGCGTTTTCTCGCTGATCGCTATGGTGATTTTCGCGCGGATTTTCACCGACAGTCCGATGCAGCAGCCGCGCGCGAGCCAGGCGGAGCGCGAGCTGATTATGCAGGGCCAGCAGCAAAGCGCCGCCGGACCGCGCCTGCCGTGGTGGCGCTTTTTCACCAGCCGCACGCTGGTCTGCAACGCGCTGGGCTATTTTTCTTTCCTGTATGTCACCTTTACCCTGGTCACCTGGGGCCCGAAATATTTGCAGGACAGCTTTCACTACGATCTGCACTCGCTCTGGTATGTGGCGATGATCCCGTGGAGCGGCGCCTGTATTACCGTGCTACTCGGCGGAAAGATTGCCGACACGCTGCTGAAGCGCTCCGGTAATCTGCGGCTGGCGCGCAATCTCTTTGCTGCCGTCGGGCTGCTTTGCACCGGACTCTGCTTTATGGCGATCCCGTGGATGGCTTCCGCCGCCGGGATTATCCTGCTGATGACGCTGGGCAACGCCCTGAACGCGCTGGTAAATAACGTTTACTGGTCGGTGGTGATTGACGTCACGCCGAAATCCACGGTCGGCACCTATAGCGGGATGACGCTGGCCATCGCTAACCTGGCGTCGATCCTGTCGCCAATGCTGAGCGGCTGGCTGGCGGAGCATTTCGGCTACAACGCCATGTTCAGCGCGACGGCGGCCATTGCCTTCGGCAGCATGCTGGCGATGACGCTGTTGCAACCGGAGAAAAAGCTGACGGCAACGCCCCCTGTCAGTCCCGATCTGGCAGCCAACATGGAGGCGGAGTTAAGAATACGTTAAGCAATGTAAGCAACCCGCAATAGCCGCAGCCGCCGCTTGCGTTTTCACTGGCCCGGAGTAATGTTAGCGGCAGTGAGGACCAGGAGAAACTGTATGAAAAAGGTGATAAGCGCTCTGTTCGCCTTAACGCTGTTGTCGCCAACGCTGGTGGCAGCGCATCCTGGCGGCTGGGGACCGGGGCCAGGCTGGGATCGCGGTCCGAGTTGGGATCGCGGTCACGGCTGGGATCGCGGCCACGGTTGGGATCGCGGCCGTGGGCCGGGCAGGCTCTCTTTTTTACCGGGAGCGGCAGCGGCGGTGATTATCGGCGGTCTGACCTATTACGCGCTCAACGGCAACTACTACCAGCGCCAGCACGATAACACCTATGTAGTGGTGCAACCGCCGGTAGAGCGCTTCAGCAGCGATATGCGCGCGCTTGATTACAACGGCGAACGCTTCTACGTGCAGGAAGGCCACTACTATCGCCGCGATATTGACGGACGCTATCTGGAAGTGCCGCGACCGCCAGGCCTGTAGGCAACAGGCATAAAAAAACCGGCTAAGGCCGGTTTTTTCTTTACTCCGTCAGGCGATTACTGATTAACCTGCGGATCGGTATCGTACTCTTTGCAGCTCTGGAAGCCGTAGTTCATTACGCGGCCTGTGTCGCTGTAGCTGACAAAGTAGGTCTGCTGCTTGCCGTCACGCTGGCCCAGCACATAGGTCTGGCAGGTGCCGCGAGCGTGAACCATGGTGATTTCAGTTGAAGGCGGACCGGCGATATCGCGAACCTGCTGGCGGGTCATGCCTTTTTTCACGTCCTGTACCACAGGCTTAGTGACATAGCTTTCCGCGCGGTCATAAGCTGAACAGCCGGATAATACAGCAAGCGCCACTGCCGCACCGATAAGTCCTGTTACCTTGTTCATGTTTTTTATTCCTCATTTATTGTCCATGTCGCTTTAAGCCTGGAACATAAATGCAGAGTTATCAACTTTATGGCAGAAAAAAACGCTTACCCCGGCCGGATAAAGACGCTTATAATGCCGCCCCCGAGAATGAACGTTCATTCTCAAACGGCGCCTGCGCCTTTTGTCATTGCCCAGCGCGAGGGAGTATGAGCCAACCCAATCCAACCCGCGACGCCCGCCATCGGCAGCGTCAGGACGAAATTATCGCTGCCGGTCGTCGCTGCTTCCGCCAGTCCGGCTTTCACGGGGCCAGCATGGCGCAGCTGGCCGCCGAGGCGCGGCTTAGCGTAGGTCAGATCTATCGCTATTTTGCCAGCAAAGACGCGATTATCGAGGAGATGGTCAGGCGCATTATCGATGCCCGCCTGCAACATATCAAAGAGACCGCTACCGCCGATCTGCCTCGCCTGCTTGCCTGGCGTCACGCGCTTAACGAAGACGACGAGGCGCTGATGAAGGAAGTTGCAGCGGAAGCGACCCGCAATCCGGTCGTGGCCCGCATGATGGCGGAGGCCGACCACCGCATGTTTACCCAGGCCTGCCTTAACGTAAAGCGCGACCATCCCGCTATGAGCGATGAACAGGTGCGCGCCTGCGTAGAGGTCATGGCCGTCCTGACGGAAGGCACGGCCTGGCGACGCCTGACGCCGCAGAAAGCGTCGGCGGAGCGCCTTTACCAGCTTTACCAACACATCAACGCACTACTTTTCACCACAGAGGATCCATGATATCTGCACACCCCAACCGGTTTGGCTATGCCATTACGCTCGGCCTGCTGGCAGCGCTCGGGCCGCTTTGTATCGACCTGTATTTACCTGCCCTGCCCGCGCTTGCCCGCGACCTGGCCGCGCCTACCGCCACCGCCCAGCTTAGTCTGACCGCCGGCCTGATTGGCCTCGGCGCCGGCCAGCTGATATTCGGCCCGATGAGCGATAAATATGGCCGCATCAAGCCGCTGCTGCTGTCGCTGGCGCTGCTGCTGATCGCCTCCGTCGGCTGCGCGATGGCACAGACTATCCACCAGCTGCTGCTGGCGCGCCTGTTTGAAGGGCTTTCCGGCGCAGGCGGCGCGGTGCTTTCCCGCGCTATCGCCAGAGATATGTACAGCGGCCACGACCTGACGCGTTTCTTTGCTTTGCTGATGCTGGTCAACGGCCTGGCGCCCGTCGCCGCGCCGGTGCTGGGCGGCGCGCTGATGACGCTGCTGAGCTGGCGCGGCCTGTTTATGGTGATTGCCGTTATCGCGCTGCTGCTGTTTATTCTGGCGCGCGTAAAACTGCGCGAAACCTTAACGCCGGAACGCCGCAGCCAGGGCAGCCTGTTTTCCGCGTGGGCCGCGCTGGGTCAGGTGGTTATCCACCGTCCCTTTATGGGTTTTTGCCTGACCCAGGGCTTTATGATGGCCGGGATGTTTGCCTATATCGGCGCTTCGCCTTTTGTTTTACAGCAGATTTATGGCCTCTCGCCGCAGGCGTTCAGCTTCTGCTTCGCCGCCAACGGTATCGGCCTGATTATCGCTTCGCAAACCAGCGCGCGCCTCAGCCCGCTGTGGGGTGAATATCGCGTGGTGAAAGGCGCGCTGGTGCTGGCCTTCGTCTCCTCCGCCAGCCTGCTGCTCGCCGGTCTGAGCGGCGCGGCGCTGCCTTTCGTGCTGGTCGCCCTGTTCTTCAGCGTGGCGAGCAACGGCGCGGTCGGCGTGGCTGCCGCCTCGCTGGCGATGCAGAGTCAGGGCCATCGCGCCGGCAGCGCTTCCGCCGTGCTGGGCGTGGTGATGTTTACCCTGGGCGGCATCGCCGTGCCGGTGACGGGTATCGGCGGCACCTCGGTGTTGACCATGACCGCCACCATCTTCGGCTGCTATATGCTGGCCATCGCCATGTTCGTTTTAGTGGCGCAAAAACCGAAAAAGCCTGATTAATCAATAAAAGGCGCGTAAATAGCGGGTTCAACCTTGTTGTTTCGCGCCTGGCACGTTAATTTTAAGACAGAGGTTTTCGGCAACTGCCCTGACACTAAATCTGAGGAGAGGTAAATGGCTCTGCAACAGGAAATTATCGAAGCGCTGGGGGTTAAACCCACTATTGATGCACAGCAGGAAATTCGCACCAGCGTCGACTTTCTGAAAGCGTACCTGAAGGCTTACCCGTTTATTAAGTCGCTGGTACTGGGTATCAGCGGCGGTCAGGACTCCACGCTGGCCGGCAAGCTCAGTCAGCTCGCCATCAGCGAGCTGCGTGAAGAGACCGGCAATCAGGACTATCAGTTTATCGCCGTGCGTCTGCCCTATGGCAATCAGACAGACGAACAGGACTGCCAGGACGCGCTGCAGTTTATTCAGGCCGATCGCGTGCTGACGGTTAACATCAAAGAAGCGGTGCTGGCCAGCGAAAAAGCGCTGCGCGATACGGGTATCAACCTCTCTGATTTCGTGCGCGGCAATGAAAAAGCGCGTGAAAGGATGAAGGCGCAGTACAGCATCGCCGGTATGACTTCCGGCGTAGTGGTGGGAACGGATCACGCCGCGGAAGCGGTGACGGGCTTCTTTACCAAATACGGCGACGGCGGCACGGATATCAACCCGCTGTTCCGCCTGAACAAAGGCCAGGGCAAACAGCTGCTGAAAGCGCTGGGCTGCCCGGAGCACCTCTACCTTAAACAGCCGACCGCCGATCTGGAGGACGATCGTCCCGGTTTGCAGGATGAAGTGGCGCTGGGCGTGACCTATGAGATGATCGACCAGTATCTGGAAGGCAAGAAGATTGCCGACGACGCGGCGAAGATCATTGAGGGCTGGTATCTGAAAACCGAGCACAAACGCCGTCCGCCGATTACCGTATTTGATGACTTCTGGAAAAAATAAACCCGCCGGGCGGCTTTCCGGTCGCCCGCTTTTTTACGTTATTTTCCCTCTTTTCGTCGCTTGCCGTCAGCGGCGTGTTGATTACCAGCGCGATCCGACTCTTTTTTATCCAGCAAACGCCTGATACACTGTATAAGCAAACAGTAAGCGGAGTGCAATGTGGTCAGACGTCAAGCCAGCCATCGCCTGTCTTTTGAACCGGCGGCAATTTATCAGTATCCCGAACACCTGCGGCCTTCGCTGGAAGGTCTGCCTTCCCTGCCCGGCGTGTATACCTTTCATGGCGACAGCGAATCCCTGCCGCTCTATATCGGTAAAAGCGTCAATTTGCGCAGCCGGGTAATGTCCCATTTTCGTACGCCGGACGAGGCGAAAATGCTGCGCCAGGCGCGTTACGTCAGCTATATCACCACGGCTGGCGAACTGGGCGCGCTGTTACTGGAAGCGCAGATGATCAAGGTGCAGCAGCCTTTGTTCAATAAGCGCCTGCGCAAAAACCGCCAGCTTTGCTCGCTGCTGATAAGCGATCTGAAGCCCAGCGTGGTTTACGCCAAAGAAGTCGATTTTTCCCATACTTCCGATCTGTTTGGCCTTTACTCCAGCCGCCGATCGGCGCTGGAAACGCTACAGAAAATCGCCGACGAACAGCGGCTTTGCCTGGGCCTGCTGGGGCTGGAGAACGTCAGCAAAGGCCGCGCCTGTTTTCGCGCCAGCCTGGGCCGCTGTGCGGGCGCCTGCTGCGGTAAAGAGACGCCGGAAGCCCATCACGAGAGGCTGCTGGCCGCGCTGGAACGCGTGCGCGTGCAGTGCTGGCCCTGGGAGGGCGCGGTCGGCGTGGTGGAGGAAGGCCCGCTGAAAACGCAGATCCACGTGATCAATAACTGGTTTTACCTCGGCTCGGTGGATGATATCAGCGAGGCGGGCAAGCTGACCTCCACGCCACAGGGTTTCGACAGCGACGGCTATAAAATCCTCTGCAAGCCCATCGTCAGCGGCAAGTTCCCGATCGTTCCGCTTGGCTGACGCCACGTCAGCGCCGACAGCCAGATAAACGAAACCGCCGACGCTGCTCCCTGGTTCAGGAAACAACGTCGGCGGTCTCAGGCGTGGCCTGCCGGGCGATCGCACCCGGCGGCTAAGGCTTATTCAGCGGCCGGTGCGGCTGGCGCAGGCTCGCCGTGGTGCGGCTTCTCGGTCAGACGTTTTTCGAAGTTCGCATTGAACTGTTTTTTCTGCTCCGGCGTCAGCACGTTATACATTTTGTTCTGTGTTTCCAGCATGGAAAGCGCACGGGCTTTGCCGTTAGCCGACATTTTCTCCGCCTGCGCTTCCGCTTTGGCCTTGTCGAAGCTGTCAGCCGCGATGATGCTGTGCAGCGTGCGGCGCTCTTCCAGGGAAGGACGCGGCATCTCTTTATGCGCCTCTTTCATGATGCTGCGCATCTGCTCTTTCTGCGCGTCCGTCAGGTTGAGGCCTTTGAACATCTCGTGCGGCCCACCGTGGCGAGGCGGCTTGTGCATCATTGGTTTATCTGCGCCAGCCGGTGCTGGCGTGATGTTATCTGCTGCGGCATGAACAATATTCGCCGCGCCCATTGCCAGTGTCATAGCTACAACCAGAGAAGTTAATTTACGCATACTATTTTCCTTTTGCATTTCTGTGACGACAGCGTTGTCGTAATGTCGGGATTCAGTTTATTGCGCTGAACGTCAAGTAGTCAGAACGTGGGTAAAGCCTTGAAAGCATAAAAGATAAAAAAGCGGCAATCATGGAGAGAATGCGAAGATTATGGTGAGAAATTGCAAAAGGATATGTATTTAGCGCGTTTAATGCAGAAATTGTGGAGGAGTGTAATACAGCCGACAGGAACGAGAAAGGAAAAAGTAAGGCGGGACGACCGCCGACGGGCTGGCATGAAGCGTCCCGGTCGGCGTCGTTGCGTTATCAGCTGCTGCCGCTGGTTTCATTATGGGCGTTATCTTCCACCAGCATCAATCCGGCGCGCTGCCCTTTCGCCACGTCGGGATTGGGGAAAAGAACATATTCCCGCGCCTGCTGCACGTAGCAGCGTTTGTCACCATCCTCCGCCAGCAGCGTGCCCTGCGGGAAAGCGGTAAAGTTCAGCGTTTCCGCGCCCATATGCAGCACGAAAGCCTCGGTAAAACGGGTGATCTGCTGCGAAACCCGATAGCGCTGCGGCGGCTCGCCCACGGGCGGTAAAGGTTCACCGGAGAGCAAAGCGGCCAGCGCGTCGCGCGCGGCGCTAAAAAGCGTTAAATCGTTGCGGCCAAAAGGCAGCGCTTTACCTAACTCCAGCGTGCAGCTGGCGGCGTTAAAGTGCTGCGAACTGTAATGCGTAAAGGTGCCGCCCGGCGAGCGATGGAACACCAGCGCCTCAAGTCCGGCCGCGCTCAGCCAGTGCAGGAAGGCGTCCGGCCAGGGCGTTTCACGCAGCGGCATGACGCCGAAGCGGCTGTGCCAGGAGCCGCGAATGGCGGTATGCAAATCCAGATGCCAGCGGCTCTCCTCGGTGCAGCTCACCTGCCAGAACGTCTCCAGCGCCTGCTCCAGACGCCAGGCGCGCCGCGCTTCGGGATGGTCATCGTACTGCTGCCAGCGGCCGCCGAACAGCCGGTTGAGATCGCAATGGCGATAGCGTTTGCCGCTGGCGATCGCTTCCGGGTTGCCCAGAATAACCAGCACGCGCGCCTTGAGCGGCCGCTTGCCCGCCAGCAGCTCGCCGACCAGCTGGTTCAGGATTTCAATGGGCGCGGTTTCATTGCCGTGGATCCCGGCGGAGATCACCAGCGCCTGCGTACAGGGCTGATGCGGATTAAGTTCAAGAATGCCATGGTCCAGCCACTGCCAGCTTAGCTGGTCGTTGCGGCCGGAAACTTGTGCAGGCGGCTCTGTGCTTAACGTCTGCTGAAGAAAGTCCTGCATAGGTTCTCCTTATTATAGTTCTCCCTGCGACTGCCAGCGCGCGCCCGGGGTCAGCCCGACGCGCCCTGTTCCTCCCTGATTAGCGTTGGAAAGAGTAGATACTTCCTAAGTCTAGCATCTTAGTCAGCTCATCCAGCGCTTCGCGGTTTTCCGTGAGCAGCTGCGGGTCAGCCAGATCCGCCTGGCAAAGCCTGTCGCGGTAGTGGCGATCCACCCACGCATTGAGCAAGGTAAACAGCGTATCGGTCAGCATCACCGCCGGATTGACCGCCGCCAGCTCCGCCTCGTTCATCACCACGCGCAGCCGCAGGCAGGCTGGCCCACCGCCGTTGCCCATGCTTTCCCGCAGGTCGAAGACGTGCAGCTCGTCGATCGCGCCGCCTTCCGTGAGTTCGTTCAGCCAGCGCCAGACGCCGTCGTGCCGACGCGCCTCTTCCGGCAGCGCCAGCAGCATTTTGCCGTCCGGCTTGCTTAACAGCTGGCTGTTAAACAGATAGGTGGCGACGGCGTCGCTGACGCTGACCCGCGCATCCGGCACCACCACCGGCGTAAAGCCCGGCAGCCTTTCACGCAGCCGATCGAACAGCGCCTGCTGCTCCAGAAAAGCCAGCTCGTGACAGAACAGCACCTGCTGATTGCTGACGGCGATCACATCGTTGTGGAATACGCCCTGGTCAATCACCGCCGGATTCTGCTGCGCAAACAGCGTCCGGTTCGGATCAAGCTGATGCAGCCGCGCCACCGCCTGGCTTGCCTCCAGCGTTTGCCGCGCCGGATAGCGTGCCGGGATTAGGCCGCCGCCGCCCTCTTCGCGTCCATAAACGAACAGCTGTACGCCCGGCTCGCCGTAGCCCGCGCTGAAACGATTATGGTTGGCCGCGCCTTCATCGCCAAACATCGCAACCTGCGGCAAGGCGTCATGGACGCAGAAGTGGCGCACGTCGCGGAACATCGCGCGCAGTATCGCGCCCGTGGTGGGCGCTTCCAGCGAGCGGTGAAATTTGTTGTTCAGGTTCGCCACGGTCAAATGCACGCGGCTGTCGGCGCTGTCGGCGGAAGGCGAGACGGTAGCGGCGTTAGCGACCCACATTGCCGAAGCGGAACTGACTGCCGACAGCAGCATCGGGGCCTGCGCGGCCGCTTTCGCCAGCACCTGCGGCTCGGTGCCGCTGAAGCCCAGCTGGCGCAGTGCCGCCATGTTCGGCCTTTCGTGCGGTGGGATCACGCCCTGCGCAAAGCCCCTGTCGGCCAGCGCCTTCATTTTCAACAGGCCCTGCTTTGCCGCCAGTTTGGGGTCAGAGAGCTGATGCTGATGCCGGGAGGAGGCCTCGTTGCCAAACGACAGCCCGGCATAGTGGTGGGTTAAACCGGGCAGGCCGTCAAAATTGACTTCGCGGGCGCTCATGATGCTTCTCCTGTGGGGCTGAAATCCAGGCCGGGCGACAGCGCGGCGGGCAGCGAAAGATCGGCCGAGGCCAGCGAAGCCAGCGGCCACGCACAGTAGTCCGCCGCGTAAAACGCACCGGGACGATGGTTGCCGGACGCGCCGATGCCGCCGAAAGGTGCGGTGCTGGCCGCGCCGGTCAGCGGTTTGTTCCAGTTGACGATCCCGGCTCGCGCCTCGATTAGCAGCCGATCAAACAGCTCGCGATGGGGCGAAATCAGCCCGCAGGAAAGACCGTAGCGGGTGGCGTTGGCAATGCGGATCGCCTGGCTGAAGTCGTCATAGCGGATCACCGCCAGCAGCGGCCCGAACACTTCTTCGTCCGGCAGCGTCAGCGCCGTCACGTCGATGATGCCCGGCGTCAGGATAGCGCTCGTTTTCGACGGCCAGCGCATCGGCAGTAGCACTTCGCCGCCCGCCGCCACACGCGATTGCCATTCCCCGTAAATGTGCTCTGCCGCCTGCGGCGAAATCACGCTGCCCATAAAAGGCTGCGGATCGGCGTCCCAGCGTCCCGGCTCGATTTTTGCCGCAACCGCCGCCAGGCGGGCAAGAAACGCATCGCCCTGCGCGCCACGCTTCACCAACAGCCGACGCGCGCAGGTGCAGCGCTGTCCCGCCGTGATAAAGGCCGACTGAATAGTAAGATGAACAGCGGCGTCGATCGACTGCGGATCCTCGACGATCAGCGCGTTGTTGCCGCCCATCTCCAGCGCCAGCATTTTTTCCGGCTGGCCGGCGAACTGCCTGTGCAGCTGATAGCCGGTCGCCGCGCTGCCGGTAAAAAGCACGCCGTCCAGCGAGGACTGCGTCAGCGTCCTGCCACAGTCGCCGCCGCCCTGCAGCAGATTCAGCACGCCGTCCGGCAGCCCCGCCTGCTGCCAAAGCCTGACCGTCTGCTCGGCGGTCATCGGCGTCAGCTCGCTGGGTTTAAACACCAGCGTATTTCCGGCCAGCAGCGCGGGCACGATATGCCCGTTCGGCAGATGGCCGGGGAAGTTATACGGGCCTAAAACCGCCAGCACGCCGTGCGGCCGGTGCCGCAGCTCGCTGTCGCCCTGCTGCGCTTCTCCGGTGCGGGCGTGATAAGCGCTGACGGAGATGGCGATTTTATTGATCATCGCCTGCACTTCTGTGGCGGCTTCCCAGCGCGGCTTGCCGGTTTCCCGGGCGATAGTGGCGGCCAGCTCTGCCTGATGTTGCAAAAGCAGCGTGGCAAAGCGTTCCGCCAGCGCGACGCGTTCCGCAAAGGGACGTTTCGCCCAGCCGGGAAAGGCGGCGCGGGCCGCCTCGACCGCCGTCGTTATTTGTGCCGGACTGGCGGCCCGGCCCTGCCACAGCGGCCGCGCGTCGATCGGATCCTGCTTGCTGAGCGCTTCGCCGTCGCCGGTCAACCACGCTCCGTTAATAAAATGGGTCATGCTTTTTTCTCCTCGCAGCCCAGAGTGACCACGCGCAGGCTGTCGCCCTGCCCGCAACGTAAAACAGCCGCCTGTTCCGGCGTCAGCGCCAGCGTGTCCGCATGCGGGTCGGCGTTGAGCAACACGACGCGAAAATCTTCGTAGCGCTCGTTGCCCACCAGGCAAAGCGGCAGCCTGTCGCTCCCTGCCGGCCCGATCGCCGCGCGCAGCTGCCGACTTTTGCGGATCGCCCGCACGCGATCGATATCGCATTCCAGCGTTGGGCCGCCGTCAAAAATGTCCACATAGTTTTGATAGCGAAACCCTTCCGCCTCCAGCACCGCGCGCGCCGGTGCGGTTTGCGGATGGGTCTGCCCGATGGTGGCCTGCGCTTCGGCAGAGAGATAGTCGATATAAAGCGGATGCTTGGGCATCAGCTCGGCAATAAAGGTTTTTTTGCCGGTGCCGCTCAGGTAGTCGGCGGTGGTAAAAGAGATGGAAAAAAAGCGGCTGCCTACGCTCTCCCAGAAAGGCGAATGCCCGTTTTCATCGCTGACGCCGCGCATCTCCGCCACAACTTTTTGCATAAAGCGGTGGCGGAAGGCGGCCATAAACAGAAAGCGGGATTTCGAGAGCAGATAGCCGTTTTTACCGCTGCGGTAATCGGGATCGAGAAACAGCGTGCAGAGTTCGCTGCTGCCGGTGTGATCGTTACTGAGCGACAGCGTAGGCAGCACTTTGTAGACGTTCAGTTCGCGCGAGGCGTGCACCTGCGTGCCGACGCGAAAGTTATACCAGGGATCCTGCATACCAACCGCCACCTCGATGGCGCAAATCCCGATTACGCGGCGCGTCGCCAGCTCTTCCAGCACAAAGACATAGCCCTGATCGGCCTGCGGCAGCTGGCCGCGCCAGGTTTGTATTGAGCGCTCAATCCTTGCGCTCAGCGTGGCGCTGTCGGCAGGCAGCGACGTCAGTCCGCCGCCGGTTTTACCGGCCAGCGTCATTAACTGCGCCAGGTCGTCGTGCTCTACGGGACGGATGACCATCATGATAACGCTCCTCGCGCGCGGCAGGTAAATTAAAAGTTTCAATAATGTTAATTTGGTGTACCACACTGTATGTTGCAGGCTTTATGCCAGCCAGTACAAAAATGAATAAAAAAAGTGATAAAAAGAAAAATCAAAGAGATAGGATATGTCGCTATTCACTTTAATTGCATATAAAGTGAATAACGCTCAGGCGGTGCGGGCTGGCGAGACGGTAAAACAGCACGGTTATGCAACTGAACCAGTAAATAATGTTTTTGTGATCGCGAACGTCAATTATCAATCGCCCGGCACAAAGCGCGCACCTCGGGCGTGCAGTACGCACCAGAAAACAGCGCGGCTGAACGCCTGCGTCAGGTAACAGAAAATAGCGCGGCTGGACGCCTGCGTCAGGTAACAAAAAATAGCGTGGGCCTGGTGCCTATAGCAAACATGCAGCACGCATCAGAAAACAGCGTGGGTCAGGTGCCTATGTCAGGCGATAATACCGATCGGGAACCGGCGCTTCGGGGAGTTCGCGCTGGTTGTTCATCTCCAGTAGATTGATTTCTATATTGGTGCACATCGCATCCATTGGCAGATGGTTGTTGGCGTAGCCGAAAGGCATTTCCAGCTCCTCCGCCAGCGTATCCAGCGAAAGAAAGCTATAGGCGATAAAAACCGACACCAACGGCGTCATATAGTGCAGATCCGGCACCAGCGCGAAAGGCAGCAGCGTACAGAACAGGTAAACGGTGCGGTGCAGCAGCAGGCCATAGGCGAACGGTACCGGCACGCTGGCCAGCCGCTCGCAGCCGCCCAGCACCAGCGAAAGCTGATGGATGCTGTTATCCAGCTGCGCGTAAACGATATCCGAGATCGCTCCGCTGCGGCGCTGGTCGGCCAGCCACTGGGATATTTTCAGTTCAATCGCATTGGTACGCGCGCGCCGCCGCAGGATGTCTTCGGCTTCGTCGCCCAGAAAACGGTTGAGATCCTCCCGCGCATCGGTGCGCCTGAGCTGGTGCTTGAGGCTATAGCAAAAGGCCATCAGCAAAGCGGCGATACGCGGCGCATCGGCCGGCGAGATCGCCAGCACCTGGCGCTGAATATCGCGGCAGGTAATCAGCAGGCTGCCCCAGAGCTGCCGCGCCTCGGAAAAGCGCGCATAGCAGACGCTGTTGCGAAAACCCAGAAAGATAGCGATGGAGACGCCGAGCAGGCTGAAAGGCGCCAGCGTCAGCTTTACGCCCAGGGTTTCGTACCAGTCCAGGCAGAAAATGGCGATAATCGACATCAGCAGATTCAGGCCAAGCCGGAACAGGATGCCGGGCAGCACGGAGCCGTGCCAGGAAAAAAGGCGAACAAACCAGTGGCGATGAGGACGGACGATCATAATAAGCAGCCGTAATTTTTTTAGAAAGAGTGGCAAATTCCGGCCGCTCTGCCCAGCTATTTCTGTGATAACTGTCACATCAGGCGCTGGTCAGGGCGCCATCAAATTGAACGAGTCCGCGCCGGAAGACTGTAAGGTTACCGGCGGCGTCAGCTTCAGGGTGATCCAGTTCGAGGTCACCCGCTGCTGCCTGCTGTCCTCGACGGTCACCGACAGATGGTATTCGTTGGTCGCTTCCGGCGAGCTGTCCCAGGCCGGAACAATGATGCTCCAGCCGTCCGGGCTGACGTTGTTGGCAGGCGGCGTCAGGCTCAGCGCCTGGGTGTCGCCCTGCCAGCTAATCGCCTTCAGCGGATTCGCCTGGCGAATCTGTAGCTTCAGGGGCAGCGTTTCGCCCGGCTGCACCTGCCACGGCGGCGTTGCCAGAAACACCGACAGCGTTTTCCGCTGGCGGAACTCCATCACCGGCAGATTACTGCGCGTTACCGCGTCGTAGCGGCTGCCGCTGAGCGAACGCGCGGCGGCCACGTTATCCGCCGACAGCTGCTTGCTCAGCGCCACACCGATCTGATAGTTCATTTTTAGCCCGAGCTGATCCTGCGTTTCGCCGCTGTCCGCCGTCTTATGCGAGGCGGTCAGCGTAAACAGCGGCACCGGCGTATAGCTAACGCCCACTTTAATTGCGGCAGGGTTGCTGCTCTGCGTGCCGCTGTTGAACAGATCGACATTGTCGCCCAGATAGCGTTCGTAGCTGAGCGAGACGCCGAGCTGCTGATAGAAAGGCAAATAGCCCTGCGTGGTGATGTCGTAGCCGCGCGCCATCCGCATCTCCTGCGTTGTCGAACGCTGCCGCCAGCCGGAAAGCGGCTGATAGTAGTTGGCGGAAAAGCGCAGATAGTGGCTCCAGGCCTCTGCGCCCAGCGATCCGCGCCGCTGGTTTTCGGTAAACAGCTCGTCGACAAAGGCGTTATAGCCCAGCCGCCAGCTACCGGTCAGCCAGCGCTGGCCAAGCCCCGCGTTGCCGACCAGCCCGTCATCCGTCTGCTCAACGCCCAGCTGGCTGAACGTCAGATACTGATAGTTATCCTGCCACGGCGTAAGCAGCTGCGCGGACGAGCCGTCGAAATTGCCGTTGCTGTCCACCAGCAGCGATAAGTTGGCCTGACCGTAGGGAGAAAGAAGCTGTTGCCCTTCGTTTTCAACGCGCTTTGCCGCCTCGTCGCGGAAATGATTAAAGGCCCAGGCGCCCGCCTCGCTGCTCAGCGATTTATCTTCATCGCTGTTCATACTGGCTTCGCCGATGCTTTTCATCGCCTGCGCGATACGCTTTTCCAGCGCCTGATCCGAACCGCTGCTGCTGCTACCGAGATCGGGCAGCTCACGGGCGAAGCGGGCAGGATCGGCAAAAGGCGCGTCGGCGACGCGGGTCTCCGTCATCAGCGCCTGAGCAAGCGGCGACAGGGCCAGCAGCCCGGCTGAAACCAGCGCTCTGGCGGGAATGGGAAAGGCAGTTATTTTTTTCATCACGTTATCAGCGGTCGTTAAGCCTTTTTCTGAATAAGAAACCTGGATGTAGATCACAAAAAACTAGCTTAACACTTTTATTTTGTCAGCGGCACCCGCCGTGCCTGCTGGCAGAGCGGCGAATTATCAACCAGACTTTGCGCTAACCTCTTAACCCGGAAACCTCTGATGAAAAAAAGTCTGCTCGCAGCGCTGCTGCTGACGGCCGCGTCCGCGTCTGCCGCCCCGGTTTTTACGCTCAGCTCCCCCGACTTTAACGATAACGCGCTGATGGCGAAAAAATTCGCCGGCGCCGCCAAAGGCAACGCCAGCTGTACGGGAGAAAACATTTCGCCGGCGCTGAGCTGGAATAACCCGCCTGAAGGCACCAAAAGCTTTGCGCTGGTGGTGACCGATCCTGTAGGCGCTAAGGGGCTGGGCGTCGATCATCTGGTGGCCTACAACATTCCTTTTCAGCGCACCAGCTTTGCCCAGGGCGAGCTGACCAGCGGCAAAGGCTATACGGGCGGGAAAAATTCGCCGGGCACTCTGCGCTATCACGGCCCGTGCCCGCCGGTCGGCAGCGGCGAGCATCATTATAACTTCACGCTGATCGCCACCGATTTACCGGCAAATGGACTGGAGCAGGGCTTAACGCGCGAGGCGCTGTTTGGCCGACTGAAGGGCCATACGCTGGGCGCCGCTGGCCTGATTGGACGTTTCGGCAACGGTTAACCGGGAGCGTTGAGCGCATACGCTCCGGTATGCTTTATCCCGTAAGGATTGCCATTACGAGCCAGGCACCCCGGCGCGGTTAGTATGATGCGCCAGGCGTGCCGGCATGGTCAGCCACCGTTGTGCCATGGCGACCAAAAGTGACAGCGTCACTTATAGCCTGCGGATCGGTAACCAGGCAGGAAGGATTTAGCCCGATGAGAGAGGAATAAAGGCACCGCTAATGCGCGTTCGATTCGCCTGTTTGAAAAAGAGGAACAGGCAATATCCGGGCACTTTATTCCGCTAAACGGGCCAATATCGCCGGGCGGCTGTCAATAACATGTTACGCCCCCGTTCGCAATTGTTCCCATTCTCAAAAGCGTCATGTAGACTAAATACAAATTTATCTTTCTGTAAAACAGAATGATTTTCACGTGGCGGCCCTGCCGTCCGTGAAGAGTGGATTGTAGCCGTAACCACTGACGATATTCACGAGGATCAATGTGAAAATAAGCATCGCGTTAACTCTGCTGGCAGCGCTCGCCCTGTCGGCCTGTAAGGCTCCTGCTCCTGCCGTCACGGACGATACGCTGGTCACTTCCAGCGTCGACGGCGTGACCCTGACGCATCGTCATGCGATCCAGGCTCCTCAATCCTTTACGCCAGTCAATGAAACCTATCGGGCGCTGTACAACGCTTCCGTTATGAACCGTCCTGATTTCGGCGGCAGCCTGGTTCGCTACCTGGAAAACGGCAAGCCTTTCACCGTGCTGGGCGAGGTGGAAAACCACTGGCTGGCTATCGCCGAACCGGACCAACAGGAGCTGATCGGCTACGTACCTTTCAAAGCCGGCGTGAAAAGCGAACTTTATGACGCCACGCTGCGTAGCGATCGGCCACGCCCGCGCAAAACCAAAAAAGTGTGCGTTGACGTCGGCGGACAAAGCAAAGCCTGTCGCAATAACGACACGGCCACCTGGATCCTGGAATAGGCGCGGTCCGCAGGGATCGCCCACTCAGAGAAAGCAAAAGGCGCCTTGCCCGCCACCTGGATGAGAAAGTAAAGCCTGATGACCCCGGAACACCATGCTGACGCGCCTGCCACCGTCAGCCAGGAAAACCCGCTACTCGCCGCCGCCGCGCCTTTGCTGAACGCAATTGTGCAGATCCGCCTGGCGGCAACCCATGACGATCCCGCTGGCCTGCGCCAACAGCTGGTGGATGAGATCCGCCAGTTTGAGACGCGCTGTAAACAGGCTGGCCTGCCGTTCGATATGATTATCGGCGCCCGTTACTGCCTGTGCAGCGCGCTGGACGAGGCCGCGGCCCAGACGCCCTGGGGCACGCGCGGCGTCTGGTCGGGCAACGGCCTGCTGGTGACGTTTCATAATGAAAGCTGGGGCGGCGAAAAAGTGTTTCAGCTGCTGTCCCGCATCTCGCAGACGCCGGCGCAGCACCTGTGGCTGCTTGAAACCATCCACTATTGCCTGCTGCTGGGCTATGAAGGCCGCTACCGCGCGGTAGAGCAAGGCCGGTTGCAGCGCGACGCTATCCGCACCCGTCTGGCCCAGCTGATTACCGACACGCGCGGCGCGCTGCCGCCGCCCATGCAGCCGCAGCCGCAGCAACCCGTCGGGCAAAATACGCTGTGGCGTCCGCCGGTTCCGCTTTGGGCCAGCGTGGCGCTGGCCGCTTTTCTCGCCGGTCTGATCTACTCGGGGCTTAACTGGCGGCTGGGCAATGCCGCTGAACCGCTGCTGCGTGCCATTTGGGAAACGCCGCTGCCCAGTAACGAAATTGCCCGTAGCAGTTCGGCTCAGGCGCTGCTGGATCTGCGGCAACGGCTGGACGACCTGATTGCGGCACGGCAGCTCGACGTGGCCGACGGCACTAACGGCAGCAAGGTCATTATCGCCTCTGATAAGCTTTTCCGCCCAGCGGGCAGCGATCTGCTGCCTGAAGGCCGCGCGCTGATCACTCGCGTTTCGGCCGCCATGGACAATATCAAAGGCACCGTGCTGGTCAGCGTCTATACCGATAATCAGCCCGTGCGCTCTGCCCATTTCGCCTCTAACTATGAATATTCGCTTGCGCAGGCCCATACCGTCAGCGCGCTGATGCGTCAGCAGATGCTGGAGCCGAATCATCTTATCCGCAGCGAAGGCCGTGGCGACAGCAATCCGCTGCTGCCCAACGACAGCAGCGAAAACCGGGCGCGCAATCGTCGGGTAGAAATCGTGCTGTTACCGGCACCTGAAGTCCAATCCAGTCAGGCGGAGAAATACTGATGCCTTCCCTTCTCTTTTCTCTTTTTTCCAGCCGCTTGCTGTGGGGCTTTTTCGGCATTACGGCGCTTTGCGCGCTGATCTGGATGACCGGGCCGCTGCTGTCGCTGAACGATATTCACTGGCTGGAAAGCAGCATTAACCGCCAGATAGCCATTGGCCTGTGCTATTTTTTGTGGATCCTTTTCCAGCTGATCCCCCAGCTTTATCGCGCCTGGTTTAACAGCAAGCTGCTGAACAATCTGCAAAAATATAACCTTGACCACGCCGAGCAGGCGGCGGCGGAAGAGCTGCTCAGCGCGCTGTTCAGCGAGGCGGCGACTCTGCTGAAGAAAAAGCATTTTCCCGGCCGCAATCGTCATCGCGGCTGGCTGCAACGGTTTAGCGCGCAGTATCTCTATCAGCTGCCCTGGTACATCATCGTCGGCGCGCCGGGCGCGGGTAAGACCACGGCGCTGCTGAATTCCGGACTGGAGTTCCCGCTGGGCGACACGCTGGGCAGAAGCGCGCTGCGCGGCGTAGGCGGCACCCGCCACTGCGACTGGTGGTTTACCGAAGAAGCCGTGCTGCTGGATACCGCCGGACGCTATACGCTACAGGAGAGTCAGCGCGCCAGAGACGCCAGCGAATGGCAAACCTTTATCTCGCTGCTGAAGCGCTACCGCGCCCGCCAGCCTATTAACGGCGTGATCATGACCATCAGCGTGGCCGATCTGCTTAGCGATTCGGCCGACGCGCGCTACGTGCAGGCAACCGCGCTGCGCAGCCGCATGAAAGAGCTGCACCAGCAGACCGGCATTCACTTTCCGGTGTATGTCATGGTGACCAAAACCGATCTGCTGAAAGGATTTATGAGCTACAACGGCTCTCTGGATAAAAGCCAGCGCGACGGGATCTGGGGCTTTACCTTCCCGTGGGAGCCCGATCGCCTCAGCGAACCGACCATTGGCGCCCAGTTTGACCGGCAGTTCCGCGAGCTGACGGCACGCCTTCAGGCCGATTTGGCCGGAAAGATGGCAAAAGAGAGCGATTTGACCCAGCGCGCGGACTGCTTTTTGTTTCCGCAGGAGTTTGCCTCGCTGCGGCCCCTGCTGGCGGAGTATCTGGAGATCGTCTTTGCGCCGGAAAAAGAGGGCCTGCCCTGGGCGCCGCGCGGCCTGTTTTTCACCAGCGGCACGCAGGAGGGTCTGCCTTTCGACCGCATTATGGGCGAGCTGACGCGCAAGCTACAGCTGCCGCAGGCCACCAGCCACTCTATCGCCAGTTGGGATACGGTGCACCGCAACGCGCCGATCCCGGCTAATAAAGGGCAAAGCTATTTTATCCATTCCCTGCTCAGGGATCTGATTTTCCAGGAGAGCGGCCTTGCCGGCAGCGATCGCACCTGGGAACACCGTAATCGGCTGCTGCACTGGGCCAGCTACGCCTCGCTGGCGCTGGCGCTGCTGATCGCTACGCTGTTCTGGACCACCAGTTATTATAAAAATCAGCGCTATCTGCAGCAGGTGGAGGCCCGCCTTGAGCCGGTTGATAAGCAGGCGCAGCGGCTGGTGAACAATAACACCGGCGATATCCTGGATCTGCTACCCTTCTTAAATAGCCTGGTTGCCCTGCCGCAAAGCGACAGCTTCTCGCTGGACGATCCGCCGTTGAGTATGCGGGCGGGGCTTTACCGTGGTGACCAGATCGGCACGGCCGCGCTGGGCTTTTATCAAAATGCGCTAAAGACGCTGTTGCTGCCGCGAGTGGCGCAGAATATTACCGAGGCGCTGCGTAATGATAAGGGCGACGACAGCGATTTCAGCCGCAACGCCCTGCGCGCTTACCAGATGCTTTATCAGCCGCGCAGCTACGATGGCGAGTTCTTACGCGGCTGGGTGATGCAGAATTTGCAGCGAACGCTACCCGCCAGCGTAACGACCCGGCAGCTTCAGCAGCTGGACTGGCATTTAAGCCAGCTGTTGGATCGCCAGATCCAGACCTCGCCGTTTGTCAGAGACAACGCGCTGATTATGCGCAAGCTGGCCGTGAGTATTGACAGCGCGGGCAAGCAGGACGCCGGCACCGCGGCAACCTCTGGTTCGTCGGTTCAGGCCACGAACCCTTAGCGGGAAAGGGGATAACCATGACGGAAAAAAGCGAGCTGGGTTGGTACGGCAAGCTGCCGGGCACCGGCGATTTTTTACAGCGTCGTCTGCCTGAACCCATCGTGGCCAGCTGGTCAAACTGGTTCCAGCTCGGCTTATCGCACTGGTATCAGCATGGCGAAGCCGTAGGCGAACTCTTTAGCCGCGCGCCCGTCTGGAATTTCGCCCTGCCCGCCACGCTTGGCGTACAGCGGGTACAGATTGGCTGCCTGTTACCTTCGCGCGATCGCGTTGGCCGCAGCTGGCCCCTGCTGGCGCTACAGAGCGTGCCGGTCAGCCACTGGCATCCGGCGCAGCTTGCCGTTTCCGGCGACTGGTTTCGGGCGCTGGGCGAAGCGCTTCATCACGCGGTTTCGCAAACCTGTACGCCGGCCCAGCTTGAGCAGGCGCTGTTGAGCCTGCCGCCGCTGTCGCTGCCCGATACCAGCCGCTCCGATATTATGGACGTGATCGGCTATCAGGATCTTCCCTGCACGCTGGCCTGGCATGAGGTAGCCAACCGTTTTGACCCTATGCGCTATACCAGTTACTGGTGGACTAACCAAAGCGACGGCTATCCGTTAGCCAGCCATAAACACAGCGGTAATCTTACCGCCCGGCTCTTTACACAACTTTTTGACCCGGCCGCCGTAGCGCAGCCGGGTCGTCATGGACTCTATCCACCGATGTTTGAATAGGGTGACCGAATGACCCAGGTTTCAGGAAAAGCGCATGCGATTTACCCTTGTTGAGAGCAAAACCGAGGCGCCCGTTAACGTCTGTGATTTTGCTCCGCCCGGCGGCACAATAGGCCGAAGCGTAGATAACGATTTGGTTTTGCCAGACAGCGAACGCGCGATTTCACGTCTTCAGGCCGTGGTGCACGTTGCCGGGAACGGCGAGTGCAGGCTGACCAATCATGGCAGCGTGATTGCGATTTTACATAACCATGTCCCGCTGGCGCGCGGTAAGCAGATCCTGCTGCAGCACGGCGATCTGCTGGGGATCGGTGACTATCAGATTGCGGTGAGCGATCCTACCCGCATTGAAGAAAAGCCCTTCAGCGACGTTGACCCGCTGACGCTGTTTACCGAGGATCGGGCGCTGCCGGAAGATCCCCTGGGGATCCTGAACGAACAGGTGCCGATTGTCGTCCCGGTGGAGCGCGAGCCTTCGCCCGTGCGGCAGCAGCACCGTCCCGGCGATGCCCGTTTGGGTATCGATCCTGTCGCTCACGAGCCTGCCCAGGCCGAACGCGCCGCCGGCGCAAGCAACGAGCAGCGTCTGCTGGCCGCGCTGATGGAAGGGATGGGGCTGGAAAGCGGGCCGGGAAAACCGCCTTTTACCGAAGAACAGATGCGTACTACGGGCAGAATGCTGAGCCTGTTTTCGCAAGGCACCGTCGCCCTGCTCTCTTCCCGCTCGATCCTTAAGCGCGGCGTGAAGGCGGAAATGACCATGATCCTGAACGAGGCCAATAACCCGTTCAAGATCCTGCCGTCGGGCAAAACGGTGCTGATGCAGATCTATCAGAGCCAGATGCCGGGTTTTATGCCGCCTGAACAGGCGGTACGCGATGCGCTGGTCGATTTGCAGGCGCACCAGCTGGGCATGATTGCCGGGATCCGGGCGATTATCGCCGCCATGCTGCAATCGTTTAATCCGCAGCGGCTGGAGGATCATGCCCGCCGCGACGGCAATCTGCCGCGCATTGGCCTCAGCGCCATAAAAAAAGCCGCCCTGTGGGACTATTTTTTGCGTCACTATCAAAATACCTCTGGCGAAATTGAGGATGATTTTCATACCCTTTTTGGCGACGCTTTCCTACAGGCCTATGATATGGAAGTGAATCAGTACAAAGATTCGCAAATCAGACCGGAACAAGAATGAAAATAAATCATGCCTCCACGTCGCAAACGGGCGCGCGTGAGAGTAATCAGGATGAAACCGGCGTGCGCGTAGGCGAGCACTCAGCGTGTTTTCTGGTCTGCGACGGCGTTGCCGGCACGGCTGGCGGCGAACAGGCTGCCCGCATCGCCCGCGACGTATTGCTGACGCACGCTGACGATCGTCCTTTTACCGCCTGCGACAGCAAAGCATGGGTGGAGGATGCGGAAGAAGCGATCCGCCTAGCGCAGAGGAAAAATCTGAATTTTGAGCGGATGAGCACCACGCTGGCGGCCCTGTTTATCGACCGCGATCGGCAGCTGGCCTGGTGGGCGCACGCGGGCGACAGCCGGGTTTACCACTTCCGCCGCGGGTTTATCCATTCTGTGACGCGCGACCATAGCCTGGCCCAGCAGCTAAAGGATGCTGGTGTAGATAATACCGGTATTAACAGTAACTTACTTTATAATGCTCTTGGCGCAGAAGGGACACAGCCCGTCAGCTACAGTGAAGTGATGCCGCTGGAGGATGGCGACGTCTTTCTGGTCTGCACCGACGGCTTCTGGTGCAATTTGCAGCCCGGCGAGATGGAGCAGGCTTTGCGCATGGTCAGCTCGCCCCATGAATGGCTGGCGCTGATGCATAAAGCGATCAATCGCAGCGAGAAAAAAGATAATTTAAGCGCGGTAGCTGTCTGGGTTGGCTCGCCGCAGGATACCACCCTGTTACAATCGATGGCGGATTCCGCTCGCTTTCTTCCGTCGCGTGATTAACCAAGGAACGCTATGAAATTCTGGTTGCCGGCTGTCACACTGTTGTTTGCAACTACCGCTCAGGCGGAAGACTACCGCGTGGTCTATTCTCCCAGCCTGGCGCTGGAAGTCTTTATCGATAACGTGGAAAGTAATGCGCCGAAGGACTGGTGTCAGGAGAATATCCCTCTGCGCATCGTCTCGGGCAAAAGCAAAGAGTCGAACGTGCTCAACACTTTTTTGCCGCGCGTAGGCAAGCTGCTGAATAACCAATGCGGCAAGCTGAGCGAGCTGCCGTGGCAGATGACCAACGAGGCGGGCTCGGTGCTCGCTTCCGGCACCGCCGCAAAAGTGCAAAACTGGCGGCCGATCGTTATTGCCGACGGCACCGCTGCGGCCACCGCCAGCAACGCGGAACCGCTGGATTTGTCGCAGCCTGCCAACAGCGCGCCGCTGCAGCATTTCGATCTGCCGGGCGGCTGCCACTTCCGCACCTGGTGGGACGAACGAGGCCAGTCGCTGTTTATTCCGGATGCCCGCCATCTGAGCTGCTCCACGGAAGGCTGGCTGGAAGGCAAAAGCGAACTGACGCTGGCCAGCAACGGCAAGACTCAGGCGATCCCCGTACAGTTTTATCAGGGCTTCCCTTTACGTAACCTGCACCCGTCGCCGGGCGAGCTGACTATCGTCGCCGCGAATAACCAGCGCCTGGTCGTGGCCAAAAAGAGCGCGCCGGACAGCTGGCTGCTGCTGACGTTTAATCCGCAGCTGCACGTCTGGTCTTTTGAAGGCGCGCTGCTGGTGAAAATGAGCAAAAGCCAGGCGAACGATGCCGCGCTGCTGAAAAATCGCGTTGAGGCGCTGCGCAAAACGTGGGGCGCGTTGACCAATCCGCAAGTGAAAATAAATGTGCTGCTGGTGAACGACCTGCATGCAGATCTGGCCGATCCGGCTATTGGCGCCTGGCGCACCGTTAACTGACTGCATTTTCCCGCAGGGTGAAAAGTCGCTAACGCTTAGAGAGTGTTTACTATGTCGGCAAACGATAAGAAAAACGTGCCCAATGCCCTTCCGGCCGGGCACCGTTTTAACGAATTTGAAATCAAAGAGGTTATCGGCGGCGGCGGCTTCGGCATTGTTTATCGCGCCTGGGATCATCTGCTGGAACGCACCATCGCTATTAAAGAGTATCTGCCGGTATCGCTGGTTTCGCGCGATGAGAACCTGACTATCGCGCTGCGCGGCGAACGCTATCAGAAACTGTTTACCGCCGGGCTGAACAGCTTTATCCAGGAAGCCCGCCTGCTGGCCCGGTTTAACCATCCCGGCCTGCTGCACGTGCTGCGCTTCTGGGAAGAAAACGGCACCGCCTATATGGGCACGCTGTACTACAGCGGCATGACGCTAAAGGAGTGGCAGCTGGGCAGCCCTGAAACGCTGACCGATGCCTGGATCCGCCAGCTGCTGCCGCCGCTGTTCGGCGCTATCGACACCATCCATCAGGCGGGCTATCTGCATCGCGATATCTCGCTGGACAATATTCAGATCCAGGATAACCAGCTGCCTGTGCTGCTGGACTTCGGCTCCGCCCGCAAGACCATCGGCAACCTTTCCGACCAGACGGAAATCATGCTTAAGCCAGGCTATGCGCCTATCGAGCAGTACAGCGAAGAGAGCGACAGCGATCAGGGGCCGTGGACGGATATTTATGCGCTGGGCGCGGTGCTGCACACGCTGGTGACCGGCAATCCGCCGCCGGTCAGCGTGGTTCGCTGTATCGAGGATCGCTACCAGCCGCTGACCCAGCTGCGTCCTGAAGGATTTTCGCTGCCTTTGCTGAATGCGATTGACCGCGCGCTGGCGATGAAACCGCAGGATCGTCCGCAGACTGTCGATGAGTTTGCCGCGCTGATTGCGCTGCCGGTAAGTACGGTAGAAGAGCTGGTGACCAGCGTGACCAGGGTGCCTGAAGAGATCGTGACGCCAATCGTGACGCCAGAAGTGCAGCCGGAACCGCCAGCTATTACCGTGGCGCCCGCCTCGGCCAGTGCGGAGTATGCCTCGCTACGCCACCACAAACTGGCGAAACCGCTGATGATTGCCGCTGGCGTCGCGCTACTGGCGCTGATCGGGCTGGTCGTCGCGCTTAACCATGGCGATGACGCTTCCGCGCCGGAACAGTCTGCTGCGGCCGATAATGCCGGAGGCGCGACGCCATCGACCGCCGTCACGCCTGCGGACAAGCCGACCATCGCCACGGTCTATCTCAAGCTGACCAGCGGCGAAACGGTAATGCTGAACGGCAAACCTGTCGAGGCGAAGCCGAATACCAGCGGTTACGCCGCGCTTAATCTGTCTGCGGGACATTATACTATTGAGGTCCACGCTGCCGATTCTGCCGTGCATACTCAGCAGCTGGATATTGATAAACCGGGCACCTGGCTGATCAATCCCGGCTCCTGAGGACGCGGCTCAGCCGGCCAGGTCGTTGTGGTAGACCTGAAGATCGCGGACGCGCTGAACCAGATCGGTCAGGCAGTCATCATAAAGCCCGCGCCTTTTCAGCTCCTGCTCCAGCGAAAAAAGATATTGCGCGTTGGTGCCCAGCGGCCCGCTGGCCTGAGCAATCAGCGGCGCGATAGTCTGCGGGCAGGAGTCGGCCTCATACAGCGCGTGACGCGGATCCATAACAAAGGCCAGTGCCGTCACGCTGCGACCGTCGGCCAGCTTCAGCTCGCACCAGGTCGGCAGGTAGCAGCCGGTAACCATCTCGCGTTTCCACAGCAGCTCCAGCTCCTCGGCCAGCTTCGCTTCCGGCAGGCGGAAGGCCAGCCCGGTGGTGCTGCCGCCCTCTTTCAACGCCAGCATCCGCCCCGGCTGCTGGGCGGTGCCGCGTCCGGCGGTAAGCCGCAGGCAAAACGCGCGATGCCAGCCGTTTAGCGTGCCTTCCGCTACCTCATCGGACTCGAATACCGGGTTCCACATCAACGAACCGTAGCCAAAAATCCACACCGGACTGTGATCGGGACGGCAGGCCAGGGTAGCCGCCAGCGAGGCTGCTCGCTGCTCGCAGGTCCACAGCAGCGATTCCTCAATGGCGCCAAAGGCCGTTTTACAATCTGCTTTGGCCAGGAAGTCTCTTGTTAACATTCGCCCTCTCCGCTACTGCCCGTTCCCTGCTGCATTTGTTGTGACATAAATGTGTCGTTACGCTTACCTGACCTTAAGTCATTTCAGGCGTGCCGATCAAGTTTGAAGCGCGTCACAAAAGAATAAATTTACCTTAGGTTTATCATCGGCGGCATAACGGGGAACTTCAGGGTGACGGCGGAGAAAAATCAGGGGTGACGGCGAGGACAGACGAGGCTGCCCGCGACGAGCAGCCCGACGGCATTCAATGCTTCTTATGCCACTTATCATCGTCGCCCTTTTCATACTGGTTTTTAACGGCTGCCCACGCCACCTTGTGCGCTACTTCTTCGCGCGACTCATCGCCCCGACGATCTTTCTTCTCTTTGTATTCATCCCAGGCGCTGTTAAACGCCTCCTGATAAATGTCCTGCGCGTGAGCGGGCAGCACGTTTTTGACACTGTCAGGCAGGGATTCTCTTGAACGGTATGGCATTATCGATCTCCTTGTTATCAGACGTTTTAAGCCTGGAACAAATTCGCCGCGGATGCCACTTATCTCTTTTCAGTGAGGTCATATAATAACTATTACGTAACAGTCGTTTATCTCGGTAAAATTGCTGAATCTCCGCTTTAACAGTCATGATAAAAAGCAAAGAGGGATAAAAAATACTATTTGAATCAATATAATTACAGGGAAATCCCGAGTTAAACCCAGCCCGGATAATTATCAGGTTATTCAGGTAAAATCATGTAAAGTTTACCATCAGTTAACCTTACTGCCGTTACACTGCGGGCGGTTGTTATATAATCAATGCACACAGCAATGGTTGCGTCTGTTTCGCAGTTGGACGGTCAGAAAAGGAAATATTGCCTATGAGCGCGCAAGAAAGCGTCAGAACACGTCATAAAGAATCATCCCTGGTCCTGCCGCTCGCGGCCCTGGTTATCCTGTGGTTTTGGGGCGCCTCAGAATCTTTACCGGCCATCATCGGCATTAATTTGCTGGCGCTGGTGGCTATCCTTAGCAGCGCGTTCAGCGTGGTGCGACACGCGGACGTGCTTGCGCACCGCCTCGGCGAGCCTTACGGTTCGCTGATCCTCAGCCTCTCCGTAGTGATCCTGGAAGTCAGTCTGATTTCCGCGCTGATGGCGACGGGCGATGCGGCGCCGATGCTGATGCGCGATACGCTTTACTCTATCGTGATGATCGTAACCGGCGGGCTGGTGGGCTTCGCGCTGCTGCTGGGCGGGCGCAAGTTTGCCACCCAGTACGTTAATCTGGCGGGCGTAAAGCAGTATCTGATCGCTATTTTCCCGCTGGCCGTGCTGGTGCTGGTTTTCCCCAACGCGCTGCCGGAAGGCAATTTCAGCGCTGGCCAGGCGCTGCTGATTTCCGCCATTTCTGCCGCGATGTACGGCGTGTTTCTGCTGATCCAGACCAAAACGCACCAAAGCCTGTTCGTTTATGAGCATGAGGACGAGGGCGACGACCCGCATCATGGCAAGCCGTCCGCCCACTCCAGCGTCTGGCATACCTGCTGGCTGCTGGTGCACCTGGTGGCCGTGATTGCCGTCACCAAAATGGATTCCAATACGCTGGGCGCGCTGCTGACCGAACTGAACGCGCCTGAGCAGTTCACCGGTTTCCTGGTGGCGCTGCTGATCCTCTCGCCGGAAGGCCTGGGCGCTATTAAAGCCGTGCTGGCGAATCAGGTGCAGCGTGCGATGAACCTCTTTTTCGGCTCGGTGCTGGCTACCATCTCGCTGACCGTGCCTACGGTAACCATTATCGCCACGCTCACCGGCCAGGAACTGATTTTCGGCCTGGAGCCGCCGCACATGGTGATTATGCTGGCCTCGCTGCTGCTGTGTCAGATCTCTTTTTCGACCGGCAGAACCAACGTGCTGAACGGCGCGGCGCATCTGGCGCTGTTTATCGGCTATCTGATGACGGTGATGCTGTAGGCGTTACGGCGCAAGATATCGCGGCCTGAGGGAAAGGCGGATAACGACTCTGCGGTTAAGGTATGAGATACGGCGTGACTCGCAGATCTGCGGTGACAGGATGTGAGGCGAATTGATTAACAGGTTAGCTGTTCAGGCCGGCGCCCTCGGGGCAGCCGGCCTGATTTTTATCAGCTGCTGGTATCCAGCGCCGGGAAGTTTTTCACCAGATCGTCAATCGCTTTAATCTGCATCAGGAAAGGCTCCAGCTTGTCCAGCGGCAGCGCGGACGGGCCGTCGCATTTCGCATTGGCCGGATCCGGATGCGCTTCGATAAACAGCCCCGCCAGGCCGACCGCCATACCGGCACGCGCCAGCTCGGTAACCTGACCACGGCGACCGCTGGAAGCGGCACCAAACGGGTCGCGGCACTGCAGCGCGTGCGTCACGTCGAAAATGACCGGGCTACCGTTGGAAACCTGCTTCATGACGTTAAAGCCCAGCATGTCCACCACCAGGTTATCGTAGCCGAAGTTCGCGCCGCGATCGCACAGGATAACCTTCTCGTTGCCGCCTTCCGCGAACTTCTCAACGATGTTGCCCATCTGACCAGGGCTGACGAACTGCGGCTTCTTGACGTTGATGACCGCGCCGGTTTTCGCCATCGCTTCCACCAGATCGGTCTGACGCGCCAGGAAAGCAGGCAGCTGGATCACGTCAACCACGTCGGCCACCGGCTGCGCCTGGCTGGCTTCGTGCACGTCGGTGATAATTTTCACGCCGAAGGTCTGCTTCAGCTCCTGAAAAATCTTCATGCCCTCTTCCAGACCCGGCCCACGATAGGAGCGAATCGAAGAACGGTTAGCCTTGTCGAACGAGGCCTTAAACACGTAAGGGATGCCCAGCTTCTGGGTCACGGTGACGTAGTGCTCACAGATACGCATAGCGAGATCGCGCGATTCCAGTACGTTCATACCGCCAAACAGCACGAACGGCAGATCGTTTGCAACCTTAACATCACCAATGCTAACGACTTTTTGTTTCATCTCTTCGCCTTATTCTTTGTTTAACAGATTAGTGCAGCGTGATCTGTTTCTGTTCAATCGAATGGATCTGTAATTTAATCATTTCGCTGACCGGATCTTCCGGGCACTGTTCAACAAAATAGGTCAGATCGCTTACCGCCACATGCTCGCAGTCCAGCTGCGCGAAAATCAGCCCGCGATCGCGGATTTCATAAGGATCGTCCGGGTCCATATTGACCAGCACCTGGCTGACCTGCAGCGCCAGCTCCATCTGCTTTTCTTCCATCAGCGCGGCTTTCAGCGTATCCAGCATCTTGTTCAGCACCAACTGCGGCTCGGCCTCCTGTAGATCGTCGTCGTACAGTTCAGCGACCGGGCCGATATTGCCCTTCAGCCACACTTCCAGCGTGTGCTCATCCAGCGTTTCGCCGTTAAAGGGATTGATCAGCCACATCTCTTCGTCAATCCAGTCGGCCCGCAGAATAAGCTGCGTGGGAAAAATCACCGGCATCAGCGGCAGCGAGAGTTCGTGAGCGATATGCAAAAAGATCACGCCCAGCGAGACGGCGGTGCCCTGGCGGGTTTTCAGCACGTTATCCAGCCACAGCGTGTCGGACAGGCGGTAAACGCCGCTCGCGCCGCCGAAGCCCCAACGCTGCCAGAACAGCTCAATCAGTTTCTCCAGCTGCAAATCCTGCTCCAGCTGTAATGGAATGGTGGCGCGCGCTTCTTTAACCAGCTCCGCCAGCTGCTTCTTCACGTCTTCAGCAGGAAACTCAGGACGGATGGCCAGCGTGGCCGCAATTACCGCCTCGCACAGCGGGGTCGCTGTGTCTTCTTCAGTTGCTATCGACGTCATACATTCCCCAACAATGGCATTTTTGTGGTGGCCAGATGGTAAATCATTACCAGCATCGCGGCCGCCACGATAAAAGCTATCCAGCGCGTTTTTTGCGCGCGTGGTTTGCGCCCAAGGGCAATAAAGCCAAGCGCGATATAGATAATAACGCCAAACAGCTTTTCAGTCAGCCATGCGCCCTGAGGCGTAAAGGGATAAAAGTGCGTTATCGCCACCAGCATCGCGCCCGAAAGCAGCAGCAGCGTGTCGTTAAGATGGGGCACGATGCGTACCCAGCGCTTTTGCAGCATCCCTGAGCCGGTCTGAAGCCAAAAGAAACGCAGCAGAAACAGCGTGGCGGTAAGGATTACCGTCAGCAGATGCAAATTTTTTACAGCACTGTACCAGTCAGCCATTTATTTTCCCTCGTTCAGGGTTTTTGCGCATAAGTTACGCGGTCATTGCCGCCATAATCCCGGGCGGTGGCGACGTTAACAAAACCGGCCGCCCGCAGGATCGCCTGCACGGCCTGCGCCTGTTGCCAGCCATGCTCTAACAGCAGCCAGCCGCCGGGCAGCAGCGCCTCTCCCGCCTGAGCGGCGATAATCCGGATATCAGCCAGGCCGCCATCCGCCGCCACCAGCGCGCTTTGCGGCTCAAAACGCACGTCGCCCTGCCGCAGATGTTCGTCGGCTTCATCAATATAGGGAGGATTGCTGACGATAACGGCAAAGCGTTCGCCCGCCAGCGCGCTGAACCAGTTGCTGAGGCGAAAAGCGGCGTTATGGATGCCAAGACGTTGCGCGTTGCGCTGCGCCAGCTCAACGGCGCCCTGGATGCGATCGACGCCGGTGACGCGACAGTCGGGCCGTTCACTGGCGATAGCCAGCGCGACCGCGCCGGTACCGGTGCCCAGATCCAGTACCGCCGCCGGTTCGGCAGGAAGATGTGCCAGCGCCTGCTCCACCAGCAGCTCGGTGTCCGGCCGGGGGATAAGCGTATCGGGGGAAACGCTGAGCGGCAGCGACCAGAATTCACGCTCGCCGATCAGGTAAGCAATTGGCTCGCCATTGACGCGGCGAGCCAGCAGCGCAGCCAGACGATCCTGCTCGCTTTGGGTCAGCGCCGTCTCGTCAAAGGCGATTAGCCAGCTGCGGGAGCGGCCGGTAACAAAGCCAAGCAGGATCTCCGCGTCTCTTTTCGGGCTTTCACTGCCCGCCAGCTCGGTAATGGCTCCTTTCAGCCACTGGCGAATCTCCATTACTCCTGCTCGGACAGGGCGGCCAGCTGGTCTGCCTGATACTCCTGCACCACAGGCTCAATCAGCATATCCAGCTTGCCCTGCATCGCTTCGTCCAGACGGTAGATGGTCAGGTTAATGCGGTGATCGGTAATACGACCCTGCGGATAGTTATAGGTGCGGTTGCGGTCGGAGCGATCGCCGCTGCCCAGCAGGTTGCGGCGCGTTGAGGCTTCTTCCTGCTGACGACGGGCGCTTTCGGCCGCGCGAATGCGGGAACCCAGCACCGCCAGCGCCTTGGCTTTGTTTTTGTGCTGCGAACGCTCGTCCTGACACTCCACCACGATGCCGGTCGGCAAGTGGGTAATACGGATAGCGGAGTCGGTGGTGTTAACGTGCTGGCCACCCGCGCCCGATGAGCGGAAGGTATCGATTTTCAGATCGCTCGGGTTGATATCCGGCAGCTCGGCTTCCGGCACTTCCGGCAGCACCGCAACGGTACAGGCGGAAGTGTGGATACGGCCCTGCGATTCCGTTTCCGGCACGCGCTGCACGCGATGGCCGCCGGACTCGAACTTCAGGCGGCCGTAGGCGCCTTCGCCGACGATTTTGGCGATCACTTCTTTATAACCGCCGTGCTCGCCCTCGTTGGCGCTCATCACTTCCACTTTCCAGCGGCGCGATTCCGCATAGCGGCTGTACATGCGGAAGAGATCGCCAGCGAAAATGGCCGCTTCGTCGCCGCCGGTGCCGGCACGCACTTCCAGATAGCAGTTGCGCTCGTCGTCCGGATCTTTCGGCAGCAGCAGCACCTGTAGCTCCTGCTCCAGCTGCTCGCTGGCCTCACGCGCCTCTTTCAGCTCTTCCTGCGCCATATCGCGCATTTCCGCATCGTTAAGCATCTCTTCGGCGGCGGCGATATCTTCCTGATTCTGCTGCCAACGACGGAAACACTGGCTGACATCGGTCAACTGCGCATACTCGCGCGACAGCGCGCGAAATCGCTCCTGATCGGCAATCACGCCAGCATCGCCCAGCATCGCCTCGACTTCCTCGTGGCGTTCCTGCAAGGCTTCCAGTTTGGCAACAATAGAAGGCTTCATGAATATTCCCTGTATATAAAGAGGTAAAAACGCTACAGCCCCAGGCCGTCGCGTAAAATCTGCAGGCGTTCGTCATCGCCGTCGCGGGCGGCCTGCTGAAGGGATTTGGTTGGGGCGTGGATCAATTTGTTGGTGAGCTTATGGGCCAGCTCACGCAGCACGGCCTGCGCATCTGCGCCCTGAGCCAGCGCCGCCAGGGCGCGCTCTTCCAGCTCGGCGCGCACCTGCTCGGCCTGCGAGCGATACTCGCGGATGGTCTGGCTGGCGCTCTGCGCGCGCAGCCACGACATAAACTCGTCGCTTTCCTGCACAACGATAGTTTCCGCCTGCACGGCGGCCGCTTTACGCTGCGCCATGTTGCTTTCGATAATCGCCTGGAGATCGTCCACGCTGTAGAGATAGGCGTTAGGCAGCTTGCCCACTTCCGGCTCGACGTCGCGCGGCACGGCGATATCCACCAGCAGCATCGGCTGATTGCGGCGCTGTTTCAGCGCGCGCTCCACCATTCCTTTACCGATAATCGGCAGCGGGCTGGCGGTAGAACTGATGATAATGTCGGCTTCTGCCAGACGCGAGTCGATCTCCGCCAGGCTGATGACTTCGGCATCAACCTCGTCGGCCAGCTTCTGGGCGCGTTCACGGGTGCGGTTAGCGATAATCAGCTTCTGCACTTTATGCTCGCGCAGATGGCGCGCGGCCAGCTCGATGGTTTCGCCCGCGCCGACCAGCAGCACGTTGACGGTGGACAGCGACTCAAAGATCTGCCGCGCCAGCGTACAGGCGGCAAAGGCCACGGAAACGGCGCTGGCGCCGATATCGGTTTCCGTGCGCACGCGCTTGGCGACAGAGAAGGATTTCTGGAACATTCTCTCCAGCTCGCTGGAGATAGTGTGGCCGCGATGCGAATCGGCGTAGGCTTTTTTCACCTGGCCCAGGATCTGCGGCTCGCCAAGCACCAGCGAATCCAGCCCGCTGGCGACACGCATCAGGTGGCTGACGGCTTCGTTATCGTGGTGCCAGTACAGGCTTTTACGCACTTCATCGGCGCTGAGCTGATGATAGTCGCACAGCCATTTCACCAGCTGTTCCTGCAGGTTTTCCTGTTGTTCAACGCTAAGGTATAACTCGGTCCTGTTACAGGTAGACAGCACGACGCCGCCCTGTACCAGCGGCTGAGCAAGCAGGCTGTCGAGAGCCTGATCCAGCGTATCCGGCGAGAACGTCACGCGTTCGCGCAGAGCCACAGGAGCCGTTTTATGATTTATTCCGAGTGCCAGCAACGTCATGAGTCAGGTCTGGGAGATCCCACTGTTGATAGGGTTTTGTGAGGCGCATTCTACAAGATGCGCGAGATCAAGAAAAGCCACATTCGCCGTTCGCTGCGATTGATATAGCTATTCAGCACGAAACAGGACAAATTGAGTATTGACGCGGCCCCTGGCGGTCGATAGTTTGAACGGTTACTTTGCGCGTCAGCGCCTGAACGGAGTCTGAGGAGTCCCCATGTTTATGTCGAATCGCCGCCTGCTGCGGCTTCTTCCGCTTGCCAGCGTGCTGCTGGCTGCCTGTAGCGTTAATAAACCCCAGGGGCCAGGACAAAGCGTCACCTCGCCACAGTGGCAGCAGCATCAGCAGGCTGTCGAAAAAATCACCCAGTACCAGACGCGCGGCGCTTTTGCCTATCTGTCCGACAAGCAAAAGGTCTACGCCCGTTTCAACTGGCAGCAAACCGCGCCGGATCGCTATCGTCTGCTGCTGACCAACCCGCTGGGCAGCACCGAACTCCAGCTGGACGCACAGGGCAGCGTGGTACAGCTGGTCGACAATAAAGGCAAGCGCTATACCAGCAACGACGCCGAGAAGATGATTTCGCAGCTGACCGGTATGGATATTCCGCTCAACAGCCTGCGTCAGTGGATGATGGGCCTGCCGGGCGACTCAACCGACTATACGCTGGACGATAAATATCGCCTGCGTGAAGTCAACTACAGCCGTAACGGCCAGCAGTGGACGGTGACCTATCAGGCCTATGACAACAAGCAGCAGCCTGCCCTGCCGGCCAATATGGAGCTGCGCGAAGGCGATCAGCGCATCAAGCTGAAAATGGATGGCTGGACGGTAAAATGATGGCAGTCGCTAAGTCGGCGGTCGCTAAGTGGCCCGCGCCCGCTAAACTTAATTTATTCCTCTACATTACCGGCCGTCGTCCTGACGGCTATCATGAGCTGCAAACGCTGTTCCAGTTTCTGGATTATGGCGATACGTTAAGCATTCAGCCGGACAGCAGCGGACAGATTACGCTGCTGACGCCGGTCGACGGCGTGCCGGACGAAGAGAACCTGATCGTTCGCGCGGCCAGGCTGTTGCAGACGCGCGCCAGGCAGCAGGGCGTCCTGCCGGAAAACGCAGGCGCATCGATCGCTATAGAAAAACGGCTGCCGATGGGCGGCGGACTGGGCGGCGGCTCTTCGGACGCCGCTACCGTGCTGGTGGCGCTGAATCATTACTGGCGAACCGGCTTCAGTTTTGCCGAGCTGGCGGCGCTGGGCCTGCGGCTGGGCGCGGACGTGCCGGTCTTTGTGCATGGCTTTGCCGCCTTTGCTGAAGGCGTTGGCGAAACGCTGACGCCGGTTAACCCGGCAGAAAAATGGTATCTGGTGATCCACCCTGGCGTTCACATCTCGACGCCGGTGGTGTTTAACGATCCTGAACTGATCCGCAACACGCCGGTAAGGGAAATCAGCCAGTTATTAGCGGATAATTACCGCAATGATTGTGAGCCAGTAGTAAGAAAACGTTTTCGCGAGGTTGAACAGCTTGTTTCCTGGCTGCTAGAATACGCGCCGTCGCGCCTGACCGGAACCGGCGCTTGCGTGTTCGCTGAATTTGACACCGAGCCCGCTGCCCGTCAGGTGGCTGAGCTTGCTTTGAAAAAGTGGCAGGGCTTTGTTGCGCGAGGCGTTAACGTCTCGCCGCTGCACCGCTACCTTTCCGAGCAATAAGAGCCGCGGCGACCGCTTCACCCTGTTCCTGAAGCGGCGCGGCGCTCGATTACACCCGTATGGACCCGTCAGCGGTATACCGCCCAGTGCCGCTGACGCAGATGTTCATTCTCTGGACGCAAAGCCTGAGGTTCTTCTCGTGCCTGATATGAAGCTTTTTGCTGGTAACGCCACCCCGGAACTAGCACAACGTATTGCCAACCGCCTTTACACTAGCCTGGGCGACGCCGCCGTCGGTCGTTTCAGTGATGGTGAAGTGAGCGTACAAATCAATGAAAATGTACGCGGTGGTGATATTTTCATCATCCAGTCCACCTGTGCACCTACCAACGATAACCTGATGGAACTGGTTGTTATGGTGGATGCCCTGCGCCGCGCTTCCGCTGGTCGTATTACCGCTGTTATCCCCTATTTTGGCTATGCCCGTCAGGACCGTCGCGTGCGTTCTGCTCGTGTGCCTATCACGGCTAAAGTAGTCGCGGATTTCCTTTCCAGCGTCGGCGTTGACCGCGTTCTGACTGTGGATCTGCATGCTGAACAGATTCAGGGCTTCTTTGACGTCCCGGTTGATAACGTTTTCGGCAGCCCAATCCTGCTGGAAGACATGCTGCAGATCGGTCTGGAAAACCCTATTGTGGTTTCGCCGGACATCGGCGGCGTGGTGCGCGCCCGCGCAATCGCCAAGCTGCTGAACGATACCGATATGGCTATCATCGATAAGCGTCGTCCGCGCGCCAACGTTTCGCAGGTGATGCACATCATCGGTGACGTGGCAGGCCGCGACTGCGTGCTGGTTGATGACATGATTGATACCGGCGGCACGCTGTGTAAAGCCGCCGAGGCGCTGAAGGAGCGTGGCGCGAAGCGTGTCTTCGCTTACGCCACTCACCCTATTTTCTCCGGCAATGCCGTTGAAAACCTGCGTCATTCCGTAATTGACGAAGTGGTGGTTTGCGACACCATTCCGCTGCCGGAAGAGATCAAAGCCCTGCCGAACGTGCGTACGCTAACGCTCTCCGGCATGCTGGCGGAGGCTATTCGCCGTATCAGCAACGAAGAGTCTATCTCTGCGATGTTTGAGCACTAATCGGATAGCTGCGGCTAAACGAAAAGCGGGACAGATTATCTGTCCCGCTTTTTTTATGGCGTAGCCGGCTATCAGTGATGGCCGTGTCCCGAAGCGCGACGGCAGCGCTTGTCGCCATAGTGGCGCACCCAGTAGTAATGATCGGTGATTTTTTCGCGGCCGCTAAGGCGGGCGCCGACCAACCACATCAGCGCGCCGATAAAGATGGCGAAAATAGAGCCGTTAACCAGCATTTGCGGCAGCTGTAGCTGCGGCAGTTGATTCAGTACGGCATAGCCTATGCCGGTTACCATGACGGCCAGGCCGATCACCATCAGGGCGTTGCCGGTTAAATTAGCGTGTCTGCGTTTCATTTGTCACCTCCAGATGCCAGTGCATTCCTGTGCGGTTAGTGCCATAAGTTTATGCAATGGCTGGCGGATGCGTTGCGGGCCAGATCACATTTGTTGCTAAAAGTTTGACAAAACTTTACGCGCACTTCGCTGATTTTTCTATAGAAAACGCATTATCACCCTGATCAACTATTGTGATATAGCGCGCACTTTTGAGTTCTGTCGCCGCTCTTAGTACACTAGCGCCCTTCCCTGATGCAGCCTTTTAGGAAAACAGACAAGTGAGCAGCATTAAACTGATTGTCGGCCTTGCCAATCCCGGTGCGGAATATGCCGCCACGCGCCATAACGCGGGCGCCTGGTATGTGGATTTACTGGCTCAACGACACAATCAGTCGTTAAAAGAAGAGAGTAAGTTTTACGGCTACACGGCCCGGCTCAATATCGGTGGCGAAGACGTCAGGCTGCTGGTGCCGACGACCTTTATGAACCTGAGCGGCAAGGCCGTTGCGGCAATGGCCACCTTCTACCGTATCGCGCCGGAAGAGATCCTGGTAGCGCATGACGAGCTGGATCTGCCACCGGGCGTGGCAAAATTCAAACAGGGCGGCGGCCACGGCGGCCATAACGGCCTGAAAGATATTATCAGCAGGCTGGGCAATAACCTGAACTTCCACCGTCTGCGCATCGGTATCGGCCATCCGGGCGATCGCAACAAGGTCGTGGGTTTTGTCTTGGGCAAGCCGCAGGCGGCGGAACAGACGCTGATCGACAACGCCATTGACGAAGCGGCGCGCTGCACCGAGGTGTGGCTGAAGGAAGACAGGCTAAAGGCGATGAACCGGCTGCACAGTTTTAAAGGTTAAGCCAATTAAGGCTGGCTGATTGCTGATAAAAGCGCTCAACCAGCCGTCTGGATTAAGCAAAGAGCTTAAGCAGCGCTACGCCAGTCAGAACAAATACGGCCAGGCAGAGTAGTGCCCAAATAACCGAAAACCATGAGAAATCCATCCATTCCATTAACTTCCAGGGGCTGGCAAAGATTCGGCTCATTACTTTGCCGGGGCGGCGTATAAAAGGGATGCCTTGTGGCCATGCCGCCCAAAACACCATCGACAACACCAGTATCGCAAGCAGCATAACCAGCGCAACGCCGCCATGACCGGAAGCCGGCATAGTAACGATGGCGGCAAAAAACAGTCCGCCAAAAAATAGCTGGATCGCCATCAGCGAGAAAATAAATTCGGTAAAGAGAAACCACTTCACCCATTGCGGCCTGCTTTGAAGGCCCAGCATGACGGCGTCATTGATATACAGGTAAAACATCACTGTCAGAACAGCGATAGCGCTAACGGTCGTATTGATGCCCGACAGAGGGATAACCGCATTAAAGACCAACGCCCAGAACACCAGCAAAAAAATCCCCTGCCAGCTGAGCGCCGCGCGAGGTTGACTCAGGAACCGCAGCACAGGCTGATTTAGCCGTGGAACAATTTCAGGAAAATAATACCCCAACCTGTTTGCCTGTTGTGCAAGGAGCGTGAGCAGACCCGGTATCAGGCGTATCCAGAAAGGCACCTTTTCGCTATCGCTCTTTAGCAGGCGAATCGCTGCCCTGTTGAGCATCGTGCCGTGCTTCTCTTCTGCCTCCATCTCTTTCCATGCCCGGTTCACTTCAGTTTCGCGTAGTTGTTCATGCAGCGCCTCCTGAATGTGATACGGAATAATATGGCTGTAGTCGTACTCGTCCATTCCCCACCCCAACAGGCCGCTGACGCGTTCAAGCAGGCCTTCGGTCAAACCGGGGCTCTCTGCCAGCGCAGCCGCAAGCTGTCGATGGAAAAGCTGTTGCTGCTGCAGGCTCCCCGCTTTGAACACGCTCTCTGACAGGCGATTCATCATAATAATGCCTGTCATTTCTGTGTTTACCAGCTGATACGCCAGTTTATGCAGCTCCTTTTCGCTGTACAGCAAATCTGCTTCAGGAGGGACGGCTGTTTCTCCAACGGTAAAGCCGTTGGCGACTTCACCCTGTTGGATCAGAGGCTCAGGTTCGTGCTTCTCCTGTATCGGCAGTAAAATATCGGCAGTGTTGTCCTCGTGATCAACGATAATGTCAGCCTGCGCCCGTCGCTTTGCCTCATCGAATGCTTCACGCAGCTGCTGATAGCCTGCCGGATCGCTATCCGGTCGATGTTTTTTTAACTGGCGGGCATACGCACGGCGGATTTCCCCTTCATCACGCGTGGGTGACAGTTCCAGCGTCTGCCAGATGCTCATGGCAGGAGGCCCTCTTTGTACTGTTGTAAAAAGTGTTCGGCATCTTCTCTTGATGAGGCAATACGGCGAAGATCCTGACCCTCCAGCGCCTGTTCAAACGCGGTAGTCAGCCGATCCATCCATGCTCGCTCATCGCCAAGTAAGCGTTCATAAAGGCGCGAACAGCGAGCGAGCAGCTCACGATTTTCCGGTCGATCGCGAGGATGCTGTTTAATATCGGCCAGCTTTTGCAGGCTGGCGGCAATTTGCTCTTCGCTCATCTGCCCCGGCACCTTTTCTATCACCAGCCGTGCTATTACCGGACTGCCGTCATAGCGACACTCCACTTCCAGCAGGCCGTCCAGCGTGTAGGTGAACCGCACGTCAACGGTCAGTTCACCTGCCGGTCGAGGAGGAACATCAATACTCATTTCGCCGAGAAAAACGTTATCCTGAACCCTGCGCCCTTCTCCCTGATATATTTTCAGCAGGACGCAGGTCTGATTGTCGCTAACTGTATTCAGCGTCTCGGTTTTGCTTACCGGCAAAAAGGTATTGCGCTCAATAAGCGGCAGGAAAAAGCCGGGTTCAATCTGATTACCATGGCGCTTAACCACCTCAATGCCGAGGGAAAACGGCATCACGTCGGTAAGAATAATGTCTTCGACCGCAGCATCGGCCATCACCATTCCGGCCTGTATGCCTGCGCCAAGCGCAACGGCTTCGTCTGGATTGAGATCGTGGCGAGGGAAACGCCCAAAAAGCCGCGCAACGGTTTGTCGAACCAGCGGCATACGGGTTGCGCCACCCACCAGCAATATGTGGTCGAGATCCTGAAGAGAAAAACGCGCATCGTGCAGCGCCTGCTGTACCGGACGCTGTAAACGCATCAGCAGCGGCTGGCTGCACTCGGCCAGCTGAGCCTCCGTAAAAGTCCAGCTCCACTGCCGACCGGCCCATTCCAGCGAAGCCTTAGCCTCGGTAGCGTGGCTCAGCATTTGCTTCATGCTTTCCGCTTTTGCCAGCAGCGCCGCTGCCAGCCCGGCCTGCGCAGATTTCAGCTCGGGATGCTGGCTCAGCATCCACTGTACAATCGCCTGTGAGAAATCATCGCCGCCAAGCCGGATATCGCCGCTGCTGGCACGAACTTCCACCACGCCCTCGAACATATCAATGACGGATACGTCAAATGTCCCGCCGCCAAGATCGAAAGTAAGGTATTTTTGCTCACGATTTTCCAGCAGGCCAAAAGCAAGTGACGCGGCGGTTGGCTCATTAAGCAAGCGTATTGCGTCCAGCCCAGCCAGCCGGGCAGCATTTTTCACCGCCCGACGCTGAACGTCATTAAAATAAGCGGGTACGGTAATAACGGCCTGTGTTAATTTTTGCCCAAGCCAGCTTTCCGCATCCTCTTTGAGCTGGCGCAGTAATAATGCCGACAACTCTTCGGCACGAAATTGCCTGGAACCAAGTGCCAGCGAAACCTCCGTGCCCATATAACGCTTAAAACTCGCCTGGGTCAGCGCATGATGGCTTTGCAACCGTTCGCGCGCCGGACGTCCAATAATCAGATTAGCTTGCTCATCAAGGCCTACAACCGAGGGCGTTAATACCTCGCCCCATTTATTCGGGACTAAAACGGCTTGACCCTTTTGCCAGACGCAAACCGCGCTATTAGTGGTTCCAAGGTCAATTCCTATAACCTGCTCAATTGCCATGAGTTGTCCTTACTTCCCTGTGGAAGCCATTTAATTTCAGATAAGGAAACGTTATTCGATGCTTATAAATAACTTTTTCTGTTCAGGTAAAGAGCTGCTATCCATTGTTTCAAACTCTCAGCCAGGCCTGAAGGGGATCGGAATATTCTTCCCCAAAATAGATTGAACCCTACGTCAGACAGCTATTGGCTTCCGGTTCTGGCTAACCGTTAACCCCCATCCGTGCCATCAAGCGCGTCCAGCGCCATTGTCTGCGCATAGTAGCCCTGCACGCCCCAGACTTTGTTGGCGGCCAGCTTCTCCAGCTGCCCCTCGTTCTCTACGCCCTCCACCAGCACGCGGTTGGTGTAGCGGCGAATATGGGCGATCAGCACGTTAAAGAACGGCTTGCTGATATTATCGAGATAAAACTGCCGATCCAGCTTAACCACTTCAAACATCTTCGACTGTAACGCGTTCAGATTGGCATCGCCTGCCCCTAAATCATCCAGCCATAAGATGTTCAGCCGATCGGTCAGCGCCCGCAGCAGAGGATTGTTTGGCCCATCGTGCAGGTTGGGGAAATTTTCAGAAAGCTTCAGCCGCAAAAAAGGCAGCTGGCTGAGGATTTGCTGGATAAAAGGCGATTCGGTTACCGCGCAAGCCAGCGGAAAATCGATGGTCAGGCAGCACAGCAGCCCGTGCAGCTGAAAATAGTCCGCGTAGCGTTCTACCGTCAACAGCTGATCCAACAATCGGCTCTCGGCGTCCCCGGTTTGCGGCGCGGTCTGGTGTGGTAAAACGGTGAGCTCAAGCGCAATCAGCTCGCCGCTAAGAGAGTGAATCGGAACGTAACAGTAATTATTAGTCATGCTTTATAGCCAGCTCAGGACGCCCTGCCAGTGATTATATTCGTCATATCGTCAAAAACCAGTGATTTAATCTAAACCACTGGGCAATATAACGATTTTTATATATATCGGCAGGGCCAGCCTTAGCTTTACGCTTTTAGTCGCTATCGGCCGCAACTTTATAATCAGGCGCATCCAGCTCGTGGCTACAGAAAGGCCCTGCCTGTTTTAACAGACTGATGCAATCTTCACTAAGATGCCGCAGCCTGACGCTTTTTCCTTCCGCTATATAGCGGGCGGTCAATTTATCGATGGCCTCGACGCCGCTGGAATCCATCACCCGCGTACGGGCGAAGTCGATCACCACTTCCTGTGGATCCCTGGCTGGCGTAAACAGTTCCTGGAAGCTGGCGGCAGAGGCAAAAAACAGCGGCCCTTCCAGCCGATAGGTCTTTTGCTCGTCGCGCTCTTCCTGTGCCACAATGCTGATGCGGGCATGTTGCCAGGCAAAAACCAGCGCGGAGATGATCACACCAAAAATCACCGCCATGGCCAGATCGGTATAGATGGTGACCACCGTGACCGCAATCATGATAACCGCATCGGGCTTTGGCATACGTTTCAGACGGCGCAGCGAGCTCCACTCAAAGGTATTAATACAGACCACAAACATAATACCGGCCAGCGCCGCCACCGGCAGCAGGGCGATATATTTCGACAGGCTGACCACAAACAGGATCAGCAATACTGCGCCGACCAGGTTAGAGATGCGTCCACGCCCGCCGGAGGTAAAGTTGATGATCGACTGTCCAATCATCGCGCAGCCCGCAAAGCTGCCAAAGAAGCCGCACAGCGTGTTGCCGATGCCCTGCGCCACGCACTCTTTGTTGCCGTTGCCTTTTTTACTGCCCATTTCATCCAGTACTGCCAGCGTTAACAGCGATTCTATCAGCCCAACCAGCGCGATAATCACCGAATAAGGCAGCACAATTTTCATTGTGGCCCAGCTTAACGGCGCTTCCGGCAGATGGAAGAACGGCAGCGTGCCGGAGATATCGGCCAAATCCCCTACCCGTTTGGTATCCAGTCCAAAGCCGATGGCAATGGCGCTGATAGCAATGAGTGCCGCCAGCGAGCCGGGAATGACTTTGGTAAATTTAGGAAACAGCCAGACGATCAGCATCGCCAGCGCCACCAGGCCATACATGACCGGCCCCTGGTTTTTAATCATCGGGATCTGCGCCAGCGCGATAACGATAGCCAGTCCGTTTACAAAACCGTAGATAGCCGGCTGCGGCACAAGGCGGATAAATTTCCCCAGGCGGAACAGGCCAATAGCCAGCTGGATCAGCCCGGCGAAAATCGTCGCCAGCAGCACGTATTCATAGCCGTGAGTCTGAATAAGACTGACCAGAACCACCACAATCGAGCCGGCCGCGCCGGAGATCATCCCCGGTTTGCCGCCGAACAGCGCGGTGATCAGGCCCAGGATAAAGGCGGTGTGCAGACCGATAGTCGGCGACAGGCCGGCTAGCAGAGAAAAGGCCGTGGCTTCCGGAATAAGGGCCACAGAGACGACAGCGCCGGCCAGAACGTCATTTTTGACGTCGGCAGCCCTGAGGTTGCTCAGTTTGAACATGCTGATTTCCGTTTTTTATCAAATGCAGGTAATTACCGCGCCGCCAGTTTGGGACACAGTTTGAACTCGCCAGAAAGACGAGAAGCGCAACAGGCGTGGAAGGGAGATTTCAGGGTGGCGTAAGCAGGGAGCAGTGCATCCGCGGCGTTCTCCGTCTGTTGTCAAAGATTGTCAGTATGTGAAAACGTGAGCAAGATCTCAACCCCCTTCTCCCACGCGCGGGTAGAAATCCCCGCCATCCAGGCGATAATTACGTGTATAATGCGCAAAAACTTGTGCTAACCAGCTTACCGGGGAAGATTTCTTCTCCTGCAATTAATTAAGGTGATTCAAACATGGGATTCAAATGCGGTATTGTGGGCCTGCCTAACGTCGGGAAATCCACACTGTTCAATGCGTTAACCAAAGCGGGTATCGAAGCGGCAAACTTCCCGTTCTGTACCATTGAGCCGAATACCGGCGTGGTGCCAATGCCCGATTCCCGTCTCGACAAACTGGCGGAGATCGTCAAGCCACAGCGCATTTTGCCAACCACCATGGAATTTGTGGATATCGCGGGCCTGGTAAAAGGCGCGTCGAAAGGCGAAGGCCTGGGCAACCAGTTCCTGACCAACATTCGCGAAACCGAAGCTATCGGCCACGTTGTCCGCTGCTTTGAGAACGACAACATCATCCACGTTAACAATAAAGTTGACCCGGCTGACGATATTGAAGTGATCAACACCGAACTGGCGCTTTCTGACCTGGATACCTGCGAACGCGCGCTGCAACGCGTACAGAAGCGTGCAAAAGGCGGCGATAAAGACGCTAAAGCTGAACAGGCCGCGCTGGAGAAATGCCTGCCGCACCTGTCTAACGCCGGCATGCTGCGCTCGCTGGATCTGAGCGAAGAAGACAAAGCGGCCATCCGCTATCTGAGCTTCCTGACGCTGAAGCCAACGATGTATATCGCCAACGTTAACGAAGACGGTTTTGAAAACAACCCGTACCTGGATCAGGTGCGTGAAATCGCGGCTAAAGAAGGTTCCATCGTAGTGCCGGTTTGTGCTGCCGTTGAATCCGACATCGCCGAGCTGGAAGATGCCGATCGCGAAGAGTTTATGGCCGAGCTGGGTATCGAAGAGCCGGGCCTGAACCGCGTCATTCGCGCCGGGTATTCTCTGCTGAACCTGCAAACTTACTTCACCGCTGGCGTGAAAGAAGTGCGCGCCTGGACCATTCCGGTTGGCGCCACTGCTCCGCAGGCCGCCGGTAAAATTCATACCGACTTTGAGAAAGGCTTTATCCGTGCTCAGACCATCGCCTATGAAGATTTCATTACCTATAAAGGTGAACAGGGCGCGAAAGAAGCCGGTAAAATGCGTTCAGAAGGCAAAGAGTACATCGTGAAAGATGGCGACGTGATGAACTTCTTGTTTAACGTCTAAATAAAATTTGCTGTCTCATGAGGTTTCTTTGAACCTCACAAGAGTCGTAAAAAGCTATAAAATCCACGCAATTGCGTGGATTTATTCATTTCATGACGTCTCACACAATCTCGCTACAGCGCAGCTAAAAATGAGTACAGACAAGAGTACAATCAGTTTTCATCTCTATTTTAGGTAAATACAGTAGCGGTATAAGAAATAGACAAGAACTCGCTATATTCACTAATATTCAATGCCGCACTGCCAGGCCGAAAGAAAAACTCTATCGGCTCAATGATTTCAATGGTCTCTACCTCGAAGTGAAGCCCAATGGCAAAAAGGCATGGTGCTATCGGTTTAAACTCAACGGTAAATCCAGCATGTTTGCGCTGGGTGAATACCCGACGGTCAAACTTGCCGAAGCCCGCGAGAAATGCGAGCAAGCTCGTAAGCAAGTCGCGGATGGAGTTAGCCCGACACAGGCCCGTCAGTTAGATAAGATCCGCAAGGTCAATGACGCATCTAACACCTTTGAGCCGATCGCCAAAGAGTGGTTGCAGATGAAAGACTGGGCCGAAATTACCAAAACGCGCCGACTTGATATGCTTGAGCGTGTAGTTTCCCCCAATATTGGCAAACTCCCTATCAGGGAAATCACACCGCATCATATTCTCAAAATTTTTCAGCAAACCTCTAAACGCGGCGCACCGACAGTTGCCGCTGAAGCACGACGCACTATTTTATCGGTTTTTGAGCTGGCGGTGGCGACGCTCAGAGCTAATAGCGATCCTGTCTGGCCGGTATGTAAGGCGATTCCGGCAAATAAAACACAGCATAAACAGGCATTAAATCCCCAGCAAATAGGGAAGCTACTAAGTTGTTTTGACAATAGTCGTGGCTCGTATCAGGTTAATTATTGCATGTGGCTTATGTGATGGACATTGGCACGCCCAGCCGAAGTCACTGAAGCAAAATGGGCCGAATTTGATCTTGATAACGCACTATGGACTATTCCAGCAGCGCGGATGTACCCCCATATGTCAGTATGCCGCACAGTTCTTTTTTTAGTTGCATTCAAAAGTATCAGGTATCAGCCTTGATATCTGGAATCATTCCTGTGGCATCCGGGGCTACTACTGGGTCGAATTCACGTTCACACGTTCATGCGGCCGCCATAGATTTCATCGGGTACATTCCAGCGTTTATTGCTGAGTTGCTATACAAAGAGTTTGCTTCATCATCTTGTTTACTTAGGGACCAGGGGCATATCCCCAGCCAAAAATGAGCGGATCGCACTGTCGATTATCTCGCGAGTGAGCACCGACTCTTCCACGATGACTTGCAAACCAATGCCGCTACGATAGCCAGATTGAATGCGATAGCCAGGAGTAACTACAGGTGGATTGTCGCGCATGACTTCGGCCAAGCGTTTATCAATGTAGTCGAAATAGGTTAATCCACCGAATTGAGGATAAGAAACGCGGGTACGTTCTACCACCGTATGGCTAACCACCTTCCCTTTCGCATTGTAGTTTGGTGTTGTATCCATGCGGGCTTCATCTTCCTGCTGGTTTTGGCTCAACATGGCATGAGCTTCTTCAAACACCAGATTTTCCACAATATCCGCACGCGCTACGTCAATGGTAATGATCTCCGCGTTCCAGTACACATCTGGCGAATTACCCAAGAATAAAACATCGCTCCAGGTCCACACCCAACCCGCAGCAATGGCCTCTGCATTTTCAGAATCGCAATCATCATAATGCAGTCCTCCGCAGCGGTGACGCTCGCAGTGGATCAGATTCTTGACGTGTTGTGTCCGGGAACGACGCCGACGGCGGCAAAGAGTATTAAATGGTTTGTTTCTGTAGATCATGGTTCGCTCTGCGCGTGGTCGCTGGGAGGAATCCAGCCGCACAGTTTAGCTAATGGGAAAAAGGAAATCTACTTACTAACAAGAGGCCAAAGAGTATAGAGGGCCAGGGCAATATGTCGCATATCATTAATGTGCAGGGACGAAGTCAATGTGCTCATAGACACGAGAATAAAAATCTATTTAGATGTCGAAAACTTATTACTGTACCTCAAGTTCACAGGTAATAGCCTTTGGCTATCCCTCAACCATCAAGTCATACCAACGAACCTGCATTATATTGGTTTGCACAGAGTGCGTCTTCTCACGTAAGCAGCCAGTTGAGCATGCCACCGAAATCTGGATCTACGTCATGAGCGCAAGTTAATAGTTTTAGAAATCAAGCTAATTAGCATAATATCTCTTAACTAAAGGGATATGGAGCCGCAGAAATAAATGAATACACGGCAGTATGCACAAAAATCTATCTTCGATCTGGAAGCAATCTTCGAACAGTCCCGCAACAATGTTAGTGAACTTGAACAGCTGTTGAGCGAGCTGACCTTTCGCAACACTGCCAGGGCGCGGACACTGACGGCTAAAATCGAGCAATCTCTCTTAGCACTTAGCGGCCACAGCGTGGTCGCCATGTCGGCTTCCAGCCCATCAACACGCCATCCCGATTCGGTGTCCATTCAATCTTCTCGAGTTGTGCCCCACAATTCGCCTGCTGCGGAAGAGCAACTGCAACTGAAGGCCATCCCAGACTCTGCCATACGAGAGCAATTCGACAAAGACCAAATCGACCTTGGTCCGATCCCGTCTTTTTCTCCGTCGGATAAGGCGAATGATGCGCGAGCAATACTGGCAGCATGGACAGCCCTCGAAGCACTGTCGCCTCAAGGTTATAAACGCCCAGAGGATATGGCAACCGGCGACCGCTCCAGGGTTGCTCTATTGGAGCGAGGTGTTCCATGGGGACCAAATGCCCGCAGCAAGCCCAGTTATAAGCTTTATTTCGAGGTCATCCTCGGCTCCATCGCTCTCGACAAGGCGACGGACGAGCTGGTCAAGGTTTTTGGCGAGGATGAGGAGCGTTCACGCCCGGACGGTAAGAAAGCGGCCATCGGCTCGATCCTGATCGACAAAGAAGGCTATGTGCTTGAGGACAAAGGCGTTGCCGTTTCCAGTTTTGCCTGGGCACTCAAGCCGGCTCTCGACCTGAAGCTTGGGAGCTTAGGGAATTGGCCGAATGTTGAGCCGCGCATTATCGAGCATCTGGATCGAATGGTTCGCCGCCACAACGAGGATGGAGAACCCATACCGATCGATTTGGATGTCGTTCTTAACGCTTATAGATGGCTTGTGTCTCAGTTCGGTGTACCCGAACATTTGGTTGAGCCACCCACATTCGCGATTAAGGTGTTTCATCATTTCAAGGCCAAGGCGCCGCCTGAACCTTCGTTACTGAATTCCTTCTATCTTGAAGATCTCGGTGAAGCAACCAAATTGCTCGAGACGGGCAAAGCCGGAGCCGGTTTGCGCCGCTACATGGGAATTGGCAGGCCTGAACAGAAAATCGACGTGCTATCGCCCATTTCCGCAGTTGAGCCATTCGTCGCACCCTCGCTCATGCCGCAGGCTCGTTGGCCTTCGAAAGGCGGCCATCCACTGGTGCTGCTTCAACAGGCTGCCGTGAATGCGGCGCGTGCTGAGCTGAATGATGCTCCAGGTATCATCGGCGTCAATGGGCCTCCGGGAACCGGAAAGACCACTCTTCTGCGAGATATTGTCGTTGGGTGCATTCTTGATCGGGCCACGGCGATGTGCGGCTTCAATAAACCGCAGGATGCCTTTTCCACAACAGGCGAGAAGCTGGCATTCGGCTCCAATGCATTCCTGCACTTCTACAAGTTACATGCATCCTTAAAGGGCCATGAGATCGTTGTAGCGTCCTCCAATAACAAAGCGGTCGAGAACGTCAGTAAAGAGCTTCCTCTCAAGGAAGCCAATGGTCGTCATGAACAAATCGCCTATTTTCGGTCCATCAGCGACCTGATTGCGAACCCCAAACGCGTCGGCTATTTCGAAGCCGAGGCCGAGGGGGACATCCCCTCCGACCCAGTCGAAACCTGGGGGCTGATCGCCGCTGCTCTCGGCAAGAGCAGCAACCGAGGCGCGTTCCAGCAAGGTTTCTGGTGGAATGAAGACGGTGGTTTCCTTACCTACCTGAAAGCAGCTCGCGGCATAAATGTCATGCGTGAGATCAAGGACGAACGAACAGGCGAAATCATCGATCGCGTAATGCCCAGCGTGGTTGTCAATGAGCGGCCCAGCACCAACGAAGCGGATGCTGCTGCGGCCTGGCTGAAAGCGCGAACCGCATTTCTTAAACTCAAGGCAACGGTAGACGCCGAAATCGCCAGCATCGAAGAGATGCGACGGGATATCCAGGCGCTCAAGGGAGCGATCACCGAACTTCAAAGGGCTGAAGAGCGTCGACCGAGTCTGAATGAAGCCGTAGAAGAGGCACACCAGATTGCTGAATCCTGCCAACGGGAGCATGAGAAGGCAAAATCGCAGATCGAGCAGGATAAGATCATGCTCGACAGCCATCTTGCTGGCCGTCCAGGTTTCTTCTCCCGTTTGTTCGCGACTGCGACCTGGAAGTCGTGGAGATCGACACTGCAGAAGTTCTCGGCGACCTTGCAGCAATCAGTCTTACGGGCGCAGGAGACAGACGGTGCCCTGGAGCTTGCAAGGGCTGAGTGGAGCAATACTGAGTCCCAGTTACAGCAACTCGACCAGGAAATTTCCAGCAAGTGTCAGGCTGTCTCGAAATTGAAGGCAACCGAGGCAGAGGCACGAAACCGCATGGGAGACAGGGTCGTTGATGAGAGATTCTTCGAGCGCGAGCACGAGGCTATCCACCTGACTGCGCCATGGCTTCCCGATGAGGTTCATCGCCTGCGGGAGGATCTGTTCGCCGCTGCCCTGACTGTGCATAAAACGTTCATCGATGCTTCGGCCAGCCGCTTGCAACACAACCTCGGGCTATTGATGTCGGGCATGGTGGCTGGTGCCTTCCAGTTTTCCGCTCACCGTGAACTTCTCCCCGACCTTTGGTCGAGCCTTTTCATGGTTGTGCCGACCGTGTCCACGACATTCGCCTCTGTTCGGACGATGTTCGGGGATCTGCCACCAGAGAGCATTGGCTGGCTTCTGGTAGATGAAGCGGGCCAGGCCGTTCCTCAGGCAGCAGTTGGAGCTATCATGCGGGCAAAGCGCTCCATCGTGGTAGGTGACCCGTTGCAAATACCACCTGTAGTTTCACTTCCTGAAAAGCTGAACGCCGAAATCTGTAAGTTCTTCAACATTGACCAGATCGAATGGTCTGCCCCCGCTGCATCCACGCAGACCCTTGCTGATCAGGCATCGCGCTTCAAATCCACCTTCGTCATGGACGTAGGTGATCGAGAAGTCGGGCTGCCACTCCTCGTTCATAGGCGTTGCCAGAACCCAATGTTCGACGTTTCTAACTCCATCGCGTATGCCAAGCAAATGGTCCATGCTGTCGGGCCTAAAAGACCTGGATCTATCGGCTCGGCATTGGGGAGATCTCGCTGGGTGGATATCAATGGCGATGCTGAGACGAAGTGGTGTCCCGATGAGGGCGAAGCGGTTGTACGATTGCTAAAAGAGCTGGCAGCATCGGGCATTACAAATCCAGACGTATTTATCATTACACCATTCAAGATCGTAGAGCAGAATATGCGTCGGCGTCTCGACAGCGAAACTGATCTGCTGCGGGCGTTCGGCGTAAAGTTGGATGAGTGGTGCCGTGAACGTGTAGGCACAATCCACACGTTCCAGGGCCGAGAGGCAGACACGGTAATCCTGTTGCTGGGTGCGCCGAAAGCGAGTCAGCAAAGGGCGCGTCAGTGGGCGGCAAGCCCGCCAAACATAATCAATGTAGCCGTCTCACGCGCCAAGCAAAACCTGTATGTGGTCGGCTCGGCTGCTGCATGGGCAGGGGCGGGAACTAGTCTTCAGGTCCTGCATCGTCAATTGGCACAATCAGCCTGACAATCTCCGAGGTGGCCCTCATTGTTGAGGGCTCATCGCGACTCATTTTTGGCTTACTTCAGTAATGGGCTGGCCTCTAAATGTCAAAAGCTGATATTGCTCACATAATAGTCAAGTAGTCACTTTTCACCGCCCATCCAAGCTTGATAATTCTTACCGCTCCCCTTATATCCACACTGAGGAATAACCTCTGACATGGCTAAGGAGTACGATTATGGGGCTTAAACCTGGTCCAAAACCAATTGCAAAATCAACAGGAAAACCCGATCAACGCAGACGTGATAATAAGGATACACCCGGTAATACCCCAGGACTGAAACCAAGCAAATCAACTGGGAAGTAATCGTTCAAGGGTATGGAGAATTCATCTATACCCTTATCTCATTAAATCTGTCTGCTCTAGCCCGTTTGTGCCAAAAGCGGAAGAATTTAACATTGAGATAAATTTCAAAAAATCAGAGCGATTGTCTTACAGTTCTATTATTAAAAGGCTTATTCACAAGCCAAAAATAACTATCCGCTGCCTGTCAATGCTTAAGTGTAAATATATTGGCAATAAAATAATGACATAGCTAAAAAACAATCTTATTAGCTCAGATTAATACTTTGCGGGATAAGGCTCTTAAGATTTTAATAAATGACAAGAGAATGAGTTACTTGCCATTTATTAATTTAAGGATGATTATTTCTTACGACTCTCATAGAAGTTAATTAATTCATTAACTTCGTCCTTACGAGGAAGGAGTTCTATTAATGGATTATTCTTAAGATATTGTATTGCATATCTAAAGCCACCATCATTTTTATCCATCATTTTGTTTATGTGCCTTGAGTTATTATTATAATTCCGGATGGATTCTAGGCTACTTTCAAAGAAGCTCAGCGCATATATTTTATCATTATTTATAGATAGAGCCCTTGCAGACAACTGCGCTAATACTAATGTGGCACTGTAATAAGTTTGATTTTTAAACTCGGCACTATCGAGTCTTACTTTGCTTGCATAACTCATTCCTTCGACGAGGTCATCAATTGTGTGTGCCGATATTAATTCTGACTTAGCCCTTTGTAACCAGTAGTGCATATCTTCACGATAGGTATGTGCAATTTCCTTATATATGTCCCTGATAAATTTATGGAGATTTTTTCCATTCCCAAGTTCATTTAGTTTATCAAAGCTTATAAGGTTCCTTGATGCTGCAAGAAATCCTTTTGACGCAAGAGATATTATTAAATCAGATACTGTTTTATAAGATGCAGGATTTTTATCAATATAATCACTGATAACTCTTAAAAGCCAAGATGGTGAATTGCAGATTATAACTCCACTTGGATCTGTGTTAGTTGACTCCAATTCAAATAATCTATCATTTTGCGAAATAAAATTCTGAATATCAAAATATTTATTGTGACTGTTGATATGACCATATGTGGCTTTATTAAAAGCTGCAATTAAAATCAAAACAAACATAGAATCTTCATCAAATTGCTTATTAAATAAATTAGAACCACTTAGTCTATTTTTATACTCGCTATAGTATCGATAAGCAAAATTCAACAACGTTTCTGAAGATTTATAAAGTGGTAGCCCCTCAAAAGAAAGCTTATCATTGAGATAGTTACCTTCTTCATTAATCAAGTTATTTTTAATCTGAATTTCGGTATGTAATATCTTTTTATCCTTTAACTTGAATCTATATAACTCTGCGTCACCAAAACTCGAGCATAAAACAACTTTGTTACTAGGATGCACCCTTGTGGTTAAAATTTCATCAATGCTTTGTGCATTAAAGAAATTAGAGTCGAAAACGAATATATGATTCTCGAATTTTATCAATGAGTTTTTAATGGAAGGATCGAATGTGTCAGTCGAAGAGTAATAAGAGGCATTATATTCTTTTTTTGCCTCAATAATTTGAAATAAAAGTACAGATTTTCCGCTGAAACGTCGACCTGTAATTAGGATATAGTCATGATTACGTAGTGCTTTAATTGCATCATCACAGACATCTCGTTGAGAAAAAGTTATAGAATTTCGCAGGATTCTTTTATTATCCACTATTTTAGTTACAGGGCCTCCATTAGCGAATAAATTTATAGCCTCTTCTTTCATTAACTTGGAGTCATCGAGTTCGAAACTTCTTGTGGGGGATTTTCGCTCAACATTCTGAAGTGTGTTATTTAACCATTGATATATCTGATCGTAAGTGTCAAAGGTAATTACTTTTTCGATGCCGTACTCCGAAAGAGCTATTTTTTCTTCTAAATTTAAATATCCTTTCTTCAAATAAATTGATTTCTTAAATGGTGTGCTTCTTGATAAATGCATTAAATCAAGCTCTCCATCAAGACTGCAACCTATGAAAAGGAAAGCTGAGCTTTTGGCTTCCTCAGATAAAAAGGATAGCATGGATTTATTTTCTTCTATACTGTGTGCATATTCACGCCAAGTAAATATCAGATTTTGGTCTTCGTATTTAATAAATTCAGTAATATCGCCATGAATTTTGAATAGACACTTATTAGCAGATATAAATTCTCTCTGAACTGCTCGATTTGGATGCAGAATTTTGTATTTCCTATTAACGTTTTCTATAGCATCGTCAATATTAAACGTGAAAATATGAGGCCAATCTAAATTTATTATTTTTGTCTTTTCGTGATCAGAGAGTTTACACTCTGAAAAAATGTTACCTAATAATGCCTTCGATTTTCGTTTGGGTATATATTCCTCCATATTTAGAAGTCCAAACGCTTTTTTAAGCTGGCTGATTCTTAGAATTTCATCTATTTCTGTTTGTGTTAACCCTTCTTTTTCTGCCGCTATATTCCTAATCAACTCCGTAAGTTTAATAGCATCAGGAACTTTACCATTTTTTGCTCTAATATCTCTAGTAAATCCACTGCCAAAAAAAGGTATCAATTGAGAAGCCTTAAATAAAGCCACAATCTCATTCTTCAAGTTTGGTTCAGTATGATGTTGTACTTGCATTTTATCCTCGGTACAATTTGAATTGTAAGTTTAGCTCAGCATAGTTATTTTAGATGCCTGTTCGCTAGCAAACATCCAGATATTGTAAAAAAACCTGTTAATTTTATCAACTCTTGGCCTAACTCATTTCACTCTAGGAGTGATTAATAATCTGGTTTAGATCAGGAACTAACATTTACGTTATAAACCTAAGTTTAAATATATATTGTATTGCAAACATGAAACATGATCTAACCCAGTGCCTCTCAAAAGTTAGGTCATTGAAAAAGAACTCATGAGGGCTTTATCCATTTGCGCTCCTCACTCAAAGCAGACCATATGACCTCGATTTCTGGCAGATTCGAGCCAAGAGTGAACATTGCTAACATCATTCGGCCTCGATCTATGGGAGAGCCGATCGCCCTTATTGCTTAGCTAGTTTACTTAAGATGCTGCTTGAACCAAACACAAGTCCCCTCAATGTCATACGCTTTTTCCCCAAATCCTTTCGCAAGCAGGGATTCTGGTAAATACTCGTCGTATTTATCCAAGAATTTTTCTGGAACATCTGCGGCAAGATCAAATGCAGATGGTAAGCCTGACAACAGCATTTTTTTAAGCGCCTGTTGAACAGTTGCTACACTTGCATCATCAATCTCTATAACTCCAGCAAATGAATTTGTTTTAAAACCACAACGTATGAGCAAAGCAGTGATCGTATTCACAACTTTATCCCCCATCCAGGGTATTACGTAACAATGTTGTCCACTCGTAATAAAACACTCATTTTGAAGTTTAAAACGCTGAAAGTTACTACAGCCTTCCGCAAATAGGTTTCTGGCGGCAGTATCGGCATAATCTACTTTCTTGCTACCTATTGCTATGCGGTAATCACCTTCCCTATAGATAGCGAGCATTTCCTGACGAACGGCATCATGAACAGACATACCTCCCCCACTAAATTGTGGTGGCTGACCGCCTTTGGTTGCCTCTACATAGATAACTTTTTTCTCTGTCTCGATCTCTGTCACTTTCCAGCGCCGCCCACCGAAGATGATGTGTTGGTCTGGTAGCAGTGGGGAGTCCACAGGCACTGTTCCAAGGGTTCTGTTTCCGGTGACAATGCGGAACTCTTCTGGTGTATTGAACACGGCATAAAAAGTGTAATGGTTAGTCAGTTTCTCCCCCTCTGCCCCAACAACCATTTCGCCGCTAGCAAGTTGAGTGAGTAGGCCACATGCTCCCATATGTTTAAGCAGGCTTTTGAAATCGTTTAAATCTACATTTCTGAACGGCCCTGTCTGGCATAGTTGTGACCAGAGCTGGTCGGCGCGAACTCCACCCCATTGTGCGGTAATTGCAAGAATCTGGTGTAGCAGCGTGGAGTAATGCATCTGCCGGGAATCGGCAGGCTCAAACCATTGTTTAGAGATCATCAACCTGATCATTGCCATCGATTGCACCAACTGGAGTCGTAGGTGATCAACGATACTGCTACTCACAGTAAGCTCATTTTCTGTAATTAGCATTCTGAGTACTGATGGGGAATCGCGTCGCCCAGAACGCCCCATACGCTGGCGCAAACTGGAAACAGAATGCGGAGGCGTAACTTGGATAACCGACTTAACCTTACCGATATCAATTCCCAACTCAAGCGTCATTGTACAAACAGCTGTTGTGGGCAAATTTCCTTTCTGAAGACGAGATTCAAGCGCCTCACGTAATTCCTTGGCAAGGGAACCATGGTGGGGGAAAAATTCATTCGGAACAATTTGTTCCTCACACATGTCGCTCAGCGTTGCCGCTATGCTTTCAGTGCGCTTTCGGCTGTTTGCAAAGACCAAATGAGAATCGCCACGGCAAAGTCTAAAAATGTCAGCGCAAACGTCATGTTCAGCTGAACTCTGAAGTTCTTCCTCTTTTTGGATCACTCGCTCCAGGTACCCTTTGACCTGTACCTGAAGAGTGGCCGTGCTATTACTATCTGTAACAGTTACGCAGGGGAGTCGTTTGTCCGGGCGCAACATTTCGGGCACTTTCTCCAGTTCCCCCAGCGTGGCACTCAACGCAACGCGGGGAATTGGATTTACCTGGCGTCCTAGCACATGGTCAATTCTATTGAGCAGAGAAAGCAGCTGTACACCACGCTCTGAGCCAATAAAAGCATGAAACTCATCAATAACGATGTATGCGACTGAAGAAAAAGCCTGTTTGAGCCAGCCCATTGAATTTATGAGCAAAGACTCAAGTGACTCAGGTGTAATCAGTAAAATGCCAGCAGGGTTCGTCCGAGCCTTTTTCTTTTTGCTTTGTGGTACATCCCCGTGCCAGGGAGTCACTGGCATTTCCAATGCATCTCCAAGGCTCCCAAGACGACGGTACTGATCGTTAATCAATGCCTTCAACGGACTGATATAGACGATGCCAAATCCATTCGTGAGATCTGCAACTGCCGAACAGGCAGGAAGAAAGAAAGCCTCTGTTTTACCCGCTGCTGTACCTGCACTGATTAGCACGTCTCGATCACGGGCTAAAATTGCCGGGATAGAACTCTCCTGCAAGGGCCTTAATGTAGACCACCCCTGCTTGTAAACCCACTTACGGACGCGGGGATCGAGGCTATCGTAGGCACTGCTCATAGTTTGAAGTTCGCCAGTCCGTCGTCGTCATCGCTTTCCTCCGTAGTGGCGTCATCCATATCGCTGGGCCTGTCCTCTTCAATCGCCACACCCTCGATTAGTGTTTGCCAGTTCATCGTTCTGTTTTGTTCCAGCACGGCCAGCATGTCCAGGAAACCTTTTATGGTATTACGGGGGGTACGGAAGTAAGCGTCTCCAATGGTTTTACTACAGTGATGCAGGAATCCAGTCAGTGCCTCATCTGGTACCAGATAATTCTCTGGATCTCCACCTGCATAAACATGACGAAGATTTCTCAGCAAAATATACAGTTCCTCAGGGGTGAGGCTGGCAAGATGCAAAGTGGGGGATGAGTAGTCAATCACTCCTGCTTTTTGCGCGAACCGGTTTTCCGCCAGACGCGACTGGAGCGCCTCATAGCTGTAAAGACCTTTACGCGGATCGAAAAGAAACTCTGGCGTCCCCCCGAGGATAAAACCAATGTTCTCGGCTGAACCTTGCAGGCAGTCATTCAGTATCCGCAAAATCTGTTCGTAGTTCGCTGTTCTTGCTTGCGTATTATTCAGCTTAAAGAGGTTCACCATTTCGTCGAGGCTGACCAAAAGACCGGCATAGCCTGCCTGGCGGACAAAAAGGCTCATCAGCTTCAAAGAATCATAGAATGAAGCGTCTGAGATAATAGTCCGAACGTCGAGATCGTTACGGGCATCAGTTTTGGTGGTGTACTCTCCCCGCAACCAGCGAATAGCATTGGATTTTAGCGTTTCGTTATCCTGCTCATGCCCGCGCCAGAATGCATCAATGACCTTCGCAAAGTCATATCCACCCACCATCTCTGACAGAGCTGCCAGGCGTTTATGAATAACTGATGAAACCTCGGAGCCGTCCGTGTCCGCTTCCTTTCTTGCCTCCGTAACGAATCTTTCAACAACGCTAAGTAACGCATTACCATCCGGCTTGTTTCTGGTGGACATGTTTTTCATAAGCTCAGAATAGAGATTACGAGCCTGACCTCCCGATGAGTGAATGCGTCTGTCAGGAGAAAGGTCTGCACTGACTGACACCAGCTTCTTCTCTAGCGCAATAGAGCGTACAACACTCAGAAAGAACGTTTTACCAGAACCATATTCACCGATGATAAGTCTGAAGCTTGCACCACCGTCAGCAATCCTCTCAATATCCTGGTGGAGAGCGGTGATCTCATTCACGCGGCCAACCTGGATATGCTGAATGCCTATCCTTGGCGTTACACCTGACTTAAGTGACTGAATAATAGCGTCACGTTCTTTCACTCTTATACGTGTTACAGACATTCACTATCCCTCTAATTCTTTGGCAATTTCCAGGTCAACCCAGATATCATCATCGGCATCGTCCAGTACTGGAGCATCAACCACCGCATAGGACCAGTCATTGATCACCTCAAGCGCACCGCCGAGCATCAAATTCAAATTTCCGCACAATTCTGTCGCCTCTTTTCGGGACCACTGTTCTTTCTCCAGCAAACTGCGATAAAGCTGGCTATGTGCGGAGTCAAGCCCCCCTGCCTCCGTTAATGAGGCGGGAGCGCTTTCTGGCTCTTCCGGTTCTTCTTCGGTGAAAATTGTGTTCAGCAATTTACGAACATCATCCGTGGCAGATTCGTGGCGAGCAAGTACATTAGCATCCAGTGTGAACCCTGCTGCTGGCTGATCAGTTGGTACAGACGAGACGAGATCATGTTCAGTTGCGGAATGCTGATGGATATTGCTCGAGACAGATGAGGGATCCAATCCCAAACTTGAATAAATCTTCTCAAGCTGTTTGATTTCGGCAGGCGCTATTGTCCCATCCGAACAGGCAACACTAACGATAACTTTACCCACAGCAGCTTTTTCCGCGGCCCCCATCAACTCAATCCTGCTTTTCATTCCTGTCATATTGGCTGGGGTATGAAGTTGCCACGTTAAATACGCATGTAGAGAGCGTTTTTCATCATCGGTGAAGCCAGGATTGTTGTTGATGGCATTCTCAAGCACTTTCTGTTCAGCTTGATCAAGAGAATCGTCAATCAAGGCGACCATCGCCCCTAATCTGAGCGTCATTACGGCTGAGATAAATTCAGGAGAAGGTGAGAAGCGTCCATCTTCGGCGGCATGGAATAGAACAAGTGTCCCATCAACATCCGCCTTCACATGGTGATAATACGGGTCAGGTGCCACACCGTAACCCATCTTCAGAGCAAAGGCCTGCATCAAATCGGCCTCTTTTTTATTGATCTTATTGGGGCAACTGGCATTCATATGTGCCCAAAAGTCAGCAACTGAGACTAACCCCTCCTTGACGAGGATCGCCTCATCAGCCCAGCGTTTGAATGAGCTTAATATTTTTTCTGCACTTTCATTAACGATCTCTGAAGGGAGCAACATAATTGCAGCCGTATCATTGACTGACGTACCTTTCCTACCAAGGTAGCGACTATAAGCATCAAGTTCATCCGTACATATGTCGGCAAGAGCCATAATTTTCTGGACAGGGCTCTTCAACGCACTTGGATCAGGCAGGTCGGGAACAGGAAGTCGAACACCTCGCAAACTAGGACTTGCTGGTGTGTAATCTAACCTTAGGCGCGTTTTATTCGCCTTAACGACCATCCCTTCACCATATTTGAGGGTGTAACGCCGTTTGAAAAGCGCAGCAAACTCTTTAGCACAGCGGCGAGCCGGGGTACGCAGCGAATACTCGGTGTGGTTTATTACCCAGTTCAACGCCAGTTCAGCTGATACAGGAACTCCTTCATGTACAGTTTTTGCCAGAGCCAGCTTAAATTGCATGCTGTTGCTGAAACCTGAATTGCTATCGAGCTCAGTGGCTAAGCCCATGTTCGGGCGCAGAATAGACATGGCTTCGAGTAATTGGGTCGAATATCCACGGAAGGAGCGGTTCTCAATGAATACCGATCTTAACCGAGCGACTTCATTGAACAGATTACGGAACTCAGCATCAGGGAATTTTGGGTCAGTGGAATCTACGAGCGCTTTTCTTTCCAGGCCGTAGAGGTAGATAAAAACATAGCCGATAGGACACGATGGATCAGACCTATCGCTGGCAAGCCAACTGACATACGCACCGCGTGCTTCTGGGGAAAGAGAGGAAAAACTGGGCCAGTATCCTAATGAACTGTCCTCGTAAAGATAAGCAGTAGGTTTTATCTTACATGTGTCATCAATTAATGATGCCTCACTTCCATCGTCATAATAGCCGCCTGATTCCTGACCGGAGGGCTTCATGCGTTGCCCCACGTAAATGTGGCCACCGCTAATTGCTACACCAGCCACAGTTATCATCTCACCCGGAAGTACCCATCGAGCTAGTGCACCTGCTGACTTTGAGGTGTTCCGGTAATGATTGGTTGTCAGCCGAAGTTCAACACCCCGGCCACCGCTCAATGTAAAAGTTGCAAGATTATCGTCTTCACTATCATCGTTTCGCACAACCGCCTCTTTTTTCTTGATGTCAGCGAGCCATTCTTTTGGCGGTGCTTTCACGGGGCTTGAAGCATAAGACTTTGGAGATTTACGTTTTTTCTTTCTAAAAAACAACAAGTAAATGACTAAAATCGCCGCCAGAATCTTCAATAACTCCATGATATATAACCTTAAAATCATTCCTCACGCACACTCATAAGCAGCAATGAAGGTTGAGCAAGTGGATTAATCTCAAAATAATACGTCTAAATCGCAAGGGTTCAAACCAAAATGCAATCAAAATTAATTTATTGATTTAAAGGAAAATAATTATTGATTAAGCATGCTTTTCAAGCAGAAATTTTGAAGGTATGCGAATGCTTGTGAGTCATTCGCATCAGAATGAAGTTGAATTGGTTCTGCATAAACATACGAGTAGCTGTTACATGGATGCAGAGCTGGCGGCAATTATCCTTATCTATTTGCTCTCAGAACTGACTCTGCTAACGGGAAATGAGTTCACCGACGGCGAACCGTGCAGAATGCATTTCATACTCTAGTGACACGAACAAACCACACAGTAAGTTTCTGTATAAAATTCCTACGCTGGTGACGTTCAACTTCTTGAGCACGGATTTCCTCCTGTTCCTTTTGTTTCTGATTGGTTAGCAGCGTCGGATCTCTCTGCAAAAATCCTCGGTAGGCTGATTCGGCAATGAGGGCATCGGGCTAGTTTCTCTTCTCTCTTCGCTACATTGGGGCAATCCCAACAGCAATGCCCCTTTTAGCCTCTTCACGTTTACTACGAGCATCAGCCAAAGTCACGTCGGGATAAACCCCAAGAGCAAGCAACTTCTCCTTGTCTACAACACGGTACTTAAGCCGCCAATAATCAAAAGGTAAAGTCCCCCACCATCAGAGAGTTTGTAAGGTTCATCTTTTGGCTTTGCGGTATCAACCTGACGGGCGTTAAGTTTCATTGGGGGTATATCCATAAGACCGAACAGCACATACCCCAAATGTACCCCCATATGCATGTATATTTTGGGGGGTGTCAGTAGACGTCAGAATGCAAGCGAGAGCTGGAAGATGCTGATTATAATGGTTTTCAGTGAACTGGAGTAGACTTTGAGAGATACTTGATTGGTGCGATAATAGGAGTAGAACCTATGAGCTTCGCCTTACGAAAGCAAGCCAACTCCAAAATGAGTACAAGAATGAGTATTCTAAAGACTAATTTTTAAATAAAACATAAATATCAATAAAATATAATTAAAATCACGGTTTAACGTCTAATCTACCGCTGATACCTGTCAGCCGCAGAGAAAAGTAAATTTTATAAAAAAGCCATCTGCTATGCAGATGGCTTTTTATTTATGAAGCAGGAATCTTCCCCCGCAAGCCTTAACTAAAGATAACAGCGAGCTTTTCTTCATGGTTTTTATCGCTTCCTGACAGGCATTATTATTTTTAATAATATATTGCAGATAGGTGTATCCCTTGTCCCCGCTCTTACAATCACTACCGATAAATTACGTCCGTTCAGGTTTAACAGCCGGTATAAGCTATAACTGCCTGCCAGGAGTAAAGAAGCCGCCGCCCGGCTGATTTTTTTCCAGCGCGGTTCGCGGTTCGTCAGTCGAAGAGATATCGGGTGCAGTAGAGGCAGGACGCAACCAAAATGGGGAAAATAATATGTTGTGGCATTCCTTCGCCACCTGTTGTTAGCGATGGTGCGCCGTCTCTTTCGCTTTCCACACGGCAAACAGCGTTATCGCCAGCGCCAGACAAACATATAGCGACACCCACAGCGTGCTGCCCATCTCTTTATACAGCGTAGTGATAATTAAAGGTGCGAAACCGCCGCCAACAATTCCGGCAAGCGTATAGGCGAGCGAAGAGCCAGCGTAACGTACATGACCGGGAAACTGCTCGGTGACAAACGCCGCCTGCGGGCCGTACATCATGGCATGGATCAGCAAGCCGCCAATCACCGCCAGCACGATCAATACCGGCTGGGTGCTGTCGAGCAGTACAAAAAACACGAACGACCAGACAACGGCCAGCAGCGCGCCGGTAATGTAAACAGGGCGCCTTCCCCACTTATCCGACAAGGCGCCAAACATCGGCACGGTAACGGCATTGCCAATGGCGCCCAGCATCGTCGCCAGCAGCGCCAGCGGGCGCGGCATATGCAGGACGGTAGTCACATAGGTCAGCGTGAACACCACCACCAGCGCGTACAGCACATCCGACCCGATACGTGCGCCACCGGCAATCAGCAGCTGTTTAGGGTAGTTAAGAAAAACCTCTTTCAGCGGCGTATGCGTGGTTTTCTCCGCCGCCTGCATCGCCACAAAGGTTGGCGTCTCCTCTACGCCACGGCGCAGCCACAGGCCAAACATCACCAGCAGCAGGCTCAGCAGGAAAGGAATGCGCCAGCCCCACGCCTGAAACTGTCCGGCGCTCATGGCTACCGTCACCAGAGTGATAAAGCCGGTGCCGATCAGCGTTCCGCAGGAAGGCCCCACCTGCGCGAAAGAAGCATTGCGGCCGCGCTTGTCGGCATCGCCATGTTCCATCGACAGCAGTACCGCGCCGGCCCATTCGCCGCCAAGTGCGATGCCCTGCACAAAGCGCAGCGCCACCAGCAGGATGGGGCTCCAGATCCCCCAAACGGCATAGCCCGGCAGCAGGCCCATCAGGGCGGTCGTGACGCCCATAATCACCAGCGTAATAATCAGCACCGCCTTACGACCGGCGACGTCGCCAAGATGGCCGAAGACAAAGCCGCCCAGCGGCCGGGAAATATAGCCGACCGCATAGGTAGAGAACGCCAGGATCGTTCCGACCAGCGGATCGAAGCTGGGGAAGAACACGTGGTTAAACACCAGCGCGGCCATAATGTTGTAAACAGTAAAGTCATACCATTCCAGAGCCGTGCCAATCGAGCTGGCCGCCGCCAGGCGACCCGTTTTTGATTTGCTTCGCTTCGGGCGTACCGCCTGATGCAGCGTGGAGTGCGTATCAGCCATGAGTCATCTCCTGTCGGGTTAGTGTCCAGCTAAGGGCATAGCGCTGCACCTCGCCCGTCAGCAGTTCTGCCGCAACGGAAGCCAGCCGATCGCAGCATGGCGCATCGCTACAGCTGATAAGTAGCATCGGCAGCATCTGGCGGTTCTCTTTCCCTTCCATCGGCAGCGGCGTGCTCAGATCCGCATCGGGCGTCAGCAGGCTGGAAGAGATATAGCCCGGCGTCTGGCCGATTTGCTGCTGCCAGGCGCTCAGCGCCGCGCTGTCGACCGCTTGTGCAAGCGTGACCACCGCCAGCTGGCTGCCGGTGCCTTTACCGTGGGTATGGGTAACGGCGCTGACCCGGCGCATCGGGTTGACCATCTTTTGCAGATTTTTCACCGACCACTCGGTCTGGCGCGTGAACGCCGCGTGATAGTCCACGCTGGTAAAAGCCTCCAGCGATTCGGTTTCATACAGGCCCAGATATTTACGTTCGGCGTTAATCGCCTGGTAGCGCGTGCCGCTTAAAAAGCCGCTGATGGCCACGCGCTCCTCAACGTGTTCATGGTCATACCACTGGTTAAAATCCGCTTCATCATCCGCGCCGATCTTGGTGGCGACAAACAGCATGCCGTGAGGTTGCTTCATTTTCAGGATCTCCGGGTAAGGGCAGTTTCCACGGCAACAGCCCAGCTGATTAAGCGGGCATCGTCGCCATGAACGGCAGCAAGACTGAGGCCAACCGGCGCATGACCGGCCGGGTGACAGGGTAAGGAAATGGCGCAGCCATCCAGCATGTTGATAACGCTGGTGTTACGCAGCATCAGGGCGTTGATCTCCATATAACGCTGCGGCTCGTCCAGCGAAGCGATAGTCGGCGCAATCTTCGGCACGGTGGGCATCAGCAGCGCGTCGAAGCCTTCCAGCGCCGTGTTGATACGCCGCTGCCAGGCTGCGCGCTGCTGATAAAGTTCAGCGGCATCCTGTTCAGTCAGCTGGCTGCCGCGCTGCAGGCGCATCAGCACCTGCGGATCGTAAGCTTCGGGCCGGGCCAAAGCCGTACGCTGATGCCACTGCCAGGCTTCATAAGCCGTAATACCGCCGCGCGCGTTCAGGCTGTTCAGCTCATCCAGCTCGGTAAGCGGCAAGGCCACCAGCGTGGCCCCGGCTTCCCGGAGAAGATCAAGCGCGTACTGCCATGCCTGCGCTACGTCCCGATCAAGATCGTCCAGAACGCGAGTTTGCGGTACGGCAAAGCGGGCGTGGCGCAGATCCGACTCCCGCATCTCAAGAGGCTTTTCGGCAATGATGCTGTCAAGCAGCCAGCAGCTGCGAACGTCATGCGCAATAACGCCAATGCTGTCCAGCGAAGGCGCAAGCGGCAACGTGCCCGCCTGATCGATTCGGCTGGCGCCAGGTTTAAAGCCGGTCAGGCCGCAGAGCGCGGCGGGAATACGTACGGAACCGCCGGTATCGGTACCAATAGCGCCCAGACACAGCCCATCCGCTACGGCCACCGCCGCGCCGGAAGAGGAGCCGCCGGGAATACGTTTCTCCTCGCGCCGCCACGGGTTGGCAGGCGTGCCGTAGTGCGGATTGATGCCCAGCCCGGAGAAGGCGAATTCGGTCATATTGGTCTTACCGACTATCGCGGCGCCAGCCCGATTGAGCTTCTCTACCACGCTCGAGTTCGCCGTGGCGACCGGCGCATCGCTTAACAGGCGTGAACCCGCCGTCGTCGCCTCGCCTTTTACATCGAACAGATCCTTAATGCTGATGGGAAGCCCATCGATCGGGCTACGTGATTGCCGGGCTTGCCAGCGTTCTCCCGCCTCAATAGCCTGCTGCGTGGCCTGCGCCTCATAACGAGTGATGAAAACGCGCGAGCCTTCTTTTTCAGGATCGCGTGCGGCAGCCAATGCCGCCTGCGTGAAAGTTTCAGGCTGAACGTTCCCCGCCTGTAGCTGCTGACTTGCCTGCCAGAGTGTCGTCATAGCCGCGCTCCTTATGCAACGACCGGCAGTGCGCCGGTGCGGTAAGTGTGCTCCAGCGTGCGGCCCAGCACCGGATCGTGCAGCGCCATCCGAAACTCGCTGGCCGGACGGATGCCGCCGATAGTGCTCAGCGTGCCGCAGGACATGGCCAGGCCGTCAGCGGCCGTTTCGCCCTCCAGATAGCGCGTAAGCAGCGCCTGTGGAGTCAGCAGCGACGACAGCGAACCTTGTTGATAAACCACCCATTCGCCCTGCTCTTTTATCCAGGAAGTCAGCTCCAGCGCATCCCAGTGCTCCGCCACTTCGCGCATGCGCCACGCGCCGCTTGCCACCGGTTTGATGCAGGCCTGCTTGGAAAGCGCCACGCTAAAGGTTTCCAGATAGCGATCGGTGTGATCGGAGGTAAGAGAAACCCAGCACTCTCCGCGATGAAAAAAGACGAAAGGTTCGGCTTCACCGGATGTTTCGTTGCCCACGACTTCCAGCAAGGCGTTCTGGCTGAGCTGATTAGTGGCGACGCGGTAAAAAAGCGGCACTGCACCAGGAGCAGGCACGCCCAGCGCCTCAAGCTCCCGAATATGGTGCAGGACGGCATCCCGATCGCGCCCTGCCCAGCCCGCAATAACAAAGCGGGTTACGTCGACATCGAGTCTGGCTGCGGCTTCGTCGCCGGTAATGAACTGTAGGTGCATGGCAAAACCCTCATTTGAAATTAGAGTGAAATTTCACTCGCATTTCAAACTAGCGATTTTCATGCCAGCTTTTTGTGTAATATGTCGCAAAGGCTTAAACAGGAACGGCATCATGAATGAGTCAGCTGGTGAAAATGTGAACCCGATCGAGCGGAAAAAATATCTGTCGCTGAACGAACAGGCCTACCTGGCGTTCAGGCACAGGCTGATCACGCTGCGTTACAAGCCCGGCGATTATCTTAATACCGCCCAGGTAATGGACGATCTGGAAATGGGGCGCACGCCGATCAATCAGGCGATCCACCGCCTGGCTACCGAAGGGCTGCTACAAATCATTCCCCGCAAGGGCGTTATGGTCGCCCCGTTGTCGATCGATGATGCGCTGGAATTGATTGAGGTGCGGCTGGTTAACGAAACGCTGTGCGCGCAGCTTGCCAGCCAGAAAGTAAATAAGGCGCACCTTAACCAGCTGCGCGAGCTGAATCAGCAGATCGGGCTTGCCGGCGGCTCGCGCAACAGAGAGAAAATGATGTTACTGGATCGCGAGTTTCACCAGGTGCTGGCGGATATTGCGGGCAACCGACGGCTTGCGGATATCCTGAGCGTTATTCACGCGCAGGCGCAGCGCTTCTGGGCGACAACGCTGTCGAGCGTCAGCCATATGGATGAGGTTATCGCTGAGCATAATGAAATTATTGCGGCGCTGGCCTCCGGGGATATTCAGCGCGTGACGGCAGCAACCCGCGCGCATATTGACTCTTTTAGACGCGCGCTGCTCTCTACCTGAAAAGCTGACCGCAGCCTGCAACCGGGGCTGTCGGGCCTGAGTGGTTTAGCGCAGCGATCGGTTTGCGGGGCCGGGATTTATAATCAAAGGAAGATACGCTTCAGCGCCAGAAGACCACTCTGCACGGCGTAATTGATATATTGCTCTTAAAGAGCCGTAAGGCAAAATAAGGCAGCCTTGACGTTCTGCCTTATTGGCCTGATATCCGATCGATTAGATCAGGAAATCGTGCAGCGACTGACCGTTTGCAATGGCATTCTTAACAGGTGTCGGCGTGCGGCCCTGCCCGGTCCAGTATCTGACTTCATTATTGCCGTCGAGGTACTTATATTTTGCGGGACGAGGCGCGCGCTTCTTTTTTGCACGGGCGACGGGCGGCAAATTATTGACCAGTTCTGTCGGTAAAATGCCGTCTTCAAGCATCAGTTCACGGTACATTGCCAGCTTTTCCGCTTTTTCGCGGGCTTCGGCTGCCTGCGCGCTGGCGGCTTCACGACGTTCATTCACGATAATTTTCAGCTTTGATAGTATCTCTTCAAGATCCTCTGTAGCCATATTGCGCGCCTGTGCACGTAGCGAACGGATATTTTTCAGGCTGCTCAGGGTAAAACTCATACATCATTTCCTTAAATCTACTGATTAATAAAACGGCGATCGTTCGCCGTCAGCGGCAAGGGTACCATTTATTGCGTTGTGATTTAAGTTGATGGGCGATAATCAGACGAGTCTGCGGGAATTATATGCAATTAATGTCCTGAAAAAAGGATATAACTTATGGATCCTGCCGGAATCGACATTTATCCGAAAAATGTATTCACTTTCAAAACTACTTGCCTGATTTATACTGATTGTGGAAGTAATTTCCGGCGTCCCGAATATCGTTACCTTTTTAAAAAAACCAAAATCGGGTCTGGTAGTATAAAAATCCCTACCGGTAATATCAAAGACAGTTGATATGTTTTATGCTACCAGCAGCAAGGTGGTTATTAGCCACCTGTCTAAAAACCATATTGGAAATTTATAAAAAACTATAAAAGATAGCTGAATTACCTGTCCGACAGATTCTCCGCCAGACCATTATTTCACTGAGCAGTCCTGTCGCATAACCTCTGGTAACTATATTAACAATTTCAACCTTTAAAAGGAGGTTTCGGAAAATGCAGCCTCAGAACGTTTGCCGGAAAGGCAAGCGGTATCAGGCGCGTCATCAGCTAACTGCTACGCTGAAAGCGCAAATAGCGGAGCAGCGGCTACACAGCAGCCTGTGGCGGAGGTTACTTAACCTGTTTATCAGCACTGACGAGCAACAAGCATACTCACAGTTGATAAGCAGTCAGGCCGGAATGAATGAGGAAAAAGTCGACCAGCTTAAGGAACCTGAGAACCAAAGGATGCTTTGCGACGTGCGCACTAAAGAATGGCTTCAGTTGCAAATTGTGCAGAACGCACGGCTGACGGAACTTAACGCGCGGGCAGATGGCGAGATTATCGGCACTGTCGTTTCCGATTTCACTCTGGACACCGTGCTCTACCCTTTTGAAGCGAATCGGCAACAGTTTGCGCCTTGCCTTCCCGCTGTCATCTGCGCCGGGATCATGCATCGACAAAGCTGGCTGGAGGTAAGCGCCAGGCAAATACTTAGTGCCCTAATAAAGATCATCCAATTAATTAATAACAACTTCCAGGTCAACTTACTGGCTAATAATTTATTTTTACCGACGCATAAAGCGCAGACACTCTCTTTGGGGAGATAAATTAACCTGCTGGATTATAACTACTTTTTTCCCATTCCGATGATGTTTCCAGAATTTTCTAAAAAATCTTAAAAAAAGTATATTTTTTGACCCTTCCGTTATAATTAGACAAAAGAAAAACAAGAGGGGGGTATGCAAATGACCGGGGACTCAGTTTTCGAAAAAAGAAAAAATCGTGCCATGGCGATTATGGAAGGCAGGGGGATGTGGCCCAGCATCTACGCCCCTCCGTGCCATATATTTCTGTGGCGGTTGGGGATCCATGTGCCTCCACCGCCCTTCTCAACATTCTGGACGAACTTTTTCAGCTTTGCCGTCGTCTATACGCCGTTCTGGGGGATAGTAATGTGGTTTATTTTCTGGAAATCTCAGGGAGCCACGCTGCTTTATGCCGCTACCTCGACGCTGATAGCCGGTCTGGTTTTCGGGGTGATTATGGCGGCATTCCAGGAATGGCGAAAACGAGCTAATCACCTGCCAGCGTGGGAAAAGCTATAAAAACGCGGCTGCCGGGCCTGAATCCGGCAGCCGATTTCTCGTGGCCTTTCATACTGCTGCATCATCAGGCTATTAACAGGCGGCCGTCTTTACGCATGCCGTTTCCGGCATGCGGACATCTTCCGCTGAGGTTCCCTATAGCTTTCTTACCCCCTGTTATGTTGTTCCATCATGCCGAACCGCAGCAGCAGCGCTTATCAAAGGCAACTGGCCAATGCGCCTGTGGAGCGCATCTTTCTCAACAGTGCTCAGTGAAGTCTGCATAGAAGCGCTGCGCCACGTCGGGATGCGAGCGCAGCCGCCCTTTTAAATAGTTCCAGCCGACCTCCCGCAGCAGCGGATTTTGCGGATCGCTGTCCGGCCCCTGCGCCAGGTTCGCCAGCGCTTCCGGCAGCTGATATACCGGCACCACGGCGTCAAGCTGGGCGCCAAGAAAAAAGGCGACAGATAAACGCTCCTGTTCCGTCTGCGGCGATACTACTCGGTGCACGGTGGCACGCAGATAGCCGTTGGTCGCCAGCTCAAGCAGCTCCCCAATATTGACTACAAACGAACCGGGTAAAGGCGTCGCCGCTGTCCATTCGCCAGGACGAACCTCAACCTCCAGACCTGGCTTATCATCCTGCAGCAGCAGCGTCAAAAAACCGGAATCCTTATGCGCGCCCACGCCCTGACGCGATTCGCTGTCGGTGCGCCCCGGATAGCGGATCAGTTTGATATGTTCATTGGGGAAAGCGCCGTAAAGGGCGTCGAAAGCGTCCTGCGGCAGTTGCAGCGCCTCGGCGAAAGCACGCAGCAGTTTCAATGCGACCTCAGTCATTTCCTGCTGCCAGCGCGTTAGCACAAGTTGCAGTTCCGGCAGCGCCTGCGGCCACTGGTTAGGCCCCTGCATTCTTTGCCATGCCGGAATATCTGGCGAGACGGGTAACGCCTCTCGTTCCGCGCCGATATCGAACTGTTCGCGATAGTCAGGCTGATTACGGGTTATCTCTACGCCAGCAAGGTTATAGCCGCGAAAATGCGGCGAATTCGCCATTTTGACCCTGAGTTTCTCTTCCGGCGGTAAAGCAAAGAACGCGCGAGCAACCTGCTGCACTCTGTCGATCAACGGCTGGTTGATCCCATGATTGATCAGATAGAAAAACCCGACTTCACGTGCCGCCCGGGCAAGCGAGTCGAGCAAGGCTGAACGCTGCTGCGCCGATGCGGTTAATTGAGCGAAATCGATAACCGGAAGCGTTAACGGACTTTGTTGGCTCATGACTTTTATCCTGGCTGAAAGAGGCTTAGTTCCACATTGCCACTCCGCCTGTACTATCTCTACGAACTATTCCTGCTATCTATATGCAAATGTCAGAAGTCATTTTGCCTCGTTTATTACCTGCTCTTTGCGTTAAAACCCGACCAACTCCATCAGCAGAAACGGCTAAAACTTCCTGATAAGAATATAACTATCAGCCAGAAAATAAATACTCAGCCTGGCCCACCAAATTAATTATTAATTTTTATAGCAACTCAATGGAAAATCTTATTATTACCCAGCCACCTGAAGCTGAAATAATAACCACAAAAACACGATACAGCCTTTTATAACAACAAGTTAGATTAAAAAACCCCCACTAATATTTAAGTACAGCTTCATTTTAACTGTAAATCTAAATTAGAAATCAAAAAACAGCTATCCCTTTGAATTTTCTACTACACTTACTCTCTTACCCATTCAGAATAAAGGAGGCCGTGTGAAAGAAATCTTTCATACAAACTATTTGAAGTTGATTACGTCAGTGACCTTCTGGGGTAACATTCTGCTGGTAGTGGTGATCACCGCTGTGACTTTCTTCCTGATCCGCAAAGTTATCTCTCTGCTGGAAAAACGGATAGGCTCGTGGGCGGAAGATCATGAAAATCGCGTGGCGCACCGCGTCTTTCTGGACGTGCTGAAAAGAACCCGGGTCACGCTGATCTTTATCGCTTCTTTTCTGTTCAGCCTGCAGTTTATCGTGTTGCCCGGCCAGGTCAGCGGCACCATCCCGCACGCCTGGTTCCTGGTGTTGGCGCTGCAAATCGCGCTGTGGCTGGATCAGGCCGTGCAGTCCTGGCTGCGCTATTCGCTGACGAACTTCGGCCCGGACTCGCACCGCAATCCTGTCACTACCATCATTCTTGGGCTGCTGTTCCGGGCGCTGGTCTGGTCGGTGATGATCCTGTCGATACTCGCCAATGCGGGCGTCAATATTACCGCGCTGGTGGCAAGCCTGGGCGTCGGCGGTATCGCCATCGCGCTCGCGGTACAGACGGTGCTGAGCGACCTTTTCGCCTCTCTTTCAATCGGTATTGATAAGCCTTTTGAGATCGGCGACTTTGTGGTTTTTAACGACGTGGCGGGCACTATCGAACATATCGGGCTGAAAACCACGCGCATCCGCAGCCTGAGCGGCGAGCAGATCGTCTGTGCCAACGCCATCCTGCTGCAGCAAACCATCCACAACTATAAAAGGATGCAGACGCGCCGTATCGTCTTCAGCTTTGGCGTGCCGCTGGCGACATCGGCCGAGCAGCTGCGCAAGATTGGCCCCATGATTGAAGAGGTGATCGGCCGCATTGATAAAACCCGCTTTGACCGCGCGCACCTGGCCTCTTTCGAGTCCGATCGCATTATGTTTGAGGTGGTGCATATCCTGAAGTTTTCCGACTATAACCAGTACATGGATATTCAGCAGGAGATTAACCTGCGGATCAAAGAGTATCTGGAAGAGACAGGTATTGGCCTGGCCGGGCCGCACCGTTTTGTGACCTTTGAAAATTCGCTGCCGCAGGAGGAACAGCCTGCCTGAGGAAGATAGCCAGTACTGCCGGCTATTTTTGCCAGCAGGCGCGGCAAAAACCGTGCTCGCTGGCCGCGCGGCATCCTGACACCAGCCTGGCGATGGGTAACGCCGCTTTCAGTTAAAGAAGCGGCGTTGCCGGTTGCGTCTGATTAGCGAATATCATTAAACTTGGTTTCCTTTAGCACCGCCAGCGTTGCAGCATTGAATCTGGCTCATCCCCTGGACGATCCCATGCCCGTTAAACCCACAGCCGCGCTGTCACGCAGCGATCTCGCCGACCTGAACGCTTTTCGCATGGTGGAACGCCTGCGCAGCTTTACCAAAGCCGCCGTGGAGCTGGGCATTACTACCTCCGCGCTCAGTCACGCTATCCGCAATCTGGAAACGCGGCTGGGCGTGCGGCTGCTGAACCGCACCAGCCGCACCGTTGCCCCTACCGAAGCGGGCGCCAGCCTGGCGCGGCGGCTGAACGTCGGTTTTCAGGAGATCGGCGACGCGCTGGATGAGGTAAATCGCCTGCGCGATCGTCCGGCAGGCCGTCTGCGCCTGAATGTGCTGAGCGACGGCGCGCGACTGATTGTGGGCCGCTATCTGCCAAAGTTCCTCAGCAAGTATCCGGAGGTTGAGGTGGAAGTCTGCGTGGACGATCGCATGGTGGATATCGTGGCGGAAGGCTTCGACGCCGGTATCCGTTTTGGCGGCACCGTGCCGGAAGACTTAGTCGCCGTAAAGCTGGGCGCGGATCTGAAATGGGTTGCCGTCGCTGCGCCGCGCTATCTTTATCACCGCCCGCCGCTGCTGGAGCCTGAAGATCTTCGCGCGCATTCCTGTATCCGTATGCGCACCGGCCAGGGCGTGATCTATAAGTGGGAGTTTCGTCAGGGCAACGACTACCGCGTGATCGACGTGCCGGGACAAATTTGCGTCAGCGAAACCACGCTGGCGCTGGAGCTGGCGCTTGCCGGAACGGGTATCGCTTACTGTCTGGAAGACCGCGTAAAAGAGCCGTTGCTGAACGGCGCTCTGCACGTGGTATTGCCCGACTGGTCGCCCGTCGAACCTGCGCTATGCCTCTACTATCCGGGCCATCGGCGCGTGCCGCAGGGCCTGCGCGAACTGATTGCCCTGCTGCGCGAAGAAATAGCGGCAGAGGCACGGCGGGCGCCGCGCCAGATGACCTCAGGCGCTGTCGCCTGATGGCGCTCCGGCGACGGGCCGTCCGCTTTTTCCTGTCGGCGTCGTCCGCTATAGTAATCCTTCGCCAGCCCGTTTCGTCCCGCCAGTCATGGAGCGATCATGAGTAACCCGTCCCGTAAACGTCCACTGAAGCTCAGCACCTCCGTCAGCCTGATGGTCGGCGCGGTGCTCGCCGTGGTTTTGCTGATCGTTCATCTGTTCTATTTTTTCCAGATAAGCCATATCACCCGCGCCGGCGTTAAGGATAAAGCGCTGGCGGTGGCGCGTACCCTGGCCGATTCTGCCGAAGTACAGCGCGGCCTGCTGCTGCCCGCCGATCGCAACATTATTCAGCCGCTTACTCAGGCGGTACAGGAAAGCAACCATTTGCTGTTTGTCGTGGTCACCGATATGCGCGGTATCCGCTATTCTCACCCTGATAAAAACGCCATCAACCGCCCTTTCATCGGCGAGGATTTGCAGCCGGCGCTGGCGGGTAAGGAAAACGTGTCGATCAATCGCGGCCAGCTGGCGCAGGCGCTACGCGTATTTACGCCGATTTACGACGCCCGGCAGCGGCAGATTGGCGTGGTGGCGGTAGGTATCTCGTTGAGCGAGGTCGCGCAGCAGATCGCGCGTACCCGCTGGTCGGTACTGTGGACGGCACTGTTCGGCGTGCTGGCGGGCGCTATCGGCACCTGGTGCCTGGTGCGGGCCTCCCGCCGCGTGCTCTCCGGTCTGGAGCCTTACGAGATTTCGATGCTGTATGAGCAGCGCCAGGCGATGCTGCAATCGATTAAGGAAGGCGTTATTGCGGTGGACGATCGCGTACAGGTCACGCTGATCAACCGCGCCGCGCAGCAGCTTTTTACCGAAGCGCGCCATCCGCAGGACGAAGCGCCCGGCCCGCTCATCGCCAACCTGCGCGAAGTGGTGCAAAGCGGCGTGCCGCAGCGCGACAGAGAGCTGCATTTCAAGGGGCGCGTGCTGCTCAGCAATACCATGCCGGTGCGCAGCAAGGGCATGATTATCGGCGCGGTCTGTACCTTCAGGGATAAAACCGAGGTCAGCCAGCTGGTGCAGCGGCTGGACGGCCTGGTCAACTATGTTGACGCGCTACGCGAGCGCTCGCATGAATTTATGAACAAGCTGCATGTGATCCTCGGCCTGCTGCATATGAAAAACTACCAGCAGCTGGAAAGCTATATCCTGAAAACCGCCAACGGCTATCAGACAGAGATTGGCTCGCTGCTGATGAAAATTAAATCGCCGGTGATTGCGGGCTTTCTGTTAAGCAAGATCGAACGCGCGACCGATCGCGGCCACCGGCTGATCGTCAGCGAGGACAGCCTGCTGCCGGACTGCGGCAGCGAAACGCAGTCCGCCGCGCTGATCACCATTCTGGGCAACCTGATTGAAAACGCGCTGGAGGCCGCAGACGGCCAGCCCGGCGGCGAAATCAGCGTGCTGCTGCACTATCAGAACGGCTGGCTGGCCTGCGAGGTCAGCGATGACGGGCCGGGCATCCCGGAACCAGATGCTATCTTTGAGAAAGGCGTTTCCAGCAAAGGAGACGATCGGGGCATGGGCTTGTTCCTCGTCAAACAACAAACCGAAAGCCTTGGCGGAAAAATTATTGTAGAGTCCGAACCCGGCGTTTATACGCAATTTTTAGTCCAACTGCCCTGGGATAGAGGAAACAAAAGCGCATGATTAACGTGTTAGTCGTCGATGATGACGCCATGGTCGCCGAGTTGAACCGCTGCTATATCGGCCAGCTGGAAGGATTTCACTGCGTGGGCATAGCCTCGACCCTGCAACAGGCAAAGGAGATGGCGCTGCATGGCGGCATTGATTTGATCCTGCTGGATATCTATTTGCAGCAGGAGAGCGGGCTGGATCTGCTGCCCGCGCTGCGCCAGGCGAAGCAGGCGGTGGATGTAATTGTGATCTCTTCCGCCGCCGATGCCGATACCGTCAGGCAATCGCTGCACTACGGCGTGGTGGACTATCTGATCAAGCCTTTCCAGTTCTCGCGTTTTGAAGAGGCGCTGACCGGCTGGCGTCGCCGCAAGACGCTGATGGACAGCCAGCCCTGGTATCAGCAGGCCGATGTGGATCGGCTGCTCCACGGCGACAGGGATGCGCCAGCCGAAGGCAAACGCCTGCCGAAAGGCCTGACGCCGCAGACGCTGCGCACGCTCTGCCAGTGGATTGACGCGCATCCGGCGGAAGAGTTCTCTACCGACGAGCTGGCCGCAGCGGTCAACATCTCCCGCGTTTCCTGCCGCAAATACCTGATCTGGCTGGCGCAGTGCCATATACTCTTTACCAGCATCCACTATGGCGCAACCGGCAGGCCGGTCTACCGCTATCGGCTACAGGCCGAATACAGCGAGCTGCTTAAACAGTACTGTCAATAACCCGCCAGCGCTCGTCCAGCAGCCGGAAAGGCTGTTGGGTTGCCAGCACTACCTGCTGCTCTCGCGTCACGAAAATGGCCTCGATCTGCGGATAATCCTTCAGGAAAACAAGGCTCTGTTCTACGCCCAAGCCATACAGCAGCGTGGTAAAAATATCGCCGTCGAGCGAACGGTCAGAAATGACCGTTACGCCGAGCAGCTCGTTGTCCAGCGGATAACCGGTTTGCGGATTGAGGATATGGTGATAGAGGCGGCCGTTCAGCTCGAAGTAGCGCTCATACACGCCCGACGTCACCACCGATTTATTGCTGACGGCGACGCTGCCGATCAGCGCGCCCGGCTCGCCAAAAGGCAGCTGCACGCCTATCGCCCATGCCGTTTCGCCTGCGGGTGCATCAAGCGTTTGTAGGTTGCCGCCAAGATTGATCAGCCCGCAGAAGCAGCCGCGCTGATGCAGAAAATCCCTGACCACGTCGGCGATATAGCCTTTGGCTATCGCGCCCAGATCGATCTCCATGCCGGGCTGCGGCAGAAACACCGTCTGCTGCTGCTCGTCCAGCTGCACGCGGGCGGGATCGGTTAATGCCAGCAGCGCCTGTAGCTCGTGCGCGGGCGGCACGCTGTCGCCCTGAAAACCGATTTTCCAGCGCTTGACCAGCGGCCCGATAGCGAAGTTGAAACAGCTTCCGGCCAGCAGGCTCACTTCCCTGGCGCGTTTGATCAGCGCAAACACCGGCGCGCTGACCGCAACGGGATGGCTGCCCGCCGCCGCGTTCACCGCCATCAGCTGCGAACCGGCACGATTCACGGTAAACAGATTTTCCTGCTGGCGGATCAGGCGGAACACGTCGCCCGCCAGCTTTTCGTCGTGCTCCGCCAGCTTCAGCAGGATGGGCGAGCCCATCAGCACCGCAGAGTAAGCGTAAAGTCGCGCGTCAGCTGGCATCGTGGCTCTCCGGTGTGTTAATGATGCAGGGCGAAATCAGCCGCGTGACGTCCGGCCAGCGTGCCGAAGATAATGATATCGGCAATAGCGTTGCCGCCGATACGGTTACCGCCGTGAATGCCGCCGACGACTTCACCCGCCGCCCATGCCCCGGCAATAACCTGCTGCTGCTCATCCAGCACGGCGGTATCGCTGTTGATGGTGACGCCGCCCATCGTATGGTGCACGCCGGGCGCGATGCGGATGGCGTAAAACGGCCCCTGGTTCAGCGGATGGCGCATCGCGGTCTGACGACCGAAATCCTCATCCTGCTGGCGCTCGACAAACAGGTTGTAGCGCTCCAGCGTCGCCAGCAGCGCGTGCAGATCCATATTGAGCTTGATCGCCAGCTCCTGCGGCGAAGACGCGCTGACCACAAAGCCTTTGGCAAGGTATTCGTCGGCCGCCTTGTTGTTCAGCCTGACCTGTTCGTCAAAAATCACCCAAGCGCTTTTCTCCGGCAGCGCGATAATATCCGCCGATACTTTATCGCGGGTCGCCATCTCGTTGCAGAAACGGTGTCCGGCCTGGCTGACCAGAATGGCGCCGCCGCCGCGAATCGATTCGGAGATCAGATAGGAGGTGGTTTGCTCTACGGTTGGATGGATTTGGATTTCGCCCATATCCACCGTGCCCGCGCCAAGTTTTTGCAGCAGCGCGATACCGCTGCCGGTCGCGCCCTTGTGGTTAGTGGTGACAAAGCCGTCCAGCTCCGGCCGGTAATGGGTGACCATCTCGCGGTTGGCGCTGAAGCCGCCGGTGGCAACGATTACGCTGCGGGCGTTAAGAATGCGGCTGTCGTAATATTCATCGACCACCTTCACGCCGCTGACCCTGCCGTCGGTATAAATGATCTCTTCCACCGAGGTTTCCAGCAGCACCTCGATATTGCGCTGGTTAATGTTTTTCACCAGGCCGCTGATCAGAAAGCCCCCTACCGCCGAGCGGTCTGCCGGACGATGGGTGCGGTCGATGCTCATGCCGCCGGTGATGGTGATATCGTTCAGCTCAATGCCTTTCGCCGCCAGCCATTCGATAGCCTCAGGCGCCAGCTCCACAAACTCTTTCAACAGCACGGGATTGTTTTTGAAATGGCCGCCTTTCAGGGTTTCTTCATAGAACAGCGTTTTGCTGTCCTTGATGCCTTTCAGCTTCTGGAAGCGCGTTTCCGCCGCGTTCATGCCTACCGAGGCCTTGATGGTATTGCCGCCGATGGTCGGCATTTTTTCGATAATGGCCACGCGCGCGCCTTCGTCATGCGCCTGGATAGCCGCCGCCAGGCCCGCGCCGCCGCTGCCGATAACCACCACGTCGTAGTTTTGCGGCGCCTGCGGATTGCCGCCCTCTTCTATTACATGCTCTTTGCTGGAGGTAGCGAGCGCCCGCGAAACCGCTTTTTTCAGGGCTTCACTTTGGGTGGTGGCGCCGGTAATCGCATCCACATGCGGGCTGTTAGCAACCAGAATGCGGTTGCGCAGGCTTTCGAAAGTGGTGGTGAAATCGACGTCGAGCGTATCGTCCGGCACCAGCGTGATATCGGTAATGCGATCGGTATCCAGCGCGACGTTGATTTTTAGCTTCAGCGCCTCCGCCTCGACTTTTTCCTGATAAACGCCCGCTTTATATTTGCGGCCGGTCGCGCTCATATCGCGGATCATCGCATCCACCAGCGAGAAGCGCCACAGCGGCTCGGGGATTTTCAGCGCCTCGCGCCGGTTGCTGTCGATATAGAGTTCCAGATGGTCGTTGTGAATAATGCGATCGGCCCAGTCAGGATAGGCGATGCAGGCTTTGCCGATTGCCACCAGATCGAAACCGTGCTCCAGCCCGCTTTCGGCATCGGCTTTATTCACCACGCCGCCGACGCCGATCACCGGAATTTTTGCCAGCGTTTCGGAGCGCATAGCGCGGAATTTGGTAATCAGCGGCGTGGGATCCTGGGTGTCGACGATAGAAGGCCGCAGCAGCTGCCCTACGGAAAAATGCACGTAGTCCAGCCCGCGCTCGGCGAGTTTTTCCAGCAGATACATCGTGTCGTCAAAGCGAATACCGGGGACTTCCAGCTCTTCCGGCGAGAAACGATAGCCGATGATAAAGGTATCGTCCGCGAAGCGTTCGGCCATTTTATGCGTGATATCCAGCACCGCCAGCGGGAAGCGCGTGCGGTTATCGCGGCTGCCGCCCCACTGGTCGTCGCGCTGGTTGGAATTGGGCGAATAGAACTGCTGGATCAGGTAGGTGTTCGCGCCGTGCAGCTCCACGCCGTCGAAGCCGGCCTTGATGGCGCGGTTCACCGCGTCACCGAATTTGGTGATCATCACCTCAACTTCTTCGCCGGTCAGCGCCTGCGGCGTGGTGGCGCCTTCACGCGGCGCGGCGATGGCGCTGGGCGCAACCGGCGTTCTGCCGCCGATCAGCTCCGGCTCCACCATCCTGCCGCCGTGATAAATTTGCAGAATAGCCTGCGAGCCTTTGGATTTGATCGCGCTTGCTATCCGCGCCAGGCCCGCAATTTTGTTATCGCTGTCAATGCCTATCGCGCCGGGGAATGCCGGCCCTTTGGGATCGATAAAACAGCACTCCACGATCACCGCGCCCAGGCTGCCGGCACGTTCGCGATAATACTCTACCAGTTCACTGGTGACGGTGCCGTCGTAGAATCCCGTACAGGTGGTCATTGGCGCCATTACCAGACGGTTTTTTAATACGGCGCCATTCGGCAGCGTCAGCGGATTAAGGATCGGGGTGAGCGTGTTCATTATTATCGACTCCAAAATTTAAATTTTTGAACCGTGTTACATAAGAAACGTCTTCGCTTAATTAACGGGTTCTGCTTTATGCAATAAATATATCAATTCTGGATTTATTAAATCGGTTAATTTAGTTATTAAACTTTTTAAATTACCAGAAACAATTACCGCATTATGTCACGCCGTCACCGCCCTGATTGTTACTCATTAGTTAACTAAAAGCAAATTCCAATTGCCACCTAAAAATAAAACCAATAAAATCAATACACTAAAAATAGTACCAGCTATTTCAGGAAATAAAAACGTAACAGTAAACTGCTCTACACGTAACAATTTTGGGAAGACAATCAGGGAAAATGCATTTTCCAAAAAAAAGAACAAAATGGCTGGAAATATTTATTGATCCAGATCAATATTATTATTCAGGGCGACCTGCATTATCTTCACAGTTCCTTAATAGTATGTTAAAAACATGTTTAAAAAGGTCATCCTGTCACCAGGGTCGCGGTAAATAAGCCCGTTTAAAAAGGGCGTAGCCATTAACCGGGACATATCTCTTTTATTACTGTTAACTTGCAGATCAACACTATGAAAACAAAATCAACGTCGAGTGGATCGCCCGCCTCACCGGGAACCAAAAAACGTCTTGTTATGCTTTTTCTGCCCGTGCTGGTCACGGTGCTGCTGCTGCTGACGCCGGTCCCCGGCGGGCTGGAGCCTTACGCCTGGCGCTTCTTCGCGGTGTTCGTCGGCGTCATCGTTGGCCTGATCTTCGAACCGTTGCCCGGTGCGGTGATCGGCCTGACCGGGGTGGTGGTCATTGCCCTGTTCAGCCACTGGCTGCTGTTCAGTCCGGCCGAGCTGGCCGACCCCAAATTCCAGGCCGCCACGCAGTCCTTTAAATGGGCGGTCAGCGGGTTCGGCAACTCTACGGTCTGGCTGATTTTCGGCGCGTTTATGTTCGCTGCGGGTTATGACAAGACGCAGTTTGGCCGCCGTCTGGCGCTGATCCTGGTGAAGTATCTGGGGCGACGCAGCCTGACGCTGGGCTACGCCATTACCTTCGCCGATCTGCTGCTGGCGCCTTTTACCCCGTCCAACACGGCGCGCAGCGGCGGGACTATCTACCCGATTATTGCTAACCTGCCGCCGCTGTACGGTTCCAAACCCAACGATCCCAGCGCGCGCAAAATTGGTTCTTATTTAATGTGGGTGGCGATCACCGCAGCCTGTATTACCAGCTCGATGTTCCTGTCGGCGCTCGCGCCTAACCTGCTGGCGCTGGCGCTGGTGAAAAGCATCGTGGGCTTCGATATCTCATGGGGGAACTGGTTCCTCGCCTTCCTGCCACTGGGCCTGCTGCTGATCTTAACCATGCCTTTACTGGCCTACTGGTTCTATCCGCCGGAAGTGAAGATCAACGACGAGGTGCCGCGCTGGGCAAAAAGCGAGCTGGAAAAACTGGGCAAGCTGTCGCGCAACGAAATGCTGCTGCTGCTGTTTGTCTGCTGCGCGCTGCTGATGTGGATTTTCGCCACCAGCTGGATTGAACCGGCCATGGCGGCGCTGCTGGTCGTGGTGCTGATGCTGTGGACGGGCGTGCTGAACTGGAACGATATCACCAGCAATAAACCGGCCTGGAACACCTTCGCCTGGTTCGCCACGCTGGTGGCGTTGGCGGATGGCCTGGCGCGCGTCGGCTTTATTGCCTGGCTGGGCAAAGAAGGCGGCCAGCTGCTGACCGGCATCGATCCGCAAGTGGCGGCCGTGATGCTGCTGGTGGCCTTCTTCCTGCTGCACTACCTTTTTGCCAGCACCACCGCTCATACCACCGCGCTGCTGCCGGCCATGCTGACCATCGCTGCCGCCATTCCGGGCATCAATATGCCGGTCTACTGCCTGATGATGGTGACCTCGCTCGGCGTGATGGGGATTATTACCCCATACGGCACCGGCCCCAGCCCAATCTACTACGGCAGCGGCTATCTGCCGACCAAAGACTACTGGCGGCTTGGCACTATTTTCGGCGCGATTTTCCTCGGCGGCATGATGCTGATTGCCTATCCATGGATGGTCATGATGTTCTGACCGTAAAAAAACCCAGGCTGACGGGCCTTTTCCGGCCCCGGCCTCTTTCCTTGCCGCGGCGCACGCTACGGCTTACCAGGTGAGCAAAATGTCAAACAAACCTTTCGTCTATCAGAACCCTTTTCCTCTCGCCCCTGACGAAACCGAATACTATCTGCTGAGCAGCGATCACGTTTCCGTCAGCGAATTCGCCGGTCAGGAAGTGCTGAAAGTCGAGCCGGAAGCGCTGACTTTGCTGGCGCAGCAGGCGTTTCACGATGCCGCTTTTATGCTGCGTCCCGCACACCAGCGCCAGGTCGCCGCTATTCTGAGCGATCCGGAGGCCAGCGAGAACGACAAGTATGTGGCGCTGCAATTCTTAAGAAACTCCGAGATCGCGGCGAAAGGCGTGCTGCCAACCTGCCAGGATACCGGCACAGCCATTATTATGGGCAAAAAAGGCCAGCGCGTCTGGACCGGCGGCGGCGATGAAGCGGCGCTGTCGCAGGGCGTTTACAACACCTACAGCCAGGATAATCTGCGCTACTCGCAGAACGTCGCGCTGGATATGTATCGCGAGATCAATACCGGTACTAACCTGCCTGCGCAGATCGACCTCTACAGCGTGGACGGCGATGAGTATAAATTTCTCTGCATGGCTAAAGGCGGCGGCTCCGCCAACAAAACCTACCTGTGGCAGGAGACGCGCGCTCTGCTCAACCCCGGCAGGCTGGAGGCCTGGCTGACCGAGAAAATGCGCACGCTGGGCACGGCGGCCTGCCCGCCTTACCATATCGCCTTTGTGATCGGCGGCACCTCGGCCGAAAGCACCCTGAAAACGGTCAAGCTGGCCTCAACGCACTACTATGACGGCCTGCCGTTTGAAGGCAATGAGCATGGCCAGGCGTTCCGCGATCGCGAGCTGGAGCAGGCGCTGCTGGCGGCCGCGCAGAAGCTGGGGCTGGGCGCCCAGTTCGGCGGCAAATACTTCGCCCACGATATTCGGGTGATCCGCCTGCCGCGCCACGGCGCTTCCTGCCCGGTCGGCATGGGCGTTTCCTGCTCCGCCGACCGCAATATCAAAGCGAAAATCAACCGCGATGGCATCTGGATTGAAAAGCTGGAGGATAATCCGGGACGCTATATTCCGGCCGAACTGCGCCAGCAGGGTGAAGGCGAGGTGCATCAGATTAACCTCAACCGGCCGATAGAAGAGGTTCTGGCGCAGCTGTCGCGCTTCCCGGTTTCTACCCGGCTTTCGCTAAGCGGTACCATTATCGTGGCGCGCGATATTGCCCATGCGAAGTTCGCCGAACGGCTGGAAAGAGGCGAAGGTTTACCGCAGTACCTGAAAGATCACCCCGTTTACTACGCCGGCCCGGCCAAAACCCCCGAAGGCTATGCTTCCGGCTCGCTTGGCCCGACAACCGCCGGACGAATGGATTCTTATGTCGATCGTTTACAGGCCAACGGCGGCAGCCTGATTATGCTGGCGAAAGGCAACCGCAGCCAGCAGGTGACCGACGCCTGTCGCGAACACGGTGGCTTTTACCTGGGCAGTATCGGCGGCCCGGCGGCGGTGCTGGCGCAGCAGAGTATCAAGAGCCTGGAGTGCGTGGAATACCCGGAGCTGGGTATGGAAGCGGTATGGAAGATTGAGGTGGAAAACTTCCCGGCGTTTATCCTGGTCGATGATAAAGGCAACGACTTTTTCACGCTGATTGCGCAAAATCAGTGCGGTAAATGCGCCAAATAATCAGCGGCCCCTTTATCGAATAAAGGAGCCAGCCATGAGCGCGCCAGATAAAGGCTGCTGGCGCGCTAATACAACGACAGTGCCCTGCCCGTTACATGCCCTGTAAATTCGCTTCTTATCCACCCTGTTTATTTGCTGGCGCTGCTTACCCCCTGTAAAAAATAACCTACACCCCATCTCTGGGGGAAACAGAAGCGCGCAGTAAAAATGAACCTGATAAAATACCACAGGGTTATTTTTGAAAAACGACTGGTAAAACAAGCGGGTCTTGTTACGAGCCTGGCTATAACGATGAAAAGCTCCGTTAAGAAACAGAACACATATTCCGCCCATCTTCTTTATACTATTTCAGGAAAACGTCATTCGTTTAAAAAGAAGCGCGCAGGCTATTATTTATTATTCTCCGAAGCGTCTTTACTGGCAGACTGAAGAATAAGCGCGTAGCGCGCCAGCAGCTGTTTTAAGCGATTCTCTATTTTCCCTCTTAATACCGGCGATAGCGGATTCGACTCAAGCTGACGCAACAGCTCCTCTGCGGGCTGCATCGCTTCCAGAGGCTGCCGAAGAGTGACCAGCTGAGCCTCGAATTCCGTATAGGTAAGACAGCCAGCGCGCTGCTCCTCCGGCACCTTCACCAGCGCCAGCATTTTTTTTAATCTCAACCGTGCCGTATGCCACAGCACCAGCTGCTCCCTGGGCAGCGCGGCCAGCATAACGGCCTCCTGCCAGTTTTTATCCTGGCCGCCCAGCTCTGGCGTAACCTGGCGGGCCAGCAGAGCAATCCGCTGCGCTTTATCCGGCTCGGGCTGCATCAGCTGCAAAGCCCACGAGCCTAAAGCGCACAGCAGGCAGGCGACAACCATGCCGGCAAAAAAGCCCCGGCTACGCTCCCAAAAACTAAAACTGACCGTGAGCGCGCCAGAGCTGGTCATATCACCCGGCACGTAAACCAGCGGCGTGAACTCATCGCTACGACCGGCCCGCGCCAGGGTCGCCCTCGTCAGCATGGTCCGGTCAGTTTTGAGCTGGCGTTCCGGCACGGTAAGCTGCGCTATAAGCTCGCTGATTTGGATATTCAGGCGATCAAGCTGGCTCAGATGCTTGTAGGCCAGCACCTCAAGCGTGTTGACATTTTGTTCCAGCTGCGCCTGCAGTCGGTAAAGCAGATCGAGATCGCTCGCTTCCGGCTGAAGCTCCTTAAGCCGTTGTTGCATCCCGGCGCTCAGCCAGGTCACAATCGCCAGCCGGGCGGAAAGCGGCTGCGGCCAGAGCGTCGGCCACTGATGTTTCATCATTGCCGTAATGATTTCAAACCCTTCGCACAATCCCGGCAGCCCGGCGCTGTGCGCCCTGGCCAGCGTATACCAGGCCACGCTTTGCAAATCCATGCCGTTCGCCCGAAAAAGCGCGATCGCGAGCGCCTCCACGCGCTGCCAGTCCGGGCCTGACTCGCCAGGCTGATTGAGCAAGGCGATTTCCTGCCGCAGGGCGGAAAATTCCGCCAGCGCGCGAGGATCGCCGCCTGTCTGCAAAATATTGTCGCCGTGTGTTGTCATGCCGGTTGTTCCTTTTTTCCAATAATTCTGTCAATCCCTGAATGGACCTCAAGCGTTTGCGTCAATATACTTTCCCACGTCACGATAAAAAATTTTCCTCAGGACAGAGGATAAAACCGTGATGTCACCCTAAAGTCACCTGTAATATATTAACCATAATAGTGATTTGCAAAAGTAATTTATCGTTCCTCGTTGCAATGAGGATGCTTCTTCACAAAACAGGCGGCTTTTATTTTCATTATTTCACCATCCGATCTTTTTCAGTAACATAAAGCGGCGGCTTGTTGGCAAGCGTAGCAAACAGCTCGCTAAACAATTACCGAAAAAAGATCCTTCATAAATCCACCGTTCCAGTTAGCGGGTTGTTTTTTACGGACGGCCGCTGATATCAGATGGCTTTCAGGAAGCTATTAGCCGCCGCATCCTGAATAAGCCATTTTTAATTTGTTTGCTTAATAGATTTGATTAAATATTTCCAGTTTGTACCCCTTTTCTTTCATGCGCCGTTGATAAAAAGCCTGGTGCATCACATTTCGCGGCACCGGCCCGGGCGAACTCCGGAATTTCGTCTAAAGTTTGTTTCAGGGTCAATAACTTACAGCTATTCGATTGGGATAGGGAGAACGACTAATGCAGAAAGTTGAAAAACGTCAATGGAAAACCGTGCTGTCGCTGCCGTTGCTGATTGCCGCGCTGACGCAGGCCGGCTTCGCCGCTGCCGCCGATGGGCAGCCGCAGCCGCCTGATATGACGCTGGGGCCGCTGTTTAAGGCGGTGCAGGCCGCTAAACTGTTTCCCGATCAAAAGACCTTCGCCGACGCCCTGCCGAAAACCAGTCCCAGCCTGATCCTGGCAGACTGGCAGATGCAGAGAAAACAGCGCAATTTCGACCTGCGCCGATTTGTGAATACCAACTTCACGCTGCCCACCAACGGCCCGGCCTACGTGCCACCTGCCGGACAGAGCCTGCGTGAACATATCGACGGGCTGTGGCCGGTACTGACCCGTAACGCCACGCCGGTTAACCAGTGGGATTCTCTGCTGGCGTTGCCCAAGCCTTATGTCGTGCCGGGCGGCCGCTTCCGGGAGATTTACTATTGGGACAGCTATTTCACGATGCTTGGCCTGGCGGAAAGCGGCCACTGGGATCGCGTGCAGGATATGGTGGATAACTTCGCCTCGCTGCTGGATAAATATGGCCATATCCCTAACGGCAACCGCAGCTATTATCTCAGCCGCTCGCAGCCGCCTTTCTTCAGCCTGATGGTCGACCTGCTGGCGACGCATAAAGGCGACAGCGTCTATCGTCAGTACCTGCCGGAGCTGCAGAAAGAGTATGACTACTGGATGAACGGCGCTGACCACCTCAAAGCGGGCGAAGCCAGCAAGCGGCTGGTGAAGCTGAAAGACGGCGCGCTGCTGAACCGCTATTGGGACGCCCGTGACGTGCCGCGTACCGAATCTTATATGGACGACATCGCGACGGTGGAAAAAGCTAAAGGACGCGATAAGGGCGAGCTTTATCGCGATCTTCGCTCGGGCGCGGCCTCCGGCTGGGATTTCAGCTCACGCTGGTTCGCTAAGCCGGACGATATCTCCTCGATTCAAACCACCGCTATTTTGCCGGTCGATCTGAACTCGCTGATGTTTCATCTGGAAAAAACGCTGGCGCGCGCCAATAAAGAGGCCGGTCAGGCGGACGCCAGCGAGCGCTTTGCGCAGCGGGCCGAACAGCGCCAGCAGGCGATTAACCGCTATTTCTGGGATGAAAAACAGGGCTGGTACGCCGACTATGACTGGAAGATGGCGCAAGTTCGTCCGCAGCTGACGGCCGCGACGCTGTTCCCGCTTTATCTCAAGGCGGCAACGGCGGATCAGGCCAACCGCACGGCGACGGCGGTCCAGGCGCAGCTGGTGAAGGAAGGCGGCCTGGTAACAACCAACGTCAACAACGGCCAGCAGTGGGATGCGCCAAACGGCTGGGCGCCGTTGCAGTGGGCAGCCGTGGAAGGGCTGAACAACTACGGCAAGCAGACGCTGGCGAAAGATATCGGCATGCGCTTTTTGAAAAACGTGCAGACCACCTATGACAAAGAGCACAAGCTGGTCGAAAAATATGTGGTGGAAGGCAATAACCTGGGCGGCGGCGGCGGCGGTGAATACCCGCTACAGGACGGCTTCGGCTGGACTAACGGCGTCACGCTGAAGTTAATGGATCTCTACTGCCCGAAAGGGGTGGTATGTAATAACGTCGGCGATATCACTAAAGGCCAGTAAGCCTTTCTTCAGGCGGTCCAGGATCGCCTGATTTCCCCCTGCTTGTTTCTCTCCCTTCGTTGCTTACCAGAAAATCACGCACGCTTGCCTGATTCCTCCTGCTTATTTTTCCCCTTCACGCCGTTTATCAGAAAAATCACGGATTGTACGCCGTAGTTGTAAAGATAATAATTATCATTAAGATTGTCATACTCTTTACACTTTTGCTGCCAGCCGTTAACAAGTCCGGCAGCGCTTTCTGTTTGAACTCTGAAAGGGAAGAAGCATGGTTTTCGCTCAAAAACGCCTGCTGTTCTGTACTACGCTGTTTGTCTCGCCCGTTGCCCTTTGCGCCGCCGATACGCTGGTCGTTACCGCCGCTCCTGCCGAAACGGCCACTACGCCGACCTCCGGCTATAACGCCACCACCAGCCAGGGCGCAATGAAAACCGACCGGCCGCTGGCGCTTACCGCGCAGGCCGTTTCCGTTGTCACCCGACAGCAGATGGAGGATCAGGGCGCAACCGACGTCAACCAGGCGCTGAGCTATACCGCCGGTGCTTTTACGAATTTTGCCGGCGCAGCCAGCCGCTACGATACCGTTTCGCTGCGCGGCTTCCACGGCGGCGACGTGGATAATATCTTCCTGGACGGCTTGCGGCTGATGAGCGATCCCGGCAGCTACAATATACTGCAGGTCGATCCCTGGTTTCTGGAACGTATCGACGTAATTAAAGGCCCCTCATCGGCGCTTTATGGTCAAACGGTGCCCGGCGGGCTGGTGATGGAAAGTTCGAAGCGTCCGCAGTTCAGCCAGCAGGGCCATTTCCGCGCCTCGGCGGGCAACCATAACAGCACCAGCACCGCCTTTGATTATACCGACGCCATTAACGAACAGTGGGCATTCCGGCTGACCGGCCTTAGCCGCCACAGCGATACGCAATACGATCATACGCGCGAAGAGAAATACGCCCTTTCCCCTTCCCTGCTCTGGCAGCCGGATGAAGATACCTCTCTGCTGCTGCGCGCTTATCTACAGAAGGATCCTTCCGGTGGCTATCACGGCGCGGTGCCCGGCGACGGCAGTATTACTGAACATAACGGACGCAAGCTGAGTACCGGCTTTTACGATGGCGACAGTTCTCTGGATCAATTTAAACGGCGCGAGCAGATTTACAGCTATGAATTTGCCCATCGCTTTAACGATACCTGGGCTTTCCGCTCCAACGCCAGCTACGCCCATTCCAATGTCGATCTCGATCAGGTTTACCAAATTGGCTGGGATACGGCTGACGCGGATCGGCTGAACCGCTATTACTCCGGCTCCCGCTCGTCACTCGATGCCTTTGCGCTGGATAATCAGCTGGAGGCGGATTTCGCCACGGGCGAGCTGGCACACAAAGTCGTGCTGGGCGCGGAGTACCATCAGTATAAAAACGATCTTTACGAAGCCAGCGGCAACGCCAGCCAGCTGAACGCGCGCACGGGTGAAGCGCTGGGGCCGCAGCCGGATTACGATTTTTCCCGCTCGCAGCGCCGCTACTATCAGACCGGCGTTTATTTGCAGGACGAGATGAGCTGGCAGCAGTGGCATCTGGATCTGTCCGGGCGCTATGACCGTATCGTATCGCAAACGGAGAACGATGCGACGGCAGACAAGCATCGCCGCCAGGACGATCATCTCAGCGGGCGCGCCGCGCTGCTTTACGCCTTTGCCAACGGCGTTTCGCCTTACGTCAGCTACAGCCAGGCGATTACGCCGCAGTCCCTTTCCGACATTAACGGCAATCTGCTACAGCCGACGACCTCGGAGCAGTATGAAACCGGCGTGAAATATCAGCCGCCGGGCACCTCGGATCTCTATAGCGCGGCAGTGTACGATTTAACGCAGAAAGATGTGGGCAACCGCGTGGTTAAGGAATCCTATTACGACCCGGCAGGCAAAGTGCATTCGCAGGGGCTGGAGCTGGAAGCCCATCACCAGTGGACGCCGCGCCTGAGCACGCTGGCCAGCTACACGCTTAATCACGTCCGTTATAAGGATGCCGTGGACGGCAACGACGGCCACACGCCTTATGTGACGCCAAATTCGATGGCTTCTTTCTGGGGTAAATATCAGTTTGCGTGGGGCGTCAGCGCGGGCGCGGGCGTACGCTATATCGGCAAGCAGTGGGCAGACAATGAAAACACCACGCGCCTGCCCTCCGTCACGCTGTTTGACGCTTCGGTACGGGCCGATCTTGGCGTCTGGAACCCCAGCCTGAAAGGCGCGTTTGTGCAGCTTAACGCGACTAACCTCACCGACCGTCACTACGTCGCGGCCTGCTACGGCACGGGCTACTGCTACTGGGGAGCGGAACGTTCGGTGATGGCCACCGTCGGCTACGATTTCTGAGGCAGATAAGAAAAACCCCACGCCGGAGCGTGGGGTTTCTCAGTAAGCTTTACCGCTGCGCGATTAGCTTCTGACTTTACGGTAGATCCACAGCACAACGATGGCGCCAATGACCGCCACGATAAAGCTGCCGAAGTTGAAGCCGTCTACCTTGCCGAAACCGAACAGCGTACTGATCCAGCCGCCGACCACGGCGCCGACTACGCCCAGGATCACGGTGATAATAATACCGCCGCCATCTTTACCCGGCATAACCCACTTAGCGATGATACCGGCAATCAGACCGAAAATGATCCATGACAAAATTCCCATTTACTGCTCCTTTGCTTGTACTGATTAGACGGCATAAGTATAGGCAAGATTTCTAACTCTGTGATTTAAAGCCAAACTTTTTGCAGTTTTTTTTTCGGACCGGCTAAAGCGTCACGCGCCGATGCCGATAATTTGACGTAACACCGCCAGGTGCGGGTTTGCTGACACCCAATCGGAGTAGGACGTGAAAGAAGAAGAAAAAGAACAATATCTCAAGCGTGGCCCGCTCGCCGTGCTTGCCGTATTAAAAAATCTGCTGAAAAATCAGACGCCTGTTCTGGTTTCCCATGCAAGGGGCCAGTTTATTACGCGGCTGCTGTATGCGGATAAAGAGCGTCTGATCGTCGACTACGGCAGCAATGAGTATGAAAACCAGCTGGCGCTGGAAATGAATGAACTGCATCTGGCCGCAGAAACCTACGGCGCAAAAGTCGAGTTTACGCTTAACGCCCTTGAAAACGACAGTCATGAAGGCCTGCCTGCCTTTGGCGCCGGGCTGCCCGACGAGCTGTTGATGATCCAACGACGTGAGTTCTTTCGCGTGGCCGTCCCGCTTGACCCCATTTTTTACTGCTATGTCAAATGGCCGGACGGCAGCGGCCAGGGCCGGATGCGAGTCCAGGATCTCTCGCTGGGCGGTATCGGCGTGTTAAGCGATTCTCCCATTCCGGAAAGCCTGGAGGGTGGCGAAATCTTTAAGAAAGTGTGTGTTGAACTGGGCGAATATGGTCGCCTTGAGGCGGACGCCACGCTGATTAACGTCGGCGAGCGCAGCGTGGTAGGCAATAAAAATGAAACCGTGGTCACGCCGCGCCTGAGCTTTCGCTTCGCCTCGCTGGATTTCAGCCAGGAGCGCCTGTTACAGAACGTGATTTTCTCGCTGGAACGTCTGGCGCGCGAAAAAGCTACCCGCTTTCAGTAGCCGTAAGCCATCCCGCTGACGCAGCAAGCTTTATCAGGTCGCGCGTCCACTAAATTGTCCGGTAGGCCGTGGTCACCTTCCACAAATAGCGCGGCGCCTGCGCTGCCGGATGCTTGTTCTGTACATGCTGATAAAACTCTTCCGGCGTCATGGCATTGATCATGGCAATAGCCCGATCCCTGTCGCGTGAGAACGTTCTCAGCAGCGCGCCTGCGCCATTGGCGTAGGAAACAATAGTGGCGTAGCGCAGCGTTTTCGGATCGCGGATCCCCGACAGCGAACTATCCTGCAAAATTTTCAGATAAGCCGTACCAATATCGATATTTTTCACCGGATCGCGCAGTTCCGAGGTGCTTGGCTGCCCGCGACGGCCCTGTACCCGATAGACTTCCCGGCCCGCCGTAGAGGCTTTTATCTGCATCAATCCAATGGCATTCGACTTGCTGACTACCGTTGGATTGCCGCCCGATTCCACGGAAATGATCGCTTCAACCAGCTTCTGATCGACGCCGTAGTTATGCGCGGCGTTTTCCGTAAACAGCGACCAGGCCTGAGCAACCTTCCCCGGCGGCGCCTTGGTGAGCGGGGTTTGCCGCTGATGTTCATTCGGTTTATGCGGCTGGCTGGCGCACCCTGCCAGCAGGAGCATACTCACGATCGCCACTGTTTTTATGCTCTTCACGCTATTTTATTCCTCTCAGCTTTAGCTTCGCGTTTTATCATAGCGGCGATTTGCCGGGATAATATTACCGAAACTCTTAATTTAGCGCAGCGGTGGATGACTTCAGCTGCGCTTTTCGTCATTATCAGCCGTATTGGACCCTGGATTGCGTAAAATGATTCATTAACCCTGCGCAGAAAACAGATGTCCCGCCTGAAAGTACAAGGCTAACAGCTTTACCGCGACGAAAAACCGTTGAATAAGGGCCAAAATTTAGCCAATTAAGGATAAAAGTGAAGATTATGTCCGTTACTCCACGCACTTTTCATTTGATCGCGCCTTCCGGCTATTGTCAGAATCAGGCGGCCGCGCAGCTCGCCGTGCGGCGTTTGCAGGAGCAGGGTCATCAGGTGACTAACCTGCAAACGATCGCCCGTCGCAGCCAACGTTTTGCCGGTAGCGACGAGCAGCGGCTACAGGATTTGGATTTACGACAGGTCGAAGCGGATATTGTGCTGACGGTTCGCGGCGGCTACGGCGCCACCAGGCTGCTTCCCGGTTTCGATGCCGCCGCGCTGGCGGCGCGTCTGCGCGAGCGCCCGCTGGCAATTTGCGGCCACAGCGACTTTACCGTGATCCAGATGGCGCTGCTGAAGGCGGGCGGACAAACCTTCAGCGGCCCGATGCTGGCAGGCAATTTTGGCGCGGAGGTCGTTTCTGATTTCACCCTCGATCATTTCTGGCGGGCGCTGACCTCGCCCGAATTCACGCTGGAATGGCCCACCGCGCCGCAGGATGTAGACGTTTCGGGCACGGTTTGGGGCGGAAATCTGGCGATGCTGACTTCGCTGATCGGTACGCCGTGGCTGCCGGAGATCGACGGCGGCATCCTGGTGATTGAGGATATTAACGAGCACCCTTTCCGCGTGGAGAGAATGCTGCTGCAGCTGGCGCAGCACGGCGTGCTGGCACGGCAGAAAGCCATTGTCACCGGCAGTTTTACCGGCGTAAAACTCAGCGAGTACGACAACGGCTATGACTTTGAGAGCGTGTGGACGCTAATACGCGAGCTGACCGGCCTGCCGGTGGTGACCGGGCTGGAATTTGGCCATCACTGGAACACCGTCACGCTGCCGCTTGGTGCGCATGGCCAGCTGCGGGTCGCAGGCGATGTCGCCAGGCTGACTCTGTCAGGGCATGCGGTACTGCGGGAGCATTCATGAAGCAGCTGTATGAAGATCTGTGGATCTCAACGCCGGAGTTTCCGCCGGGCGAACGCGATCCGGAAGTGATGATGCACGGTTTTCTGCTGAAGCTTTCACGCGGCAACGTGCTGATTTCACGCGTTGAGGATCATGAAGACCATAATATTATCAGCGATCTCGGCGGGATTTTTCGCCACTATCTGACCCACTGGCACGAGGCTGGCCCGGGCGCGCGACTGCTGCAGCAGCGCTTTAATTCGGCGCTCTATTGCCACAACCGCGCGCTCGGCCCCGTCAGCTCGTTCGCCGAAGCGGACGACACCTTTAATCAGGCGGAAGTGCACTGCGGCAGCCTGCACGTGGTGCCCACGCCGGGCCATACGCCGGGCAGCACCACCTACCTTTATGCTTCGCCCTATGGCAAAACCTATCTGTTTGTCGGCGATACTATCAGCCTCAGCCACCAGCGCTGGGTAACCGTGCTGGTGCCGGAAAGCAACGAGGCCGATCTGAAAAAAACGCTGGAGTTTTATCGGGCGCTGCGCCCGGACGTGGTGCTGATGGGAACCACAAAAGGCCATCTGTCCTGGCAGGAAGTGACGATGCGGGAGTGGCTGGCGCTGCTGGATGAGGCGGAGAACTCGCCGCTGGATCTGCGTCAGCGGCCAGGAGAATAATCGTCGTCTTCCTGCTACAGCGTTTTCGTCAGGTAAAACCGCTGGTGCACGCGCGGATAGTTATCCAGTACCAGCCGGACAACGTAGCCCTGTTTTTCATAGAAAGGCCGGGCCTGGAAGCTGGCGGTATCGACCTGAGCGTAGAGGCAGCCGCGTCGACGGGCCTCTTCTTCCACCGCCTGCATCAGCGCCGTGCCTGTCCCCTGCCCACGCAATGCTTCGCTTACCCAAAGCATATTAATGCGCAACCAGTTGCCCACCGTTGAACCCGTCAGGCCGGCAAGTTTTTTGCCGCTGGCGTCTTCAATAAATGCCCCGATACTTTTTAACTCGCCGATAGCCATAAACTGCGAGTTATAAGCCAGCAGGCCGGCTTCAATTTCCGCCAGTTCGTCCGCCCCAGGCTGGTGCGTTATTCTGATAGTCATAGACTCCTCTTTTATACGTAAAAGTTTGCGGCCCGCGCCGGCCTCCCGGCAAGATTGCCCGACTGACTACTCAGGATTCGACCTTTCCCGACGCATCGGTTCGTTGCAATGTTACCGTGCTGTTTTCGCGTTCGCCGGTGCGGCTACAGGAAACCAGGTTTTTCTTACCGTCATACGAGAAAAAGGTCTCATTGGTGCTTTTGTTCATCACCATCTGGTCTCCGTTGCGAAACAGCACGATAGCCACTTTATCGCCGTTATCGGTACGGGACTGCTGGCTGCCGGACGCAATCTGGAAGTTATCGCCCGCCCACAATACCGTGGTCAGGCCATACTGTGCGTTGGTCACGGTCATGGTTGGCCTGCCCGGACAGGTAATCTGATACTCGCTGTTTTGTAACGGCGCAGTGCCTTCAGAGGATTGAGCGAAAAAAGAACAGGCGCAAAGGCCGCCGAGGGCAAGTAAACGAAGCATGAGCATTCTCCGGGCAAGTGTCTGACAGGTCTGGCACAGTATCCTGCCCGCGTCGTGGTTGGGCCGCAATCGGAAGTGGCCTGGTCTGCGTTACAGGCTGCTCATCTCTTTAATATCCGCCTGGTTTACCGCCTGCTGCCTGCCGGATTCATCGGTGTAGATAACCATACCGGTCGCCTTATCGATTTCCGGCTTCCCTTCAACAACCTTTGTGCTGCCGTCGCGCATATGAATGATATGGTCATTTGCGCAGCCGCTCAGCAAAGTGGCCACGGCAATCAGTGGAAAAAGTAACAATTTTTTCATCTTTTCTCTCCTTAAGTTAACCGAAGGAAGTGTAGTCTATGTGCACAGCAATTTTTGATGATTGCTGCGCAGCGGGAGGGGCCGCAAGTGTCGACCAGATAAGGAAAGTTATCGCCGCCATCAACAAATTTCAGTTGAAGCCAGGCAGATTTAACTGTATTTTTATCCAGCATTGATAACCAGGATCCCTCTCATGTTTGTTGAACTGATTTACGATAAGCGCAACGTTGCGGGCTTACCAAACGCGCAGCAGCTGATTTTAGATGAACTGGAAAAGCGCATTAAGCGAGTTTTCCCCGATGCCGACGTCAAAGTAAAACCTATGCAGGCAAACGGCGTGAAAACGGACGCCAGCAAAAGCGACAAATCGGTAATGTTGAGAATTATTGAAGAAATGTTCGATGAAGCGGACCAGTGGCTGATTGCAGAAGAATTTTGATAACCCTCGCACTTCAGGCGTTATTATAACGATTTTTGCCCGTGGACGGTTGCGTTTTACCGTCTTCATGCCACTATTCTTCTATCAAGTTTCCCTGGTGTTGGCCCGTGATTATCCTCTTTGCGGGCATTTTTTTATCTGAAAACTGAAACCGCACTGATACATCCCCCTCTTTATTACTTTAATGAGTTGTTAAAATTTATTTAAATAAATTTAAATTTCGTAACAACCTAAAGTTTTCTCCGGACGAGCCGACGATCTGAGCAGGCAATTAATTGAGACGCAACTATGGCGGTTATATCTGTTCCTGCGCTGGGAGGACTACTGGCGAAGGCTGAATGGCGTAAAGGCTCGCCGTTAACGAAGGAAGAAGTGGAAAAGATTCGGGATATCACCACGCAGGTTTTAGTACCGGATAATATAGCCCGCACGCTGGATCCTTTTTGCGGATACGCTAATGTCGATCCGCAAAAATGCTGGGAAACCTGGCAACGCTATCGGGCCGACGCGCTGGCCCGAAGGTAATCAGCGGTTTTCCTGCGCTTTTTGATGCTCAGCGATTTCGGCGTAAAGCAGATCGTAAACCTGTGCAGCGTAGGCCGAGCTGTCTCGCAACATTTGAATAGCATCCTCAAGCGTTTGCGGCTCCATCTGGCCTACAATTCGCCACCCCAAAGCGATGTTCTTCGCTTCTTCCAGTCGTTCCGGATGATAGGCATACGCAGCTTCTGACACGAAATTCTCCTGATTTGAGTTTTGGCCCTATTTTACTGAGCAATGGCTGAGCATCTCAACCCTTGATTTAAACAGATTTAACTTTTTTGCCATTTTTACCCATCTTTTACCGGAAAATGTTTCTTTATCCGGCAAATCTACAGGGGATTAAAGAGAAAAACAGACTAATCCTGGCAGAAGAAAGTTGTAAACCCAATGAAGATTAACTACCGCTGGTAAATAATGTAAGGAAATCGTTCGTTTTACCATTATTAATGAAACTTTCCCGTAACAGAACATTTCTGGCGGATTTGGCTTTATTCGCATCGTGAAAGAAAGCGATTTATTAATAGCGGGAGCGGGGATTGACTGCCTTTTAATACAGCAGGTTATGTCTGAAAAGAACGCGCAACAGATTGATGGATAAGCGGCAGAGTGAACATGTATTTATTACGCTAATTTAGCTTAGGTAAGAATAATATATTAATACGGCGTATGACCTTAACAGTACCGTTCAAAAAAAGAACTCCTGCCAGTGAGACAAGCCGACCGGCAGGCGAAAATTTCATCTACCGGGGCGCAGCACGGCAAGGATCTCCGCTACGTTGCCTTTTGAGCGAAATACCGCCGCGCAGAACACCAGATTGATGAGGATAGAAGCCCAGCTGCTATGACTGTAATCATCAAAGAAATAACGAAACGGAACCGAACCATAGGCCAGCACCAGCAGATAGGCCAGCCATGATGCCCACCATTGATGGTGCGCGCCGGGCTTACGGAAAAACATCAGCCGCAGGGCAATTGCCGAGCAGGTGATCACATTGGTAATCACCATAGGATCATTTGTGACCATGAAAGCCTCCTTTGATGCGGGCCAGCCAGGCGGCCGGATCCTGCTGATTAAAGAATGTTAAGGTTTTAATGGCCAGCGCCGAGAGCAGTACCGCTCCAAGCCCATCCAGCGGCCTGTCGCTATATCCCAACAGGCCAGCCAGTTTGGCGCCTACAACATCGGCGCCGAACACGCCCACGATCCATGAGACAACAAAATAAGCAGCCCGCACGCGCAAAGCGATGTCAGCTGCGCCGGCAACATAAAACACCGCTCCGGCAAAAGAGCCAAACAACACGCTGTAGTTCATGCCACCTAACTGACTCGCCACACTCGCTCCGGCTGAAGATACCACACCAATCCTCACTACCATTTCATGAATGAACATAGAGCCCCCTTTCTGCTTCAGCGTCTTCTCAAATGGACGAGAAAAAAATCCCGGCCTGCGCCAGGAATAAGAAAATTCGATTTAGCACAGCTGGAGTAGTTGATATTTTTACATTAGTGCGGGAAATGCGTACGCGTGAGGGCGCTGTAAATTTATTTGGTGCTGATTCTGAAAAGCCACGCAGCTAACCAGACGAGCTGTCAGTCCTGATAAGGGAACCGTGCGGTTCGACGCTATGACGCTGCCTGAAGGGTCATGAGGTCGTAAAGGAAAGGTAGACGGCGCGGCATTTATTCGGCGAAAGGCATCGCTTCTGCAGTGACCAGCAGTTTATCAAGTTTTTTTCGCTTTCAGTCTCAGAAATGACGCCACAGGGTGCGTCAACCTGTTTTATGCGTTCAGGATCCCGCGATAAAGACAAGAAATGATGGTAGACAAAGTTTCCGGTAAGCAGGATTGCTACCCTACCGGCCCGTAACCGCCTGCCTGCCGGGCGCAACCGTTGAGATTATCGGAAACTTTAATGGAAACAGTGTTAAACAAAACGTTGAAAGAAAGGGTTTTTCACTCAATACTTTTTGAGGTGGTGGCTAATGTCCTGATTGCGCTCATGCTGGCGGCGATATTAGCCGTGCCCGTAACGCAATCTGCCGTGCTGGCAGCGCTGTCCGCCGTCACGGCGATGCTGTGGAATGTTATTTTTAATCGCCTGTTTGATGCTGTTCAGATAAGAATGGGTTTCAGGCGGAGCCTGCCTGTCAGGATCCTCCACGCCGTCCTTTTTGAAGCCGGACTGCTTGCCGCCCTGATCCCGGTAACCGCCTGGTGGTTTACCGTCTCATTGTTGAAAGCCTTTATGTTGCAAATTGCGCTGGTCGCCTTTTTTCTGCCTTATACCGTTGTGTTTAACTATGTTTACGACTTTTTCCGGTTTCATTGGGTTTGCCGCTCCAGGGGCGCAGAGAGGTGATAATGCCGCGTATTATAACAAGCTGCCTGATTTTACTGGTTTTAGCCGTGCTGATTATCAATTATTCGGTGCCCATCAGGTTCGCTGTAGAGGATCTGCTTTACCATCTGGCGCTGTTTCTAATGCGCCTTCGCTCGCCCTGAACGGTTTGCTGTAAAAAGGGTATTGTCGTTAACGAGGAATGTTATGGTCGATTCTGCTGCTTCTCCACCCTTGCTGCATCTGCTGTGCGGTAAAATTGCTTCCGGTAAATCCACCCTGGCGCAGCAGCTTGCCAGTGCTCCCCGCACGCTTATCCTGTCTGAAGACAGCTGGCTGTTCGGGCTTTATGGCCCGGAAATGAAAAACGTCACGGATTACGTCAAATACGCTGCAAGGCTGCGCGATACGCTGACGCCTCATCTTGTTGCCCTCTTGACAACGGGCACTTCCGTAGTGCTTGATTTTCCGGCAAATACGCTTGCGCAACGCCAGTGGATGAAACAAATTGTGGACCAGGCCCGCTGTATGCACATCCTGCATTTCCTGGATGAGCCAGACAGTTTGTGTAAAACCCGGCTGGCGTTAAGAAACCAGGCCAAAAACCATGATTTTGCTGCTACAGAGGCCGAATATGAGCTTATCAGCCGCTATTTTGTTGCGCCGGTAAAAGAAGAAGGTTTTAACATCAAACGTTATTCCAGCCACGCTGGCTAAGGTCAAGCCGATGATCAGACGGGCACGCCCGGAAGAAGCGCGGGCGCTATGGCAACTACGCAATCTGGCTATCCGCGCCGGTTGTAGAGCGTCCTACGGTGAAGAGAAGGTCATGGCCTGGACGCCGGACAAAATGCCTGGTGGCTATCTTCAGGCCATTGTTCAGCACCCTTTTTTTGTGGCAGACGCGCCGGGTTTTCCCGTAGCGACAGGCTTTCTTGACAGCGAAAAGCATAGCGTGGAGGCCATTTTTACCCTGCCGGACCATATGGGCAAAGGGTACGCCACGCAAATTTTGACGGCCATAAAAAATGAGGCCCTCTCCAGGGGCATCACTACGCTTACCCTTTCCTCCACGCCGGACGCCATGACATTTTACCAGCGTCACGGCTTTACGCTGCTCAGACAATCGGTTTACCACTCTGCGCTGGCGGGCGATCTGCTCTGCATGGAGATGCAGGCCGGGCTGTTACATTCAGAAAAAGTTACATTCTGAAACCCCTGAAAAACCAGCTAAATAACAATAAGTTAATTGCCTCCCCTTTTTGCCGGGCTTGCGATCCGTCACAGGCCTGCCAGGGTTAACGGAGCGTTTTAACAAGAGATTTATTCCAACAGGAGGTTAATATGGCCCGTTTTCAGCAAAAAGTCGTGGTGGTAACCGGTGCAGGTTCCGGTATTGGTCAGGCTGCGGCAGAACGCTTCGCCAGCGAAGGCGCTTCCGTGGTGCTGGTAGGCCGCACGAAAGAAAAGCTGGATAAGACGCTGGCGAAACTGGCTCAGGGTGAGCATCTGGTTGCAACTTGCGACGTGGGTGAGGCGGAACAGGTAGAACGGCTTGCCAAAAACGTACTGGATAAATATGGTCGGGTGGACGTGCTGGTAAATAATGCCGGCCAGATCGTGCAGGGCCGCATTCATGAGATCGCGCTGGACGACTGGAAACAGCTGATGAAGGTTGACCTGGACGGCGTGTTCTACTGCGTGCACTACTTTATGCCCGCGCTGCTGAAAAGCAAAGGCAACGTGGTTAACGTTTCTTCCGTTTCCGGGCTGGGTGGCGACTGGGGAATGAGCGTTTACAACGCCGCCAAGGGCGCGGTCACCAATTTTACCCGCTCGCTGGCGCTGGATTATGGCGAAGACGGCGTACGCGTAAACGCCATCTGTCCCGGCTTTACCTTTACCGATCTGACGGAAGAGATGAAAGATAACCAGCAGCTGCTGAATAAGTTCTATGAGCGTATTCCGCTGGCGCGTGCAGGTGAACCGGAAGATATCGCCAGCGCGATTGCCTTTATTGCCAGCGATGACGCCCGCTATATCACCGGCGTTAATCTGCCGGTCGATGGCGGTATCATGGCATCCAACGGTCAGCCTAAACAGGCCTGATGTTTCCGGCGGCACGGCGTGCCGCCTAATCCTCGTTATTGGCCGCTCGCCATTGATCAATCATTTCCGCCGTCACTTCTTTTACATAGCAAATCGGCGCTTCACCGCCCTGCCTGCTCCATGCGCTTCGTCCACCGCAGCGACTGCCGTTTCTGGCTGAATTAAACGGGCAGGCGCAGCTACCCGAATAGTCTGCGATGGACTCGGCTACAATCCGCTGCTGCACTTCCTCGTCCGACAGCCGGGCAGCCAGCGCCGGGTCTGCATAAAAAAATATTATCGCCAGGCTTAATACCCATTTTAATCTCATAGCGCCTGTCCTTACGATCTTCTTGCTGTTTGCAGCGGAAAGGGATGTTTTTATGTGCGACCTCAGGCCGTTTCAACCTCATCAATCAGCTCGGGACGCTGATTTTTGACATTGCCCACGGCCTTACTAACCGGATGCCAGGCAAATTCATCAATCGGGACGGCCCCCTCTTTTACTATTTCGCTCGCCTGCTCCGGGGTGGTTTTTTCACTTATCCAGGCAAGCGCGGCCTCGGGCGTCAGCACCAGCGGCCGACGATCGTGAATATCAAGGAGTCCTTTATCGCTGGCGGCCGTTACGATCAAGAAGCCCTCATGTTCGTCCTCTTTGTTAAAAGGCGCTTTACCGATGGCCGCAAAAAAAAGCGGCCCGCCGCTCTGATGATAAATAAAGTAAGGCTGCTTGTTACTGCCGTCGCGTTTCCATTCGTACCAGCCGTCGGCCATGACTATCGCCCGCCCGCTGCGCCAGAGCGGCTTAAACATTTTGCCCGTCGCCGCCGTTTCCGATTTAGCGTTAATCAGCGGCTGCTTGTGCCACCATTCCGGGCTGTATCCCCAATGGACAGGATCGAGATAAAGCGTCGCGTCACGTTCATTGAGCAACAGTACGCGCGTACCTGGCGCCACGTTATAGCGGCCAAGCGGCTCTGGATCGTAAGCGATATCCCGCTCGATACTGTTGCTCAAGGCTTCCAGATAAGCCTCACGGGATCGGTATTGAGTAAAACGTCCGCACATAATCTCCTCCTTTTCGATAAGCGTAGCAGCGAAAAACGGCAGGCCGCCCATGCCGTTCCCTTTTTTTCACGCGCTCGTAGCAGGCATAACTCGCCCTTTTGTAACGAAAGTTTATTAGTTACTGTCGCTTACCTTACCGCCGCAGGCTGAGCTGGACAGCCTGGCGGAAACAGCGTGATAGTACTGTTTTTTTATCAGGATCCTTATTGAGATTTATAAGCGTATATTATCTTTGCTTCGTCACTTACAGAGAACAGAGATGAAAAAAACGACCTTGCTTTTGCTGGCGTCCCTGATGGCTGTGCTGTCTGCTTCAGCATTCGCCTGTCCTAAGGGACAACATCCCCATGGCGGTACCGGTTCCCATCATAAAGGCGGCTATTGCTCTTACTGAGTCTTATTTTCAGAGCACCGCCCCCGAGTGATTTTTTATCAAGGCGCAAGCATTTATCAGCATGGCAAAGACCTGACACAGCAACATTGCGCCTTTTATAACGGCTTTAGATGAACAGGTTCAGCGCTCATCATCGCCGACCGCAAACAGCACTCCCCCCACCACAGATCGCCAGGCTCCCCCTGTCAGCAGTAAACTTAAAAAAGAACAGCATGCTGGCCGTCAGAAATCAGAGGGCAATGAACGGATAGCGCGCTAAAAACCTGTAACGGCGCTGAATAAAGTGTTTATCAGCCTCCGACAAGAAGGTTTCTTTACGCCTTTGAGCAGGTATGGCATCACCTTATTTTTTAAAAAAGGATAGCGATGGCATCAGGAAGATATCAGGTATACAGGCTGCCGCCCGACACGGACGGCAGGTGCTGGCCGTCAGGCATGCGCTTCGCGGTCCGCCAACAGCTGGTCGACAAACGCGACGATTTCCGGCTTATCCCGCTCTATTTGCGCTATTTTTTCGGCAAATTTCGGCAGATACGCCTTATGGGCATACAGTAGCGCATCCAGCACTTTGATGGCCGTATCGCCAGCCGGGATCAGCGGATTGATGGTAAACGCATGCAGCGCCGCGCCATAATCGCCGGTCACGGCCGCTTCGATAGTGGTTTCCTCCATCGCCTTCATCAGCTGGATCATGCCTCGCGCCGCAGGCGGCAGCGCTCCCCAACGCAGCGGCTCCGGGCCATGTGCGGTAATAGCTGCCGTCACTTCCACAATACAGTCGAAAGGCAGATCGGCAATGGCGCCGTTATTGCGCGTTGACACCACCATCTGTTTACCGGTGTTGTTCTGGATAGCGGCGATCAGATCGCAGGCCGCATCGCTGTAGTGTGCGCCGCCGCGCTGGCTCAGCTCTTCCGGTTTGTAGTTAAGGTTGACGTCCTTGTAGAGTTCAAACAGCCGCTTTTCGGTTTTTTTCACCACCTCGGCGCGCGTTTCATACTGCCTGAATTCTTCAACAGCGTGCGCCAGCATCGGCTCCTGTAAATAGTAATAGCGATGATAGCCGCACGGCAGGATGCCAAGGTGTTTGACCTGCTCATAGTGGAAAGGGATCTGGTGAATATTTTTCAGGCCTTCATCAGAGCGATCGCGCTGTTCCGGCGCATAGATTTTATCGATCAGTTCGGCGGTGCGTTCATTTCCTTTGTTGTCCCAGACGCGGTGCCAGTGAAAATGGTTAAGCCCGGCGAACTTGAAGTTTAGTTCGGCCTCGGGGGTCTCCAGCAGCTCACAGGCCTGGGTGATATGGCTGAAAGGCACGTTGCACAGCCCCACCGTTTTTTCCCATTGACCATATTTTATCGCCGCTTCCGTCACCATCCCGGCCGGATTGGTAAAGTCGACCAGCCACGCGTTGGGACAAAGCACGCGCATATCGTCAATAATTTCCAGAATAACGGGAATGGTGCGGAACGCTTTAAACAGCCCGCCCGCACCGTTGGTTTCCTGCCCCAACAGGCCGTTGGCCAGCGGGATAACCTCATCTTTCAGGCGAGCATCCAGCAGCCCTACGCGAAACTGCGTGGTCACGTAGTCGGCATCTTTCAGCGCCGCTTTACGATCGAGCGTCAGATGAACCTGCCAGTCCAGTCCGGCCGCCGCAATCATACGCTTCGCCATATTGCCGACGATTTCCATTTTTTCGGTGCCGTCCGCAATATCCACCAGCCAGAGTTCCGCAATGGGTAACCGATCCTTGCGCAGGATCAGCCCTTCGATCAGTTCCGGGGTATAGCTGGATCCGCCGCCGATGGTGACAATCTTTATTTTGTTTTGCATACAAAAAGCTCCTTGAATGAGCGGACAGACAGAGAGTGGGCTGAAAGCAGGTAGCCCTGCCCCTCACCGCATGGATGATGAATGACTGAATAAAACCCGCTGGGCTTTATTTATGCCGGCTGTTCAGGTAGTGATACACCGCGCCCGTCAGCCCCGCGCTGTTGCCATGGCTGGCTCTGGCGACAGACACCGTCAGGCCATACCAGGCCAGATGCGCTTTGATCTCGTCGATAAAGCCTGGCCGTTCGGTTATGCCTCCCCCCAGGAAGACACATTCCGGATCGAACAGATGCGCCAGGTTATAAATGCCCGAGCAAAGATCCTGATAAAATTGCGTAACCAGCCGGACGCAAATTTTATTTCCCTGGTCATAGCCGGCGAATATCTCTTCGCCCGTGACCGTTTCCAGCGGCCTGTCGCTTATCAGCGAATAGCGCCTGCGCAGGACCGCCAGCGTGCAGTTTTCATTCATGGTGTAGCTGTTCAGCCGTCCCGCGCCCGGCCGTTCGCTGAGCAGGTAGCCGAATTCGCCCGCCCTGAAACGATGCCCGCGCACCAGCTCACCGTTGCAAAAGAGCGCGCCGCCAATGCCCGTGCCGATAGTCATCATCAGAAAATCCCGCATCGTCTGCGCGTTACCCAGCCAGCGTTCGGCCAGCAACGCGCAGTTGGCGTCGTTTTCTACGCTAACGGGCAGGCCGGTTTTATTTTGTAGCCACGCCTGTAAAGCAAAGCCGTCAAAATCGCGCAGGGAGCCGCCCATCGTAATAAAGCCCGTCCAGGGATCGACGTAGCCGGGAACGCTCAGGGCTATTCCTTCGCATTCGGAATGGCTCGCCAGCCATGCCTGAATCGACGCCAGTATGTGCTCGCCGGAAAAATTCGGGACCGCCGTTTTTTCCTGCGCCAGGATCTCGCCCTTCTCGTTCAGCACGCCCATTTTTAAGGCGGTTCCGCCAATATCGTAAGCTGCAATTCTCATCATTCACTCCGGCTTGTTGGCGGGCGGCATGGCACCGCCCGTCAGGCCTTTCCGGTCAGCCGGATTTAAAGGGATGCACCGTCAGAGGCGATAACCTCTTTATACCAGTCGAAGCTTTTCTTTTTGGCGCGGGAGAAATCGCCGCTGCCGTCATCGCTGCGGTTAACGTAAATAAAACCGTAGCGCTTATCGTACTGTCCCGTGCCGAAAGAGACGCAGTCCAGGCAGCCCCAGGGCGTAAAGCCCATCAGATCGACGCCATCCTCCAGCACGGCTTTTTTCATCTGCACAATATGCTCGCGCAGGTAGCTGATACGGTAGTCGTCGTTGATCTCGCCGTTCTCCTCGACCTTATCGAACGCGCCGAAGCCGTTTTCCACGATAAACAGCGGTTTCTGGTAGCGTTCATAGAGCATGTTAAGCGTGTAGCGCAGGCCGACCGGATCGATCTGCCAGCCCCAGTCGGAAGCTTTTACGTGCGGATTTTTGCGGCTGCCGGGGAACGCCTCCAGCGGCGTATCGTCAGTTTGCCGGGCGGTCGCGTACTCTACGGCGTTGCTCATGTAGTAGCTGAAGCCAAGGTAGTCGGTGCAGCCTTCGCGCAGCGTCTGCTCGTCTTCCGGCGCCATATTGATAGTAAATCCGCGCTGCGCCCACTCTTTGCGAACCCAGGCAGGGTAAGCTCCGCGCATATGCACATCGCCAAACAGATAGCGCTGCTGCATCGCTTTGTGCGCGTACATTACGTCGTCCGGATGACAGGACCACGGATAGAGCGGCACCATCGCCAGCATGCAGCCAATTTTAAAATCCGGATTGATGGCGTGGCCCAGCTTCACCACTCTGGCGCTGGCAACAAACTGGTGATGCAGCACCTGGTACATCACTTCTTCAGGGTTTTCGTGATCGGTAAAAATGACGCCGGAGTTGCTGTAGCCATACAGCGGCTTGCGCCAGTTGCGCTGATTGTTGATCTCGTTAAAGGTCATCCAGTATTTCACTTTGTGCTTATAGCGCTTTAGCACCACTTCGCTGTAGCGCACAAAGAGGTCAATCAGCTCCCGGTTAAGCCAGCCGCCATACTGTTTAACCAGATGCAGCGGCATTTCAAAGTGCGACAGCGTGATCACTGGCTCAATGCCGTGCTTTAACAGCTCGTCAAAAACGTCATCATAAAACTTCAGGCCCGCCTCGTTAGGCTCGACCTCGTCGCCCTGCGGGAAAATACGCGTCCAGGCGACAGAGGTGCGGAAACACTTAAAGCCCATTTCCGCAAACAGCGCGATATCTTCCTTGTAACGATGATAAAAATCCGTGGCGAGGTGATTAGGATAATTTTTACCGGCAATCACGCCGTCGGTGATTTCTCTGTCCACACCGTGCGAACCGCCCGTCAGCACGTCGACAATGCTCGGGCCTTTGCCGCCCTCCTGCCAGCCGCCCTCAACCTGATGAGCAGCGACGGCGCCGCCCCATAAAAAATCAGCGGGTAATTTGTCAGACATAAATGGTTCCTTTTTAAAAACTACTGCGTACGGGTTTTGGTCAGCTCCTGCACTTCACGATGCAGGTAGATAATCTCTTCCACCAGCTCACGGCACAGCATGGCATTCATCAGGTGATCCTGTGCATGCACCAGGATCAGGTTGACCGGGATTTTGCCGCAGCCTTCGTCCGCGCCGATCAGCTCAGTCTGGATCCTGTGTGCTTCACGCACGGCTTTTGTCGCCTCCAGCAGCGAGGCGTCTGCCTCTTCCCAGCTATGCTTTCGCGCCGCCTGGAGCGCCTGCATGGCAGCAGAGCGCGCTTCACCGGCATGGATAATCAGCTCCATCACCGTCGTTTCCATATCCTGTGGTGCATCCATTATTTGGTCTCCTCAGCCAGAACCATGCCGTCAGCCATTTCCGCTTCCTGTTGCAGCAGCTGGCGTTCATACATTTTGAAGAACGGGTAATAAATTAACGCCGACAGGCCAATCAGAAACGCGACCAGCACCACCGCGCGCCAGTCCCACCCCGTAGACCAGGCAGCGCCAATCGGGCCGGGCGTAGTCCACGGCGCCAGGGAAATGGCATGGTTAATCAGGTTGGTGCGCGTCGCTGTCCAGGCGATAACCGCGTTGATCAGCGGCGTGGTCACAAAGGGAATAAACAGCAGCGGATTCATTACTACCGGCGAACCGAAAATGATGGGCTCGTTGATATTGAACATGCCGGGAACCAGGCCCAGACGACCGATCGAGCGCAGATGGGCAGACTTGCTGCGCAGATAAAGGATCACCAGACCCATAGTCGCGCCGGAGCCACCCACCGTAATAAAGAACTGCCAGAACGGCTCAACAAAGACTTTGGTGACCTCCTGCCCCGCGTTAAGCGCTTCCTGGTTAATACCCAGGTTAGCCAGCCAGAACGCCTGGAGCAGGCCGCCGACGATTGCCGCGCCGTGGATGCCGGCAAACCAGAGCAGATGGCACAGCAGCACGGCTATCAGCACGGCGGGCAATGAGTCCGCAGCGGACAGGATTGGCGCAAACAGAGACATAATTGCCTGCGGCAGGATCAGCCCGAAATGGCTCTCCATAAGCAGATTCAGCGGATAAAGCGTGAGGAAAATAACCAGGATCGGGATCAGCAGATCGAAAGACTGCCGGATTTTGGGCGGCACCTGTTCGGGAAGCTTAAAGCCGATATTGTATTTCGTCAGCAGATGCATGATTTCGGTACAGTACAGGCTGATAAGAATGGCGGTGAAGATGCCCTCACCGCCCAGAGAGGCAACCGACAGCGCACCATCTTTTTGCGGCGCGGCGACCACCAGAAAGGTCATCAGCGAGAGCAGCGCGGCCATCAGGCCGTTGAGCTTATAGCTCTGCGCCAGGTTATAGGCGATAGCGCTGGTGATGAAGACGGCCATAATCCCCATCGTCATATTGTAAGGCATCATCAGCTGGTCGTTATATTGCCTGACGATGCCCAGCCACCATTTTGCAAAAGCCCACTGGCTGTTTTCACTGAACGGCGGATGAGAAAACAACAGCATAAAGGAACCTACAATTAAAAACGGCATGGAAGCAATAAAGCCATCTTTAATAGCGACAACATGTCTTTGTGAAGATAAGCGCGCGGCTACCGGACTGATACGATTTTCAATCACCCCAAACAGCGAATCGGCCAGTGTGCTCATTATGCCCCCTGATGAGATTCAATAAGCGACAGGGCGGATTGCAGAATTTTTTCGCCGTTAAGCATCCCATAATCCATGGTGTTAATAACGGCAACCGGTTTATGGTATTCGGCCGCGCATTTCTGAAAATCATTGAGCTTGTATTTGATTTGCGGGCCCAGCAGGCAGCAGTCAAAATCAGCGATCTTTTCGCTGAACTCTTCCATGCCAACTGCCTGAATTTTCGTATCAATCCCGAGCTTTACGGCGGCCTTTTCCATCCGCTGCACCACCATGCTTGTGGACATGCCTGCAGAGCAACATAATAATATCTTGATCATAACATCCCCCTTTGTTTCCTGAATTTTTACGCGCCATTCGATCAGCCTGCAACCGGTTACAGATCCTCTTTTTTCTTTTTGTGATCCATCACCCACTCATTCAGTAATTTATTTATCGCTAAACATAAAATAATGTGAGACCGGTTACAGATTATTTATTTATGACGCACCTGAATATATTTACCGTGCATCATTTAATCTTTTCTGGCGTGGCGAGAAAAAAATGCGGGTTTTAACCGCTGCGTTTTTGGTTACAATAAGCGGCCGATACAGAAAGGAAACTCTCCATGATTACGATGCTGGATGTGGCCAGGCGTGCTGGCGTCTCAAAAGCGACCGTTTCTCGCGTGCTGGCCGGGCATGGCTACGTGTCGAAAACGGTGCGGGACAAGGTCATGAGCGCCGTGGAGGAGATGGGCTACCGGCCTAACTTACTGGCGCGTAATCTGGCGACCAACCGCAGCCAGAGCATTGGCCTGATGGTGCCCAATACCCTTTATAACGGCCCCTTTTTTAGCGAGCTGCTCTATCAGGTAGCGACGCTGACCGAACAGCTGGGGTCGCAGCTGGTGCTGGCCGACGGCAAACACACGGCGGACCAAGAGCGGCAGGCCATCAATTTTTTGATCGACAGCCGCTGCGATGCCCTGATCATTTATCCAAGATCGTTGAGCGTGGAAGAGATCGACGCGCTGATCCCGACGATCAGTAAGCCAATGCTGATCCTGAACCGCAGTTTAAAAACGTTCCCACACTATGCCGTCTGCGCCGATCATGAAAACGATACGTTCCAGGCGGTAGATTATCTGATTGGCCAGGGACATCGGGAAATCGCGTTTATCAAAGGCATGGCGGGATCCCACACCGGTCTCAGTCGACTGAACGGCTATTTATCCGCGCTAAAACGGCATGAGATTACGCCACATCCGGCGCTGATGCTGGAAGGCGGCTGGACTAACGAGAGCGGCAGGCTGGCGGCCTGCGAGCTGCTGCGGCGCAACGTCAGGTTTTCCGCTATTGTCGCCAGTAATGACGATATGGCGATCGGCGCCGCCTGCGCGCTGAGCGCCGTGGGGCTGAAAGTGCCGGACGATGTCTCCCTGCTCAGCTTTGATGATATCCCCGTCGCCGCCTATGTGACGCCAGCGCTAACTACCGTACGCGTGCCGGTTGCAAAGATGGTGTCCAGCGCGATGATGCAGCTGGCGAAAATGCTGGATGGCGGGCAGGTCGAGCCGCTGGCGCTGATGCCGGGCGAACTGATCCGCCGACAGTCGGTGGGGATCGGGCCTTATGGTAAGGCACAGGAGAGATGAAGCCTGCCAGGGATCGGCAAGCCGTTATCTTACTTTTCCCGTTACAAACCCGGCGATCTCACGGTTTCCTGAGGTATAGCCTGGGGATTCTCTCTCCCGTCAGATGTGCTGTTATAACTCTGTAGCGATCACACCACTTTTGCATGAAACAGTAGAATTATTTATATTATCTGCAAATTTTTCAAAGGCGATGGCATTGCCACGCTTAGAGCAATCACTAGGCACGTCATGTAGCCCAGGATATTGTGTGGTGAAGAGATCCGGACATCTTAATAATCAGGTGTGGAAACGGTTCAGGGATGCCCCTTTTAAGAGTGGGTTATAACCTGTTTCCATTGCGAGACGGGGCGTTAGCACTATTTAAACTGCGCTTATTATGTACCGTTTTAAAAGGATTTGGATAAAGACCTGGAATATAAAAAGCCAACATAAAATTTACATCCTATGTTGGCTACATATTGCAAAACTCAGCTTACATGTGCTGAATCATAGCATCGCCAAACTCTGAAGATTTCAGCAGTTTAGCGCCGTCCATCAGACGTTCGAAGTCATAGGTCACGGTTTTGGCCGCGATGGCACCTTCCATACCTTTAACAATCAGGTCTGCGGCTTCGAACCAGCCCATGTGACGCAGCATCATTTCTGCGGACAGGATAACGGAACCCGGGTTCACTTTATCCTGACCTGCATATTTAGGCGCCGTACCGTGGGTGGCTTCAAACAGCGCACATTCGTCGCCGATGTTTGCGCCAGGTGCAATACCGATACCGCCAACCTGCGCCGCCAGGGCGTCGGAGATGTAATCGCCGTTCAGGTTCATACAGGCGATAACGTCATATTCTGCCGGACGCAGCAGGATCTGCTGCAGGAACGCATCGGCGATCACGTCTTTGATAACGATCTCTTTGCCGGTGTTCGGGTTTTTGATCTTCATCCACGGGCCGCCGTCAATCAGCTCGCCGCCGAACTCGTCTTTCGCCAGCTGGTAACCCCAGTCTTTGAATGCGCCTTCGGTGAACTTCATGATGTTGCCTTTGTGCACCAGGGTCACAGAATCGCGATCGTTGGTGATGGCGTATTCAATCGCCGCGCGTACCAGGCGCTTGGTGCCTGCTTCTGAACATGGCTTCACGCCGATGCCGCACTGCTCAGGGAAGCGAATTTTCTTCACGCCCATTTCGTCGCGCAGGAATTTGATCACCTTATCCGCTTCCGGCGTACCGGCTTTCCACTCGATACCGGCATAGATATCTTCGGAGTTTTCGCGGAAGATCACCATATCGGTCTCTTCAGGACGTTTAACCGGGCTTGGCGTGCCGGTGTAGTAACGGACCGGGCGCAGGCAGATATAGAGATCCAGCTGCTGGCGCAGGGCCACGTTCAGGGAACGAATACCGCCGCCAACTGGCGTGGTCAGTGGGCCTTTAATCGCCACACGGTACTCTTTGATTAAATCGAGGGTTTCCTGCGGTAGCCAGACGTCCTGGCCGTACAGCTCTACTGATTTCTCACCGGTATAAATTTCCATCCAGGAAATTTTACGCTCACCGTTATAAGCTTTCTGCACGGCGGCATCGACCACCTTGATCATCACGGGAGAAACGTCGACCCCAATACCGTCACCTTCAATAAAAGGGATGATTGGATTGTTTGGGACGTTCAGCTTGCCCTGATCCAGGGTGATTTTCTGACCTTCCGCCGGAACAACTACTTTGCTTTCCATTAACCTCTCCTTCGAGCGCTTTTTTGTTAATGATTTGTAAGATGCGCGTCAATACTACTCGAATATTCACGCCGCGCCAATCTTCACCGCTTTGCGTTATAATGCGCCCATTGTGAACAAGTGCAAAGACTATGCGTAAATCTTCCGTTAATAATCACCGCCTTAAACGATTCAGCCCGGCCCGCAGCGCGAAAGCCGCCGACAAGGGGCCAAGGCGTGTTATCGTTTTTAACAAACCCTTTGACGTCCTGCCGCAGTTCAGCGACGAGGCAGGCCGCAGCACGTTAAAAGATTTTATTCCCGTTAGCGGCGTTTATGCTGCCGGCCGTCTGGACCGCGACAGCGAAGGCCTGATGGTGCTGACCAACGACGGCGCGCTGCAGGCTAAGCTGACGCAGCCGGGCAAACGCACCGGAAAAATCTATTATGTTCAGGTGGAAGGCGCACCGGGCGAGCGTGATATTCAGCCGCTGCGCGATGGCGTTAATCTGAAAGATGGCCCTACGCTGCCCGCTGGCGTAGAAATCGTCGAGGAGCCGGAGTGGATTTGGCCGCGCAACCCGCCGGTACGCGAGCGCAAGGCTATTCCCACCAGCTGGCTGAAAATCACTTTATTCGAGGGTCGGAACCGTCAGGTGCGGCGCATGACCGCCCATATCGGCTTCCCTACCCTGCGTCTGATCCGCTTTGCTATGGGCAATACGGAGCTGCAAAACTTATCGCCCGGCGAATGGCGCGACGTCACCGGCGACTTTCCCCTCTAAGCCTGCAAGGAGTCAGCATGTTTAAACCGCACGTTACCGTAGCCACCGTCGTTCAGGCGGAAGGCCAGTTTTTGGTGGTTGAGGAAATGGTGCGCGGCCGCGCGACCTGGAACCAGCCCGCAGGCCACCTCGAAGCCAACGAGACCCTGCTGCAGGCCGCCGCGCGCGAGCTGTACGAGGAGACGGGCCTGGAGGCCGTTCCTCAGGTTTTTCTGCGGCTTCATCAATGGATCGCGCCCGACAATACGCCGTTTCTACGTTTTTTGTTCGCGCTGGATTTACCGAAAATGCTGCCGACCAGCCCTCAGGATCGCGATATCGATCGCGCATTATGGCTGCCGCCGGAGGCGATTATCGGCGCGAAAAAGCTCCGTTCGCCGCTGGTTGCCGAAAGTTTGCGGATTTATCAGCAGGGCGTACGCTATCCGCTTGAGGTGCTGAGCGCGTTCCAGTGGCCCTTTAGCGAGGATGCGCCCGCCGCCGACGCGTGGTAGAATATGCCGCAATTTTAAAGTGCAGCCTTTAACTGCAACTCAAAGTCGGGTATTTCTCATGTCATTAGGTAAAAAAGTGATCGTCGGTATGTCCGGCGGCGTGGACTCCTCCGTTTCCGCCTGGTTACTGCAACAGCAGGGCTATCAGGTTGAAGGCCTGTTTATGAAAAACTGGGAAGAGGACGACGGTGAGGAATACTGTACCGCAGCGGAAGACCTGGCGGATGCGCAGGCGGTCTGCGACAAGCTGGGCATCCACCTGCATACGGTGAACTTTGCGGCGGAATACTGGGACAACGTGTTCGAGCATTTCCTCGAAGAGTATAAGGCTGGCCGCACGCCTAACCCGGATATTCTCTGCAACAAAGAGATCAAATTCAAAGCCTTCCTGGAGTTCGCGGCCGAAGATCTGGGCGCGGATTTTATCGCTACCGGTCACTACGTGCGTCGCCGCGACGTTGACGGCAAAAGCCAGCTTTTGCGCGGTCTGGACGACAACAAAGATCAAAGCTACTTCCTCTATACGTTGGGCCATGAGCAAATTGCGCAGAGCCTCTTTCCGGTTGGTGAACTGACCAAGCCAGAAGTGCGCCGCATTGCCGAAGATCTGGAACTGGTGACGGCGAAGAAGAAAGACTCTACCGGCATCTGCTTTATCGGCGAACGCAAGTTCCGCGATTTCCTGGGGCGCTATCTGCCCGCTCAGCCCGGCGCTATCGTCAGTACGGAAGGCGACGTCGTGGGCGAGCATCAGGGGCTGATGTATCACACGCTGGGCCAGCGCAAAGGACTGGGGATCGGCGGCACCAAAGAAGGCAGCGAAGAGCCGTGGTACGTGGTGGATAAAGACGTGGCGAACAATCTGCTGGTGGTTGCGCAGGGTCACGACCATCCGCGCCTGATGTCGGTCGGGCTGATCGCCCAGCAGCTGCATCTGGTCGACCGCGAAATTATCGCCGCGCCAATGCGCTGCACGGTGAAAACCCGCTATCGCCAGAGCGATATTCCCTGTACGGTAACGCCGCTGGGTGCCGATCGGCTGGAAGTGCGTTTTGACGAGCCGGTCGCGGCGGTCACGCCGGGCCAGTCCGCCGTGTTCTATCAGGGTGAAATCTGTCTGGGCGGCGGCATTATCGAAGAGCGTCTGCCTCTTTAAAAAGGTTATGCCGGGCGGGCCTCTGTCCGGCGGCGCATACAGGAGTTACCGTGGCGAAAAATTATTACGACATTACGCTGGCCCTCGCGGGCATCTGCCAGGGCGCGCACCTGGTGCAGCAGCTGGCGCATCAGGGACACTGCCCGCCCGAGTCGCTAAAGGTGTCGCTGTCGAGCGTGGTCGATCTCAACCCCTCCTCGACGCTCGCCGTTTACGGTGGCAAAGAAGAGAACCTGCGCTTCGGGCTGGAGACGCTGATTGCCGTGCTGAACAGCAGCAGCCGTCACGGCGCGGGCGCGGAGCTGACGCGCTATACCCTGAGCATGATGGTGCTGGAGCGCAAGCTGAGCGCCAGTAAAACCGCGCTGGACGAACTCTCAAAACGCATTGCGCAGCTGGATCGCCAGCTGGCGCATTACGACCTGGAATCCGATACGCTGCTGAGCGCTATGGCCGCCATCTATGTGGATGTGATTAGCCCGCTTGGCCCGCGTATCCAGGTCACCGGCTCGCCCGCCGTGCTGCAAAACTCGCAAATTCAGAGCAAAGTCCGCGCCGCGCTGCTGGCCGGTATTCGCTCCGCCGTACTCTGGCATCAGGTAGGCGGCGGCCGCCTGCAGCTGATGTTTTCACGCAATCGCCTTGTGAAAGAGGCGAAACAAATTTTATCCCGTTGTCCCCAACCTCTTTAATCTTCAGGAGTTACACTGATGGAATTATCCTCTCTGACTGCCGTCTCCCCTATTGATGGCCGTTATGGCGACAAAGTCAGCCCGCTGCGCGCTATTTTCAGCGAATTTGGCCTGCTGAAATTCCGCGTTGAGGTTGAAGTACGCTGGTTACAGAAACTGGCCGCCTGCGCAGAGATCAAGGAAGTTCCTGCATTTGACGCTGACGCAAACGCTTACCTTGATGCAATTGTCGCTAATTTCAACGAAGAAGACGCCGCGCGTATTAAAACCATCGAGCGTACCACCAACCATGATGTCAAAGCGGTTGAGTATTTCCTGAAAGAGAAAGTAGAGCCGGTTGCCGCGCTGCACGCCGTATCTGAATTTATTCACTTCGCTTGTACTTCTGAAGATATCAACAACCTCTCGCATGCGCTGATGCTTAACACTGCGCGTCGTGAAGTCATCGTGCCCTACTGGAACAAAATTATCGCGGCGGTTAAAGACCTGGCGGTACAGTATCGCGATATTCCGCTGCTTTCCCGTACGCACGGCCAGCCCGCCACGCCTTCCACGCTCGGCAAGGAGATGGCGAACGTCGCCTACCGCTTTGAGCGCCAGCTGCGTCAGCTGGAGCGCATCGAGGTGCTGGGTAAACTCAACGGCGCGGTCGGCAACTACAACGCCCACATCGCCGCCTACCCGGAAGTGGACTGGCACCAGATGAGCGAAAGCTTCGTCACCTCGCTGGGCATTACCTGGAACCCCTACACCACCCAGATCGAGCCGCACGACTACATTGCCGAAATGTTTGACTGCATCGCGCGCTTCAATACCATTCTGATCGACTTCGATCGCGACGTGTGGGGCTATATCGCGCTGAATCATTTCAAACAGAAAACCATTGCGGGCGAAATTGGTTCCTCCACCATGCCGCACAAGGTCAACCCGATCGACTTTGAAAACTCCGAGGGCAACCTGGGTCTGGCTAACGCCGTGATGCAGCACCTGGCAAGCAAGCTGCCGGTTTCCCGCTGGCAGCGCGATCTGACCGACTCCACGGTGCTGCGTAATCTGGGCGTCGGCATGGGCTATGCGCTGATCGCCTATCAGGCGACGCTGAAAGGCGTGTCCAAACTGGAAGTGAACCGCGATCGCCTTCTGGACGAGCTGGATCACAACTGGGAAGTGCTGGCGGAACCAATCCAGACCGTGATGCGCCGTTACGGTATTGAAAAGCCTTACGAAAAACTGAAAGAGCTGACTCGCGGCAAGCGCGTGGATGCCGCAGGCATGAAAGCCTTTATCGATGGTCTGGCGCTGCCGGAAGAAGAGAAAACCCGCCTGAAGCTTATGACGCCCGCCAACTATCTGGGCCGCGCGGTGCAGATGGTCGACGAGCTGCCGTAATTTTCCGCGCGACGTCTGGTTCGCGCTACATCAGAAGGCCGACGCAAGTCGGCCTGTGTTAATCTATTGTTTATCTGCTTTAACCTATACTTTCCTCAGATCGTAATCGGCCCCGGTCTTTGACCGAATCTACTGAAAGGATAATGTTATGCGCGTATTGATTGTGGAAGATAATCCCTTACTGCGTCATCATCTGGCCGTGCAGCTGCGCGAAATGGGCCATCAGGTAGATGCGGCGGAAGATGCCAAAGAAGCTGACTATTTTCTTACCGAACATACCCCCGATATTACCTTGGTCGATTTAGGCCTGCCGGATGAAGACGGCATGACGATGATCCGCCGCTGGCGCGGTCTGGAAGTCAAACAGCCGATCCTGGTGCTGACGGCTCGCGAAGGCTGGCAGGCTAAGGTAGAAGCGCTGGAAGCCGGTGCCGATGACTACGTGACCAAGCCTTTTCATATTGAAGAAGTGGTGGCCCGTATGCAGGCGCTGATGCGGCGCAACAGCGGCCTGGCTTCACAAATCATCTCGCTGGCGCCTTTTCAGGTCGATCTGTCGCGGCGCGAGCTGAGCGTCAACGAGCAACAAATTAAGCTGACCGCTTTTGAATACACCATTATCGAAACGCTGATCCGCAATGCCGGTAAGGTCGTCAGCAAAGATTCGCTAATGCTCCAGCTTTATCCCGACGCTGAACTGCGTGAGAGCCACACCATCGACGTATTGATGGGGCGCCTGCGTAAAAAAATTCAGGCCGTCTGGCCGCAGGATGTGATCACCACCGTCCGCGGGCAGGGTTATCGGTTCGATCTTTAATGACGTTACTTCGTCCTGATACGCCTTTTTCACTGCGCGCCCGCTTTCTGTTAGCTACGGCGGCGGTCGTGCTGATCCTGTCGCTCTCTTATGGCATGGTGGCCGTTGTCGGCTACGTGGTCAGTTTTGATAAAAACACCTACCGGGTAATGCGCGCGGAGAGCAATCTCTTTTTTACGCTGGCACAGTGGCAGAATAACCAGTTAACCATTGCCCAGCCCGAGCGGGTATCGCTTAACTTCCCTACTCTGGTTTTTATCTATAACGAGGACGGCAAGCTGCTGTGGCAGCTGCGCGACGTGCCGGAGATCCGTTCTCGCATCAAGCGAGAATGGCTTAAACGCGCTGATTTCTATGAAATTGACGCCGATAACAACATCAGTCGCCAGGCGCTGGGCGATAATAAGGAAGCGCAAAATAAGCTGACCGCCTATGACGACGATAACAACGACACTTTTACCCACTCGGTAGCGGTAAACCGCTACGCGGCGACGCCGACCCTTCCGGCGTTGACCGTGGTCGTGGTGGATTCTATTCCTCAGGAGCTGCAGCATTCCGACGTGGTATGGTCGTGGTTCAGCTATGTGCTGCTGGTCAACCTGCTGCTGGTCATTCCTTTGCTGTGGCTGGCCGCGCACTGGAGCCTGCGGCCGATAGGCCTGCTGGCCGCACAGCTGCGCGAGCTGGAGCACGGCACGCGCGAAACCCTGGCCGACGAAACGCCGCAGGAGCTGCAAAGCCTGGTGCGCAACCTGAATTTTCTGCTGGATAACGAGCGTCAGCGCTACACCCGCTATCGCACCACGCTCAGCGATCTGACCCACAGCCTGAAAACACCGCTGGCGGTGCTGCAAACCACGCTGCGTTCGCTGCGCGGCGGCCGCAACCTTTCCGTCGAGCAGGCCGAACCTATTATGCTGGAGCAGATCAGCCGTATCTCGCAGCAGATCGGCTACTATCTGCACCGTGCCAGCATGCAGGCCGATCACAACGTGCTGAAGCGCGAGCTGCATTCCGTGCCGGCGCTGCTGGATAGCCTCTGTTCGGCACTGAACAAGGTTTATCAGCTGAAAGGCGTGGAGCTGACGCTGGATATCTCGCCGGAAATTACCTTTGTCGGCGAGCAAAATGACTTTATGGAAGTGCTGGGTAACGTGCTGGATAATGCCTGCAAGTACTGCCTGGAATTTGTGGAAATCCGGGGTCGCCAGACCGACGATGAGCTGCATTTGATCGTGGAAGACGACGGGCCGGGCATTCCGGAAAGCAAACGCGATATGATTTTTATTCGCGGTCAGCGCGCCGACACGTTGCGTCCCGGCCAGGGCATTGGTCTGGCCGTAGCGCGCGATATCGTGGAGCAGTATGCCGGCGATATCATCGCCACCACCAGCGAACTGGGCGGCGCCCGAATGGAAGTCATCTTCCGCCGTCAGGAAGTGGTCGGCGAAAAACCCTGAAGGCGGCTATTTGCGGCGGCGGCCGCAAATGCTTTTCCCTGCCATCCTTTCCGACTGTTATAATCGATGAAATTCAGCGTTTCAGGAAGACCCATTATGGATTATCAGCTCGATCTCAACTGGCCCGATTTTATCCAGCGCTATTGGCAAAAGCGTCCCGTCGTGCTCAAGCGCGGCTTTAAAAATTTTGTCGATCCTATTTCGCCGGACGAGCTGGCCGGTCTTGCGATGGAAAACGAGGTCGACAGCCGCCTGGTCAGTCATGACAACGACAAGTGGCAGGTCGCGCACGGGCCGTTTGAAAGCTTTGACCACCTTGGCGAAAACAACTGGTCGCTGCTGGTGCAGGCGGTCGACCACTGGCACGAGCCTTCGGCCGCGCTGATGCGCCCTTTCCGCTTTCTGCCGGACTGGCGCACTGACGATCTGATGATCTCCTTCTCCGTGCCCGGCGGCGGCGTTGGTCCGCATCTGGATCAGTACGATGTCTTTATCATTCAGGGCACCGGCCGTCGCCGCTGGCGCGTGGGCGAAAAAGTGGCCATGAAGCAGCACTGTCCGCATCCGGACCTGCTACAGGTCGAGCCGTTCGACGCGATTATTGATGAGGAAATGGAACCGGGCGATATCCTTTATATTCCGCCAGGATTCCCACACGAAGGCTACTCGCTGGAAAGCGCGATTAACTATTCCGTTGGCTTCCGCGCGCCAAGCGGCCGCGAGCTGATTAGCGGCTTTGCGGACTATGTGCTGTCGCGCGAGCTGGGCAGCCGTCGCTTTACCGATCCGGACGTGCCAGCGCGTGAAAATACCGCAGAAATTCTGCCGCAGGAGCTGGACGGTATCCGCGAAATGATGCTGGAAGTGATTAACCAGCCGGAACACTTTAACCAGTGGTTTGGCGAGTTTATCTCCCAGTCCCGCCACGAACTGGATGTGGCGCCGCCGGAACCCCCTTACCAGCCGGATGAGATTTACGACGCGCTGCAACAGGGCGACAGCCTGCAACGTCTGGGCGGCCTGCGCGTGCTGTCTATTGGCGATGCCGTGTTCGTTAACGGCGAGCAGCTTGAATCGCAGCGGCCGGACGCATTGCGGGTGTTAGCGAATCAGCATTCCGTGCACGCGGCGGATCTGGGCGAGGCGCTGGACGATCCGTCTTTCCTGGCGCAGCTGGCGGCATTGGTTAACAGCGGCTACTGGTACTTCAGCGAAGAAGAATAACCGTAACGGCCCTGATTTCAGGGCCGTTTTTACTTGCTCAGGATTTTTTCGCTTTTTCCGCCGTCAGCGCCGCGATGCGCATAATCACCGTCACCGTTTTTTCCATAATATCCAGCGAGGCGAACTCGTGCTTGCCGTGATAGTTATAGCCGCCGGTAAAAATGTTCGGGCAAGGCAGTCCCTTAAACGACAGCGCCGCGCCGTCGGTCCCGCCGCGTATCGGCTTCGTCACCGGCTCCACGCCGCTTTCCCGCATCGCCTGTAGCGCCAGCTCAATAATATGCGCATGCACTTCGACCTTTTCGCGCATGTTGTAATAGCTGTCTTCCGTCTGCACCTCAATGCTGACGCCCGGCTGTTTGCCCTCGCTCAGCGTGGCGGCGATATCTTTCATCACCTGTTTTCTGGCTTCAAAGCTGTCGCGGTCGAAATCGCGGATGATGTAGTGCAGCTCCGCTTTATCCACGCTGCCTTTGATACCGTGCAGATGGTAAAAGCCCTCATAGCCTTCAGTCTGCTCCGGCACCTCTTTTTCCGGCATGGCGGCGTGAAAACGCATCGCCAGATCCAGCGCGTTGACCATTACGCCTTTAGCGCTGCCGGGATGCACGTTGTTGCCGACAATCTTCACGGTAGCGGAAGCGGCATTGAAATTCTCATATTCAAACTCGCCCAGATCGCTGCCGTCGATGGTATAGGCCCACTCGGCGCCAAAAGCCGCCACGTCGAAACAGCTGGTGCCTTTGCCTATTTCTTCGTCCGGGGTAAAAGCGATGCGGATATCACCATGCGGCACGTTCTCGCTTTTCAGCCGGGCGATAGCCGTCATGATCTCCGCCACGCCCGCTTTATCATCCGCGCCCAGCAGCGTTTTACCATCGGTGGTGATCAGCGTGTGGCCCGTCAGGCGGTGCAGCACGGGGAACATCACCGGCGACAGCACCTCGTCGCCAATGCCCAGCGCGATGTCGCCGCCGCGATAGTTCTCCACGATCTGCGGATTAACATTTTTACCGGTAAAGTCCGGCGACGTGTCCATATGGGCGATAAACCCGATGGTTGGTACAGGCCAGGCAACGTTTGCAGGCAGAGTCGCCATAACGATGGCGTGCCCGCTCAGCGTGACGTCGCTCAGCCCCAGCGCTTCCAGCTCCTGTTTTAACTCACGAGCCAGCCGCCATTGCCCTTCCGTACTGGGAACCTGCCGAACATGTGCTTTGGACTGCGTGTCGAATGAAACATAGTGCAAGAAGCGTTCGAGTAAATTTGTCATCTGCCTTCCCTCTGAGTGCGGACGGTTATTATCTGTTATTTTGCCCGACGTTTATTGCGTCAGGTCAGTTACCTGCTCGGATCCTGCGGCTTCGGCGCGCCCCCGCCCGGAAGGCTAAAGGCGCACGGATAGTGGATCAGACTGTAAAAACGCACCGGCGCTGTGCCGTCATTGCGGTAGCTGTGCGGCGTATCGGCCTGAAAACGCAGCCCTTCGCCTGCTTTAAGCGTATGCCATTGCGCGCCGGTCGCCAGCCGGAGTTCGCCTTCAATAACGACAACGTGTTCAATTACGCCGCGCTCATGGGCGGAAGACTCGCTGAGCGCGCCGGCGGCCAGCTCAACCACCAGCATGTCAAAACCCAACTGGCGATCGAAGGGAAACAGCGGGCTGGCCTGCATGGTCGTATGCTGCTGTCGCCAGCGATCGGTTCCTACGCTGCGAAGAAAAGCGCTCTCAGGGGCGGGGTCGGCAATAAAATGCGAGAAAGGCACGTTAAAACCGGTCGCTATCTTCCATAGCGTCGCCACGGTTGGGCTGGATTCGCCGCGTTCTACCTGGCCAAGCATCGCTTTGCTGACGCCTGTCTGCGCGGCGGCTTCCGTCAGGCTCCAGCCGCGCGCCAGGCGCAGCACTCGCAGAATACGACCAGGTTCCGGTAGTGTTTGTGGCATCAAAACTCCCCCGTTTTTTCCTTAGCATAACACTTGTGCGTTATAGCGCACAGTGCTAGCTTGTGCGTTATAACGGTCAATCGGGAGAGGATCATGCGTCCTGCCTTTTCTTTGCGTCACCTGACTTTTCCTGCCGTAGTGGCGGGGTTTGTCGCGGTGCTGGTGGGCTACACCAGCTCTGCCGCCATTATTTTCCAGGCCGCCGGGGCCGCTGGCGCAACGGCGGCGCAGACTGGCGGCTGGCTAAGCATGTTGGGTCTGGCAATGGGCGTGACCTCTATTGGACTGTCGATCTATTATCGCGCGCCCGTGCTGACGGCCTGGTCCACGCCGGGCGCGGCGCTGCTGGTCACCAGCCTGCCCGGCATTCCGATGCCGGAAACCATCGGCGTATTTATCTTTGCTTCCGGGCTGATTTTTCTCTGCGGCGTGACCGGCCTGTTTGCACGCCTGATGAACCATATTCCGCAGGCGATTTCCGCCGCCATGCTGGCGGGTATTTTATTGCGTTTTGGTCTGGATGCTTTCGCCTCGCTGCAGCCTGATTTTACGCTGACGGCCAGCATGTGCCTGGCTTACCTGTTAGCGCGCCGTTTTCTGCCGCGCTACGCCATTGTGCTGACGCTGCTGGTGGGTCTGGCCGTCGCGGCGATAAAAGGAGAGATCCACCTTTCGCAGCAGCCGCTGACCTTTGCCGTGCCGGCATTTATCGCGCCGCATTTTAGCTGGTCATCGCTGCTCGGCATTGGCGTTCCCTTTTTTATAGTGACGATGGCCTCACAGAATGCACCCGGCATCGCCACGCTGAAAGCGGCAGGCTATCCGGTGCCCGTTTCGCCGCTGATGAGCTGGACCGGGCTGGCTTCGCTGCTGCTCTCTCCTTTCGGCGGTTTTTCCGTCTGTATCGCGGCCATTACGGCGGCAATCTGTATGGGGCCGGACGTGCATCCCGATCCGCAGCGTCGCTACTGGGGCGCGGTCTGCGCAGGCTTTTTCTATCTGCTGGCGGGCCTGTTTGGCGGCGCGATTGGTCAGCTGTTCAGCGCGCTGCCGCCTGCGCTTATTCATACCCTCGCCGGGCTGGCGCTGCTGGGAACAATAGCGGGCAGCCTGCAGCGCGCGCTGGCGGAGGATAAACAACGTGACGCGGCGGTGATTACCTTTCTGATCACGGCGTCGGGCCTGTCGCTACTGGGGATTGGCGCGGCGTTCTGGGGGCTGGTGGGTGGGATAGTGGCGCATCTGGTTTTTTGTTTGCCACGCCGCCAAGACGGGTTGCCGATTTGAGCGCTATTTTACCGGCTGGCGTGACTGCCGTTGCGCCAGAGACTATGCGCGCGGCCTGCTGTATCAGCCACGCTGCCAAAGGCAAAGCACAGATACAGTCGTGACTCAGGGCGCTAATCACCTTGCGTGCCTCCTCGCTATAATGAGGATTACCCGGCGCGCTGCGTGCCGGGCGCAACCAAAGAGGTGAAATTTGATTAAATATAGCGTGTTATACCCGAACGTTGAAAACGGTGAGTTCGATCATGACTACTATCGCGATGTGCATCTGCCGCTGATCCAGGCAAGGATGGGCGACTATCTGGTGTCCTTCTCCATCGACAAAATCATTGGCACACCTGAAGGTACGCCAGCACCTTATGTTGCCGCCTGCCATCTGGTTTGCCGCTCTGTCGAGGATCTGCAAAAAGGCATGGAAGGTCATATCGATGAGATTGTGGGTGATGTGGCAAACTTCACCAATATCACGTCAGTGAAGTGGATTTCTGAAGTCGTGGCGTAACACGAGCGAAAAAAGGCGGGGAGAAATCCCGCCTGAGCCTTATTTCTGCCTGAGAAACGTAACGGCAATCATATACACAATCGCAAAAGCCATGCAGAAAAAGGACGGCAGGTTGCCGTCCCATATGGCATGGGTTACTTGATCTTCGCCAGCAGGCGCTGCACAAATTCCGGCACCACCTCGCTTGCCAGTCCGTACTCTTTCTCTTCGAATTCGCTGCCGACCTGGCTTGGCTCCAGGTTCAGCTCGACGGTATGGGCGCCCTGCAGTTTCGCCTCATGCACAAAGCCCGCCGCCGGATAGACGTGGCCGGAGGTGCCGATAGCGATAAAGTAGTCCGCCTGCGCCAGTGCCTGATAGATCTCATCCATCTGTAGTGGCATTTCGCCAAACCACACCACGTGCGGGCGCAGCACCGACGGGAACTGACAGCAGTGGCAGCGATCGTCTTCCTTGACGTCTTCCTGCCAGTGCAGCACCTGGCCGCTGGAGACGCAGCGCACCTTCAGCAGCTCGCCGTGCATATGGATAACGTTACGACTGCCCGCGCGTTCGTGCAAGTTATCAATATTTTGCGTCACCAGCAGAAAGTGGTCGCCCAGCGCGGCTTCCAGCTCGGCCAACGCTTTGTGCGCCGCATTGGGCTGGATATCGCCGCTGGTCAGCTGGCGACGGCGGGCGTTATAAAAAGCCTGCACTTTTTGCGGATCGCGCGCGAAGCCTTCCGGCGTCGCCACGTCTTCCACCTTGTGCTCCTCCCACAGGCCGTCGGCAGCCCGGAAAGTGCGGATCCCCGACTCGGCAGAAATACCTGCGCCGGTCAGGACAACAACTCGCGGTAAAGGATGCATGGCGATCTCCAGATTGCGGTCGCGTTCGAAAATGCGCTGACGCAAACGCTGCTGCACCTTGCGTCGGGTTTTCTTGTAGCGAGCCAGTCTCAGCCGGCGACGGGGTGTACGCATGTTAAATCCTCTAATCCTTAATGTGCAAAAAAGCGGCGCCGCGCGTGCCGCCTGCATCGCCATGGCGGGCTTTGGCAAAACGCGGCGGCTTTGCTCGCGGCAGCAGATGCGTTGCCACCTGCTGCTCCAGCCCGTCGTAAAGCGCGTCAAAACCAGACAGCCCGCCGCCCAGCACCACCAGATGCGGATCCACCAGCGTCAGCCAGTTTGCCAGGCAAACGGCCAACAGCGCCTGATAGCGGGCGGTATGGGCTATGGCCTGCTCGTCCCGTTGATAATAACGGCTGGCGATTTCCGGCGCACTGAGATCTGACTGATTATGCAGCCGCCACAGGCGGGCAAAGCCCGGCCCGGAAAGCCACGGCTCGATACAGCCGCGCTTGCCGCAGCCGCAGAGGGGCTGCGCCACGTCGCGGCCCAGCACTTCCAATGCATCCAGCGGCAGCCGCATATGGCCAAACTCGCCTGCGACGAAGTTGCGTCCGGTCAGCGGTTTGCCTTCCACTATCAGCCCGCCGCCCACGCCGGTGCCCAGGATCAGCCCCAGCACCACCGGATAGGCTTTGAACTCGTCGTCCCAGGCTTCCGACAGCGCAAAACAGTTGGCGTCATTATCAATACGGACTTCCCGCCCCAGCCGCTGGCTCAGATCCGCCTGCAGGCGCTGTCCCTGCGCCGCCGGCACGTTGGCGGTAAAGACCGTGCCGTCATCCGGCACGGGCAACCCAGGGATGCCCATACCGACGCTGCCCCGCGTGCCGCAGAACTTATCGGCTTCGTCCGTCATCGCCGCCAGCCTGTCGAGCAGCTGCGCGTAATCATGCGTGGGCGTGGCGGCGCGCTGGCTCCAGATAAGCTGGCGCTGCTCGTTATAGACGCCAAGCGCGATTTTGCTGCCGCCGACGTCAAAGCCGTAATACATGCTACTGCCCACTCAGCACGCGCGCCGGATCGATGCGGCTGGCGCGTCTGGCCGGATACCAGCTGGCGATCAGGCTCAGCAGCAGCGAGGTAAGCAGCACGATGCCCACATCCTGCCAGTGCACTTCTGACGGCAGAAAATCGATAAAATAGATATCGCCGGACAGGAAGTGGTAGCCGGTTAAGGTTTCGATACCGTGGATAATCGGCGTCAGGTTAAAGGCCGCCAGCACGCCGACCACCACGCCGCTGACGCTGCCCAGCAGGCCAGCCATCAGCCCGTACCAGACAAAAATAGCGCGGATCAGTCCGTCCCTGGCGCCCAGCGTGCGCAGCACCGCAATATCGCCGCTCTTGTCCTTCACCGCCATGACCAGCGTGGAGACAATGTTAAAACAGGCCACGCCGATCACCAGCACCATTGCCAGATACATAATGGCGCGGATCATCTGGATGTCGCGGTACATATAGCCGTAGGTGCCAATCCAGCTGCGGATATAGACATAGGCGTGCGTCACTTCGCCCGCGTCCCGCACCAGCTTCTGCGCGGCAAACGGATTGGTCATCTTCAGCGCGATACCTGTGACACTGTCACGCATCGCCAGATAATTTTGCGCATCCTGCAACGGCACCAGCGCCAGGCTGTGATCCAACATCCCGCTCAGCGCCAGAATGCCGCTGACCTGAAGGCGCACGCGTTTCGGCTGGAGCAGCTTATGTTCGGGATCGCTGTTGGGGATCATAATAGTCAGCCAGTCGCCCTGCTTTACCTTCAGGCTGTTGGCGACGCCCTGACCTAAAATAATCTGCTGCTTGCCCGCGCCGAAGCTTTGCCAGGCATTATTCTGCACATAGGCAGGCAGCGCGCTCAGTTTGGTTTCCTGCTGCGGATCGACGCCTTTAACCTGGATCGCCTGAAGCTTTGCGCCGCTCTCAATCAGGCCGGTGAAATTGATATAGGGTGCAGCCGCCGCAATGCCCGGAACCTGCTCCACCTTCGGCAGCAGCGACTGCCAGCCGGTAAAGGGCTGGTTGACCGGTTCGATTTCGCCGTGCGGCACCACGGCCAGAATGCGGTTATTCAGCTCGCGTTCGAAGCCGTTCATGGCGCTGAGGCCAATAATCAGCACCGCCACGCCCAGCGCGATGCCAACCGTAGAGATCGCTGAAATCAGCGATACCATACCGCCGCGACGGCGCCCACGGCTGAAGCGCAGGCCCAGGAGCAGAGAAAGAGAACTTGCCATTACGCCATGCCCGCCAGCGTCAGTTCTTCGCTGAGCACGCCGTCACGCATTTCCATCTGGCGGTTAAGCCGCTTCGCCAGATGCAGATCGTGCGTCACCACCAGAAAAGCGGTGCCCTGACGCACGTTCAGTTCGCCCAGCAGATCGAAAATGGCGTCGGCGTTGCGCGCGTCCAGGTTGCCGGTCGGCTCATCCGCCAGCACCAGACGCGGATTGTTTACCAGCGCGCGGGCAATCGCCACGCGTTGCCGTTCCCCGCCCGAAAGCTCGGAAGGCCGGTGCGCCGCCCGCTTTTCCAGACCAACCGCACGCAGCATATCAATGGCTTTCGCCTCGGCCTGCGCCTTGCTGGCCTTGCCAATCAGCAGCGGCATGGCGACGTTTTCCAGCGCGCTGAAATCGGGCAGCAGATGGTGGAACTGATAGATAAAGCCCAGCTCGCGGTTGCGCAGCTCCGCCTTTGCCGACGAAGACATGCCATTCAGCGACTTGCCGTTAAACACCACGTCGCCGGAGGTTGGCGTATCCAGCCCGCCCAGCAAGTGCATCAGGGTGCTTTTGCCGGAGCCGGAGCTGCCGACAATCGCCATCATTTCGCCAGGCGCCACGCTGAAAGAAACATTACGCAAGACGTCCGTCTGGACGCTGCCTTCCTGGTAGCGTTTGCACAGGTTGTCGCACTGCAACAGAATCGGGTTACTCATAACGTAAAGCCTCAGCGGGTTGAACGGCGGCGGCGCGCCAGGAGGGATAGAGCGTGGAAAGCAACGCCACGGCCATCGCGATAACAACAATGGTGGCCACCTGAATGGCGGAAATCTCGACGGGCAGCGCCGCGCCATCCAGGAAGATGCCGATCAGCGGCATCAGATTATTCAGCTGGCTGGCAAGCAGCACGCCCAGCAGCGCGCCGACCAGCGAGCCAACGATGCCGGCGGTTGCGCCCTGCACCATAAATACCAGCACAATTTGCCGGCGGGTCAGCCCCTGAGTTTGCAGGATCGCCACTTCGCCCTGCTTTTCCATAATCAGCAGGCCCAGCGAGGTGATGATATTAAACGCGGCGACGGCGACAATCAGGCTGAGCAGCAGCCCCATCATGTTTTTCTCCATCTTCACCGCCTGGAACAGCTCGCCCTTGCGCTCGCGCCAGTCTTTCCAGACCAGGCCGTCCGGCAGCTTCTGCTCGCTGAGCGTATCCACCTGGAGAGGTTTGTCCAGCCACAGCCGCCAGCCGGTGATATGGCCAGCCGGATAGCGCATCAGGCGCGAGGCGTCCTGCTGGTTGACCAGGATCTGATAGCCGTCCACCTCGCTGTTGGCGGCGAACGTGCCGATAACGGTAAACAGGCGCTGGCTGGGCAGCCGCCCCATCGGCGTAAACTGGCTGGCGGACGGCACCATCAGCCGCAGCTGGTCGCCGCGCTTCAGCCCAAGCTGTTCCGCCAGCTGTTCGCCGACGATAATGCGGTACTGATTGGGCTGTAGGTCGCTCTGCTTCACATTGGCGAGATACGGCGTCAGCGGATCCGGCTCGTCAGGGTTGATGCCCAGCATAACGCCGACGCCGACGCTGCGGGCGCTTTGCAGCACCACGTCGCCGGTGGTCAGCGGCGTGACGCGACTGACGCCTTTCAGCTGCAGCGAATCCGCCGGCACCTGCTGCGGGTCGATCGAGCCTTTCTCGCTGCTAATCAGCGCCTGGGGCATCAGGTTTAAGGTGCTTTTTTCCAGCTCGTGTTCAAAGCCGTTCATCACCGACAGCACGGTGACCAGCGCCAGCACCCCCAGCGTGATGCCGATGGCGGAAAGCCAGGATACAAACCGCCCGAAGCGGTCTGATGCTCGCCCGCGCATATAACGCAGGCCGATAAATAACGCGACAGGTTGATACATGTAATCCGTCTTCTGGCGGTAATAAGGCAAAAAGTGATCGAAGATGATAAAGGTTAGCCCGGCGTTATGGAACCTCTAAGCCGCTGACTCTTTTGCTAAGTTTTGTTATCTCTTGCGACACGCGCTTTTATTGGCGAAATATCACACTAAAAACGACCGTTAATTACTCAATTATTACGCAAAAAAGGGCATAGACTTAATTATCCCTTAAAGGGAGCAGCGTAGAGTAAAGGCGGGAGTGGTCATAATGTCAAAGTATGAAAAAGGCAGTATTGTCCGGCATAAAACGGGCGAAATTAAAGGACTGGTCGTCAACGTGTTTGAACAGGGCGATGCGCCGGCGGGCTATTACGTGAAGTGGGACGATGGCAATCACAGCTATCACGGCGAAAAAGAACTCATTTGGGCAAACATTGACCGACCCAGAATGCACTACACCCAACAATCGCCGAAATAGAGGTATACTCGGTTAGCCGAACAGGAAACGCGTCGTTTTCTGCTCTCCCTTTATGTGAAGAGACCGACTAACTGACTATGCCTGAACAAGCCCGATATACCCTGCCAGCAAAAGCAGGCGACCAGCGCCAGCTGGGACAATTAACCGGTGCCGCCTGTGCGGTGGAATGTGCTGAAATCCTGGCGCGACACGGCGGCCCCGTGATGCTTATCGCACCGGATATGCAAACCTCGCTGCGGCTGCAGGATGAAATCCGCCAGTTTACCGATGAGCCGGTATTAACGCTGGCCGACTGGGAAACGCTGCCTTTCGACAGCTTTTCGCCGCATCAGGAAATCATCTCTTCCCGTCTCTCCACGCTTTATAATCTGCCCTCGCTGGAAAAAGGCGTGCTGATCCTGCCGGTTAACACGCTGATGCAGCGCGTCTGTCCGCACAGTTTTCTGCATGGCCATGCGCTGGTGATGCGCAAGGGCCAGCGCCTGTCGCGGGATACGCTGCGTTCCCAGCTGGAGCAGGCAGGCTACCGTCACGTCGATCAGGTGATGGAGCACGGCGAATACGCCACGCGCGGCGCGCTGCTGGATCTCTATCCGATGGGCAGCGAGCAGCCTTACCGCATCGACTTTTTCGATGATGAAATCGACAGCCTGCGCCTGTTCGACGTCGACAGCCAGCGCACGCTGGAAGAGGTCGAGGCGATCAATCTTTTGCCCGCGCACGAGTTTCCTACGGACAAAGCGGCCATTGAGCTGTTCCGCACCCAGTGGCGCGAGCACTTTGACGTCCGGCGCGAGGCCGAGCACATTTACCAGCAGGTCAGCAAAGGCACGCTGCCGTCCGGTATCGAATACTGGCAGCCGCTCTTTTTTGAGCAGTCGCTGCCCGCGCTGTTCAGCTATCTTCCGGCCAATACGCTGCTGATTAACACCGGCGATCTGGAAGGCGCAGCGGAACGCTTCTGGCAGGAAGTGATGGCGCGCTTTGAAAACCGTCGCGTCGATCCGATGCGTCCGCTGCTGCCGCCGGAAAAGCTGTGGTTGCGCACCAACGAACTGTTCAGCGAGCTGAAAAACTGGCCGCGCGTGCAGCTGAAAAATGAGGCGCTGCCGGAAAAAGCCGTCAACACTAACCTGGGCTATCAGCCGCTGCCCGACCTGGCCGTCCAGGCGCAGGCAAAAGCGCCGCTGGATGCGCTGCGTCGTTTTCTGGAATCGTTCAGCGGCCCGGTGATTTTTTCGGTAGAGAGCGAAGGCCGCCGCGAGGCGCTTCAGGAGCTGCTGGCCCGCATCAAGCTGGTGCCGAAGACCATTCACGCGCTGCATGAGGCGGAGCAGCCCGGCGCTTACCTGATCGTCGGCGCCAGCGAGCACGGCTTTATCGACAGCCTGCGCAACCGCGCGCTGATTTGCGAAAGCGATCTGCTGGGCGAGCGCGTCAGCCGCCGCCGTCAGGACACGCGCCGCTCTATCAACCCGGACGTGCTGATCCGCAACCTGGCCGAGCTGCATCCCGGCCAGCCGGTAGTGCATCTGGAGCACGGCGTCGGCCGCTATATTGGCCTGACCACGCTGGAAACCGGCGGCATCACGGCGGAATACCTGATGCTGACCTATGCCGGAGACGCCAAACTCTACGTGCCGGTCTCGTCGCTGCATCTGATTAGCCGCTATGCCGGCGGCGCGGACGAAAACGCGCCGCTGCACAAGCTCGGCAGCGATGCCTGGTCGCGCGCGCGACAGAAAGCAGCGGAAAAAGTCCGCGATGTGGCGGCCGAGCTGCTGGATATCTATGCTCAGCGAGCGGCCAAAGCGGGCTTTGCCTTTAAGCACGATCGCGAGCAGTATCAGCTGTTTTGCGACAGCTTCCCGTTTGAAACCACGCCGGATCAGGCGCAGGCGATTAACGCGGTGCTCAGCGATATGTGCCAGCCGCTGGCGATGGATCGCCTGGTGTGCGGCGACGTCGGCTTTGGTAAAACCGAAGTGGCGATGCGCGCCGCTTTCCTCGCGGTAGAGAACCACAAGCAGGTTGCGGTGCTGGTGCCGACCACCCTGCTCGCCCAGCAGCATTATGACAACTTCCGCGATCGCTTCGCCAACTGGCCGGTGCGCATTGAAATGCTCTCCCGTTTCCGCAGCGCGAAAGAGCAGGCGCAGATCCTGGAAGAAGCGCGTGAAGGCAAAATTGATATTCTGATCGGCACCCATAAGCTGCTGCAAAGCGAAATCAAATGGCGCGATCTGGGGCTGCTGATTGTGGATGAAGAGCACCGCTTCGGCGTACGCCATAAAGAGCGCATCAAGGCGATGCGGGCCGATGTTGATATTCTGACGCTGACCGCGACGCCTATTCCCCGCACGCTGAATATGGCGATGAGCGGCATGCGCGACCTGTCGATTATCGCCACGCCGCCTGCCCGTCGTCTGGCGGTGAAAACCTTTGTCCGCGAGTTCGATAATCTGGTGGTACGCGAAGCTATCCTGCGTGAAGTGCTGCGCGGCGGCCAGGTTTATTACCTCTATAACGACGTGGAGAACATCGAAAAAGCCGCCCATCGCATTGCGGAGCTGGTGCCGGAAGCGCGCGTCGCCGTGGGGCATGGCCAGATGCGCGAGCGCGATCTGGAACGGGTGATGAACGATTTCCATCATCAGCGCTTTAACGTGCTGGTCTGCACCACGATTATTGAAACCGGCATCGATATCCCGACCGCGAATACCATTATTATCGAGCGCGCCGACCATTTTGGCCTGGCGCAGCTGCATCAGCTACGCGGCCGCGTGGGCCGTTCGCATCATCAGGCCTATGCGTGGCTGCTGACGCCGCATCCAAAAGCGATGACCACCGACGCGCACAAGCGTCTGGAGGCGATCGCCTCGCTGGAGGATCTGGGCGCCGGTTTTGCGCTGGCAACGCACGATCTGGAAATTCGCGGCGCGGGCGAGCTGCTGGGCGAGGATCAGAGCGGCCAGATGGAGACGATTGGCTTCTCGCTGTATATGGAGCTGCTGGAAAACGCCGTGGACGCGCTGAAGGAAGGCCGCGAGCCGTCGCTGGAAGATCTGACCAACAGCCAGACCGATATCGAACTGCGGATGCCGTCGCTGCTGCCGGACGATTATATTCCGGATGTGAATACCCGCCTGTCGTTCTATAAGCGCATCGCCAGCGCGCAGCAGGAAGGCGAGCTGGACGATTTGAAAGTGGAGCTTATTGACCGCTTCGGCCAGCTGCCGGACCCGGCGCGCAACCTGCTGGATATCGCCACGCTGCGCCTGCTGGCGAAGAAAATTGGCATCCGGCGCGTTGAAGCGAGCGAGAAAGGCGGTTTTATCGAGTTTGCGGAGAAAAACAAAGCCGACCCGTCCTGGCTGATTGGCCTGTTGCAAAAAGAGCCGCAGAACTGGCGGCTTGACGGCCCAACGAAGCTGAAGTTTGTGCGCGACCTCGCCGAGCGCAAGCTGCGGGTGAAATGGGTGCGCGACTTTATGACGCAGGTGCTGGAAAACGCCGCCTGATGCGTCTGCTGCCGTTGCCGCCTGCCCTCAGCAGGCTGCAACGGCGTGCTTTACCGAACAGGTGCACGGTTAGCCTGAGCATAACAGGCTAACACGATTATTCTCCGCTAAAGCTCTGCACGCCGCGCTATTATTCGTTCGACGAAATGCCCAACATAAAGCCATCTATCTCTTCTATTTTAATCCTTAACAGCCCGTTTTTATGATGCGAGAACTTTTCCGATCCTAACCGGAAGGCGACATCTTTCAGATGCAAAAAATTAAGCGGCACTGACGCGTCGTCATCTTCCGGCGTGTAGTACGCCTCGCCGGTGCGTTTAAAATAATTCGCTATCGCCTGCTCTACCGTGCCTTCCTGCGCGTCGCCAAAAAACTCGACGATTTTCTCGTAATATTCCTTACCGGAAATGGTGTTGCCCGTTACCAGCGCGCCTTTTACAAACAGCGTAACGCCCAGGCCGACGCCCAATTTACTGGCGATATTAGCGATAAAGTTCAGATCGGCGTCGCGCATTTTACTGGCGAACACGTTAGTCATTTCACTTTGTTCAGACATGCCGTTCTCCTTGCCGTTATAAAGGGGATCTATCAACTACCTTAATGAGTTTAGTGGAGAACGGGTCGCTGACCAGTCGGACGCCGATCGCCGATTTTCCGCCGCTGACCGTCTGGCGAGGATTGCCTGTCCGCCCCGACTTGCCGTTATTTATCGTTGAATAGCCTGTCGTCCGGCACAGAAATCGGTTTCAGCAATGGTAAAAAAAGATATTAACCAGGCGAGGTACGTCAGAGAAAAACATTAATGCAGTTTGTGGAACTGCCTCGCATTTTATCGTTGCGTTTTCAGCGAGTTTGCACAGGAGAAGGCGTATATTTAAGCAATGAGGGAAGACAGGAAGAAGGAGAAGAGAGGTGTTTTTAGCGCGGTAATAACGGGGTGGAGCCCGCTATCACCGCTAACCACAAATAACTGTTTGGGAGTTAATCATGGCTAAGAAGGATTGTAAGTCAGAACCGCGCGTAACTGAAGCGCCGCAGCCGACCACTCGCTGCGAGTTTTACAGCCGCGCCGCGCACCGAGCAATATTTTTACGCGGCGAGTGGATAGAACAGGCAGGCTTTGCCGAAGGGATGCCGCTGAAAGTACGCGTGATGCCGGAATGTATTGTGATCACGGCGCAAAACGGCCGCGAGCTGTGGGGCTGTGTTGAGGGATTGAGCGTAGCGCATATCAATCATAAAAAGGTGAAGCAGTGGATAAAGGATTTCCCCGGCGCGTTGCAGGATAGCGACGATGCACCAGTGTTCAGGCGGAGTAACGGGGGCTTTGTGTAAGCCATCCTGGCTTGCTGGCTTGCTGGCTTGCTGGCTTGCTGGCTTGCTGGCTTGCTGGCTTGCTGGCTTGCTGGCTTGCTGGCTTGCTGGCTTGCTGGCTTGCTGGCTTGCTGGCTTGCTGGCTTGCTGGCTTGCTGGCTTGCT